>CAMKQH010000012.1 GCA_946414885.1 uncultured Lachnospiraceae bacterium
AAGCAGTCGAGACCATGGAAGCAACCGAGGCCGTGGAAGTAGCCGAGGCCGTGGAGGCAGCCGAGGCCGTGGAAGTAGCCGAGGCCGTGGAGGCAGCCGAGACCGTTGAAGTAGCCGAGACCGTGGAGGCAGCCGAGACCGTAGAAGCAACGGAAACCGTAGAAGCAACGGAAACCGTGGAAGCAGATGAAGACGCTGAAAAAACAGAAGTTGCGGAGAATGCCGGGACTGCGGAAGAAGCGGCAAACGAGTCTCAAAACCTGATGGAGTTTGAATCTGACTGGGACATGGAGGGAGTGATCCCTTCCGAGTCTTATGAGGAGGAACCCGTACGGGAAGAAAGTTTTGCGGAAAAATTCAGCGCGGAAGAAGCTGCAGAGGAAGAAATTGCAGCGGCGCCCGTGAAATCTGCATTTGAAAGAATGCGGGAAGCTCTGCCGGATGAAGTGATGGAGGATGATTTCTCCTGGAGCGAGGACGGCATTGAGGATGCTGAAGCGGCGAAAGATTCCGAGGAAGAAAAAGCACCTGAGGGCGCGATCAGCTTTGATAATCTTCCTGCGGAGGAAGAGAATCCGGAGGCTGCAGAGCAACAGCTTGAGGGAGAAAAAGCGCGTGCCTTGACCAAGGAGGAAGAGGAGCTGTACGAATCCTTGCTCAACGATGATTCTGATCGCGCACAGCTTGCAAGAGCCATTGATAACGTCAGCATGGCGGCATATACCGGCAACGTGATCATCACGGGTGATCCGGGCTCAAACGCCTTGGATCTTGCCAAGAAGATGATCTATGAGGTAAAGCTCAGTGACAGCAATTTCTCGGGAAAGGTGGCGAAGATTCCCGGTAAGGCGCTGAATAATAAAGACATTGCACAGCTTCTTGATGATCTGAAGAATGGCGCGCTGATCGTGGAAAAGGCATCCGACGTTTCGGATCAGACGGCGGCAGACCTTCACAGGAATTTGCAGCGTGAAAACTTTGGCATCATTGTTGTCCTTCTGGACACGAAAAAGAATATGAACAAGTTCCTCAAGGCACGTGAGGAGCTGAAGCCTTTGTTTAACGCGCGGATCGACATACAGCCCATGAGCAATGACGCGCTTGCGCTTTTTGCCCGTCAGTATGCTCTCGAGCAGGAATATTCCATTGATAATTTGGGAATGTTGGCGTTGCACACCAAGATTGACGAAATGCAGACGGCCAGTCATGCCGTAACCACGGCAGACGTAAAGGAAATCATGGATGACGCAATCCACAGCGCATCCAGAAAGACCTTTGGACATTTCTTTGACATTATTTTGGGCAGAAGATATGACGATGAAGACATGATCGTCATTACGGAGAAGGATTTCATTTAGTCTTTCGCCTAAGGAAAGCATGGAAAAGCAGGAGGTTTTCACATGGCAGGTTCTAACGCGAAGGTGTTTATTTCGAAGACGGACCAATACCTGTTTGGCCAGGGAACGCATTATGAGATTTATACAAAGTTAGGCGCGCATCTCTCTGAGGAAAATGGCGTGAAGGGAACCTTCTTTGCAACGTGGGCACCCAATGCCGAAGCCGTTCACGTGATCGGTTCCTGGAGCGGATGGAACGAGACTGCCCATCCGATGACGAAGCTCGGAGAGGTTGGCATCTGGGGATTGTTTATTCCAGGCGTTGGAGAAGGCGGAATCTACAAATTCCTGATTACCGCGCAGGACGGAAGAAAGCTGTACAAGGCAGATCCCTATGCGAATTACGCGCAAAAACGCCCTGAGACGGCGTCCATCGTCACGAACCTTGAGGGCTTTGCCTGGAAGGATCAGAAGTGGATGGAGAAGCGGGATGCGGAGGATTACAACAAGCGCCCCATCGCCATCTATGAGTGTCACATAGGTTCGTTTATGAAGCACCCTGACGGCACGGAGGATGGATTTTACAACTACAGGCAATTTGCGGATCGCCTGGTGGAATATTTGAAAGAAATGAAATATACCCACGTGGAGCTGATGGGGATCGCGGAGCATCCCTTTGACGGTTCCTGGGGATATCAGGTGACGGGTTATTATGCGCCCACGTCGCGCTATGGCACGCCCAAGGACTTTATGTATCTGGTGAATGAGCTTCACAAGATCGGCGTTGGCGTGATTCTTGACTGGGTACCCGCACATTTTGCGACGGATGCCCATGGCCTTGGCCAGTTTGACGGAACCTGCATTTACGAGCATCCGGATCCCCGAAGGGGTGAGCATCCCGATTGGGGCACGAAGATTTTTAACTATGCAAAATCGGAAGTCAAGAATTTCCTGATCGCCAACGTCCTGTTTTGGCTTCGGGAATTCCACGTGGACGGCATTCGCGTGGATGCCGTGGCTTCCATGCTTTATTTGGATTACGGCAAGAAGGAAGGACAATGGTTGCCGAATGAATTTGGCGGCAATGAGAATCTGGATGCCATTGAATTCTTCCGCCACATGAATTCCGTTGTGCGCGGAACGTATCCCGGGTTCCTTACCATCGCCGAGGAATCCACGGCGTGGCCGAAGGTGACGGGACCCATCGGTACGGACAGCTTAGGCTTCTCCCTGAAGTGGAACATGGGATGGATGCACGACTTCTGTGAATACATGAAGCTGGATCCCTTATACCGCAAGGGAAATCATTACGCACTGACCTTTGCAATGACTTACAACAGCAGTGAGAAATACATCCTGCCCCTGTCGCACGACGAAGTGGTGCACCTAAAGTGTTCCATGGTGAACAAGATGCCGGGGTATGCCATCGATAAGTACGCGAACCTGCGCACGGGCTATACCTACATGTTCGGACATTGCGGCAAGAAGCTCTTGTTTATGGGCCAGGATTTTGGTCAGGAGCGGGAGTGGAGCGAGGCGAGGGAGCTGGACTGGTTCCTTTTGCAGGAAAAGAATAATCGGGGCCTCAAGGATTACGTGAAGGAACTCCTTAAGGCATACCGCAAATATCCTGCGCTGTATGAGTTTGACAGCAGCTGGGACGGATTCGAATGGATGAACGCCGACGACAAGGATAACAGCGTGTATTCCTTTGTCAGAAAGTCATCTACCGGAAAGAACAGTCTCCTGTTCGTGCTGAACATGACGCCCATGAAGCGCGAGAAATATCGCGTTCCGGTACCTGCGGTCAAGAAGTACAAGCTTTTGCTCAACAGCGATGAGGAGCGGTTTGGCGGCTTTGGCAACGAGGTGCCTGCGGAGATCATGGCAGAGAGCGTTCCCTGGCATTATCAGGAGCAGTCCATCGAGGTTGATCTGCCTCCTTACGCGGCGCTTGTATTTATCTTCTGATCCGTGGCCGCCTTAGCGTGAATGGATTTGGAAAAAACGGAAACGTGGATCGGCAGGGGAAGAAATTCTTCTGCCGGTTTTATTTGTATTTTTTCTGTTCTGAAGAACTTTTTTGAAAATATGTCGTCTTATTGATTGAAAAGTCATTTTTGCTAATTCGGAGGTAAAAACATGAAGAAGAAAATGATCTGGAAGATATTAGCACTGGCATGCGCAGGGGCCATGCTGGCAGGCTGCGGAAGCGCAGGCGCTCCGACGGAGGAAAGCGTACTGGAAAGTACTGTGGACGGCAAGGAAAGCGCAGAGGAAGTTGGGAAGGAAGAGGCATCTAAGGAAGAGGCTGCTGAAGATGCATCGGAAAAAGACGTGGAATCCGCCTCAGAGGGAACGGTGGAACACGTGGCACGGAAAACGGAAAACATGGATCCCATGCAGTTAAAGACCGCATATGAGAGAGCAGCGTATTTTGCAGATTGGGCTTATCTAAAAACACAGGGAAACACGCTTGTCAGTCCCATGTCCCTGAATCTGGCACTGGGTCTTGCGGCAGAAGGTGCGAGCGGTGAGACGGCAAGGGAATTGGCGCAGTATTTTGGAAGAGAAGATTATTCAAGCTACGTGGACGAGTACATGAAGTTTGCGGAAAGTCTGACGGTGGAGGATGAACCCGAAGAGATAATAGCGGATGAAGAGACGGGGATGATAATGAAAGTAACCAGGATCGGCGGCACTAAATACACGTTCCGCTATGAGATCGCGAACTCTTTATGGGTCAACGACAAGAAACGGCTTCAGGAGAATTACCGCAACAACGTTGAGAAGCTTTTCCGTGCAAAGGCTGCACCGGCGGACTTTACGAATAATCCTGCCCAAACCGTAGACGCCATCAATGATTGGTGTAACGAAAAAACGCATGGTCTGATCCCGAGCATCATTACGGAGAGAGACATTGATCCCGAACTTATGGCGATTTTGATCAATTCCCTTTATTTTGAATCTCCCTGGGCGGAGAAGTGGTCTCTGAGGGAGCATTCGTTTAAGGACTTTTCCGGCAAGGAAACTACGCAGGAGATGCTGATTGGAAAGGGCAACGCTTATTATGAGAACGATCAGGCGATTGCTTTTAGCAAGGCTTACTACAATGGATTCCAGTTCATTGGGATCCTCCCCAAGGAAGAAGGCGAGTTTAGCGTCTTGAATCTGGATTTGGAGAGTCTTCTGAATTCCAGAACGACGGATTACGTAGTGACTGCCCTGATGCCAAAGCTGAATTTTTCCACAACTGCCGATAATCTGCAAAACCTGTTGATATCCGAGGGAATTACGGTACCGTTTGACTCTGATCAAGCAGAGTTTGATAAGATCATTGAAGGTGAAGAGTTGCATATTTCAAGAATTATCCAGAAATGTAAGATTGAACTGGATGAGAACGGCACGAAGGCCGCAGCGGTGACGGCGGTCATGATGAGAGCAAACGACATAGCCATGGAAGAGCCAGAAAGGAAAGAAGTTTATTTGGACAGACCCTTCGCATTTATGATCTATGACAGCGTTAATGATGAGATCGTTTTCGTTGGAAAAGTGACGGAGGCAGAATAAATCGCCGCTTTTTTGGTGAAGCGACGGGTCGCGCTTCCTCCAACAGGGAAGTTAAGTAATGATAGCGTCGTTGCAGGGCGCTGATCTCGTAGACATAACTGTCGATCAAATCAAAATCCGTACAATTGTTAAAACCCGAGTATGCCACGTCCAAGGCGATTCGGGTTTTTTCAAGGTCTTTTTTTAGACTGGCCCCCTCAAGATCCAGCGATAACGTCACGGGGTCATAGTTTTGCTTATACAGGATCACGGCTGCGTCCTCTCAGAATGGAATGGGTTGCATAATCAGTATATACGTTAGGTTAAAAAAGTATTCCCGTTCTTTTTCCCAAAGCACAGGCATAATCATGTTTTAGAAAATGATCTTGGTCAGGCAGGTGGGAAAATGGAACGGATTTGCATCATGATCCTGATCGCCCTTGGCGGATTGATCCTGTTGATCGCCATCGCGGTGAGGGGAGAAATGGAAAATCTTCTTTGTTTCTTGATGAGGGGATTGCTGGGCAGCGTTGGGATCTGCGTGATGAATCTGTTCCTGGCAAGATGGGGGCAAAGCGTGGACGTCGGCATCAATGCCGTGACCTTTTTGACAACCGCAACGCTAGGAATTCCAGGCTTTCTGGGACTTTATGCCCTTGGATTTTATCAGCTTCTGTAAAAAAGTAACAAAATCAAAAAACTTTCCCAAACCCTCTTGAAATTTTGTTTTTGTGCATTTATAATCCGACTTACAAACATTCTTGATCCTTTCAAATGGAACGGTTCGTTCCGGTTTTCAAACGAGTAAATGAAATGAAATACGTGAATGGGAGTGACGTTATTGACGGGTGACTTTCTTTTTGATCTGATGCTTTGCATTTTTCTTTGCATCGCCTGTTATTACGATTACCGGTTCTGCAGGATCCCCAACTGGCTGATCTTGCTGACGCTGGGACTTGGCCTGACGAAGGCTTGCCTTGCGGGAGGCGGAACCGGCGTGACGGAGTATCTTTTTTGGGGCGGCATTGTGATGCTGGCGTTGTATCCCTTCTTCCGGATCGGCACGATCGGGGGAGGGGACGTGAAGCTATATGGCGTCTGCTGCGGATTCTTTCCGGCGGACAAAATTCTTTTCTTTCTTTTTTTCTCGCTGCTTTTCGCGGCATTGTTTTCCATGATCCGGTTTATAAAAAGGGCTGACCTGAGGGAGCGGTTTGCCTATCTGCTTGCCTACGTGAAGGACGTGGCGGACAGTGGCGCGTACCATCTGTATTTCAGCGACCTTCAGGAAAAACGAAGGGCAGGCATTTGCCTCGCGGGGCCCATTTTCTTAAGCGTATTAATGTTCTGGGGAGGTTTTTATTGAAACAATTAGATGAAGTTGTCCTGGCGCTTTGCGACGGGGAAGAAGAATACGTGCAATTGATGGCGGAGTACATGCAAAAACAGCAGAATCTCCCGTGGAGCGTCCACGTATATACGGATGCGGAAAAGCTTCTTGCACGGGAAAAAGGAATGGATCTTCTTGTGGTGGCGGAATCCGCATGGCAGGAGAAATTAAAGGCGGCCGTGCCAAAGAGAATGGTGGTGCTGAATGAAAGCGGGATCGTGCGGGATAAGAGTCTGCGCTACGTCAACAAGTATCAACAGGCAGATCAAGTGATACGGGAGCTTTTGGCGGTTTATCTGGAAATCTGCGAGCAAGCCCTTCCGAAGCTGGAGACAAAGGGAAATACCCGGTTTGTCGGTTTTTTCTCTCCAGTTAGGAGATGCATGCAGACCCCTTTTGCCATCACCATGTCGCAGCTTCTTTCGCAAAAGTACCGCACGCTGTATCTCAATTTTGAATACTTTGCCGGCAATCAGGAACTATTGCCCGGCGAGCAAACCAGAGACCTGGCGGACCTATTGTATTTTCTGAACGCAGAGCAGGACAAGTTCGCCCTGCGGCTTCAAAGCATGACGGGGAAGATTGGTACGTTGGACTACGTGCCGCCCATGAAATCAGGGCAAAATCTCCTTAGCATTACGGTGAAGGAATGGCTTACGTTCCTAAAAAGGCTTCAGGAGCTAGGGGAATATGAATTCGTGGTCATGGATCTGAGTGAATGCATGCAGGGCTTGTTTGAGATCCTGAGGATCTGCAGCACGGTTTACACCATCATTGTGGAGGATCATGCTGCAAGCGGGAAGATGACGCAGTATGAGAACATGCTGGAGCAGTATTCCTACGAAGACGTGCTCCAAAAGACGCGAAGGCGCAAGATTCCGAAGATCCGGCACTTGCCGGCAAACTTGGATTGCTATGACCGGGGAGAACTGGCGGAATACGTTGCGGGACAGCTTGAGGAATTATTGAATGATGAACCAAAAACACAGGGGGAGGGAACTGACGCAAATGGTTGACTTACAAAAGATCAAGCAGGAAATGCGTGATCACGTAAGAGAAAAAATGGATTACGGGAGGGACTATGGTGATGAGGAGGTGGGAGAACTCATCGATGAGGAATTATTAGAAAATCCGGAGACTTGTCGCTTGACGGTGGAGCAAAGGCTACGACTCAAAAAGGAATTGTTTGATTCCATGAGAAGGCTCGACGTGTTGCAGTTTTTTGTGGATGATCCCGGCATCACGGAGATCATGATCAATGGCATGGAGCATATTTTTGTGGAGCGGGGCGGGAAGCTTACGGAGCTTGAGCTGGCCTTTGATTCCAAGGAACGGCTGACGGACGTTATCCAAAAAATAGTTGCCGGGTGTAACCGCGTCGTGAACGATGCATCGCCCATCGTGGACGCACGTTTGCCGGATGGAGCCAGGGTCAACGTCGTGATGGATCCGGTGGCGATCAACGGGCCGATCGTGACTATCCGGAGATTTCCCAAGAAACCCATCACCATGGAGCAGCTTCTTGCCTTTGGCTCCATCTCAAATGAAGCGGCGGAGTTTCTGGAGAAGCTGGTCAGGGCGCACTACAACATATTCGTCAGCGGGGGAACGGGAAGCGGCAAGACGACCTTTCTCAACGCACTGTCGGCTTACGTTCAAAGGGATGAGAGGATCGTGACGATCGAGGACAGTGCGGAGCTGCAGCTATTGGGCGTTACCAATCTGGTAAGGCTAGAGACCAGAAATGCCAACGTTTCCGGCTGCCGGGAGATTGGGATCAGGGATCTGATCCGTGCATCCCTGAGAATGCGTCCAGACCGGATCATTGTCGGCGAGGTCCGCGGCGCAGAGGCGCTTGACATGTTGCAATGTCTGAATACTGGGCATGACGGCAGCATGTCCACGGGACACGCCAACAGTGCAAAGGACATGCTGTCGAGGCTGGAAAACATGGTTTTGATGGGAATGGAGCTGCCTCTCACCGCCATCAGGCAGCAGATCGCGTCAGGGATCGACCTGATCGTGCACTTGGGAAGGCTCCGGGACAAGACCAGAAAGGTTTTGGAGATTTCAGAAGTGCTGGGATATCAGGACGGGGAAGTAAAACTGGCAACGCTGTTTTCCTTTGAAGAAAGTGGGCAGGAAGAAAATGGAAAGGTTCTTGGGAAATTGGTGCGAAAAGAAGCACTCACGCATGAAGACAAGCTTAAAACGGCTGGATTATCACCAATATGATTTCAGCAGGAAGGAATGGATCGTGACTATCGCGGAGGCTATGGCGATCACGCTGTTTTTCGCATGGTTTTTCTACCGGAACCTCTTGTTTGCCGTTTTGCTGTCTCCCCTGGGATACGTATGGGTACGGTACGTAAAAAGGACTAAAGGGGAAAGGCGGCGGGAAGAACTCACTGAGCAGTTTAAGGAATGCATTTTATCCACGTCCGCCTCCTTGCAGGCGGGATATGCCGTGGAAAATGCCTTCATGGAGAGCAGGGAAGACATGAGAAATCTTTACGGGGAAGGTTCCATGATCCATGAAGAATTGGAAGGAATGCGCAGGGGTCTGGTGATCAACGTGTCGCTTGAGGAGCTTCTCCTGGATCTGGGTGAGCGCAGCGGATGCGAGGAAATCTGGCAGTTTGGGCAAATGTTTTCCATCGCAAAACGGGGAGGCGGGAGCCTCACGGAGATGATCCAGACCAGCGCAAACTTGATCAGCCAAAGATTTGAGGCACGGCGCGAGGTCCAGACCATGCTGGCAGGAAGGAAGATGGAACAGAACGTGATGCGGCTCATGCCCTTTGGGATCGCGTTCTACGTGGGAAGTACTTATCCGGGATATTTTGATCCGCTCTATGAGGACGTGGAGGGAATTGCCATTATGACAATTTGTCTTGCACTCTATCTCGCTGCGGTTTTTTGCGGCGAGAAGATCTTTCAGGGAATCTGGAATCAGATGAGCGGATTGGGTAAGCAGTCGAAGCCCATAGCCTTATCGAGAGAAGGACTTTTGGGAAAGATCGCACCCGTTGGTGAAAAAGTATTTTCGCGTTTTGGGGGAGGAAGGAGATTGCGAGGCGGCGAAAGGCTTCGGCAGAATCTCGAAATTCTGTGCCCGGAGGAAAATAGGGAGGAACTGTTGCGAAAATATTATGGCGGGAAGATTGGATTGTCACTGCTAATCTTTCTGGCAGGCAGTTGCCTTTCCCTGATCATGGCGTTGAAGGGGGGCTCGCAGGGAGAAGAAAACCTGCCTCTTACGCTTTGGGCTTTGAGTTCGGCAGCCGCCGCAGGCATCTTTTTTCTGATGGATAAGGATCTGGGGGATCAGGTCAAAAAGAGGCGGGAACTGCTTACGCTGGGATATCCTGACTTTGTGCACGGGCTGGCACTCTACCTTGTGGCGGGAATGACGATACGCGCGGCCTTTGGAAAGCTGGCAGCGACGAATGAGCTTGCGGCATATGCCTGCCGGGAGATGCAGGCGGGACAGTCTGAGCGGGTGGCATACGAGCACTTTGGGAAAAGGGCTGGCCCGCGGGAATACGTAAGGTTAAGCACGCTTCTTTGCCAGAACCTGAAAAAAGGTTCAAATGCACTGCTTTCCCGGTTGGAGGAGGAAGCATTATTGTCGGCGGAGGGCCGGATCCAGAGTGGAAAGCGCCTTGGGGAAGAGGCGGAAACCAAGCTTTTGATCCCAATGGTCATGCTGCTTGCCACGGTGATGCTTATGATCATGATACCGGCCTTTTCCATGATGGGCACGTAAACAATCGATGAATCTGTAAAGGGAGGAAACATATGTTAAAGAATTGGAAGGACCTAATCAAAGACGAAGAAGGAATGGGGACGGTGGAAGTGATCCTCATAATCGTGGTGCTGGTGGGATTGGTTTTGATCTTTAAGGAACAGATCACGAAAATCGTCAATTCGATCTTTAACAAGATCACAAAACAAACGGAAAAGATATGATGAAAACTCGGAGAATGCCGGCATATCTCACGGTTTACCTCGCGCTGACGCTGGGGGTCATGATGACGCTGTGTCTTGCTTTGATCGAAGGAAGCAGATATGGTGCCTTCCAGTTGGAGTCCGTTTGCATTGCGGACACCTGCATGGACAGCGTGATGGCGGAATATCACAGGGAACTGTTCCGGCGCTATAACATGCTTGCCATAGATATGTCTTATGGGACGGAATATGCGAGCAGGACAAATCTGGAGGGCAGACTTGCGTGGTATCTGGATCTGAATCTGCAAAAACCTGCGAATAATAAGTTGGAACAGTTTGCAAATGCAAGGTACAAGGATTTTCTGAGAATGCGTCTGGAAAATGCCAACGTCACGGAGTATTCCCTGATGACGGATTTTGACGGAGCGGTGTTCCGGAGAAAGGCGGCAGAGGCCATCCGGGATGATCTGGGATTGGAGGCGATGCGGGAAGCAATCGAATGGATGAAACTGGTTAGGAATTATCACATGGATTCCTGGGACGTCGAAGCCCAAAAGCGTGCGGTGGACGAGCAGATTGCCGCCTATCAGGGGAAGGAAGTAACGGGAAAGGACGGTGAAAGCGTCACGCTGGATTTTGAGAATCCCACTGCGAGCGTGGAGAATCAAAAGAGGATAGGAATCCTTTGGCAAGTCATGGGGGAAGCGCCTGTCTCGGCGAAAGCGATGATCAACTCAAATCTAGTGCGCCAAAGGCGAAAGAATGGCAACGTAAGCCTTGGGAACCTTTCCTTGGAGACGGAGGACGCGCTGCAGGAATTTGCGGAAGACATTCTTTTTGTGGAATACCTGCGAGCCTACTTCGGCTGTTATGATCATCCCAAGGAAGATTGCGTGCTGGATTATGAATTAGAGTACGTCATTGCCGGAAAAACCAGTGACGCAAGCAATCTAAATGACACGCTGCTCCGTTTGCTTGCCCTGCGCGAAGCGGCCAATGCAACGTATCTGTATTCAGATGGGACAAAGCGGGAAGAAGCTGATCTGGTGGCCCTGGCATTGAGCACGCTTCTTGGGGTTCCGGAATTGCAAGGACTGTTCCAGACGTCGATCCTCTTGGGATGGGCATACGTGGAGAGCGTGTATGACCTTCGCGTATTAATCCATGGCGGAAAGGTGCCGCTGATGAAGAGTCCGGGCACTTGGCATTACGGTCTGGCTTCCGCCTTGCAGGGTATTTGGGATTTGCAGGGAACGGCAGAAGAAAGGCCTGGCTTGTCCTATCAGGATTACTTAAGGATCCTGCTTCTCATGGGGGATAAGCATGAGATGAGTTATCGCGCGATGGACGTGATGGAAGCGAACTTGAGGCTAACGGCTGGAAATAAGGCTTTTCGCATGGATGCCTGTTGCGTAGGGATCAAGACCAGGATTGCCTTGGAAAGCGCGTACGGATACAGGCAGGAACTTTGGGAAGAGAAAAAATATTAAAGGAAAGGAGGAGCGCGGCGATGTCCTCTCCGTGGAAAAAACATCCCATACAAAATAATAGAAAAGGAAAAAATAAACAAGCACCTTCTTTGAATCTTACAAACAACCCTGTCAGACTCATTCTGAGTCTGTTTACCCATCAAGATCTAGTTTGCCATAAAGTATCTCCTTCCGCGGAGGGGACGTCACCGCGCTCTTTCTTTTCAAAGTTTTGGAAGGCATCCATGACGGTGGAAGCCTCGTTGGTACTGCCTATGTTTCTCCTTTTTTTCCTGACGCTGGGAAGCAGCATGGAAATCCTGAGGTTCCACGGCAAGATGGCCATGGCGCTCTGGAACGCCGGCAGGGAAACCTGTCTCTACGGGACGGCATTGGAGGAGTTTCGGGGAATTGGCGGAGCAAAAGAAAAACAAGAGGCGTCAGGACTTTGGGAGACCGTGGGTAATCTGGCGTTTTCGCAGGCATACGTGAGGGGAAAGGTAGAGGAATCCCTGGGAAATGAGTATTTGGGGGAAGCGCCGGTTGCAAACGGAGCGGCTGGTTTGCATTATTGGGGGGGCTCCATACTAAATCAAGATGATCTTGTGGAGATTGTCGTAAGCTATCAGGCAGAGCCCAAGTGGACCGTTCAGGGATTTCAAAGCTTTTGGATGGAGAATCATTTTTACGGACGCCTGTGGACGGGTTTTGAAATCAAGGAGACGGACAATGCCTTATTCTATCTTGCGGAAAATGCAGAGGTATACCACCGGAGTGCGGAGTGCAGTCATATTAAGCTGAATCCGGAAGAGATTTGGACGGTTGCTTTGGCGAATGCGAGAAATGCAGACGGCAGTCGCTACCGGGCCTGCACCATATGCGCAAAGGGAACCATGCCGGAGAGGATATGGGTATCTCCGGAGGGAGACTGTTATCATTACGTAAGGGATTGTCCCGGATTGAAACGAACGGTCCGTGCGGTTACCTGGGAGGTCGCAAGGAAGTACAGACCTTGTTCAAGATGTGGGGAGAAAAAGGGAAAATGATCATTGCGTTGGGAACCATGATCTATCTCGGCATACTGGCCGTGATGGATGCAAGGAAAAGAGAGTTGCCCACGTGGTTGCTCCTTGCGGGAAGCGTAGCGGCAATTTTGGCAGCCGTTTGGTTTTTGGCAAATGAAGGCGTAACGTGGGAAGGATTGATGCTAGGCGCAGTCCCGGGCGGAATTATTCTTGCACTGGCAGGCATAGGGGGCGGGGCGGGAGCCGGCGACGGGATCGTGTTACTGCAGGTGAATCTGCTGTTATTACTGGACAAGGTTGTGATCGCGTTTGCGCTTAGTTTGATGCTGATGGGAATCTTTGCAGCGGCGCTGCTGATGCTGAAAAAGGGAGCTAAGGATACAAGACTTCCGTACGTGCCGTTTCTCTGGCTGGGATGCCTGGGAGCTTTTTGTATCTGTGGAATAACGTAGCGAGGTGAAACGAATGAAGGGAAACGTCAAAGAAAACACGCTTGCGGGCCTGCGGCAAGGAGATTTACGCAGGAGCGGCGTAAAAGCATATTTCACCGTGGAGGCGTCACTGGTAATGCCCATAGTGATCGGAAGCATCGTTTTCATCATGGGGTTTTTGTTGTTCTGGTATAACCGGTGCTTGATGGAACAGGATCTAAGCATGTTTACGGTAAAAGGTTCCCAGGTAAACATTGATGATCCGGAGAGGTTTTTAGGTGAACTGAGGGACTGGCAGCGTGATAACTTTTCCGAGAAATACTATGGCTGGGCGAGGGAAGGAATCACGTATTCCCGGGAACGAAACGTGATCAGATTGAACGAAAAAGGAAAAATGATCCTGGGAGACCGGATCTGGAAGGCCGAAGTCACAGGCTCGGCCCTGCGAATGAATGCCGCCTCTTTTTTGAGAACGTGCAGAAGAACAAGCATAGCGTTGGAGGATAAGAAATGAATGCAGAGTACGTCAGAAATTTGCACAGTAATTACGTAAGGTTGTTGTTGGACGGAAAACCAGAGGAAAAGAAGTATCAGTATTGCATCTTGAGCAGGGGCGGGATCAAGGGACTGCTTCCCTGCAGTCTGCGTTATTTGGATGGAGGGGCCTATCTTTACTATGACATTACGTCGAAACAAAACCTCGTGCAGTTCTATCAAAAGGGAAACATTTCAAGGGAGTGGCTTATGGATTTTATGGGCAGCTTTAGGCGGCTGCAAAGGGAATTGGAACGCTTTCTGCTGAGGGAAGAGAACGTCATTTGGGATCCAAGGCACGTGTTTCAGGATTTGGAACGTCCGGAATTTTCTTTTATGTACGTGCCCTATTGTGAGGAAGAGAGTTCGTTTTTAAGATTCCTTTCCTTCCTGGTGGAAAAGGTTGATTATGATGACCAGGAATTGGTGGAGTGCGTTTATAAGATGTATGAGCAGTATGAGAAAAATGGGGAAACTTATCTTCAGGAACAGATTTTTAGAGATGCGAAAGTTTTGGAGAAAAAGAGGGAAGAGAAAAAGCGGGAAGAGATAAAATCTGAAGAGATTAGGGCGGAGGAACCCATACAGGTTCGTAAGACGGAACAGGCTGATGCATGGAAAGCAATGGAGTTAAGCGATGCGCCGGATGCCGGAACTCCCAGAAAACTATTTGGATTATTTGAAAATAAGAAAGGGAAAAAGACGAAGGAGAAGGAACGGCGCGAGGAATACCAAGAGAGCATGCAACAACTGATCAGCGGATATGCCGTTGCAGAAGAAACGGAGTACGAGGAGGGATACGGCAGAACGACGTTTTTGATGCAAAAGCCGGAGAAAAAGGAACAGACGCACCGGCTGTATTTTGCAGACGGAAGAAAGGCGTCGGAGCTATCAACGACAAACCTCCTGATCGGCAAGTATAAAGAAAAGGTTGACCTTTATCTGGCAGATGATTCCGTATCACGCATGCATGCCCGGATCCTGCGCGATCAGGAGGATTATTATTTGGAGGACGAGAATTCCACTAACGGAACGTTTTGCAACAAAACCCGTCTTCAGCCATATGAGAGAAAAAAGCTTGAACCTGGTGACGAACTTTGCATTGGAAACGTAGTTTTGTTATTCCGTTAAACGGTTTTTAGTGAAAAACTTTTTCAATAAAAAAACGGGTTTTCCTTTACGTTAAGAAAGCAATCATATATAATCTGAGTTGCGGGAATCATCGAGTAAGGAAGGATTGCAAAAGGAGGAAAAGAAATGCTGGAATTTCGTTATGATACGCAGCTTTTGATCGAGGGAACCGGATTGGACGAGGATGAGATCACGGATTATATCACGGAGCATTTACAGGGAGATTGCCTCTTGGCGGTTGGCGACGACGAACTGATCAAGGTACACTTCCACACCAACGAGCCCTGGAAGCTTTTGGAATATGCCAGAAGTCTTGGCGAGATCTATGACATTGTCGTGGAAGACATGGATCGTCAGGCGAGAGGACTTCACGGTTAAGAAAAAAGATGGACTGGCAGATTTGCCAGTCCTATTTTATTACCAATTCATGATTTCGCGCATCCCGGAGATCAATACGTTTGCCGCCTTTTCGTGGGCGGACTCCAGGGGATGATAGTCGGAAACGTAACCAACGGAGGCATCCTGCTCGGGAAGACGGAGCGTAGTGATCCGCTGATCGCCAGTCTCCTCGGAATATGCTTTCACGGCCTTGCAGATCCAAGGGTAGAGCCGGTCACCCATGAGCCCAAGAACACAGATGAGCATGGCGTCCGGATTGTGCTTGCGGACTACCTTTAAGAATGCGGCGTAGCAGTCAGCGTACTCTTGCTGCCGGTCCGTAAATTCCTGACAGTAACTGTCGTCATTCGTGCCAAGATTGATCACGACGGCGTCCGGACGATATTGCGAAAAGTCCCAGGGTACGTCCGAAGGGGCAGGCTGACCTGCCATGGCGTCATAGGTAAAGCCCATGGATTCATAGTAATCAGGGATTCTCTGATTTGTCATCTTTACGGTAGGATCGCCAGTGTAACCGGAAATGATCCCATAGCCGCTGATGGAGAACATGGAATAATCAGCGTTTAGCGCGCGGGCCGTCTTATAGGCATATGCCCTGGTCACGTCCTCCGTCGCAGTCTTAAAAGGAATCAAGGGATCCTCGGTATCGATCCCGTAACCACAGGTGATGGAATCGCCGATGAACTCGATTTTCCTGTCTTTGGCGGGCGTGGCCCTTACGGTTTCACCGTCTGCGATTTCCAAGGGAGCGATTCCCGCCAGGGACATGGCGCATTCGGAGAGCTTGATCACGCGGATGACGGATTTCTTTCTTTTGGGGCTTTCCGCAACGCGGAGTTTGGTTTCCTTTGCGGAGAGCTGCAGGTCAAAGGAACGGACGTCGTCCACGTACACGGCAACGCGGGCATAGTTTTGTTCATTGTTTGGAAGCTCTGCGGCACCTCCACCGAGAAGCGTTAACGTAAGGCCGTTTCCTTCATACTCAAATTCTATGCCGGAGCCGGAAAGGTAAAGGTAAAGACAATCCTTTGACAAGAAGGTGCGCCCTAAATATTTTACGTTCGTTGCATTCCATTCGACTTTCATAAACGATTTCCTCATGCGTGGTATTTTTATTGTATGACCAATGCATTCATTCTATCATTTGTAAGGAGGGGAGTCAACGTACGTTACGGTTTCAAACGCCGTTTTTCCTTGATTTATGAATTTTTCAGGAGTTTATATATTTTATGTCGCTTTTCCATTAATTTATGTTATAATGAAGCAAAATCACTTGCTTACAAGGAAAGGAGAGGCGGGTTAAGAGGCATGAGATTTAAGACAAGAATACGCGTCACGTTTGTCAGCATCATTTTGGTCCCACTCATTATGACAATAGTGGCCTACTTGGCAATTGCACTGTATCTGGTGAATGCCCAGGCGGGAAAAGGCTCGAAAGAATTGGATTACGTTCTGATGAATGAGAACATAAAGGATTTTATTGGGCAGATCGATCTGACTTATAATGAGTTTGCCCGATTGGCGGAGAAAAATCCGGAAGTTCTTGGGGATTTGGATTACTTACAAAAAAGAAATGACGAACTGGCAGAACGGTCAGCCTATTTGATGATAAGAAAAGGAACGGAGCTGTTCTACGCAGGGAATCCTCAGGCAGACAGGTTGTTTGAGAGACTGCCGAGATATCAACACCTGCGGATGGACGAGTACAGCGGTTTTTATTTCCTCGACATAGACCGTTACGTAAAACAAATGGATTTTGCGTTCCCTGACGGTGAACAGGGAAGCGTGTTTATCGTGGCAACGATGCATGCGCTGGTCTCCAAACAGTTTTTGGCATATATGTTCATAGCCATTGGAATGAATTTGATCGTTACCAGCCTGATGCTTACGCATTGGATGCAAAAAGGCGTATTCAATCCCGTGGCGAAATTAAACATTGCAATGCAAAGGATCAAAGAGGGAAGTTTTGATTACGCCCTGGAAACTACCGAGGCGGGAGAAATCGGAGACCTTTACCGCAATTACGAGGACATGAGACTTAGGCTAAAGGAATTGGCCAAAGAAAAAGAGGACAATGAAAAGCAAAACCGTGAGCTGATCAGTAACATTTCTCATGACCTCAAGACGCCCATCACGTCCATCAAAGGATACGTGGAGGGCATCATGGACGGCGTGGCGGATTCTCCGGAAAAGATGAACAAGTACATTCGCACCATTTACAATAAGGCGAATGACATGGACAGGCTGATCAATGAACTTACGACCTATTCCAACATAGACAATCATCGCATCCAGTATAATTTCAACCGGATCAACATTGCGGATTATTTTGGAGACTGCGTGGAAGAGGTCGGTTTGGATCTGGATGCCAAGAACATTAAGCTGAATTACTCGAACTTGGCAGATCCCTCTACCGTTGTGATTGCTGACGCGGAGCAGATGAAAAAAGTAATCAACAATATCATCGGAAACAGCGTAAAATACATGGACAAGCCTAGCGGATGCATTGACATCCGGATCCTGGATCAGGAGGATTCCATCCAGGTGGAGATCGAGGATAATGGAAAGGGAATCGCGCCCAAGGATCTCGCGAAGATTTTTGAGAGATTTTACAGAACGGATGCTTCCAGAAATTCCGCGCAAGGCGGCAGCGGCATCGGACTTTCCATCGTGAAGAAGATCATAGAAGATCACGGTGGTTACATATGGGCTACCTCGGAAGAAGGAAAAGGAACCTGCATGCATTTTGTGCTTAGAAAGTATATCGAATTGTAAATGGAGGAGAACATGAACAGAATTTTAATTGTGGAAGATGAGGAGGCAATTGCCGAGCTTGAAAAGGATTACTTAGAGCTTTCAGAATTTCAGGTGGATATTTGCAATACCGGAGACCAAGGGCTTAAGGCTGCTTTGGAGCAGGATTTTAATTTAGTCGTGCTTGACTTGATGATGCCTGGCATGGACGGATTCGAGGTCTGCAAGAGAATCCGAAAGGAAAAGGACATTCCAATCATTATGGTGTCTGCGAGAAAGGATGACATTGATAAGATCCGCGGACTGGGCCTTGGAGCGGACGACTACATAACGAAACCGTTCAGCCCAAGTGAACTGGTTGCGCGCGTGAAGGCACATTTGGCGCGTTATGACAGGCTGGTAGGAACGATACAGAAGCAGCAGAATGATATCGTGGAGATCAAGGGCATTCGCATTGATAAGACGGCCAGACGCGTATACGTGGACGGGGAAGAGAAGATCTTCACGACGAAGGAGTTCGACCTTCTGACCTTCCTTGTGGAGAATCCCAATCACGTGTTCACGAAGGAAGAACTGTTCCAGGAAATCTGGGGCATGGGTCCCGTTGGCGACATTGCAACCGTAACCGTGCACATTAAGAAGATCCGTGAAAAGATTGAAAAGGATTCCGCAAAACCCCAGTACATCGAAACCATTTGGGGCGTGGGTTACCGTTTCAAGATCTAAGGGATTGACTTCTGTCAGGCCAGCGTATAGAATAATAAAGCAAATTCCCTGTTCACAGGGAAGATTTTACGGATTGGATCATTACGTAAGGGAAGGAATGAAATTACATGTTGAAGCAAGTATCGATCTACGCAGAGAATAAGAAGGGTACCATGCAAAAGATCACGGGCATCCTTTTGGAGAATGACATTAACATCTTGGGTTCCGTCACTAACGACAGTGCGGAGTACGGCATCATCCGCATGGTGGTGTCCGATGCCCAGAAGGCATTTGATTCACTTACGGCAGCTGGTTATCTTTGCCGTCTGACCGACGTGATCGGCGTTGAGGTTGCGGACGAGGTAGGTAACCTGAATCATTTGTTAAAGGATCTGGAGCAGAGCAACATCAGCGTTGACTACCTGTACCTTTCCTTTAACCGTGAGTCCGGGAAGCCCATCATGGTGTTCCACTGCCTGGACACCGGTGAGGTCAAGGCGTGCCTTAAGACGAAGGGATACACGGTTCTGTAGCTTACGCGGTTCCGGATCGCATTCGGAAAACGTGGGAAAAGGGGGAAGGAAATGCTTCCTGAGGCATTTTTGGGACGGATGCAAAAACAGCTGGGCGCGGATTACGCGGAGTTCTTGGCAAGCTACGACAGGCCTAAGAACCAGGCACTGCGCCTGAATGCATTAAAAAAGACGGAGAGCGGAGAGAGCATGAAAGAGTGCCTGACCGCTCTTTTTCACATGGAGAAGGTTCCGTGGGCACAAAGCGGATATTATTATGACGGGACGACCAGCCCGGGGAAACATCCCTATCATGAGGCCGGACTGTATTACGTGCAAGAGCCAAGTGCCATGGCACCGGCAGGCTTTTTGGACGTACGGCCCGGAGAACGGATATTGGATCTATGTGCCGCGCCGGGAGGCAAGAGCACGCAGATAGGCGCCCTTCTTCGCGGCACGGGGCTCCTTGTCAGCAACGAGATTCATCCCGCCAGGGCAAGGATCCTCTCGGAGAACGTGGAACGCATGGGGATTGCGGGAGTTTGCGTGACAAATGAAAGTCCGGAAAGACTGGCGGAAGCATTTCCTGCTTATTTTGACAAGATCCTTGTGGATGCGCCGTGTTCCGGAGAGGGAATGTTCCGTAAAAATGAAATTGCCCTAACGGAGTGGAGCGAGGAGAACGTAAGACTTTGCGGGGAAAGGCAGGACGGCATTCTGGACGAGGCGGCAAAAATGCTTCGGCCGGGAGGAAGAATGGTTTACTCAACCTGTACCTTTGCGGAGTGGGAAAATGAGGGGAGCATTGGCAGATTCCTTACAAGACATCCGGAGTTTTCCTTGGTTCCCAACCTGCATTTTCAGGCGGGAGAGGGGAAAGAAATCCCGTTTGACGGAATGCTTCGTCTGTACCCGCACCAGATCCGGGGTGAGGGACATTTCCTTGCGGTGCTTCAAAAGGAAGGGGACGTGCCGGAAAATTACCGCCCGCAGCCGCTGGGAGGGTGTACAAAGCTTCTTCGCGAAAAAGATTGCAGGGAGTGGATGGAATTCGAAAGAAGCGTGCTTCGGCGCTCCGCGTCTGACTGCATTTTTGGCGCGGGCGTCCCGACGGGATTCCTTCGTTTTGGAGACAATCTGTATCTCGTGCCGGAAGAGTATCCTGGATTAAAGGGTTTGAAGGTCTTGCGACCGGGATTGCATCTTGGGGAAGTGAAAAAAGACCGGTTCGAACCGTCCCACGCGCTTGCACTCGCACTGGGAACCGCTGACGTGCAAAATGCGTGGCGCATGAGCACGAAAGACTATCTTCCCGTCGCCTATTTGTCGGGGCAGACCTTCCCGGCGGAAGGAACAAAGGGATGGTACCTGATCTGCGTTGACGGCATTTCCCTGGGTTGGGGCAAGCTTGCGGGTAACATGATGAAAAATCATTATCCCAAAGGACTTCGCAAGGACGGGGGTGTCATGGCTTGAACTGGATTGAGATCAAAGACGTAAATGCCCCGGAACTGGATGTGTTTGCCAGGAGTTCCGAAGCTGAGCTGTACCATTATTTTGAGCCTGAGCTTGGAGTTTTTATCGCTGAGAGCGCCAACGTGGTCCTGAGGGCGCTGGAGGCAGGCTATGAACCGTTGTCCCTTCTTGTGGAAGCGCAAAGAGTGGAAAAAGAGGGAACCCTCGTATTTGAAAAGATCGAGGAACTCTTTGGCAAAGAAAAGCTGGAGAGCATTCCCGTTTACGTTGCGCCCCATGAAACGGTAACGCTGCTTACGGGTTACAGTCTGGTGCGCGGGCTCTGGGCCGTGATGCAAAGGAAGCCTTTGCCGGAGCTTTCAAAATTCTGTGAGGGAAAGCGGCGGCTGGCGGTGCTTTATGACGTGGTCAACCCCACCAACGTGGGTGCGATCATCCGGTCTGCGGCGGCTCTTGGCATGGACGGCGTTGTATTGACGAAAGGCAGCGTTAATCCTCTGACCAGGAGGGCAGCGCGGGTCAGCATGGGAACGGTGTTCCAGATTCCCTGGACCGTCGCAAAAAGTGATGAGTGCAATGGCACTGATTTTATTGCGAAGTTGGGAACCTTGGGTTATCAAACGGTGGCAATGGCCCTGACGAAGGATAGCGTCAGCGTGCGTGACAAAAGGCTGAAGGAAGCGGAGAAACTTGCCATTGTGCTTGGTACGGAAGGGGACGGTCTGCCCAAGGACGTGATGCAGGCGTGCGACTATCGCGTGATGATTCCCATGTACCACGGCGTGGATTCCCTGAACGTGGCGGCAGCCAGCGCGCTGGCCTTCTGGGAGTTGAATTTGCTAAATATTTGATTTTTAAATGCTAAGGTGCTATAATATTTAAACGCTCGCAAAAACGTGACGGTTTTGGAAGGATCTGCACGGGAAAGGAGGAACGACGTGGATTTTCAGAAATTTGTTGATGGCATAAAATCAATGACCTGTGTCATTTCCGTGGAAAAGAACGGAAATACCTACGGGAAAATCCGCATTGTAGCGGTAAATCAAGCGTTCGTTGACTCCGTGGAGAACTTGGACCGTACCGTACCGGTGACGAGCGTGAAAAAGTTTATTCCCAACAGCGAATATCATAAATACTTTCCGAAGGACGCAAATTTTGAGGATTCTTGTTACCGGTGTGCGATTCTAAAGCATCCGATCCACAGCTACGTCCATCCGGAAAAATATGATTTTTGGTTTAATCTTTTTATGTTGCCGCTTGCGTCCGACGATGAAAACATAGGATACTGCACATATACGCGAGAAATCTCCCGGGAGACGAATGCGTCAAAAATGACACAGACGTCATACGAGACCGCATCGGCCGTTTTAAATACTTGTATTAAGCTGCGCGGAACCACGGATTTTGACAAAACCATCCAGGAAGTGATGGATGACATCCGCAAAATCTGTAATGCCAGACATTGTTGCCTGCTTCAGGTGGATTTTAACAATCGTAAGTGCAAGGTGCTGGCAGATGCTTATTCGGGAACGGCAGAGAGAAGGCCCATGAAGCACTGGGAGGATGAAGAGCACTTTGAGCTGGTCAACTCCTGGTCAGAGCTAATTGGCGGAGGCAACAGCCTGATCGCAATGAATATGCAGGACATGGAACGCATCCGGGCAGTAAATCCAAATTGGCATGCCTCACTGATGAAGGCAGGCGTGGATAGCATCGTTCTTTTCCCGCTAAAGGCCAGGGGCGAGCTCTTGGGATACATTTGGGCGACTAATTTCGAAGTAAATGGCAAGAGTAACATCAAGGAAACGCTGGAATTGACCACGTTTTTCCTGGCTTCGGAGATCTCTGGATATCAAATGTTTGACCGCCTTAGGATCTTAAGCACCATGGACATGCTGACGGGCGTGTATAACAGAAACGAAATGAACAACCGCGTGGACCGGCTGAGCGGCGGAGTGGAAGGAAGCGGCAAGCCCATCGGCATTGTCTTCGCTGACTTAAACGGCCTGAAGCGCGTGAATGACACGGAAGGTCATCTTGCGGGTGACTTGCTGTTGAAGAATGCGGCCATGCTGCTGCAGAACGTTTTTGTGGGAAACGAGATTTATCGTGCCGGCGGAGACGAATTCATGATCCTGATCGAGGATGCAACGCCCCAGGTGTTGGAATGGCAGGCCGGGAGGATCAAAAATCAGGAGGGAGCCTATAAGGGAGTTAGTTTTTCCGTAGGCTTTTGTCATGAGGCGGACGGAAGGAACGTTCGCAGGGCATTAAAGATCGCAGACCAGAGAATGTATGAGGACAAAGAAAAGTATTATACTTTGTATCCGGAACTTCGCAGGGGTAACTTATGAGCCTTAAGATCGTATATGAGGATGAAGAAATCCTGGTAGTTCACAAGCCGGCGGGCCTGGCAACCCAGAGCGCAGGCGTGGGGCAGGCGGACGTGGTAAGTGAGCTGAAACGCCACTTGGCAAAGTCAAAGAAAGCACCTTATCTTGGCGTGATCCACAGACTTGACCAACCAGTGGAGGGACTTTTGGCCTTTGCAAAGACGCCGCGGGCGGCAGCCAATCTTACCAAGCAGCTGCAAGCGGGCGTTCTGAATAAGACGTACCTTGCAACCACGTTTGGCAAACCATTGGCGGCAGAAGCGGACCTGAAGGATTATCTTTGGAAGGACGGGAACGTGGCACGGGTTGCCAGTGAGTGCGACAGGGAGCGCCTTGGCGCGAAGGAAGCCAGATTGCATTACCGCGTTCTTGGTTCTGACGGGGAGACGGCACTTTTGGAAATTCAGATTGAAACTGGCCGGTTCCACCAGATCAGGGCACAACTTTCCCATGCAGGCTTTCCAATATTGGGAGATCAGAAATACGGAAATGAGACATCCCTTGCTGCGAGCAAGGCGCGGAACGTAAAGAACGTGGCGCTGATCGCGAAGGATCTCGAGCTAAGGCATCCCGTTACGAAAAAAAGCATGCGCTGGGAAATCGGGCCGGAACAAATATTATTCAAAAAATAGTCCATACTAGCCATTAGGGATCGCTGAAGCGAGACGATAAAGGAGCTGGGGATGGAAACGTTTTTTGGAAAGATAAAGCAAAGTGGTTTGGGCATACTGCTCCTTGAAACGGGAGCAGTATTTTTGTTTTTAAAATACCTGGCGCCCCTTGTCTCTCCCATTTTGGCTGCGATGCTGTTTCTGACAATTTTTGGCTCCCTTTTGCAGAAAATGCAAAAGCTCCGCATCCACCGCCAGGTGGGAGCGGTGGCCCTCCTTATGGCGGCTCTTGCCGTGGCAGGGATTGTATTTTGTATTTTATGGCACTATTTTTGGAAGGAGTGGCCCGCCATGGCCGTGCGCGCGGAAAGTTGGAGAGGCGGATTGCCAGACTGGGCAGGCGAATGGGTGGAACGAATCTCTCAGGAGCTTTGGCACCATGCGGCAGAACTGGAAAAGGGAATGATGGGCGGCGTGCTCCGGTATGCCGGGAAGGCAGCGGCTTTTGGTGGATATCTTGCCACTTTTTTGATTGCGGTGATCTTGCTTGCGAAGGATTATGACGAGATGATGAACCGCCTTCTCGACAGGGAGGATTGTCATTTATTGCTATCCGTTATCTGCGGCGTTATCCGCTACGTCGCGGTCTACGTCAAGGCGCAGTTTTTCATCATGAGCATGATCGCCGGACTTTGTGCCCTTGGACTTAGCCTGGCAGGAACGTCACAGGGAGTGTTTTGGGGGTTTTTGGCTGGGATCCTCGATGCCTTTCCTTTTATCGGCACGGGGATTGTCCTAATACCGCTTGCAGTGGTGGAGTTCCTGGGTGGAAGGACGGTGGCGGCCTTGACATGCGTGGGGCTATACGTGACGTGTATTTTGCTGCGTGAAACAATGGAGCCCCGGCTGATCGGGAAAAGGATCGGCGTTCGCCCCATATGGATCCTCATCAGTCTGTACGTGGGCATCCGGTTGTTTGGCGTGGCGGGAATCATTAAGGGCCCCTTGGGATTTATTATTTTATGGGAACTGAAACGGCAGTCTGAGCAAGGCGTGGCCAGGGAAATGACCGTGATGAAAGATCAAAAATGACAAATAATGAGAAATAAAAAACAAAAAAGTTAAGAAGAAAGGGAGACAAATTTCGAAAAAGATGATAAAATATGATTAGTAATCTTTTTGGGTAAACGTTTTCGCACGTACGGGCGGAAACTGGTTTGAGAAGAAAGGGGTATTTCATGGAGAAGAGAAGATTTGAGAAATTGGGAATTGACGTTTCCCTTTTGGGATTTGGATGTATGAGATTTCCCATGGGTCCTGACGGAAAGATCGATCAGGTGCTGGCTGAGCAGATGATGGACAAGGCCATTGCCGCCGGCGTAAACTACATAGACACCGCGTATCCCTATCACGGAGGCGAGAGCGAGACTTTTGTTGGAAAGGTTTTGAAGAAGTATCCCCGGGATTCTTTCTATCTTGCGACAAAGCTTCCCTGCTGGTTCATTAATGACGTGAAGGACGTGGACAAGTATTTCAATGAGCAATTGCAAAAGCTTCAGGTTGATCATGTCGATTTTTATCTGATGCATGCCATGAACAAGGGCAGTTGGGATAAAATGGTTGGGCTTGGTGTCCCTGAGCGCCTGGAAGAATTAAAGGCAGAGGGTAAAATCCGTTTCCTGGGCTTCTCTTTCCATGATGATTATCCGGCATTTGAAGAGATCATCAATTACAAGGATTGGGATTTCTGCCAGATCCAGCTGAATTACATGGATACGGAGGAGCAGGCTGGCATAAAGGGCTATAAGCTTGCGGAGGAGAAGGGCGTTCCGCTGACGATCATGGAGCCGATCAAGGGTGGTTCCCTGGCGAACTTCTCGCAGGATATCATGGACGTGTTCCATGCCGTAAAACCTGGCGTTTCCGCTGCTTCCATCGCTCTGCGCTACGTGGCTACCATGCCCAACATCCTTACCGTGCTCAGCGGCATGTCCACCATGGATCAGGTGGAAGACAATCTGAAGACCTTTACGGACTTTGAGCCCATGGAGGAGAAGGAATATCAGGCCATTGAGAAGGTAAAGGAAATCATGAACAGCAGAATCCAGAATGGCTGTACCGGTTGCCGGTATTGCATGCCCTGTCCTTTCGGCGTGGACATTCCCGGAAATTTTAGCTGCTGGAACCGCTATCACATGTACCAGAATTACAACGTTGTCAATTGGCAGTGGGAGAACATGGGCCGCGAGGGCAAGCAGGCAAAGAACTGTAAGGAGTGCGGCAAATGTGAAAAGGCATGCCCTCAGCATCTGGCGATCCGTGAGGATTTAAAGAAGGTTCAGGCAGACTTGGACAAGAAAGAAATGATTCTTTAATCCCGTATGTATGACGTGAATCGAAGGAACCGCTTTAGGGCGGTTCCTTTTTTGCCGAAAAAACGCGATTTTTCCATGGCTTGCGGTGATTAAAGGCTAGTAAAAACATTAAGTTCATGGTATAATAAACATAAAATGCACATTTATACCCTTTTGAGACGAAGCTTTCATCGCCCAAAGGAGCCGAGCGTAATGGAGCAATCATCGCGAAGCGATTTTATTAGGAGGAGCCATGGACAAGATAGCGGTGTTGATTCCTTGTTATAATGAGGGAAAAACCATAGGAAAAGTGATAGATGACTGGAAGGCGGCGCTTCCGGAAGCGGTTATCTACGTATATGACAATAATTCGACGGACAACACTGCAACCGAGGCGGTGGAGCACGGAGCCACTCTTCGGAAGGAACGCCTGCAAGGGAAGGGAAACGTCATCCGCAGGATGTTCCGGGAGATTGACGCGAAGGCTTACGTCATGGTGGACGGCGACGATACGTATCCGGCGGAGTATGGGCGTGAGATGGTGAAGCTCGTCCTGGAGGAAAACGTGGACATGGTCATCGGGGACAGGCTTTCCTCCACCTATTATACGGAGAACAAGAGGCCATTCCATAATTTCGGGAATTCTTTTGTGAGAAAGAGCATTAACACCTTATTCAAATCAGACGTAAAGGACATTATGACCGGATACAGGGCTTTCAGCTATTTGTTCGTGAAATCCTTCCCTGTTCTGTCCAAGGGCTTTGAAATCGAGACGGAAATGACGATACATTGTTTGGACAAGAACATGTCCATGGCGAACGTAGTGGTGGAATACCGCGATCGTCCGGACGGAAGCGTTTCGAAGCTGAACACGGTGCCGGACGGGATCAAGGTGATCAACATGATCGTCAGACTCTATAAGAATTACAAGCCGCTGGCATTCTTTGGCGCGCTTGCCGCAATACTTACGTTGGTGGCGGTGATCGGCATGGTTCCGATCCTGATCACCTACGTTGAGACGGGACTGGTTCCCAGGTTCCCGACGCTGATCACGTGTGGCTTCATCATGGTTGCCGCATTGCTTTCCTTTTTCTGCGGATTGCAGCTGCAGACCATCCGCCAGCAGAACAGACAGAATTTTGAATACCGATTATTGGAAGTTGAAACAACCCTGCGTTTGAAAGACGGGGAGAAGTAAGCGAACTGTATCAGAAACCCGCAAACGGACTTGACGGGAGGACGACGATATGATAAATGACCTGGATAAGAATTTATTTGGTAAAAGATTTGTGGAAGAGATGCCCGCGGCGGCCTTTGTCTGTCGCGCGCTGGGGGGCAGGGAGCTTCTTTATGCCAATCAGAACATGGTAAGCCTGTACGAATGTGAAACCTATGAGGAATTCATGGAATTTGTGGGCGGCAGCTTTGACGGCATGGTAAGTGCCGCGCAGTTTAAGAGCCTGCTTAAGGAACTGGAACTGCAGATTTATGAGAAAGGCCAGAATGCGGGGCGCCTGTTTTATCACGTCACGACCAAGAAGGGTAACGTGTATCTTGCGGAGGAACATTGGCTTCTCAAGGATGATCCCGTGGAAGGACGGATCGTTTACGGTTTCGTGATCTCGCGGGAATATGATACGGGCGGCGCGGACTATGATCCGATCACAGGTCTTTACGGAAAAATGAGATTCCAGGGATACGCCATGGATTTCAACCGTGAAATGACTGGCAAGACTTCGGAAGAGTACGCAATCTCGTATCTCAATCTGATCAATTTTAAGCTTCTCAACGTCAACAAGGGCATTGCGGAAGGCGATGATTGCTTGACGGCCGTTGCGGATGCGTTAGGTCACGTATTTGAGGATGCCTTTTTGGCAAGGCTCTCTGATGACCATTTCGGCATTGTGGACAAGATGGAAGGTCACACTGGGAGACTGGAGCGTTTTGGACAGTATTTTAACGAAAGATATGGAGATCGTTTCGGCGTTGTGGGAAAATGGGGCGTTTATCCCTTTGTGCCCAACAAGGATTTTGACATTGAGAAAGCCCTGTCGTATGCGAAGATTGCCTGCGATTACATCAAGTATCATTCCGGCGTGACTTGGGCGCTTTACACGGAGGAGCTTGCGCAAAAGAGAAATACGGCGGAGCATCTGTCGAGAACCTTTGACGAAGCGTTGGAGAAGGGTTGGATCAAAGTGTATTATCAGCCCGTGATCCGTTCGATCACGGAGCAGCTCTGTGGCATGGAATCTCTGGTGAGATGGCAGGATCCACAGTTTGGTTTTGTATTCCCTGGCGACTTTATCAGCGTGCTGGAGGAGAGCCGCCAGATCCATAAGCTGGATTCCTTTGTGGTGGAAGAGGTCTGCCGTACCATGCATGAGCGAGTGCTGAACAATCAGCCCATCGTTCCGGTCTCCGTAAACTTCTCGCGACTGGATTTCGTAACGTGTGACATGCTTGCCGTGGTTGAGAATGCAGTAAAGAAATATGACGTTCCCAGAGATTATATCCACGTAGAGATCACGGAGAGCATGATCGTATCCGATCAGGAACTGATGCGGGGCGTGATCGACAGCTTCCGTGCCGCAGGTTATGAGATTTGGATGGATGATTTCGGAAGCGGATATTCTTCCTTGACGGTCCTCAAGGACTATCAGTTTGACATGTTGAAGCTCGACATGAATTTCCTGTCGAACTTTACGGATAAATCCAAGGACATCATGCGTTCCGCCATCATCATGGCAAAGGATCTGGGGATCAAAACCCTTGCGGAGGGCGTTGAGACCAAGGAACAATTGGATTACTTAAAGGATATCGGCTGCGAGGAAATCCAGGGATATTACTATGGCAAGCCGGAACCGATCGATGAAATGTTTGCGCATCTTGCGGAGAAGAATGTTTCAATCGAACTTCGCAAGTGGCGCCATTTCTATGAAGTTGCCGGGTTCAGCGTGAAGGCGACGGACGTTCCGCTTGAGATCGTGGAGGCGAGTGAAAGCGGTTTTAAAACGTTGTTCATGAATAAGCCATACCGGGAACAGATTTTTGGGGAGAACACGAATCTAACGCTGGAGGAGATCGACAGACGCATCTACCACACGGCTTCCCCGTTGCAGATAAGGTATCGCGAGTTTTTGGAACAGATCAGGAGATCTGAAAAGCCGGAAACGTTTTATTATACAAATGGTGACAATTACATGTGCCTGCGCGCGCAGGTTTTGGCGCAAAATGAAGACAGATGTGTCTTCACGGCATCCCTCTATAACGTGTCGGCTGATCCAAATGCAGACAAGAGAGATTTGCTGGATTCCAAGCTTAGAACGCTGAATCTTTTGTTCCGCGTGATCCTGTTGGGCGATCTGAAGAATCAGACGCTGACGCCGCTCCTTGGCACTTCGCCCAACATGAAGGGACCCCGTCAGACCACGGAAAACGTGAAGGCAAACAATGAACTTTTTGTCGATCAAAACATTTTTCCGACGGAGAAAAACCGTTATCGCAGTTTTGTGGATTTCTCCACGCTTCGCGAGAGAGTGGAAAAATCCATGTTTGGATACATATCCGACGTATTCAGAATCAAACAGCAGGATGGCACGTACCGGATGGGCGAGATTTCCCTGATGCTCATTCCCGGGACGAACGGACAGGAATTCCTTTACTGCGTGAAGCCTTATTTTGACGTGCGGGGAAAGGAAAACCGTGACACGGACGAACGGTTTGCCGGAGGAAAATTTGCAGGCAGTCCCTATGGAGACGGGCAATTCCTTGCAAATGAAAAGATTGCTCCTGAAAATGCGATCACGCAGGAGAATTATCTACGGTTGATCTTCGAAAACATGCTCTGGGATGCCAGCGTAAAGTTTTTCTGGAAGGATACGGAGAGAAGGTATCTTGGCGCCAGCCAGGCATTTTTGGATTATTTTGGCATTCAGTCCATGGATGACATTCTCGGGAAAACGGATGAAGAGCTTCGCTGGTTTGTAAACGAAACGCCGTCCATGAATGATGACCTGTTAGTGCTTCAAAGAGGCGTCCGCATTAGTGACAAGCCGCATCAGTGTATTGCAAAGGGCGGACTGAGAACCATACTGGCCACCAAGCTCCCCATTCATAACAGGGGACTGATCGTCGGCCTGGTTGGCTTTATTGTGGACAGGGAGATGAAACTGGCTGATTTGCAGATCGGACTTGGCTCCCTGAGGAAGGATCCGGTGACGGAACTGAATGACGCCCATGCTTTTGCGGATGCGCTGATCGATTATGCGATCCAGTATCATGACAGAGGGCGCAATTACGGCGTGATTCTGCTCCGAAACGAGAAGCATGCCAGGATCGTGGACACGTACGGGGAGCAGTTTGCAAATCAGGTTCTTCGCCAGATGGGAAAGGTGATCGTAAACGCCGTTGGGCAGAACTGCGTGGTCGCCAGGGTGAAGGGCTCCATTTTTGCCATATTGACTTCCGTGGCGGAGGAGGCAGAGATCACGGAACTGAAGGAGAATCTTCAGGAGAAACTGAACGGAATGAATTCCGTGGAGGGAAATCCGATCACGACGCGAATTAACGCGGCGGTGAAGGTTCGCACCTGGGATGGCGTGACGGACGAGAATATTTATGACGGTACCCTTCGGGAGGTACTGGAGGAAAAAGAAGATTAACGGAGGAAAAAGACATGGCGAATCCAATTTTGCCGCTTTGGGAATACATCCCAGACGGAGAACCGAGAGTATTTGGAGAAAGGGTGTACCTGTACGGATCCCATGACCGCTTTGGATGCGACAAATTCTGTGATTATAAGTTAAAGGCTTGGAGCGCATCCATTCATGACCTGAATCATTGGACTTGTCACGGACATATTTTCCAGACCAGGCCGGATACGGATCATCTCTCCAGCGTTCCGCATACGGACCACGAATTGTATGCGCCCGACGTGGTGACAAAGGATGGAAAGTATTATCTCTATACCTATATTGCGGGATCCAAGGGGTGCGTTAGCGTGAGCGACCGTCCCGAGGGACCGTTCCACTTCCTTTCCACCTATGAGTATGCGCCGGAGGATGCCGGAGATGACGGCATTTACAATGACCCCGGCGTTCTGGTGGATGATGACGGAAGGGTATACGTATATTATGGGTTTGAAGGCTCCAACATGAATGAATTAGACGGAGAGAGCATGTATAAAGTCATTCCCGGCAGCCTTAAGAAAAGCGTGATCGACGACCGCCAGGAGGTGCCTTCGCCCAAGCGTTTTTATGAGGCTAGCTCTCCCAGAAAGATTGGGGACACCTATTATCTGATCTATTCGCCCAGAAAGGGTTGCCGGCTGGACTATGCCACTTCCGATTCCCCCACCGGACCATTTACTTATCGCGGTTATATTATTGACAACGGCGTGAATTATCCGGGCGGCAATAACCATGGATCCCTTTGCAAGATCGGCGATCAGTGGTATGTCTTTTATCATCGCATGACAAATGACACGATGTTCTCCAGGCGCGCCTGCGTTGAAAAGGTGACGATTCTTCCGGACGGCACCATTCCGCCCGTGGAAATGACGTCCCTGGGCTTTGAAGAATCGCTTTCGCCATATGAGCCCGTGAAGGCGGAGATTGCCTGCGTGCTGAAGGGGGACTGCTTCGTGACGGAGAAGGACGTGTTCCGTCGCGTGGTCACCCAGGTCAAGGACGGATGCGTCATTGGATATAAGTATTTTGATTTCGGAGAGGATGATTCCTCGAAGACCATGGAACTGGCGGTCAAGGTCGTTGGCACGGGCTGCAAGGGAAAGCTTCACGTCCTGATCGACGGAACCGAGACGGAGGAAAAGGATTGCGCGGAGGCGAAGCTTACGCCAGATGACGGACGGTTTGCGGAAGACGGAACGGAGATCGTCGAGTATTCGACTGAGGGCGAAAAGAAGCTCGGAAAAGAGATCGGCGTTATGGAAATTGGACCCGGGGACGGAATCTATCGCGCGAGGGTGAAGAACGTGACTGGGCGTCACGCCCTGTATTTCAAGGCAGACCTGGGACTTCCCAAGGGAGCTTGGACGAGCAGCTTCTTCGCGGGAAGGTCGATCTGTGAGTTGGAAGAATTTGTATTCTTGAAATAAAATTTGACGAAAGTTGGGAAACAGAGAGATGAGTTTGATCAAGGAACAGGTATTGCAGAAGTTTCAGGAAATTTTTGGAGCGGATGAGGGAGCAAAGGCATATTTTGCGCCCGGCCGCGTAAACTTGATAGGGGAGCACACGGATTATAACGGCGGTCACGTCTTTCCGTGCGCTTTGACCATTGGCACTTACGGAGTCGCAAGAAAGAGGGAGGACGACAAACTTCGCTTTTATTCCATGAATTTTGGGGAACTGGGCGTGATCGAATCTTCCTTAGGGGAGTTCGTTCCCGGCGGGGACAAGAACTGGACGGCGTATCCCAAGGGCGTGATGTGGGCCTTTGAGCAAAAGGGCATGAAGATGCAGTCGGGCCTGGACCTGCTCTTGTTTGGCAACATTCCCAATGGCTCCGGGCTTTCTTCCTCTGCTTCGGTGGAAGTGCTCACGGGTGCGATCCTGCGGGATCTGTTTGGATTTGACGTGACTAATCAGGATCTGGCGCTGATCGGCCAGTTCTCGGAGAATAAATATAATCTGGTGAACTGCGGCATCATGGATCAATTCGCCATTGCCATGGGCAAGAAGGACAATGCCATTTTCCTCGACACGGCAGATCTTAGCTTTGAATACGCGCCCATCAAACTGGACGGGGCTAAGATCGTGATCTCCTGCAGCAATAAAAAGCGCGGGCTCGGGGATTCCAAGTATAACGAGAGAAGAAGCGAGTGCGAGACGGCGCTGGCGGAGCTGCAAAAAGTCGTTCAGATCAAGAGCCTTGGAGAGTTAAGCGAAGAGCAGTTTGAGAAGTACAAGGATGCCATTCAGGATGAAGTGCGCAGGAAGCGCGCGAAGCATGCCGTATATGAGAATCAAAGGACCCTAAAGGCCGTTGCGGCGTTGAAGGCAGGCAATCTGGCAGAATTTGGCGAACTGATGAATGCTTCCCACGTTTCCCTGCGGGATGACTACGAGGTGACGGGCATTGAGCTTGATACGCTTGCGGAGGAGGCCTGGAAGGTTCCCGGCGTCATTGGCTCCCGCATGACGGGCGCAGGCTTTGGTGGCTGCAGCGTCAGCATCGTGAAGGATGAGTCCGTGGATGCCTTTATTCAATGCGTTGGCGAGGCATACAATAAAAAGATTGGCTATGCTGCCGATTTCTACGTGGTAGAGATCGGGGACGGCCCAAGGATCCTGTAACGAAAGCCTAAGGTTCTGGGAAGTTTTGCTTGTCAAATCTAAGGAATTCGGCTATAATATCTGTTCAGAAATACGTGGACTTAAGAAAAAAGGAGCAAGGATCGTTTGCGGATCCTTGGCAAAGGAGTAAAGATGATCAATTTCAACAGTAGAAAAACGAGGAAGACTATCGCGACAGTCATCGTGATCATTCTTGTGGTCGCCATGGTTGTTCCGCTGATTTTGTCTTTTGTATGACGGATGCCTTGTAAGACGTTCGTCGCGGAATGGAAGTAAGAGGCAGGAAATGAAAAAGTTTTTTAGGTGGGGCGCCCTGTTTTGCGGCGTTGTCATGACGTTATGCATGGGAAACGTTTCCCGTGCGTCAGCCCTTACCATACCTGAAGGCATTTATGCCGAGCAGGATTCTCTTGCGGGAATGACGCAGGAGGAAGCAGAAGCCATGATCCGGGAAAAGGTTGCCCAAATGGGTAACGGCAGGGTGACGCTGGTTGCGGCCGGCGGCCACGAGATCACGGTGACAGCGGATGCTCTTGGCATTTCCTGGGCAAATTCGGATTTTGTCCGGGAAGCGGCTGCCCTTGGCACGGAAGGTAACGTGATCCAGCGTTATAAGACGATCAAGGATCTTCAATTTGAGAATAAAGTGTATGATATCAAGCTGGATTTTGACGTAAACGCTATCAACGAGCTGTTGGTCAGTGAGTGCGTAAAATACGATCAAAAGCCAGTTGACGCAACGCTTACCAAGGTTGGCGACGAATTTCAGATCACGGTAGGTCAGGTTGGTTATGAACTGGACGTGGAATCCTCCATCGACGTGATCTATGATTACATGGAAAACTCGTGGGACGGTAAGGATTGCCGCATCGCTCTGAACGTGGCGGAGGAACATCCCCGCGGAACGGCGGCGCAGCTGGCGGAAGTACGCGACTTGCTTGGCAGTTTTACCACGAGTTACAAGACTTCCAACGCGAACCGAAGCGGAAACGTGGCGAATGGTTGCAGTAAGATCAATGGAACCTTGCTTTATCCGGGAGAGGTATTCTCGGCAACGGATACGGTTTCGCCCTTTACTGCGGCGAACGGCTATGCCATGGCGGGAGCTTATCTGAACGGCAAGGTGGTTGACAGCATGGGCGGCGGCATTTGCCAGGTGTCCAGCACGCTGTACAACGCAGTACTCCTTTCTGAACTGGAAGTGATCGAGAGAAATCCGCACTCCATGAGCGTAACCTACGTTGACCTGTCTGCGGACGCAGCCATTGCAGAGGGCGCAGGAAAGGATTTTAGATTTGTAAATAACCTTGAATATCCCATCTACATTGAAGGGATCACTAAGGATAAAAAGATCACGTTCAACATTTACGGCAAGGAAGTCCGCCCTGAGAACCGCAAGGTTCGTTATGAGAGCGAGATGCTAGAGAAGATTGAACCGACAGTCGACTTGATCACGGCGGACGCCTCCAAGCCCCTTGGCTACGTGTCAACGGAAGCGGCGCACATCGGGTACAAGGCCAGACTATGGAAGATCGTAACGGTGGATGGCAAGGAAGTGAGCCGGGAGGTTGTCAACAACAGCAAGTATACGGTGTCACCGAGAAGGGCCGTAGTTGGAGTTGCGACGGATTCCGCATATAAATATGAGGAGATCATGGCGGCAATTGGCACCTATGATCTGGAGCACGTGAGAGTCGTGATCGGACTATTGCAGGCACAATAGAGAGAGGAATCGGGTAATACCTGATGACGGGATGGTAAGGCATGAGAACTGGAAAGCTTCCGGAGAGTGCTCTAAAGCGCTCCGTGTTGAAACAAGTTCATACGGGGAATCATAGGATCAGCCATCCGTTCACGGGCAAGATTTTAGAAAATACGAAAGGCGCAGCCATAGGGTCGGACTGCGCCTTTTTTGCGGCTTCCAGCGGGCAAATTCTCGCATGGTGTGCCCAGGAGGCTGCAGTCGCGGGCAAGGCAGGTGCGGAAGAAGCGGCTGCCTTGGTACAAAAATGTGCCAATAATCTGGCAGCGGCCGGTGCGAGACCCGCATCTGCCCAAATATCGATCATGCTTCCGGAAGGATGTGAGGAAGCAGTCATAAAGGAAATTATGACGGCGCTGACTGAGGCCTGTGTCTCCGTTGGAATGGAGATCGCAGGAGGTGACACAAACGTCACTTTTGCGGTTTCAGTTCCGGTCATCACCGTGACTGCCATTGGAATCACCAGCGCGGAAGACATGCACGACCTTAGCATGGCAAAGGTAGGACAGGATCTGATCCTGACAAAATGGATCGGACTGGAAGGAACGGCGGTCTTGGCAAAGGCCTACCGGGAAAAGCTTCTGGAAAGGTATCCAGCCTATCTTGTGGAGGAAGCTGCAGGCTTTGGAAAGTGTCTGTCCGTCGCCAAGGAGGCGAAAGTCGCGGGAGAAAATGGCGCGATGGCTATGCACGACTTATCCCAGGGCGGCGTTTTTGGCGCTCTTTGGGAGCTCGCCGAAGGAGCCGGGCTAGGCCTTGAGGTAGATTTGAAAAAGATCCCCATTCGTCAGGAGACCGTGGAGGTTTGCGAGGTTTGCGGCGTAAATCCCTACGAGATGCCAAGCGGCGGAAGCCTTCTAGTGACGGCTGATGACGGGGAGGCGGTCGCTGCGGCATTGGAGCTTTCCGGAATTCCGGCAGCAGTGATCGGAAAACTGACGGACAAGCAGGACAGGATCCTCCGGAAGGAAGAGGAAATCAGATTCTTAGACAGACCAAAGGGAACGAATCCCATTATTCAAATAAAAGGAGAGAGTTTATCATGAATGAAGCATTGAAAGAGGAACTTTTGAAGCTGATCGAAAGAAACAGCCGCATAGACTTAAAGGAATTAGCGGTGCTTGTCGGCGCCGAGGAAATTGACGTGGTAAATGCCATGGAAGAGATGGAGAAGGATGGCATCATCTGTGCATATCACACGCTGATCAACTGGGAGAAGACTTCCATTGAGAAGGTGACGGCACTGATCGAGGTTCGCGTAACGCCCCAGAGAGGTCAGGGCTTTGATTCCATCGCCGAGAGAATCTATAATTATCCTGAGGTTAGAAGCTTGTATCTGCTGTCTGGCGGTTTTGACTTGATGGTCATCCTTGAGGGAAAGACCCTCCGCGAAGTGAGCTCCTTTGTTTCCGAAAAGCTCGCCACCATGGATACGGTCCTTAGCACCACGACGCACTTTATCCTGAAGAAATACAAGGATCACGGCACCATTATGACCAACAAAAAAATTGACGAAAGAGAGATGATCACGCCATGAGAAATCCGTTATCAGATACGATCGTACAGATCAAACCCTCCGGCATCCGTAAATTCTTTGACATTGTCAGCGAGATGAAGGACGCCATTTCCCTTGGCGTAGGCGAGCCGGATTTTGACACCCCTTGGCACGTAAGGGAAGAAGGCATTTACTCCCTCGAGAAGGGAAAGACGTTCTATACCTCCAACTCCGGAATCAAGGAGCTCCGCGTGGAGATTTGTAATTACTTAAAGCGCAGCCAGGACGTTACATATGATCCCATGAAGGAAGTGATCATCACGGTGGGCGGCTCAGAGGCCATTGACATCGGACTTCGCGCCATGATCAATCCCGGGGACGAGGTTTTGATCCCTCAGCCCAGCTACGTTTCCTACGAGCCCTGTGCCATTTTGGCCGGCGCAAAGCCCGTGATCATCAATCTGAAGGCAGAAAACGAATTCCGCCTGACCGCGGCTGAGTTGGAAGAGGCGATCACGGAGAAGACGAAGCTTCTGATCCTGCCGTTCCCCAACAATCCGACGGGTGCCATCATGGAAAAATCGGATCTTGAGGCCGTGGCAGAGGTTGTGAAGAAACATGACATCTTTGTCATGTCTGACGAGATCTATGCAGAACTGACCTATAAGGGAAAGCACGTATCCATTGCAAGCCTGCCTGGCATGCAGGAACGCACCATTCTCATCAATGGTTTCTCCAAGGCATATGCCATGACGGGTTGGAGACTAGGTTATGCCTGTGGACCGGAAGCCATCATCAAGCAGATGACCAAGATTCATCAGTTTGCGATCATGTGCGCACCCACGACCAGCCAGTATGCGGCAGTGGAAGCGTTAAAGAACGGGGATGCGGACGTGGCTATGATGCGCGAGTCCTACAACCAGAGAAGAAGATTCCTCATCAATGCCTTTAAGGAGATGGGTTTGGAGTGCTTTGAGCCTTTCGGCGCCTTTTACATCTTCCCCTGCATTAAGGAATTTGGCATGACCAGTGATGAGTTTGCGACGAGATTCCTTGAGGAGGAGAAGGTAGCGGTTGTTCCCGGCACGGCTTTCGGTGACTGCGGCGAGGGATTCCTTCGCATTTCCTACGCATATTCTTTGGAGAAGCTTAAGCTTGCGATCGGAAAGCTCGAGCATTTCATCACAAAGCTCAGGGCTGAGAAAAATGCGTAACGTTAGAATCCTTTCCCAGAAATATTCTTAAGAATATTTGGGAAGAATGAGAGTGTCAGAGTATGAAAATAGTACTGCATCAGCCGGAAATCCCGGCAAATACGGGAAACATCGGGCGGACCTGCGTGGCAACGAATTCTGCATTACATCTGATCGAGCCGCTGGGTTTCCGGCTGAATGAGAAAGAGATCAAGCGGGCCGGAATGGATTACTGGGAGCATTTGGACGTCCACCGGCACATGAATTACCAGACCTTCCTGGAGGAGATTAAGGAAGACCTTGAAGCGCATCCGGACGCCAAGATCTGGTATTGCACCACAAAGGCGGAAAAATCCTATACGGACGTGAAAATTGGTCCGGAGGATTATCTGATGTTTGGTAAGGAAAGCGCGGGAATCCCAGAGGAAATTCTTGTGGAGAACCGCACGCAGTGCATCCGGATTCCCATGGCACCGACGATCCGTTCCTTGAACTTATCCAATTCCGTGGCGATCGTTTTGTATGAAGCGCTTCGCCAAAATGAGTTTCAAGGTTTACTTCAGGCAGGAGAACTGCACCGTCTAAAGTGGCAGGAGGAAGGTTGATTTGGCAGCCTATGCATTCCGTTTACTTGTTACGATGCTCGCAAGCCTTCCGGTCTACGTTTTGTTTCGATATCTAGTGCTCTCGCGCAGGGCAAAACGTCTCGGGGAAAAAGCGGGTACCGCCAAAGTGAAGCTGACTTTCAATAAGCTCAGAGAACTGTGTCTGGGCTTATTTGTTGTCTTTATGATGGCGCTGCTCATATTTGTATGGCAGGGGACGATCCATTCGCCGGTGGCGGCGCTTCGGATCGTAAGACGGAGGATTCTTTACGGTGAAGGAATCAATCTGGTTCCGTTTCGCACCATCAGGAATTATTACAGAACCTTTGGCGTGCGGGGAAATCTGTTTGGCATCAATATTTTGGGAAACGTCTTGATGTTTGTTCCCTGGGGATTTGGACTTTTATTTCTTTGGGAAAAAAATCGTCGTTTTTGGAGACTGTGTTTCTTTTCGGCAATATTGCCGGTTTTTATCGAATTCTCACAGCTCTTCATCGAGCGACAGGTGGACGTGGATGATTTTATCCTGAATTTCCTGGGTGGCATGTTGGGAGGTCTGTTGTTCTTTCTCTTGGCAAAGATCTTCCCGAAATTGAAAACGGCGGCACTGTGACGAATTACGGGAGGAAACGATATGGGAAAGATTGCAGACAATATGGTTCGCGAAAAAGCGATCACAAAGACGAGCATCATTGGAATATGCACCAACGTATTTCTTGCGGCGTTTAAGGCGGGAGCAGGATTGGTGGCAGGATCCATCTCCATTGTTTTGGATGCCGTCAACAATCTGACTGACGTCCTTAGTTCCGTGATCACCATTTTGGGCATCAAGCTGGCGAAGAAAAAGCCGGACGAAAATCACCCTTACGGCTATGGCAGGATTGAGTATTTCAGCACGATCTTGATCGCGCTGATCGTTTTTGCCGCGGGCGTTGCTTCCTTGGTGGAATCGGTGAAGAAAATCATCTCGCCGTCCATGCCGGAGTATTCCCTTGTGACCGTCATTATCATCATTACTTCCGTTATTACGAAGCTGATCCTTGGCCGCTTTGTAAAAGGCCAGGGCGAGAAATATGCTTCGGACGCGTTGGTTGCGTCCGGTTCCGATGCAAGCTTTGACGCCATTATTTCGGCTTCCACGCTGGTTGGCGCGGCGATCACTTATTTTCTTCAGTATTCCGTGGACGGGATCATCGGTGCGATCATCTCGGCTTTCATCGTGAAGGCAGGCTTTGAAATGATGACGGAGGCACTCAGTCACGTGATCGGAAAGCGCCCCGAGAGTGCCATCACGGGAGAGATCAAGCAGACGGTAAACGCTATTCCCGGCGTGCTTGGAACCTATGACTTGATCCTACATAATTATGGTCCTGACTCCGCCATCGGCAGCCTTCACGTTGAGGTAGACGGGAAAATGACGGCGACGGAGCTGCATGCGTTGACGCAGAAGGTGCAGCGCGCCGTGTTGGAGAAATTTCACATTTTCGTGACTGTCGGCATTTACGCCGTCGACCAGGAAAATGAAGAAAAAACGAGCATGCGTGAGAAAATCGGGGAAATCAGCAAGAGTCACGAGGGCGTGTTAAACTGCCATGGCATTTTTATCGACCTCGGCGAGAAGAGGCTATCCTTTGACGTGACCATGGATTTCAGCATTCAGGACAAACTCAAGATGAGTGAGACGATCCAAAAGGAAGTGGAGACGGCGTATCCGGGATACTTGGTGAACGTCAATTGCGATACTAATTATAGTGAATAAATTAAAAAATCGCAAAAATTGGTAAAAGTGATTGACATATTAGGAAACTGTCTGTATAATCTGATTGTGTCGGCGTAAGTTGTTTGCTGACTTGTAACTGTTGACCGTGCATCGCCATTCGGCGGGAAAGGAGGTAATAAGATGTTCATTCGCGTACGTAGATTTGACAACGTTTATAGCTATCATTATACCTCCTGGAGACGCGTAAAATAGCACGGTAGGCTTCATTTCCCATGGGATTTCCATGGCTATGGAAAACTATAGAAAATCGCTAATTTACCCTGGTACCGGAAGGTATCAGGGCTTTTTTTTGCGACATGGAAGGGAGTGAGGCTTATGTTTCAGATTAAAAACGTAACGCTTATACATAAAAAAGATCTAAGAACAATTTTGGAAGATTTTTCTCTTGTCTTGAATGACGGGGATAAGGCCGTGATGATCGGCGAGGAGGGAAACGGAAAATCCACCCTGATGAAATGGATCTATGATCCGGAACTGGTGGAGGATTACGTGGAATCCAAGGGGGAAAAGGCACTCAGCGGTGAGAAATTAGGGTATCTTCCCCAGGAGCTACCGGACATCGAAAAGAAGAAAACGGTTTGCGAGTACTTCATGGCTTGCCCGGAATTCTTGGATCAAACGCCAAAGGAACTGTCTAAGATGACAAAGGACTTTGGGGTGGAACCGGAGTTTTTCTATCGGGAGCAGGAGATGCAAACGCTTTCCGGCGGAGAGCGGGTGAAGGCGCAGATGATGCGCATCCTGATGGAGAGGCCAAGCATTCTTCTTTTGGATGAACCCTCCAATGACATTGACATCGAGACGCTGGAGCTCATGGAGAGTCTGATGAATGATTGGAAGCACGCGGTGCTGTTCATCTCCCATGATGAGACGCTGATCGAGCATACGGCGAACCGGGTGATCCATTTTGAACAGATCCGGAGGAAGACCAAGTGCCGTCATACCGTGGCAAACGTGCCTTACCGGCAATACGTGGAGGAGCGCCTGCATAATTTCGAAAAGCAGGAACAGATGGCAATCACGGATCGAAAAGAAAAGGAAATCCGTGAAGCCAAATATCGTAGGCTTCTGCAGCAAGTAGAGCATGCACAGGGGACTGTATCCAGACAAGCGCCATCCGTTGGGAAAAATCTTAAGGACAAAATGCATTTTGTTAAGTCCATGGGAAAGCGTTTTGAGAGAATGGATGAGAACATGACGGAGATGCCCGAGCAGGAGGAAGCCATTTTCTTTAAGCTTGGGGACAAAAACAGCGAGATCCCGTCTGGAAAATGGGTGCTGCAATATGAGCGCCCGGCATTACTGACGGCGGATGGCAGCAGGGTTTTAGCGAAGGATCTTGAGCTAAAGATCAAGGGTTCGGAAAAGATTGGGATCATTGGAACGAATGGATGCGGAAAAACGACGCTGCTGTCAGAAATTGCCAAGGAGCTATTGGAAAGAAAGGATCTCCATGCGGAGTATATGCCGCAGAATTATGAGGCACTTTTGGACATGGACGAGACGCCTGTAGATTTTCTCGATACAACGGGAGATAAGGAGGAGCGGACAAGGATCCGCACCTATCTTGGATCCTTGAAATACACGGCGGACGAGATGGAGCATCCCATCCGGGAGCTCTCCGGCGGGCAAAAGGCAAAGGTGCTATTGTTAAAGCTTAGCATGTCGGGTGCGAACGTGTTGATCTTGGATGAACCAACGAGAAACTTCTCGCCATTGTCAGGACCCGTGATCCGCAAGATGCTACGGGAATTTCCCGGTGCAATCATCAGCGTGTCCCATGACCGGAAATACCTTTCGGAAGTGTGTGACAAGGTTTATCGCCTGACGCCGGAAGGATTACGTGTCAATGGGGACGGGTCAAGAGGGGCGGCGTGGATAGAAGGAGAAATATGAATCAGATTGGAACGAAGACAATAGAGACGGAGAGATTGATTTTAAGAAGGTACGTTGTTGCTGATGCGGAGGACATGTACCGAAACTGGGCGGGGGATCCGGAGGTGACGAAGTTCCTCTCCTGGCCGACGCATCCAAACGCGGAATTCACCAAGAGCCTTTTGGAGAAGTGGGTCACCTATTATGACGAGGGCCGGACCTACAATTGGGGCATTACCCTAAAGGGCGAGGATCACGTCATTGGAAACATTGCCGTGGTGGAGCGCGATGAGCGAACCCGTTCTTATGAGATCGGTTACGCGCTGGGCAAAGCCTTTTGGGGACGGGGCATCATGCCGGAGGCCTTGAAGGCCGTGATCGCCTATCTGTTTGAGGGCGAGAAGGACTTAAACCGCATCATTGCCACCCATGACGTTAGAAACAAGAAATCCGGGCGCGTGATGCAAAAGGCCGGCATGCATTTTGACGGCGTGCTCCGTGCTTCGAAGAAGAATAATCTGGGGATGCATGACACGGCGTATTATTCTGTTTTACGGTCGGACCTGGTGACGGAAAAGCAATATGAGGAGCTCTTTCTGGAGATGCACCCAGGCTTTTTTGAAAGGGAGTATATCCGCAAGATTCCGGTAGGGGAGGAGGCTTCGGAAATGATCCTCCGTCTGCAGGAATTTGAGGAAAGTGCGTATGAGAAGACTTTCCCGGAGGAAGTTACCTTTGGATATTACGAGGGAAGCTTTGAGGAGTTATTAGATGCGGTTCGCAAAGTGATTCCGCATTGGGTACCGCTATTTTCTGAGCAGTCCCGCACATATTGCGGATTTGTGAACGGAAAAATTGCCAGCTTTTGCATGATCGAGGACTTTGGCGAACACGTAGTGAATGGCGAGAAGTGGAAGATCGGAGGTCCCGGGTGCGTTGGTACCGTGCCGGAATACCGACAGCGTGGAATCGGACTGACCATGGTGCGGAACGTCACGAAGATCCTAAAAGACGAGTTTTATGATTATGGTTATATTCATTATACCTATGAAACGAAATGGTACGCAAAACTTGGATATCAGGAGTTCCTAAGATGGAATGGGAAAGGTTTTGTAAATCCCGGATTGTAGAAAGCATCCGGAATTTGACTATATAACAGGAGGATGGATGAGATGGTAATGTTTTTAAGACTTAGGAATATCTGATCGCCGGAAGCCGTTGATAAATGGTTTCCAGCAGATCTCACGAAAGATGAATAAACTTGTGAACTGTGAAACAATTTATCAAAAAGGAGAAAAATCATGATATTCCAAGACAATATAATTAAAAAATATTTAGAAAACGTATATTTTATCGCAGGAACGCCCTGCGGCGGAAAGACGACGGTCTCAAGGGCACTCAGTAAGAAATATGGGATCCCCGTTTATGACATTGATGAGCGCTTTGAAGAGCATCAGCGCATGTCGGATCCCGTATCGCAGCCTTCGATGAATTGGCAGTTTAAGGATGCGGATGAGTTCTTTGGACGGAGCGTGGAAGAATATCGCTCCTGGCTATTGAAGAACACGCGGGAGCAGCTGGATTTTGTGCTTTTGGATCTAATGCGGCTGTCTCAAAACGGCAAGATCATTTGTGACTGCCATCTGACGCTGGAACAGGCGGCGCAGGTCACGGAGCCTTCGCGGATGGCATTTATGATCAAGAAGCCGGTAAATCTTGTGGATGAGTACTGCAACCGCGCGGATCATCAGGGCTTTAGCGATTTCATCCACAGCGCGACGGACGTGGAGAAGGCCAAGAAAACCTGCAACGAGACGCTGCTGTCGCTTAATGAAAAGTTCTATGAGGACGTAAAGGCGAGCAAGTATTTCTGGCTTGAGCGAGATGACAAAAGGAGCGTTAAGGAAACGGCAGAGCTCGTGGCAAAGCATTTCGGACTTGAGACAGAGGATGCGGACGTTCAGATCGTAAGGGTTAGGAAGGATACGCCTTTTGCAGAAGAATTCCTACAGTTCGTGGAGAATTGCTCCTGGACGGAGGTCAGAGACCATATTGCAGGCTTGATCCGAGGCTGGGAATTCACGGACTGGGAGACCATGTTTGCAGCGGTAGCGGACGGTAAGATCGTCGGCATGACTTCGCTCTTAAAGACGGATTACTATCCCTTGCCGGAAATCTTTCCTTGGGTGTCCTGTGTCTTTGTGGAAAAGGAATGCCGGGGCAGGCGCATCAGCGAAAAAATGATCGCCGCGGCCAACGAATACGCAAAGTCTCTGGGGTTTGAGAAAACCTATATTCCCACGGAATTCACGGGATTCTATGAAAAATATGGGTATTCCTACGTAAAGGACGTGGTCAACTACGGAGGCGGCACGGATCGCCTTTACGTGAAGGGAATCTAAGCGTAAGACGCCTAACCTTTGCGGAATGGCAACCACTATATGAGGGGGTGATCGTTTGAATTATTTTATAGAGGGAATTCAAGGCGCCGGTAAGAGCACCTTGACGGGAAGGCTTGCGGAGAAGCTGCCTGACTGTCACGTGTTCCGGGAGGGAGATTACAATCCAGTGGAACTGGCATGGTGCTCTTACCTGACAAAAGAACAATATGAAGCGGTGCTCGGTAAGTATGCGGAGATTGCTGACGAAATCAGAGCGAATACCACTGTTGAGCGCGTTTTTGCAACTGAGGGCATGAGCGCGGACAGGAATGCGGAAGACCGTTACGTGCTTACTTACACGAGAATCCTGACGGATATTCCCGGATTTCATAAGGATCTGGAGCAATACGAGATTTACAACTGCCGCGTGGACAGAGAAACCTTCCGGCAGATCATTTTTTCCAGATATGCGAAGTGGCGCGGGGACAATCAGGTTTTCGAGTGCTCCATCTTTCAAAACATTGTGGAAAACCAGATCCTGTTCTTTGAGATGACGGATGATGAGATCGTGGAGTTCTACAAGGAGTTGGCACAGGTGATCCAGGTGGAGAATTACAAGATCCTTTACCTGGACGTGCCATGGGTGGCGGGAACGCTGGAGATCATCCGCAAGGAACGCGTGGACGCGGAGGGAAATGAAATGTGGTTCCCGCTGATGCTGGGATTCCTTGAGGATTGTCCTTATGGCAAACGCCATGGATTAAAGGGCTTTGACGGCCTGGTGAAGCATTTGGAGCACAGGAAAGATTTGGAGCTCCGGATCCTGCGGGAGGTATTCCCGGAGCACGCCGTGGTATTAACGTCAAAACAGTACGCGTTGGAAAAGTTAGATCTGTAAGAAATGATAAAGCAGGAAAGCCGCAGTACCGGACGGTCATCGATAAGTTCCGTTTCAAGGAGACGGCACGGTATCAACATGAGCTGGAAACGCTTTATGAGGATGCTCCGATGGTGCTGAAAACGTTGGCCGGGAAGTATGAGCTTGGCGTCATTGCGAACCAAAGTGACGGCCTGGAGAAAAGGCTGGAGGAGTTTGGCATCCGGCAGTATTTTACTTACGTTGTCTCTTCCTGGGACGTGCAGACGATGAAGCCGGACGTGCGCATCTTTGAGCATGCGTTGCAACTGGCAAAGTGCCGGCCAGAGGAGGCTTACATGATCGGCGACCGGATTGACAATGACGTGATCCCGGCGAAGTCCATTGGCATGAAGACCATTTGGGTGAAGCAGGGATTGGGAGGATTGCAGGAAGCTTTGGCAAAGGAGAATTCACCGGATTTTACCGTTGGAAGTCTGTCAGAGCTTCTGAAAATCCTGTAAAGTTACGAACTTACGTAAAGGGGGCATGTGGATTGACGAGTATTTTAGAGAAGGCAAGAGCCTTTTATGATTTAGAGAATTTTGAGTTTGACCAAGTGGGCGGACATGACGGCGGAAGAAATCTTGTCTACGTCTGCAAACAAAAGGATGAAAAGAAATACGTATTACGAATTTCCGCGCTGGGCGACAGGGCCATGGAGGAATATGAGGCGGAGACGGAATTCGTGCATTACCTTGCGGAAAACGGGGCATCCGTTGCGGACGTGATCCCTTCGAAGAACGGAAGATTTGTGGAGTGCATGGAAGAAAACGGGACGGAATGCTTTGTTTCCCTGTTTGCATATGCCAGGGGAATGCTCCTTTCCGATCAAGGCTATCGCTATCGTGAGGGGGCGCCGCTCTCCGAGCTGTTTTATAACATGGGAAAGACGATCGGAGCGATCCACAGGCTTTCGAAGCAATATCAGCCGGTGCACAAAAGGCAGCAGTATTTTGACAAGTACAACGTGGACGATATCGGTAAGGTAATCCCAGAGACCTACGCTGAGCTGAAAGCAGCCATTGCGGATCGTTTGGAGAAGTTCCAGGCGCTGCCCATGGATCCGGAGAGCTACGGGCTGGTGCATTTTGATTTTAGCGACGGGAATTATCACGTGGATTATAGTGACGGTGCGATCACGACCTTTGATTTTGACAACTGTATTTACTGCTGGTATATGTTTGACCTCGCACACCTTTGGACCCACGGCGTTGGCTGGTGCATGTGGATCGAGGACGGGGAAGAGCGCCTTAAGTATATGAAGGAGAAGTATTTTGCAGTGGTCCTTGAGGGGTACCGGAGTGAGACGAATCTTCCGGAAAGCCTGCTTGAGAAATTGACGCTCTTTATTGACATGGTGCTGATCGAAGGCATTGTGGACGAGTTCGAGTGTGCCGCACGGGAAGGCGAAGAGCCGGATCCTGAGGACATAGAAGATTACGTAAAGTGCCTGGTGGAGGACATTCCCTACGCAGGCGTAGGAGTAGATTTGTAAAGGCCGGTTTTCGTTTGGAAACGGGAGAGGCCATAAGCTATAACGGAGGAATGGGACCATGACGGAGAAGGTTCGTTTTTTGGAAGAGATCGGAGCGAACGGCCACGTGGCTTTGAACGTATTGCAGTATGACGGGTGGCTTCTGCGGTTTGCAAATGGTTACACCAGCAGGGCCAATTCGGTTTGCGTGCTCTACCCGTCCACGAGACCCGTGGAGGAGAAAATCGCCTACTGCGAGAAGTGCTATGCCAGTCAAGGCTTGCCGACGATCTTTAAGGTGACGGACCTGGATAAGGAGTTTTCAGACCTGCTCGCAGGACGCGGTTATCAGATCGTAACGCCGACGGACGTCATGGAGGTTGTCGCCTGGAACGCTGAGAATGCCCCCCTTTGTCATGAAAATTCCGGGCAGGTGAGCAGCGGAAGTGGAGAGGCGCATTGCATGTTCTCCCCCGAGCCGACGGAATGGCTTCCCCATTATTTTGCGTTTGAAAACGTCACCGACAAAACAAAGAAAAATACCTTTCAAAAGATGCTTTCGAGGGTGATGATCGATGCGACGTATGGTATACTTTATTATGAGGGAGAGCCCGTGGCATGTGCTTCCATCGCGGTGGAGCATGGCTATGCGCTCTTGCATAACGTGATCGTCACCTCCTCCATGCGGGGGAAGGGACTTGGTGAAAAGCTTTGCCGCGCCATGATCGCAAAGGCGAAAGAGATGGGGGCTGAGCACGTGTTCCTGCAGGTTGTTCAGTCAAACCAGGTGGCGATGAATCTATATAAAAAGTTAGGTTTTCAAAAGGATTATACTTACTGGTATATGAAGAAGGCTTAAGGCTTGGGTGACTGACGAAGGCGCCTTACGTTGACGCATTGGGGGACGGAAAATGTATTATCATGCATCAAGGACGCCGGGAATCCGGCAATTAGAGCCGCGAATCTCGAATCATAACGTACCGCTCATCTATTTTTCGAAAAAAAGGGAAAACGTGTTGGTTTACTTAAGCAATGCCGTTGAAAAGTATTGCAAAGAGCAAGGTTTTGCGTATGACGGGACATGGTCGAAATGGGGCCCGTACGGGTTTGAAAAGGACGGGAGACTGCGGTTCGAGGAATATTATCCAAACGCCTTGGAGAGCACGTATCGGGGCGTGTCAGGATATATCTATGAGGCGGCGGAAGTAGTGGATTCCGGATTTGCTTTGCAGATTCCGGATGCCGTGACGAGTGAGGTCCCCGTGGACGTGACGGGAGTAGAGTTCGTGGCGGATGCGTACGAGGAGCTTCTTCGCGCTGAGCGGGAAGGACAGATCACAATCCTGCGATACGAAGAATTAACGCCGCAAAAGAAGGAGTGGATCCAAAAGACCATGCTTCAGGAATATGCAGACGCAAAGGATCATCCAGAATATCAATTCTTTTTGCGCGGCACCTTTTCGGAGCTTTTTTGATACAGGTCTTAAGATGGCAGAGTGCATTTTTCGTGATGACGATGGAGGGAAACTATGGAGATAAAAGAGGGCGACCTGCGCATTCGGGACATCGGGATTGAGGATTGTGAAAAGCTGGCCAGATGGTGGAATGACGGTAAGGTCATGGCGCATGCGGGGTTCCCAAACGGATTGGGAACGACGGCGGCGGAGATCTGGGACAAGGTTTCCGGCGACACGGACGATACCAGAAGGCGCATGATCATTGAGTATCAAAACAGTGCGATCGGAGAGACGAACTACTATAATCTCGGAGATCACGTTGCGGAGATTGGGATCAAAATCTGCGATGAAACCTATCAGGAAAAAGGTCTTGGGAAAAAGATCCTCAGCATGCTGATCTCTAAATTGTTTTCGATGGGATATGAAAGGATCATCTTAAACACCAACCTGAAAAACACCAGGGCGCAGCACGTTTATGAGCGGTTGGGATTTCAAAAGGTCCGGACGTGCATGGATTCCTGGACGGATCAGGTCGGCGTGCTTCAATCCTTTGTGGATTATGAGTTGGTACTGGAAAACTTTGTGGATTTCAGATAAGGAGGCAGACATGGAAACGAAATATTACGTTGTCGTGAGCATTGAAGGGGATTATGCAAATCTTAAGAGGACTGACGTAGAATCAGATGATTTAAAGCTTGTGGCAAGAGCACTTTTGCCCGCTGAGATCAATGAGGGAAGTCAGCTCAAATATGAGATGATGGAATATGAACTCATTTAGACGAGACGAAAGGTAAATGAAATGAAGATTAAGAAACTGGAAGGTAAAGAGAGATTTGACGCGTATTTGACTGCCGTTTATTGTTTCCATATGCGGGTGGAGGATCCGGAGGCTGAGCGGGTGGTTTATGAGGCTGACGTGAAAGAGGATTGGGGCGCCTTTGATGAGAACGGAACTCTTATGGGCAGGATCCTGAATCACAAGTTTGACTTTTATCTGGACGGAAAGACCGTAAGATGCGGCGGCATTGGAGCCGTTGCAACGCTGCCGGAGTATCGCGACAAGGGCGTTATTAAGGCGATCTTCAAGGAACTGTTGCCTGCAGCCTACAAGGACGGAGAGGTGATTTCGGCGCTGTATCCTTTCAAGCATGAGTTTTACCGCAAGCAGGGCTATGAGGTTGTGCCGGCATGGAATGAGTATTCCCTGACGCCGGGGCTCCTTTGTAAGTACCGCTTTGACGGTGAGGTTTGCAAGTGGAACGCGGGAGATCCCGTAACGGATTTTATGACGGTCTACAATGCGTTTGCACCGCAGTTTAACATGGCGCTGGCGCGCACCGAGGAGTGCATGCAAGAGCACTTAAAGGTCGACAAGCCCTATATGGACAGGAAGTTTTCCTACGTGATGAAGCAGGACGGAAAGCCCATAGCCTATGTTATTTTCACGGATATCAGACATGACCCCGCAGCCATCCTTCAGGTGGAGGAATGCGCTTGGACGGGGCGCGACGGTTTCCATGCCGTCTTGGGCTTCCTTGCAAGATTTGAGGCAGACTATGGCACAATCAAGTTGACCCTGCCAAAGGGAATTGACCTGCTTCGCGTTGTGCAATCGCCTCTTGCCTATGACATTGAAAAGATCCCGCAACAGAATTTCATGGTCAGGGTGATCAATGCCAAGAAGCTTTTAGAGGCAATCTACAAGCCTGCTGACTGCGATTTTACGATCAAGGTGTCTGACGAACTGATCTCGCAGAATAATGCAACCTACCGCGTACAGGCAGATGGCGTTAAGGCGAGCAGGAAAGAGAAGGCGGACATAGAATTAAATGAACGCGCGCTGGCACAGCTGGCGGTTGGGTGCCTGAATCTGGATGAAGCGATGCTCCGCAAGGACGTGACTGTGAACGGGAAAGAAGAAATGCTGAGACGCGTATTTGTTGAGAAGAAGATTTTTGTGGGAGAGCATTTTTGACATAAGTTTGTTTTGGTACGAAAAGGGGGAATTCAAAAGTGAAATTATTGGTGATTGACATCCAGAAGGGAATTACGGACGAGGAATTATATGCATATGAAAGCTTTCTGGAGAACGTTAAGAAGCTGATCGCCACTGCGAGAAAAAACCAGGTGGAGATCATATATTTCCAGCATGATGACGGTCCGGATTCCGGTTTTTCCTTTGGAGACGAGGCATTTGAAATCTCTGAACACGTGACGCCGGAAGATGGCGAAAAGGTGTTCGTAAAAGAGATGAACAGCTGCTTCGGAAACAAGGAATTTGCCGCTTACCTGGAAGGGCAGGCGGATAAAGACCTGATGATCATTGGCCTGCAGACGAATTTCTGCATCGATGCAACCATAAAGTCGGCATATGAAAGAGGCTTTAAGGTATACGTGCCGGAAGGAGCGAATTCCACCTTCGACAATGATTACATGAGCGGGGAGACGACCTATCGGTATTATAACGAATTCGTTTGGCCCAACCGCTTTGTGGACTGTGTCGATATGGAGGAAGCCATTGCACTCTTAGAGGGACGAAGCATCGAAGAGTAGTTATCGCTTTGGTTTGTATGAGAGGTCCAAAGCTAGACAGCGTTGGGAGCGGGGGTGTTGAAAATGTGTGATTACAAGGGAATGGAATCCTATGATAAGGTGATCGACCAATTCACGCAGAAATCCTTGGAAATCCTAGGCGAGAACCTTGTTGGCGTTTATCTGCATGGCTCCGCCGTGATGGGATGTTTTCAGCCGAAGAAGAGTGATCTGGATTTCATCGTTGTGGTGAAGAATTCGGTGCCGGACGTAAGCAAGAAATCCTTTATGGAAATGGTCACAAAGCTGAACGCGGAAGGACCTGCGAAGGGCATTGAAATGAGCATCGTGAGGCGTGAGGTCTGTGATTCCTTTGTCTATCCGACGCCTTTTGAACTGCATTTTTCCGTAGGGTGCCTCAATTGGTATCTGGAAAATCCCGAGGAATTCATTCAGAAGATGAACGGCACGGACAAGGACCTGGCGGCGCATTTCACGGTGATCCGCGCAAGGGGAAAGTGCTTGTATGGAGCGCCCATCGTGGAAACGTTTGGCGAGGTACCGCAGCAGGATTACGTCGACTCCATATGGTATGACGTTGAGGGCGCGGCGGAGGAAATCGAAGAAAACACCATGTATCTGACGCTAAATCTTGCACGGGTCTTGGCCTATCTCAAAGAGAAAACGGTGCTTTCCAAACAGGAAGGCGGCGAGTGGGGCCTTCGGAATTTGCCGCAAGAATACCATGGACTGTTGCAGGAAGCGTTACGGGAATATCAAGGCGGGGAGCCGGCATATGACGTGGAACGTGCGAAGGAATATGCGCAGTTCATGCTTTCTGAGATCAAGAAGTTGGTAAAGGATTGTAATTAGTAATTGGAGAAAGAGAAAGAGAATGAAACGAAATGGAAAAATACATTGAAGGAAATAAAGCCGCGTGGGAGGAAGCCTTTGATAACAGAGATGCCTCCTGGGGCGCGGACATTGTAGAAAAAATAGGGAAGGAAGATTACGCGTTCTTCAATCAGGAGACGCAGGACATCCTTAGATCAATGGACTTGGAAGGAAAGGTGATCGGTCAGTTTTGCTGCAATAACGGGCGTGAGCTGCTGTCCCTTGTAAAGAGCGGAAAAGCAAAGAAGGGTGTCGGCTTTGACATTGCTGAGAATCAGGTGGCTTTTGCCAATGAAAAAGCAAAGGAACTGAACCTGCCCTGTGAATTTGTGGCTGCCAACGTCTATGACGTTGATGACAGCCATAAGGAAGAGTTTGACTTGGTGATCATCACCATTGGAGCCCTTTGCTGGTTTGAAGATCTGGATCGCTTCTTCGCCGTTGTGGCAAAGTGCATGAAGCCAGGTGCCATGATCGTGATCAATGAGCAGCATCCCTGCACGAACATGCTTGCAACGGAAGGGGATGAACCCTATGAAGCGGAGCATAAAAAGGAATGCCATTATTCCTATTTCGAGCATAAATGGGAAAGCAACGGAGGCATGTACTACATGACTCAAAAGTGCTATAAGTCCAAGACGTTTACCGACTATACCCATTCCATGTCCGAGATCATGACGGGAATGTGCCGTAACGGGATCGTCATTACGGGATTGCAGGAATTTGATTACGACCTCAGCGGAGGCTTTGGAGAGGTCGATTGCAGCGGATTCCCTCTTTCCATGATCATACGGGGCAGAAAGCTGTGATAACTCTCGAACTGGAAAAAATCATCCTGAATGAATCGTAGGGAAGTGAAGCATTTTTTAAGAAAGGACGAAAGAAATGAAAGTTAGAGAAAGCGAATATTTAAAACTAAAGAAACCAATACTGAAAAAACTGCTCGACAAGCTTCTTGCCAGGTATGAATATGCATCCATTCTTGCAAATGACTCAAAGAGCACCAACTATCGCGTATCTAAGACAGGCACCAATATCTCGGAGGACGGAACGTTATCTGAGCGCGGATTCTGCGTGAAGGTATATGATAACGGTAAGGCTGCGGAGTACAGCTTCAGTGCCATAGAAGAGGATACCGTGGACGCAGTATTTGATGAGATCACCAAAAGATTGGATACACTTGGTAAGACTTTGCCTGAAGGGGTTACTGCTTTCAGCTTTGACGGCGTTGAAGATGAAAAGCTGTATATCAATGAGAGTACGGAGTATGAAGTTGACCCGGAAGAAAAGGGCGATAACAACATCATTGATCTCTTAACGCGCATCTCGGAAAAGGGGCGTGCCTATGATGAGAAGATCATAGACTGTAGCGTGGCCTTCTCTTATCAGAAGTACTCAAAGATGTTCTTGTCCAAGAATAAGGATCTTACTCAGAACGTGATGTGGTCCTGTGGCTACATTGTGGCCATGGCAAAGGATGGAGAAGAGATTCAGAATGGGTATAAGCCCGTGTCAATGTTGGGTGGCATTGAGGTGCTGGATACCTTGGAGAGTAATCTGGCGGATGCATGTAAGACGGCGATAGAGCTTCTTTCGGCAGAACCCATGATTCCCGGAGAATATGATTGTATCTGTGAACCTGACGTGACTGGTATGATCGTGCATGAAGCATTCGGACACGGCGTGGAAATGGACATGTTTGTAAAGGACAGAGCGCAGGCGAAGGAGTTTATCGGAAAGCAGGTGGCATCCGAACTGATCACCATGCATGACGGCGCAAGCACCATCCCCCAGGTAGCCACTTACTTTTTCGACGATGAAGGCGTGGCTGCACATGACACCATCATTATAGAGAAAGGAATCCTGAAGACTGGAATTTGCGATGCGCAGTCGGCAATGCATTTGGGCGTGGCAGGCACTGGTAACGGCAGACGCCAGGATACCACTAGAAAAGCTTATACCAGAATGACCAATACCATTTTTGAAGCTGGTACAAGCAAGGTTGAGGACATGATCGCATCCATCGATTATGGATTCTTACTTTGCCAGGCTTCTTCGGGCATGGAGGATCCGAAAAACTGGGGCATTCAGCTCATGGTTGACATCGCCAGGGAAATCAAGGATGGTAAGCTGACAGGGAAGATCTTCTCGCCAATCGTTTTGACCGGTTACGTACCTAATCTATTAAAGTCCATTTCCATGATATCCGACAGCATCGAGGCTGGTGGTACTGGTTACTGTGGCAAGGGCTATAAGGAGTGGGTCAAGGTATCGGACGGCGGCCCTTATATCAAGGCAAGGATCAGATTAGGTTAATAATGGAGAGGTGCAATATGAAAGATAAAATCATTGCCTCATTGAAGAGGCTTAACATTGAAGAATATATCATTAGCATAACGTCCTATAAAAGTGCGCAAATGTTTTTCGTGAAAAAGAGCCTGGATTGCAAGAGAGCAGAAAACACAATATCGTATAACATAAACATATACAGGTCCTTTGAGAAAGACGGCCAAAAGATGAAAGGAAATTCCTCCGTATACGTTTATAACGGCATGACGGATGCAGAGATCGATGCCAGCTTAAGCCGCGCGTATCTTGCGGCATCCTTTGTGTGCAACCCTGCGTATGATCTTATGGAATGCACCGAAAACAAGTTCATCACCATGGAAACCGATTTATTCACTTATACGCTTGAAGAGTGCTGTGAGAAGACTGCTGAAGCGCTGTTTGCAGAGGACAACAGGGAAGACGTGTTTATCAATTCTGCGGAAGTATTCGCTTATGAATCAAACGTCGAGATCCTGTCGTCAACGGGTATTGAGTCCGGTTATACAAAGAGAAGCGTAAGCGGTGAGTTTGTAGCACAGTGCAAGGAGCCTCAGGACGTAGAAACGTATAAAGACTTTAGATATAATGATCTTGACTGCGAGTCATTAAAGTCAAAGGTTCGCCAAACTCTTGAATATACGATTGACAGGGCAAAGGCAACGGAAGCGCCCAAGGCAGGAAAGTACAGAGTGATCATCAGCGATTCCTACGTAAATGACGTCTTTAGCTATTACAGCGGAAGAGCCCAGGCTGGTTATATCTATGCCGGGTATTCAACGTTTGAAGTAGGTCAGAATGTGCAGGCACTCAATGCGGATGGCGAAGCTGCGGACATAAAGGGTGACAAGGTCAGCATGACGCTGGTGCCTACCGAGCCTTTGAGCTATGAAGGAATCTGGCAGAGGGAACTGGAATTGTTAGATAAAGGCGTGCTGAAAACCTATTACGGGGGCCTGCGTTTTTCAAGATATTTAGGAATTGAACCGACTGGATTTTTCGGCTGCGTCAACGTGGCACCTGGAACGATGTCGGTTGGGGACATGAAGAAACAGCCCTATCTTTGGGTGGTGAATTTCTCTGATTTCCAGTTGGATGATTTCACGGGACACTTTGGCGGTGAGATCAGACTTGCTTTCCTGTATGACGGCGAAAAGGTTACGCCCGTAACCGGCGGTTCCATCAACGGCAGCATTTTAGATTCACAGACCAACATGCATTTCTCGAAAGAGATTCAGAAATCAGCTGACTTTGTGGGCCCGTACGCAATGTGCTTTGAGGACGTACCCGTAGCGGGTGCGTAGGAAGACACAATGGGGGATATATGAAAAAAGAATTTTTGGCTGTATTTAGTGGATTTCCGGAACATCATTTTTCGGAAGAAATTACAAAGCGATTACGGGAAGAACTGACGGTGAGGAAGAGCATTGTTTTTATCACCGCCCGTCCTCTCGACTATGCACAAAATGACGATGACTGTGACGGAATGCATGAAATGTTTGCAGAGCAGGATTTGGCTTTTGACAAGCATGCGGTGATCGATCAGAGAACCGAATCTTCTTTGGCAAAGGAGCTTGTGGAGAATGCCGACTGTATCTTTCTTATGGGAGGCGGAGTCTGTGAGGAGCAGCTCAATCTGATCAAGGAAAAAGGCTGTTACGAGGCGTTGCTTCATTGCCATGCGGCAGTTTTCGGCGTCAGCGCAGGCTCGATGAACATGGCAAAGAATACCGTGGATTTCTTTGAGTCCATGGAACCCTTTCCGGGACTGGGATTTACGAATATGACCGTGAGTTGCCACCATAATCCGGAAGATACCTGGCGCTACGAAAAGACGCTCCAAATGTCTGAGGACCGCGTGGTATACGCCATGGAGGACATGAGCGCATTCTTTATCAAGGACGGGAAGATTGACATTGTCGGAAAAATCTACCGCGCAGAGAATAGGGAACTCAGATTGCTAACGGAAGAAGACGTAAAGGAATTAGTCATGGAATATAAAATCGTGCCGCTGCCAAAGGAGCAGTGGAAGGGCGTGCCCATTCTGATGAAATATACGACGGAGGAGTATTATGATCTCGAGGTTTCGGAGAATGCGGACGCTTTTGAGGCGAAGATGATAAAGAAGAAATTTGAAACGCCGGTGACGCATACGCCGGAGGAATATGATTTCCCGGACGGCTTGTATCAGGATCATTGGGAGAAAGCAGAAGCTTATGGAATTTACCGTGAGGAAGACGGAAAGAAGATTTTGATGGCATGCATCGAGGTCTGCCCTGAGGAGTGGAGCAATCGTCTGATGGTGACGGAGCTTTGGGTGGATGATTCCCTGCACAGGCAGGGCATTGGCACGGCGCTTATGAACAAGGCAAAGGAAATCGCGAAGGAGCAGAACCGCAGGGCCATTATTCTGGAGACCCAGTCCTGCAACGTCAGGGCCATTGCATTTTACCGTGCGCAGGGATTCCGGCTGATCGGATTTGATTCCTGTTGTTATACCAATCGCGACATGGAACGACGTGAGATTCGCTTTGACATGGGATTCTTTATGGACCAGCGCGAGGGCAGATATTGAAAATGACAGTTTCGTACGAAGGGAAAGAAGGAGAATCGAAATTGAGGATAGAAACGGAAAGATTGATTATCCGGGAACTAGAGCTGCCTGATGCGGAAGCATTTGTGGAAATGGCTTCTGACGGAAGCATGAACGACGTGGGTTTTGATCCGAATTGCGGTGAATGGATGGAAGGCTGGATCATCGAAGCGCAGGAGCTTGAGAAAAAGGATGATCCGCGGATGGAATATCTGGCTTATGTGATCGTGGAAAAGAAAACCGGAAAAGTGATCGGTACGGTCGGAAGTTCCTATTATGAAGATATGAAAAAGGTTGGCATTACTTTTGGTGTCAGCGCGGCGTATCGCAATCTGGGATATGCGACGGAAGCAGCGAGAGCATATATAGATTATTACTTTAAACATTATGATGAGACGGAGATCATAGCGACCGTCCGCGACGAGAATATCCCTTCGTGGAAGGTGATTGAAAAAGCCGGTTTTGAGCTGACAGATATACGGACGTATCAGGATATTAACGATGAAAAAGAAGAATTAACACGGTTTTACCAAAGAAAAAGAAATTAAGAAAGATCGGCGCTTGGAAACTTCGATGACGTTTATGAGGAGGATTGCAGGTGGAAAGGCCTAATTTTGATGATGTGAAAAGCTTTGCGGAATTTAGCAAGTATTACTGGTATCGGGATGAACTGATCAAGATTTGTAAGGCCCACGGACTCAAGGCGCCCAGCGGAAAGATTGAGTTGTACAAGGTTATCGAGGCGTATTTTTCCGGAGAAGAAATTTCGGTGGCTGGAAAAGCAGGGGCGCGAACCGCTTTGAAATGTGCAGGGAGGGGGACTCGCGGAAAAAAAGAAAGTGCGCGTCGAGGAACTGACGCAGGAGACAGGCCTGATCGAGTGTGGTTTTACTTTTGGCCCAAGGTTTCGTGAGTTTTTCGTCAAGCAAACCGGAGAAGAAAAGTTTAAGTTCAATGTCGACATGGTGGCCACGGCGAAGAAGGTCAAGGAGACGGGAGACGAAAGCTTTACGCTGGGAGATCTGCTAGATATTTACTATGGCAAAAAGACCTATGCGACCTATGATAAGTCGGCGCTTCAGTGGAATCAGTTTGTTCATGATTTCTGCGCGGATGAGGCGACAAAGAGATTTGAAAACAGGTTAAAGGCAGCGGCTGCCCTGTGGAAGATCGTGAGGGACTCAGACAGGGAGAAAAGGTATTCCCGGGAATTGTTGGAGGAATTCAGGGATTCCTTAAATTAGACTGTAAGAAAATATGTATTTTAAGATAAGTATGCGGGGTGAAAACATGAACGCGGTTCATCAAAAAATAGTAGATGCAATTATGGAAAAGGCAATGAAGGAATGTCCTGGAGTGGTTGATCTGGTGGGCATTTATGGGTCGGTTTGCACGGGCGACGTGCATGAGCATTCAGACCTCGACCTGCTGATTTTGATCAATGATCCGAAGGGCTACGCGTTATCGAAGGTATTTATCTTGGATGACGCAGAGGTCGGCTATGACATCTATTGCACGAATTGGGAAATGCTGGAGGACGATGCGAATTGCGGACATGCCCATATCAGCAAGCTCTTGGATTCCGATGTGCTTTACGTGCGTGACGAGAGCGTAACGGAGCGTCTGGAAAGCCTAAAAAATCAGGCGCGAGAGGTGCTGGGTTCTGACAAGCGGTTTGAAGTGATTGCAGGGATCCGCGAAGAGCTTTGCAAGATTTACGGGCGGGCTTTTGTGGCGGAGACCATTGGACAGCTTCGGGGCTGGGCGGCATTTATGATCACCCTTAGCCTGGATGCCGTAATGCTTTGGAATGGCATGTATTTCAAGCGCGGCGTCAAGAGAACCTTTGAGGAACTTGAGGGGCTCGACGTTCCGGATGATTTTGAAAAGAACGTCATGAAGATCGTAAAGGCGAAGAATTTCATTGAGCTTGGGATTGCGCTGGGAACCTTGTTTAAGTCGGTGATGCGCTTTACGGAACGCAGAACGAGAAAGGATGCGCCCACGCAGGAAAGCCTTGCAGGCACCTACGAGGAAATGTTCTCCAATTGGAGAAATAAGATGCCTGAGGCGGCGGAGCGCGGTGATGCGTTTGCGTCCTTTATGAATCTGGCATCCCTGCAGTACATGTTTGAGGAGATCAGTGCGGAGAACGCCATTCCAAAGTTTTCCGTCTTGGAAGAATTTGATGCAACAGATCTTGCGAAGAATGCGAAGATCTTTGACGATGCGCTGGAGGACTATCGTCAGGAGTACGTTAAGCTTGGCATGGAGCCCGTGCGATACGTTAACGTGGATGAATTTGTGAAGGCTTATCTGAAGTAGGAACGTACGCATTATGGATCTGCCTGAGACTATGCGGATCAGAACTCATGTGATTTTAATTCAGATTGAGAATAAGAGGTGCTGAACTCATGAGAATCGTCAACTTGATTGAGAATACGGAAGGCCGAAGCGGGTGTACGTTTGCACATGGCTTGTCCTTTTACGTGGAGACGAAAAAGCATAAATTGCTTGTAGACCTTGGACCGTCGGAAGAGACGCTGCGGAATGCAGAGGTGCTTGGCATTGATCTTACGAAGGTGGATACCGTCATCTTAAGTCATGGGCATTATGATCATTCCGGAGGAATTCTTCCCTTCGCGAAAATAAACGATCATGCATGTATCTACATGCAGGAATCTGCGACGGATGCGTACTATGCAGATGATGGAAGGAATGCCCCGGAGCGGTTTCGGTACATCGGGATCGACAGGGAGATTGCAAAGCTGCCACAGGTTCAGTTTTTACGCGGCGATGCCTTCATCGATGAGGAATTAGAGCTCTTTACCATCAAACAAAGAAGCCATGAACTGCCGTTTACAAACAAGCGGCTCCTAATCCGAAAGGGAGAGGAATATCAGAGGGATGATTTCCGGCATGAGCATTTTCTGGTGATCAGGGAAGAGGGAAAAACAGTTCTGATATCAGGCTGTGCGCATAATGGCATTCTTAGCATCATGGATGCGTTTATGGAAAAGTATGGTAAGACACCGGACCTTGTGGTCAGCGGATTTCATTTGATGAAGAAGACGGACTATAAGGATGAGGAAATTAAAGAGATTGAAGACATCGCGAGGGAGTTGAAAAACTATCCTACAAAGTTTGTGACCTGTCACTGTACCGGTACGACGGCGTATGACGTGATGAAAGGGATTCTGAAAGAAAAACTGGATTACGTGCATTCCGGCGAAGAGGTTAAATGGTAGGGCTTTGCGTTCGAGAACAGCGTGTAAAGTAGCGAGGTCAAAGTGAAGATCAGGGAATTAAAAAAAGGCGAAGAGGAGCTATTAAAAGATTTTTTATATGAGGCCATCTTTATTCCGGAGGGCGTAGAGCCGCCGGCGAGGGAGATCATTGAATTACCGGAACTTCGGATTTACTATGAGGATTTTGGCAGCGGACGCGCAGACTTTTGCCTTGTTGCTACCGTGGAGGAAGCCGCGACGGGAAGTGAGCATTCTGCATCTAATGTCGCTGTAGGGAATGATTGCCTAACACCTAAAGCTTCCATGGGAAAGGTTGGCATTTTGCCTAGGCCATATGAGAAGGTGGTTGGCGCCGTTTGGACGCGTCTCATGAAGGATTATGGTTACGTGGATGACGAAACGCCGTCCTTTGCCATTTCGCTCTACAAGGAATACCGCGGGAAGGGTTATGGGACAAGATTAATGCAGGCTATGCTGGAACTCCTGAAGGCAAAGGGATTCAAGAAAGCTTCCCTTGCCGTACAGAAGGCGAATTATGCGGTACGAATGTATGAAAAGGTTGGCTTCGTGACGGTGGATCAAAACGAGGAAGAATTCATTATGACGTGCGAGCTATGAATACGTGACGCAAATAAGAGTGTTTTCGAAGCAACTTGAAAAGGAACCGCTGAGTGCATAGAGAGGTGCCGGCAGCGCACGTACGGACGAGTGGAAGAATTGGAGTTATGAAGATGGACAGAAGTGAGAGAGTGGAATTGGCGGTGCTTTGCCTAATCAAGGATGGCGACAGAATCCTGCTGCAAAATCGGGTGAAGAAGGATTGGCAGGGCTATACGCTTCCCGGCGGGCACGTGGAGTGCGGGGAATCCTTTGTGGATGCAGTGATCCGCGAGATGAAGGAGGAGACAGGCCTTACGATCAGTCAGCCCCAGATGGTTGGGATCAAGCAGTTCCCCATGAAAAACGGAAGGTATGAAGAGGGCAGATACGTTGTGCTTTTGTTCACTGCAGATCAGTTCACTGGCGAAGTCGTTTCCTCGGAAGAGGGTGAGATGGAGTGGGTGAACCGGAGCGAGATTTCGAAGATCCCTGCGGTGGATGATCTGGAAGAACTGCTACAGGTCTTCGATGACCCGGATCTCACGGAGTTCCAGTATCTAGTAGATGGGGACGTATGGACGGCAGTGCTGAAATAAGCTGGCGACTTGGCAGGTCGTCTCAAGATGGGAAAAGCAAGACTTGGGAGGGCCTCGGTTTGTTGCTTGCAATGAAATGGATGGAGGAAAATGATGGATAAAATGGATACAAAGGTATATTACGAAGACGAAACGATGAAGATCCGCAGCATGGTGCCGGCGGATGCGAAGATTTTTTATGATACTTATTTGTCCTACAACTGGCACCCTCAGATGGAGACCTATGAGGGTTATTATAAGGAGCAGGAAGCAGGGGAACGCATCGTGTTTATCCCGGAATATGAAGGCAAGGTTGCAGGGATCTGCACGCTGGTCCTAAAGCCTTCGGAAGGGCCGCTGGCAGGCAAGGGATGGCCTGAGATCGTTGATTTTGGCGTGTTCTTCCACCTGCATAAAAAGGGGATCGGAAATAAGATTCTTGACGTGGTTGAGGCAGAGGCGGCGAAGTACGCGGATCACGTGTTTCTTGCGGTGGGCTTACATTCCGGTTATGGCGCGGCGCAGAGGATTTACGTAAAGCGCGGGTACGTGCCGGACGGCAGCGGCGTGTGGTATCAGGGAAAGCAGCTGGATCAATATGCGCCCTGCGTAAATGATGATGACCTGCTACTGTTTTTGGCAAAAGAAGTATAACGAGAAACCAACGTAAGCTCATCAATGGTTCTTGTGTTGCAAGGAAGCGTGGTTAAAAGCAATGTATGCCATGGATAAGCTTGCGTAGAACAGAAGTCAGACAGATGGAGAAAAGAAAAATGGAAAAGGGTAAGATAATATTTTTAAATGGCGTCACCAGTTCTGGAAAAACGACCATCGTAGAGGCGCTACAGGAGCGCAGGGACGTGTTTTTCTACGTGGTTGCAAATGATCTGTTTCAGGAGATGGTGGGCGAGCAATATCTGCAGGAGAACTATTGGAAGTATCTTTCCGAGGTGATCATCATGATGTATCACACGGCAAAGCTCTATTCCGACATGGGAAAGAACGTGCTGATCGATGGCATACTTGTGGAGCGTGAGGAGATAAGGCCTCATTATCAAAAACTCATGGAGATCATGAAGGACAATCCCTTAGAGATCGTTGAAGTGTATTGCCCGCTGGAGATCTGCAAACAGAGAAATATCGAGCGCGGAGACCGCTATGAGAGCCAGTCTGAGGAGCAGGCGGAGCTGATGAGCAAGGATATCAAATATTGCATGCGTGTGGATACCAGCAAATATTCCGCGGAGGAATGCGCAGAGCAGATCATTAAGACAATATTTGTAGAAGCATCGTGAACATATCAAAACGATTTGCATATGTCGCCGGCATGTCTGAGTTGCGCATGGAAGCAAGGGGCATCAGGAAGAGCATGCAAGTCGGCAGAAGGAGAATGGAAAGTGGCGAATATTTATTTTATCTCAGGGCCCTGCGGATGTGGGAAAACAACCCTCACGGATGCATTGGCCGGGTATATGGTGAAGGTGGAAAAGCGAAGGCAGGTATACGTGATCCACGGAGATGACTTCCATCAGGGCTTTGTTACCAGAGCCTATGAGGAAGGAGATTTCTGGGCGGACGGACAGGCTACTGATCAGATGGAATGGTTGGAGATCCTGAAGTTTAACTGGGAATGTATCCTCGACGTGGCGGGCAAGGTACTCTCGCGCGGAATGGACGTACTGATCGATTACGTTGTGGAAGAGGAACTGCCATTATTGCAAAAGCTCGCAAAGGAGCATGATGCGAAGCTTTATTATCTGGTGCTTACGGCATCGGAGGAGGCAATCACGAAACGCATTCAGGAGCGCGGCGACGTGGAGATGGTGGAGCGGGCGTTGTTCTTAAAAAACAAACTGGATCACCTTCCTGAGAATCAGGGACATCTTTACGACAATACGGGAAAATCCGTAGAACAAGAGGTTGTGGAAGTCATGGAATTCATGAAGGAGATCGCCGAGATCACCAACCAATGAATTCCTGAAAGAAATCACCAACCAATAAATTCACGAAGTAAATCACAAACCAGTAAAAAGAGGAATTGTTGCGTCGCGGAAATGCATTTTTGTCATTCATGCATGAAACATACCGTGGCGAGAAGCGGGGAGGTACTATGGGAAGAGAAGAAAACCTTGCCGTGTTTCAGGATACGGAACACAGGTGTAAAACAAATCAAAGATTAAAAGAGGGAATTGCAAGATCGCTTGCGGAGCAGAAGCTGATTCTGGAAGGGGACGGCGTCACAGAAGCATTTTCGGGAAAAGCTTTGGAAAAGAACCGCTATCAAAAGCCCGCAAAGGTTGTGGTATCAAAGAAAAGATCCTTTGAAGCGGCAAGTGCATATCAGGGGAAAAAGGTCTGCGTTCATAATTTTGCATCGGCCACGAATCCGGGAGGCGGCGTGACAAAGGGCTCCACGGCACAGGAAGAGTGTTTGTGCAGGTGTTCCACCTTGTATTTTTGCCTCAATACGGAGATTCCGTGGAACGGATTTTATGGACCGCACAGGGCGGCGCAGGATCCCATCCATAATGATGACTGCATTTATACGCCCGGCGTGATCGTGCTGAAAACGGATGAAGCAATTCCGCAGGCAATGCAGGAGAAGGATTGGTATTCCGTAGACGTGATCACTTGTGCGGCGCCGAATTTGCGTGAGCGCCCGAGCAATCAAATGAATTCCGGAGACGGTCAAACCTCCGTAAAGCTTTCGAGTCAGGAGCAGATTGCTTTGCATGAAAGAAGGCTTCGCAGGATTCTTGACATAGCAGTGGCAGCAGGCGAAGAGGTCGTGATCCTTGGTGCTTTTGGATGCGGTGCGTTTGAAAATGACCCGCAGGCGGTGGCAACGGCAGCCCGCAATGTTTTGGCAGATTATTTGCATGCTTTTGAGACGATTGAATTTGCAATTTATTGCTCGCCGAGGGATGAGAGGAATTACGGTATCTTCGAACGCGCGATGAAGGGAATGTAAGATTAGGGGAGATAAGATCCCAAAGTATGGATGATGAATTCGTTGGAGAAACAAAAATGATTACGACAAAGCAATTTCAAATATTGACGGACGCGGAATTGGTATGGAAATTCATGACGGAGGTCTATAATCATGAGGAGACCAACGGGCCGGCGGCACCGTTTTTCGAGTACTCGGTGACTTCGCCATGGAATGACAGGGATTATATCCGGTTGAACCGTTTGTGGTTAGATGGCGACATGCCGGTGGGATTTGTGTTTTATGAGTCGATTCCCACGGAACTGAATTTTGTGTTAAGACCTGGATATGAGGCGCTTGCGGGAGAGATGATCGAATATGCGGAGAGCGCTTATCCCAAGTTCGAGGATCCAACGGAATTGGTCTTTGGCAGTGGTCAGATGGCGCTGATCAAGGCGGCAAAGGAGCGAGGCTATGAAATGGCATATGAAGAGCCGGACCGCATCTTTGATTTCCGGAAAGGGAAACTGGACTATCCGCTCCCGGAAGGGTATCATTTTGTAGAGGCGAAGAACATTGATCCCTTGAAGGTTGCAAAGTGTCTTTGGGACGGGTTTAATAAGGCAGAACTTGGGGAGTTCAAGGACTGGAACGTGCCGCAGAAGAATTTCGGCAGAAGCCCGCATGAACTCTATATGAATGTGCTTGGCGCAACGATTTCGCCGTCGCCGCATGCAACCTATGATTATACCACTGTCATTGCGGATGAGGAGGAGAACTATGCCTGCTTCTCTGGCATGTGGTGGGTGCCTGAAAACCACCTGGCTTACATGGAACCGCTGTGTACGGCGCCTGAGCATCAGCATAAGGGCCTTGCGGCAGCAGCGCTGTCCCATCATGACAAGGTATTGCGGCCCCTTGGCGCTGAAGTCATGACGGGCGGCGGAAATGAGTTTTACAAGAAGATCGGTTATCAGGGCGTGCATTATTGGAAGCATTTTGTCAAGGCGTAGTGTGCATAGCGCGCAAATCGGGGGTGAACTGCCTTGGCTCCGCAAATCAGGGTATGTAGGGCTAAAGTGGACCATGGGGACGGGGTTAGTGGTCCAAAATAATGCCCCACTGACCTCGTCCTCAGAGCTTATAGCCTACCGTTTTGAAAGCAACAAAATAGGCGAGAATTCGGGAAATTGTTGCTTCCGTAGGCGAGACGGAATGCAGAAGGCAACAAAATAGGCTGAAAACCTAGAAATTGTTGCTACCGTAGGCGAAAATAGAAAGAAGAAGGCAACAAAATAGGCTGAAAACCTAGAAATTGTTGCTTTCATAGGCGAACGAGGAAGAACAAACGGCGGAATCCAAGGTAAACTTCGTTTTCGCCGTACTATCGCAGCGAAATGGGAAAAAAGGACGGGGAAAACAAAGAATTTGACAACTTCCAGTTTGTAATGATCCATGCAGTACAATTTAGTTGAGAAGATGGATAGGTATTTGGAGGATTAATGATAACAATTAGAGAATCAACGTATGATGACATCAAGAACATACAAGGACTTTGGGCGGATGCGGACGTCATGAAGTATGTCTGGCCCGGAGGATTGCAGGAAACGGAAGAGGGCGTGCGGGAATGGTTGGACGGATACGTTTTGGACAGACCTAAGAGCAACCACTATTCCATATTTGAAGATGGTAAGTATTGTGGTGAGACTGCATATGGGATAGATGAAACGACTCGCTCTGCGGCGATGGACATAAAATTGTTTCAGTTTGCCAGGGGACGCGGCATTGCAACCAAAGCGTTAACCCATGCCATAAAAGAGGCTTTTAAGAATGGTGCGGAAACGCTGTGGGTGGATCCTCATCCTGAAAACGGAAAAGCGATAGCCCTATATGAAAGACTGGGATTTGTCCGAAAAGAAATGCCAAAGCACGTGATCGAAATGGGAGAAGACCCGGACAGATTCGCATATATGGAACTGTGTAAAGAAAAAGAGGATTAAAATGAGTTTAACGGAGATTAGTAAATATGTAGCATTGATCTTGCGGCATAAGCCGGAAGAGATCGGAATCACTTTGGACGAGCATGGTTGGGCGAACGTGGAGGAACTGATTCAGGGGATAGCCAAGACAAACCCGTTTAACGCGGAAATGCTGGAGGAAATTGTTGCGACTGACAATAAGCAGCGTTATTCGTTCAACGAGGATCATACGCTGATCCGTGCAAATCAGGGACATTCCATTCCCGTGGACGTGGAGCTGGAAGAGTGCGTTCCGCCGGAGGTTTTATATCACGGAACCGGAGAAAAATATACGGGATCCATTGACGCCCAGGGCTTACTCCCGAAGTCAAGGCTTTACGTGCATCTCTCTCATGAAAGAGAGACAGCCGTGAAGGTTGGGCAGAGGCACGGCAAGCCCATGATCTATCTGGTGCAAAGCGGCGACATGCACAGGGACGGATTCAAGTTTTATAAGTCCGTAAACGGCGTGTGGCTCACCAAGGAAGTGCCCGTCAAGTATCTCCGTAAAGAGAACGTGGAGTGATCTAAAAGGGACGTGAAAAAGAACGCGGTATGACTGCAAAAGGAACGAACGAAAAAGTTAGTGCAGAATGACCGCGAGGGTGGAAAGATGGATAATCAGGAAAAACAAATGGAAACGGAGCAGATTTGGAATCTGTTTTTTGACGGCCTCGCGGAGGTTTGCCAGAGGATCAGCACGGGGATCGATGAGGATGATTTTCGCGAGTCGATCATAGGAAAGACGCCATCGGGCGAGAAATACGTGCTGAAGATCGTGGATAATGACTTCACGTTTCCGGAGAAGATAGAGGTTTGGAAGCGGACGGTCGAGGAGTACCGAAAGCTTGGGTATTATGCGCCAAGGATCATTACGGACAAGGAAGGCAAGTTCCCGTCCGTGTCCTATCAGGGGCGAAAGTGCGTGGCCTACGCAGAGGAATTTGCACCGTATACGCCAGTGGAAGACAGGCTGTTGGAGCTGGCGGAATCCGCAAAAAAGACAGAGGATGCCGGGCAAGAAGAGACCGCACAAAAGACAGAAAATGCCGCGCAAGAAGAGACCGCACAAAAGACAGAAAATGCCGGGCAGGTTGAGGCGCCGAAAGCACAAAGAAAGCCATATGAGATTTATTATAAGGCCATGTGGCAGATGACGGCGAAGGTCGCCGAACGGCATTTTGATTACACGGAGTATCCGTCGGCGTGGTGCTTATTTCGTACGTTTTGTCCAAGCGACGAGATGGATGAGGTGATGGAAAATGCCCTCACTTGGAAGAAAGAAGTGGACAAGTTTCCCGAGGAATTCCATGAACAGGCAGAGCGGATTTTTCGCAGATGGAGTGAGAACAGGGAGGAGCTGAAAAAGCAATACGATAAGCTTCCCACGTCAGTTTTTCAAGGGGATTTGAATTCGACGAATCTCTTGGTTGATGAACAGGACAGGTTTGTCGGCGTCTTTGATTTTAACCTTTGCGGAAAAGAGGTCGTATTGAATTATCTGTTCCGTGAAACCCATCATCCCGAGTTTGAAAAAGAACTGAAAATGATTTTTGACATGTTGGAAATCGTAAGGGAGTTTTATCATTTTTCGGAGGAAGAAAAGAGTTTGGCGCTCAGTCTCTATCGGTGTTTGATACCGTTTGGCGGAAGTAAGATTTATCGCTTAAAAGAGTTGAAGAGTGACGTTTCTGCCATTAGGAGCTTCCTTGACGAGACGGAGCGATATCAGACGATGGAGATTGATTTTGAGAAGCACATGTGACGCGTCATTGGGGATGCTTTTTGGGGCACGGAAATATCGCGGGAGGCAGTTCCTTTTGACGAGTAGAAGTGGAGTGAACATGGAAAGAGTTACGTTAAAAGAGCTGAAAATGAATTCCAGATATGAGATTCTGGCATTCTTAAAAAAGCTTTGGAAGGAAGAAAAGGTAAGTTGCCCAATGTGCGGGGAAACGCTGGAGCTTCTGCACAAGAAGGCAAAGAAGGATGACTGCGACTGGCAGTGCAAGCATTGCGACAAAGCAATCAAGACAATTTATTTGCTGGACGAACTGAATGAAGAGATGCCGCGGTAATGCATTGTGTGGTAAATATGATAAGTGGAGTGAGGAAGAAAATGAATTTGCTGATTCATGATCTGACGGAAGAGGAATGGAGCAAGGTTGCATCAAAATATGACGGTTGGAAAGTGATTTCTGACAATGGCACGATCAAGCCGTGCATCGGGTGCTTTGGATGCTGGGTGAAGTCTCCGGGAGAGTGCGTGATCAAGGATGGATATGACCAGATGGGCGCGCTGATCCATCATGCGGATGAAGTGGTTGTGATCAGCCGTTATACCTATGGGGGCCTTAGTAGCTTTGTGAAAAACGTTTTCGACAGGAGCATCGGGTGGGTTTCTCCCTACTTTGAAGTCTATGAGGGTGAGATGCACCATAAAAAAAGATATCCCGAGAATAAGCCCATGTCCTTTATTTTCAGGGGCGCAGAGCTGACGGAGGAGGATCAGGCGAAGGCGCGCGGATACGTGGAAGCAGCCTGCAGAAATTTCCATGCGGAAATAAAGAGCATCACCTTTGAGGAGCTTGAGGCCCCGATGCAGGCAAATGCGAGTGACAGTAAGGTCAAGATAGAGGGAGCCGATGGCCCTGCGGCGCAGGGCTCCAGCGAAGCCAAGGTAGGGGGAGCCGGTGGAACCATGGAGCAAGAAGTCAGTGAGACCATGGAAGCAGGGCGCCTTGTGATGCTCAATTGCAGTCTTAGGGCGGATAATGCGAACTCGAAGAAGTTTATGAAACGAATCCTTCCGCTGTTGGAGACGGAAGCGGAGATCAGGAATCTTTCTTCTTATCTTGCGCATCCGGAAAAGCTTGTGGAGCTACTGTTATCAGCCGAAAAGATTGTGCTGGGAATGCCACTCTACGTGGATGGCGTGCCTTCCGCGCCCCTTCGCATCATGGAGATGCTGGAAAAGAGCGGCAAGGCGGCAGGAAAGAAGATTTACGTCGTGGCAAACATGGGACTCTATGAGAGCAAGCAGATCAAGCATTTGCTCAGCATTATGAAGACCTGGAGCGAGGCCTGCGGTTCGCAGTATTGCGGCGGTCTGGCCATCGGTGCCGGCGAAATGCTAAAAATGATGATGCGATCGGAAAACATCGAAAACGGTCCTTCCAAGAACATGGCGGAGGGCGTGAAAAAGATTGCGGCGGCCATCAATGCAGGGAAGGCCATGGACGACACGTACGCGGACGTCCATAAATTCCCGCGGGGCATGTATATCTTTGCGGCAAATGCCAGCTGGCCCATGGATGCAAAGAAAAATGGCTTAAAAAAGAAAGACTTGTTTAGGCAGTTATAACGAATCAGCGTATTGGATTTCCAGCGCAGAAACGTGAAATCCGTTATCGTCCACGATGATTGGAGGATGCTTGAAATAATGATTTATGTTTTAGAAAACACGGAAAAGGTAAAAGAGCTTTTTGAGGGCTGGGAGGAGACTCTTGTTTACTCCTGCCTGCAGAAGGTGATGGGAAAGGTGTTTGTGACGGATCTGGAACGGCCAAAGTCGGCCATGGCGTTTGTGGGCTGTTTTGCATTTTATGCAGGCGAGCCCGACAAGGAGCTTGTGGCGGAAAAGCCAAAGGGCTTTATCATCATGACACCGCAAAATGAAGCGTGGTCGGCGGTGATCGAGGAGTGCTTTCCAGATTCCAAGAGGATCACAAGATATGCGATCAAGAAGGACACGCAGTTTAACATTCGGTACTTATTGGATCAAAGGGCGCGTTTTTCCAAAGAGTTTGGCATCTTCGGATATGAGATGAAAACAATTGATGGAGACACGTATGACCTATGTATGCAGGATCCCGTGACCAGAGACTTTGTCTCATCCTTTGAGAGCAAGGAGAAATTTCTGGAATGGGGACGCGGTGTAGTCATCCTAAAGAACGGAAGGATCGTTTCAGGTGCGTCCTCCTACACAAGTTATCGGGGAGGCATCGAGATTGAAGTCGATACCGTACCGGAGGAAAGGCGCAAGGGCTTGGCGACGATCTGTTGTAGCGCGCTAATCCTGAATTGTTTGGAGGAAGGGCTATATCCCAGCTGGGACGCGCACGACATGAATTCCGTTCATCTCGCTGAGAAGCTGGGCTATGAGCTTTCGCATGAATATGTAGCATATGAAGTGGCGAGAACGTGCAGAACGCACTGAAGAACGTCTGTGATGACAGAGGAGTTTCGGACGGAAGAATGAAAAGGTGAGGTAATGAAGGATTATATCTTTATCACGGGTGCGAGTGGCATTGGCAAAACTACGCTGGCGAATGGGCTGCTTGCACATTATAGGACGACCTGCATTGAGCAATCTATGGTACCAGAATTTATTTCAAGGGATGGCGTGGAGCCAATGACGGGAGAGTTGGAGGAACTGACCTGCTGGGAAAATCAGGTGGCGATGATGAAATGCTTTCATAGGCTTGGGTATCAGAACGTCATCGCGTCTGACATTGATGATCTTAGAACGGCAGACATTCCCGTCGTTTTCAAGGGAAGCAATTTCATCACCATAAAGCTAATTTGCAGTAATTTAGAACAGCTCAGGGAGCAGATGAAAAACCGTCCAAACAATGGGCTGATTGACTATGAGTTGCAGGAAAAGATGAACGAGAAAAACCGAAAGCGTGCTCCGCTCATGAATGAGGTGGAATTGGACGTGACAGGGAAAAGTATTCAAGAGGTACTAGAGGAGGCAATTCAGATAATTGAGACAACGCCATCAATGCTTGCGTATGAATATGAGAAACCTCCGAAGGAGCTGTTTTATTCCTGGGTATTTGCGAATGGACTGAGGTAGAAATTGGAGAGGAAATGAGAGAATGACAAAGGAAAGCTTAATAGACAAGACATTAAAGGAGTTACTGGAAAATCCTTTGATTTCGGCGGTTGCAAAGGATGCCATCCGTAATATGGATCTTACCAAGGAGGAGTATTATTCTTGGACGCTTCAGGAGATCGCGGACAAAATGGGATGGAAGAATCTGGAAAGAGGCTTCCAAAGATTGTTGGAAGTGGCGTCGAGGGGGGAGTATTGCTTTAAGCTGTATGACCCGAGGGAATGTGAGGGTGATCCGGAGAAGGAGAGCGCACACATTGTCTTTTTCCCTTCGGATGATGATGTCGCTAATGAGAGACCCTTTATTTTCTTGGTGCCGGGCGGCGGTTTTGTCAACGTGTGGAATCTAACTGAGGGCTGGCCGGTTGCCTGTACGTTTAATGAGCTGGGATATCACGTCGTGATCCTGACCTATCAGGTTGACGTGGACGAAAATGCTTTAGTGGCCATGGGTGACGTGGCGAGAGCCTTCGAGATCATCAAAGCGAAAAAAGAAGAATTTCACGTGGATCCCACAAAATATGTTACCTGCGGGTTTTCCTCCGGCGGATATATCGTATGTCTGTGGAATTCGGAAAAAGGGTATCGCGACTATGGCGTTGCAAAGCCGAGCGGGTGCTTTCCCATTTACTCCGCGACCTCTTATCGTATCCTGCGGGACTATGTAGACTGGGACGATGAGAAGGAGATGGAGGAGTGCGCCTTGGAAACGGTCGGATGCTCCATGGAGGAGGCTTGTAACAGCTGCTTTGAGATTCCGGAGCACGTGGAAGGCTTTCCGCCTGCGTACGTTGTTACCATGGAAGGAGACAACGTATGTAACCCGGAGCATTCCAAGCGGCTTGTGAAAGGATTGGAAGAGGCGAAAATCCCGTGCAAGTTTGAGTTGGGGCCTAATGGCTGGCATGGCTTTGCTGATGGTATCGGCATGTGCATGGAGGGCTGGCCTAAGAGGGCAGTTCATTGGCTCAAGGAAGTTTCGACACAATCATAGTAACGTGAGACGAGAGGAAGAAAAGACCATGGGAATCAATGACAAGGCATCGGTGGAAGCGCAGTATCAAAATTCAAACAATCTGAGTACGCGTATTTCAATTCATGACAAGTATTCGACCAATAAGCAGGGGTTTGGCAATTGGATTTATTCGCATTATGAGATCGAAGATGGCATGAACGTACTGGAGCTCGGCTGCGGCACCGGCAGCATGTGGGTTGGGAAAAAGGATTTGATTAAGAGGTGTGGGAAGCTGATCCTCTCTGATTTTTCGGAGGGAATGCTCAGCCAGACCAAGGAGACGTTAAAAGACTGCGAAGGCATAGAATACAAGGTGATTGACATTCAAAACATACCTTTTGGGGATGGCTCCTTTGACATTGTCATCGCGAACATGATGCTGTATCACGTGCCGGATCTTATGAAAGGGCTTAACGAGGTGAGAAGAGTCCTGAAGAAGGGCGGTAAGTTTTATTGCGCGACCTACGGCGAGAATGGGATCATGGAGTATCTGAGCAGCCTTTTTGAAGGTCATGGGGCGAAGTCTGATCCCAATTATTCCTTTACGCTGCAAAACGGCGCGGAGAAATTGTCGAAGGCGTTCACGGACGTAAAGAGGCTGGATTACGCCGATTCACTGGAAGTGACGAACTTAGATGACATTGCGGATTATATGTATTCGCTGACAGGCATGTCCGGTCTAAAGCAGATTCCGAGGGAGAAGGTTTTGGAGGTTTTGCAGGCGCATACCGTGAACGGTATTCTGCGCGTACCTAAGGAATATGGAATGTTTGAGGCAAAATGAGATTGGTGCCAGGGGGGATAAGGAGTCAAGATGATCAAATTAAAACCAGTCACCAAAGAAAACCTGGATGACGTGCTTGCGCTGAGGGTGGCAGAAGCACAGAAAAATTTTGTGTCGACGAACGCAGAATCCTTAGCGCAGGCCTACGTATATTCCGAGACAGCCTGGCCCTTTGCCGTGTACGATGATGAGACCTTGGTCGGATTTATCATGATGGGCTATTACGAAGCAAAGCATTATTACACGCTTTGGAAATTCATGATCGATCAGCGGTATCAAAACAAAGGGTACGGGCGAAAGGCATTGGAATTGGGTCTTGCGTTTATAAGGGAAAAATTTCATCCGGAAAAGATTTACACGGGAGTGGCGCCCGGAAACAGCGTGGCCAAGGGATTGTATGAGTCCGTTGGATTTGCGGACACGGGACTGCGAGAATTTGGCATGGAAGAGATGTGCAAGAATTATTAAGATTTGGCGTGGAAGAAATGTTCATGAAACAGTAAGATGTGGCAGAAAGAAGAGCGAAAGACATGACTAACGTGATTTTGTTAAATGGGCCGTCCTCAGCAGGAAAATCGACACTCTCCAAGGAGTTATGTCAAAGGTTTGCAGAGACCGGCGTGGAAGCCGAGATCATATCGATAGATGATTACATGATCACGGATCCGAAGGAGACCATTTACGAGGATGATATTTATGAGATCATGCCTCCCATGTGCGAAGGCATGAAACGTGCATTGCTGGATGGAAAGACGGTGATCGTCGATCATGCGATCACGAGTGAGAGGATTTACGAGGCATTTATGGATGCGGCAAAGGGCTATGAAGTCCTTACGGTAAAGGTAACCTGTGACTTGGAGATCCTCCGGAGGAGAGAGCGGGAGCGGGGTGACAGGTGCCCTGGATCCGCAGAGGCATCCCTGCAATATTTATGGCCCAAGGAAGGATATGATCTGTGTATTGACAGCGGGACGCACTCCGCGGAGGAGAATGCAAAGACAATCATGGAAAAGCTTGGGTAGTCAGATAAGCTAGGAAAGATTTGTTTGGAGGAAGGAAAGTTGACGGAAAAATATGCAATCCTGTCAGACGTACATGGGAATCATCCGGCGCTTGCAGCAGTGCTGGAGGATGCAAAAAGCCGGGGGATCGATCAGTTCATCTTGGCAGGTGATTATTGCTTGAGCGGTGCCTGGCCAAATGAATGCATTCAGACGATGAGGGAAATCGAAAGGAAGCAGATCATCCGGGGAAACGAAGAGAAATATCTCGAGAATCTGATCGGGAAGGACCAGAGCACCTGGACGGACGGTCAGATGCAGATTTCGTACTGGAATTTCCGGAATATCAAAAAAGAGAATTTGGATTACGTTTTGGCATTGCCGCAGATGACGGAGTTTGAATGCAATGGCGTGAAGATCCATGTGGCGCATTCCTCGGATGCTTTTATCGGGGAGTATGAATTTTCGCATTTTGGTCCTGGAATCTTTTCGAAAAAGTATGAAAGCGTGGAGGCGACGCCTGAGATCGTAAAGAAGGACGTGCATGCCATCTTGGATGCGGACGAGGATTTCCATGCCAGAGTGGCGGCACTGGAAGACGGGGTTTACGTCTTCGGACACAGCCACGTGCAGTGGAGTTACAAGGCAAGTGACGGGAACGTGCTGTTGGTCAATCCAGGCTCCTGCGGACTGCCGCTGGATGCGATCAAAAATAGTTTGCCTTATTCGATCCTGACGATCACGGAAGACGGGGAAATCTCAGTGGAAGAAATCAGGATACCTTTTTCCATGGCGGATTACGTGGAGGAAGTCAAGAAGACGACGCAGTATGCGGAAGCAAACGTATGGAGCAAGGTGATCTTCCGGGAGCTTTTGACAGCAAGGGAACACCTGATGTTTTTCTTATGGTTTGCGGATGCGTTTGCAAACGAAATGGGCGACCACCAAAGACCCTTCACCGTCGGGACCTGGGAAAAGGCATACGAAGCCTGGATAACGTGTCACGGGGACGTGTTTACTGACACGTGAGGGAGTGAAAGGAAAGTGAATGTTAAATTAGGGTTTTGTGAAGAGGAGATAACGCCGGAGCGGCCAGTTCCCTTGGTGGGATTTTACCGGGAAGACGATACGTCCAGGGGCGTGTTGAAACCGTTGCTTGCGCAGGTATCCGTCTGGGAGGAATGGTCCGGAAAATCCGGCGAGGAGGCAGGAACGTTATTAGAGCGCTGCGTCTTGATCGCGATCGACAGCATTGGATTTACGACGGAGCTTACGAATGCGCTGCGGGATCAGGTTGGCAGAGAGCTTGGCGTCTCCCGCGAAAAGGTCATGGTTTGTTTTTCCCACACGCATGCGGCGCCAGATGCCGCGACTGCGGAAGGGTATTTCGACTTTGCGTGCAAGAAAGTGCTTTCTGCGGTGAAAAAGGCACAAAATGGCATGGAATGCGTGAACGTACGATTCGAGAACGGAAGGGCACAGATTGGCGTCAACAGGCGCGCAGGGAACGATGCCCTGGATGACAGGGTTGGCATTCTGGAAGCGTTTGGGGAGCGGGAAGAAAGAAGGCTGATGCTCCTGCGCGTGACGGCTCACGGAAACGTTTTGAAGGCAGACAATTACCTGGTTTCACCGGATTATTTCGGGGACGTGAGGGAGCTGCTTTCGGAAAAATATGGTTGCCCGGTGATGGTAATCCAGGGCGCCGCGGGTAATATCGCACCGAAATATTTTTGCTCGAAGAATACGCCGGCAGACGCGCAGGGACCGCAGTTTGTCAGGTCGGAAAACGCGCTGGCCATGATGGCGGAGGAACTTTGCAGGAGCGTGGAAAAGGCGATTTTGGAAAGAATTCCAAAGAATTCCGTCGAAAACACAAACGCAAGCGAAGGATCAGCCCTTCAGGCATACTCTAAGGAACTGACGCTGCGAAGCGTCCTTCCATCCATGGAGCGGGCAAGGGAGATCGCTGCGGAAGCGATGGAGAAGTGTCACATTGATGGCACCGACTGGCTTGCGGAGCTTTCGAGACTTCACGCGCAGGGCATATCCGTGCAGGAAGAGAAGGCGGAAGTCCAATATTTCCGGATCGCGCAGTTTTGCCTGTGCGGCATGGCGTATGAGCTCATGACGGAGTTTGCCTTGGTGGTTGCCGAGGGCCTTAAGGATGAATTCTTTTATCTTAACGGTTATACGAACGGCATCCTTTCCTACTTCCCGACGAAGGAAGAGTATGACCTTGGCGGATATGAGGTATATTGGTCTTTGCTGATCTACCATAAATCCTTTCACAGGGTCTTTCCGTTTGAGAGAGAAGAGGCGGATCGGGTGACGGAATTTGTGATGCAAAATGCACCCTGCCGTGAGAGCAAAAAGAAGGATGTTAGGGAAAAATATGGTTGGTGAGAAAATACAATTAACGTTATAATAACTTTTTAAGGGTTTATGCCACTATAAGATTAGGGAGGATAAGATCATGACCAATGAAGAATTAAAAAAATATTATTTTGGAGCATATAGTTTTGAGGAAGTGGAAGGAGGCTGGCTTCAGGCGTTCCAGTATACGAAGGCACAGATGGAGTACTTTAAGGGGGCTTTTGACTTTTGGTATGACAGATGCATGGCGACCACGGCGAAGACAATTGAATTCGTGACGGAGGGAACGAAGGTATCCTTTGATTACAAGCTTATCTGGCTGGGTTCTCCGGATTCCTTTGAGCTTGCGGTAAATGGGCAGATCACGAAAATCACGTACGTGATGGATTTACTGAAGGAGAATGAGAAAGGGGAGGAGCCTAAGGAAGGCATCCCTGAAGGGAGTATTCCCAAGGAGGGCAAGATAGAATGGGAGCTTCCCGAGGGTAAGAAATCCGTTGTGATCTATCTGCCGTCGGATGCCACGGTGCTGGTGCGGAATCTTGAGGTAAATGCTGCCGTGGAAAGGCCGCAGAAGAATGGGAAGGTACTATGGCTGGGCGATTCCATCACGCAGGGGTATGGACCGCTTCGTTCCTCGATGACTTACGTCAGCGTGGCGAACCGTCTGCTGAATTATGACGTAATTAATCAGGGAATTGGCGGATATATCTATGACAAAAAGTCCCTGATGAAGATGGACGGCTATCAGCCGGATAAGATCATTGTGGCGCTTGGGACGAATCAGTTCTGGGCAGAAACCATGAAGGACGTGGAGGAATATTATGAGGCGCTGACCGGTCTCTATGGCAACGAGATTCCGATCCTATGCATTTCTCCGGTCTGGAGAGGCGACGTGCCCGAGCACTATGAGAAATTTGTGAGCTTCTGCGAGAACGTCAAGAAAATCGCGGGTAGCTACAAGAACGTAACCGTAGTGGATGGGTTCACGCTTGTGCCCCATCTGAAAGAATACTATTTGGACAACCTGCATCCGAATTGCCTAGGGACGGAAAACTATGGAAGAAACCTGGTGGAGGCAATCCGGGAAATTGGGTTTTAAGGTGAAAACGCGTCATTAGACGCGTTGGAAAGTGAAGTGAGACAAAATGAAATTACCGGAAAGTTTTTATGAAGTTGCAAAAGATTATGGGGTGCCGAAGGATGAAATTTTATTCGGCGCCATTGCGGATTTTGACTTGGAGTACAGATTTGCGGATACGGTGGTTGCGCTGACAAAGGAGAAGCTTCTCGTGGCGGCATACCCGTATCGTGAGAAAGAAGAGTTCCGGCTTGGCGGCTACGGCGGCCTGCATAAGGACATCACGCTGGAGGGCAAGCCGGCGCTGACGATCTATCCGCTGGACAAGGTGGAGAAGCTGACGGTCCTTCGCCAGATCAGCACGGGCGTGCTGATGGGAGAGATCGAGGGCGCGGAGCATTTTATCTGTCAGTTTTCAAACACGAAGCAGGGATACTTCCACAAGCTGGCAGACCTGCTAAAAAAGATCAAAGACAAGGAAGAGATCAAGGAGGAAGACCTTGACGTGGAAAAGGGCAAGGAGGTTTGCCCGAAGTGTGGCATGCTGTATCCCGACCAGGAGCGAAAGGTTTGCCCGAAGTGTCTCGACAAGAGATCGGTGCTTTTCCGCATTATGGGATATTTTAAGCCGTACCGCCTGCAGCTGTGCGTGATGGTGCTCTGCTATCTGGGCAACGTGGGCTTGAACCTTGCATGGCCGTATCTTAGCGGTACGATCCTGTACGATAAGGTGCTGGCGAAGAATCCGGAATTCGTGGAATTCTTGAGGCTCCCTGCGGGAAGCTTTGTCACGGCGCTGGTGATGGTCGTGATCGCCATGATTGTGGCGAAGATGCTGGGCCAGTTCTTTGGCATTTTGCAGGGCGTGATGACGGCGAACGTGGCGCCGCACGTGGTGGGAACCATCAAAAGCCAGACCTTTACGGCCATGGGAAGACTGTCCATCAGCTTCTTTACGAGACGTCAGACGGGCGGCCTGATGACCAGGGTTTGTGACGACGCGGAGCAAATTTCGTCCTTTTTCATTGACGGCATTCCGTACTTTTTCATCAACGTGCTGACCCTTGTGGTGACCACGGTGGTGATGTTCGTGCTGAATCCCATCCTGGCACTGGCGTGCGTGATCTTGATGCCCGTGCTTGTCATCATGAGCTATAACATGCTGCCGCACCTTTGGCATTATTACGGCAAGCGTCACCGCGCAAACAGGCGCATGAACAGCCAGATCAACGAGAACCTGACCGGTGCCCGCGTGGTCAAGGCATTTGGCCGCGAGCAGCAGGAGATCGGACGCTTTGGCAAGAATAATAAGAGAGTGCAGAATTCCGAGGTGGATCTTGCACATTATGACAACAAGTTTTTTGCTCTGTACTATTCCGTGGAGGATACCATTTCCTTCCTGGTGTGGGCAGTCGGCGGCGCGCTGATGATCAGCGGATTTATGGCGACGGCGCAGGGAAATCCGAATGGCGGATTCCTTGGCGCCCAGAACATTTCCCTGGGACTTTTGCTGACCTTCTCAGGCTACGTTGGTCAGATGAAGGGCCCCTTGGAGTTCATGTCGCACATCATCCGTTGGTACACGAACTGCATGAACTGCGGACAGAGATTATTTGAGATCATTGATGCCGTGCCGGAAGTGCGCGAGGTGAAGGATCCCTATCGCCCGGAGAAGCTGCAGGGTGAAATTGAGTTAAAGAACGTGACGTTTGGATATGAACCGCATAAGCCGATCCTGAAGGAAATCAGCTTCCACGTGAATGCCGGCGAAGTGTTTGGCATCGTGGGAAGGTCCGGTGCGGGAAAATCCACGCTGGTAAACCTGATCTCCAGACTCTATGACGCGGAGGAGGGAGAGGTCCTGGTAGACGGCGTGAACGTGAAGAAATATGGCTTTAAGGAGCTTCGGAAGAACGTGGCAATGGTAAGCCAGGAGACCTATATCTTTATGGGCACGGTGGCAGAGAACATCGCATACGCACGGCCTGACGCAACGCGCCAGGAGATCATTTCCGCGGCCATGCAGGCGAGCGCGCATGACTTTATCTGCAAGATGCCGGAAGGATATGACACGATCCTTGGTTCCTCCGGAAGATCTCTTTCCGGCGGTGAGAAACAGAGAATTTCCATCGCCAGGGCAATCCTTGCGGATCCGAAGATCCTGATCCTGGACGAGGCGACTTCCGCCGTGGATACTGAGACGGAGCTTGCGATCCAAAAGTCGCTGGAGCGGCTGGAGAAGGGCAGAACCGTTATCTCCATCGCCCACAGACTTTCCACGCTGCGCAACGCAACCCATCTGATCGTGTTAGATGAGGGGAGACTGACGGAGTCCGGAACCCACGAGGAACTGATGGCAAAGAAGGGAACCTATTACAAGCTGAATGAATTGCAGACGAAAGCGCTGGCCATGAGGGGTCTGGAGTAAGGAAGAACTCGGGGGCTATGAAAAAACTCGGGGGTTGGCACACATGCCTGGAAGGTTATACCCATGCCTCCCCCTCGAGGTTATCGCTGGCCGTAGTTACGCCAAGACGCTCATTGAGTGTGCATGGAGAAAAGAGAAGATAAAAAGAAGATAAAGGCAAGAGAGAAAAGGCAAGAGAGTTAAGTGAAAGACAAGAGGAATGAATGATGAGTGAAGACATGGATTTATTGGATTTGAATTTAGATGATGAGTTTAATGAAGAGGAGCTGAAGAAGGAGTCGGAAGAGCTTCTGGAGATGCGGTTCCTCACGAAGGAGAATGCGACTTTCGCGAGGACGGAGGGAGGATTTGTGTCCCTGAAGTTTGGCGACAAGGAGTATAAGAGGATTGGCGTGTATCTGACGTTCCCGCTGACGAATCCTGAGGAGTTTATTTCCATCAGGGAGGCGGATGAGAAGGCGAAGGAGATCGGCATGATCGAGAATTTGAATAACCTTCCGAAGGATCAGCAGGAGATGATCCGCGATCAGATCAGACTGCGCTATTTTATGCCCGTGATCAAGAAGATCATGGAGATTAAGGAAGAATACGGATATGCTTACTGGCACGTGGAGACGAGCTTTGGTGCTTGTCGCTTTACGACGCACATGAGCGGTGACGTGGTGGTATCCCTCAGTGATTCCAGGCTTTTGGTCAAGGACATTGACGGCAACCGCTACGAGATCCCCGACTTTTACGCACTGGGCGTGCAGGAAAAGAAAAAGCTTGATCTGTTTATCTAGTTTGAGGGAGAAAGATGAAACTATTATTTACGTTAACGGGAAGTCAGCTGGAAGCCTTGGCGCTTACGGCTGGCGAGAAATTAGTATATTGCGTGCCGGCTGACCTGGCCTATCTGCCAGGGGCGGGCGCGAATACGGACAGGACGCGGAACCCTGGCGCCGGCGGGTTAGAGAAGACGGGTGTCAGCGACCGGTATGAGACCGCCACTTTCGTAGCCGTGACGAACCAGCGGCTGGTGGTTTTGGCGGGAGATAAGGTGACCTACCAGATCGCCCTGAAGGATTGCGAGAAGGTGCGCTGTGAGCATCAGGTGGGTTGCGGCATCATCACGGTGACGACCTTGGTTGACAGTGATGAAAACATCATGGGAGAAGGGTACGACGTGTGCGTTGCAAGGGTATCCATGAGGCAGATCGTTCGAGCCTCCTATGCGATACGAGGCGCGCAGGCCATCGTACGATCCCTGAAGGAGAACGGCGACGCGGAGAAGGCAGAGCAGATCACTAGCTCCGAATATGAGACGTATTGTGAGAAATGCGGCCGCGCGATGCCGGGAACCAGCAGCTGCCCTTACTGTGAGGGCAAGATGGACGTTGCAAAGAAGTTCATGAGCCTTTGCGGCGGCTTTGTCGGAAAGCTTTTGCTGATCAGCCTGTCGATGCTTGTGATCTCTGGAATGAACATGGCAAGGCCCATGGTACAGCGCTGGTTTATCGATGACGCCCTCTCAACGGGTAAGGGCACTTGGGCTGACCTGGGAATCTTTGTGGGCATTTCCTTTGCGTTTTTGATCGGCGCGATCCTTCTGGAGGTATGGAAGAACCTGGCCTGCATCAAGCTTGGCTCGGCGCTTTCCATGTCCCTGCGCGAGAAGCTTTACGTGAAGATCCAGATTCTCTCGCTCTCCTTTATCAACAAGAGAAAGCCGGGAGAATTGATGAACAGGGTATCGCGTGATACGGGACGCATCCGCGAATTCTTTGAGGAAGTGTTTGGCTACATGTTTTCCACGCTTCTTACCATGGTCGTGTCCCTGGTGGTGATGTTGACGATCAGTCCCCTCATGACGGGACTATCGTTGATGTTTGTGGTGGTGGTGTTTGCCCTGATGAAAGTTTTTTGGCATCACATTCACACGATCTTCCATCGCCAGTGGCTGAAGTCGGATGAGCTTTCCAACAGCATTCAGGACATCATCTCCGGCATGAGGATCGTAAAGACCTTCGGAACGGAGGACCGCGAGGCGGAGCGCTTTTCCCAAAAGGCCAGGGATTATGCAAAGACCCAGTCCAGGAACGAGACCTTCTGGGCAGTGTTCTTCCCGATCCTGACGTTCTTGCTGGGATGCGGTACTTACGTGGCCGTGCTGATCGGCGGTCAGAACGTTTTGGTTGGCAAGATGACCATGGGCCAGCTCGTACAGTTTATGACATACAGCGGATATCTGTTTGGACCGCTTGGCTGGATGACGCATCTGCCGAGAATGGTCATGCAGATGGTGACGAGCCTGAACCGTATTTATGACGTGCTGGACGAGGAGCCCAAGATTAAGGACCGCGACGGCAGCAAGGAAATCGAGATCAAGGGTCATTTCCAGTTTGAGAAGGTTTCGTTTGGATACAACACTTATGAACCCGTGCTGGAGGACATAAATTTTGAGGTGGAGCCCGGTGAGATGATCGGTCTTGTGGGCGCTTCCGGTACCGGAAAATCCACCATGATCAACCTGATCATGCGACTTTATGACCCGGATCAGGGACGGATCATGCTGGACGGCGTGGATCTTCGCGACGTGAAGGTGGAGAGTCTCCATTCCCAGATCGGCGTGGTACTGCAGGAGACCTTCCTGTTCTCGGGAACCATCTTGGACAACATCCGTTTTGCCAAGCCGACGGCAACGCTGGCAGAAGTGATCCAGGCAGCGAAGGCGGCCAATGCGCATGACTTTATCTGCAAGACGCCGGACGGGTACAACACCTACGTGGGCGAGCACGGCTATAATCTTTCCGGCGGTGAGAGGCAGAGAGTGGCCATCGCAAGAGCCATTTTGAACAATCCGAAGCTTCTGATCCTCGATGAGGCGACGTCCGCGCTGGATACCGAGAGTGAATTCCTGATCCAGCAGGCGTTAAACCGTCTCACCTCGGGAAGGACGACCTTTGCCATCGCCCACAGACTTTCAACGCTGCGTGAGGCAAACCGCCTGATCGTCATTGACAAGCATTCCATCGCGGAGATGGGCAGCCATAATGAACTTTTGGAGAAAAAGGGCATATACTATGGATTAGTAACGGCGCAGCTTCGCATGGCAGAAGGACGGCCAGAGGTAAAAAACGAGGACGGGACGGCCGAGGCGACGGCATAGGACTATTGGTGGATAAAATTGGTGATGGAAATGATGCCGGAAATATGGTATAATGAAATCACCAAAGAGAAAAAGTAGCAGAAAGAGGGGTTTCCTAAAAAGCGTCACGAAGCATGCCGATACTAGTTATGAGAGGCAACTGACTGACGGGAAGGAGGGCGCCTATGAAATTTGAAAGAGTAGATGATAAAACCGTAAGATGCTTTATTTCCAACGAGGAATTGGAAGGCTATCAGATTGATTATAAGGATTTTGTACTTCGGAGCGATAAGGCAAGGGAGGTCGTGCGCGACATCATTACGCAGGCTTCCGAGGAGGTGGGTTACAAGCCTCCAAAGTTTGCGTTTGACATGTCCATTATGATGTTGCCCGAACAGGGGCTGGTACTAACCTTCAGCGAGAGTGATCCCATGCTGGATAAGGACGGCGGGAAGCTGATGGAATACCTGAAGGAAATGAAAAACATGTTTGCAAACTCCGGGGCAAAGCAGTCCGGAGACGGGCAGGAAACGCAGACGGAAGGTGCAAAAGCGCAGGGGAGCGAAACGGCAAGACCTGCGCAACCGGAGCTGGGCATTTTCGAATTTGAAAACCTGGGAGACGTAATGGAACTCGCGTCTGCCGTACCTGGAAATCTTCGCGTACATAGCGAGCTTTATCGCATGAATGACAAGTATTATCTGTACCTGCATAAGGGTGCGGCCGCTTATCAGAGATACAGCAAGCTTTGTGTACAGGCCATGGAATTTGGTACGGTCTATGGCGCGGATGAGCAGAAATATCTGTACTTGAGCGAACACGGCGAATGCTTGATCGCGGAGTGCGCGCTGAGAAAGCTCCATCTGGAAAAGAAGCCTGGCGAGAGAAAGTCCCGGAAGAAGGCATAGTGCGGGATCACGAAAGCACGCGCTGCATGTCCTCCGGCAGGGGAGCAAGGAACTCCATGGGTTCTCCCGTCATGGGATGGGGGAAGGAAAGCCTGTGGGAGTGAAGCGCCTGGCGCGAAATGACTTCGTAATCTGGATTGTAAAGGTAGTCTCCAATGAGGGGATACCCCAAGTGCTTTAAGTGAATACGGATTTGATGGGTACGCCCCGTCTCCAAGATCAGGGAGATGAGGGAGTACCCATTTTTTTCTTCCAAAACGCGGTAATGCGTGACCGCCGGTTCACCGTTCTCATGATCCACGCAACGCTCAATGACGGAGCCGGGCTTCCGGCCCAGAGGCGCAGAGATGGTTCCTTCCGCGGGCATGACGGAACCGCGGGCGATGGCCAGATACTCGCGGACAAAGGATTTCTCCTGCGGGAGCTGCGAGTCAGGTCCATTTGGGTCACCGTTTGTGCGAAGCGCTTTTGCAGCTACCAGTTCCCCAAGAATGCCTGCGCTTACAAAATGCTTTGCAATGACCGTAAGTCCTGAGGTGTCGCGGTCTAATCTGCCGATGCAGCGGAAGACAAATGCCTCACCCTTTTGCTGATAATAATAGGCCAGTGCATTCGCAAGAGTGTTTTCATAGTTATTCTGGGATGGGTGGATCGGCATGCCGGCGGGTTTATTCACGACGAGAAGATCCTCATCCTCATAGACAATGTCGAGAGGGAGCTGGACTGGGGGGATTTTTTCGGAGGAGACAAACTCTGCAATCTTCACCGTTAGTCTGCTCCCAGGGGTAAGGCGTGCGTTCGCGTGAACGGGTTTACCATCCAGCATGAGCCATTCAGGTGCTTGTTTTAGGATTTTCAAATTTTGGGCGGAATACCCTTTAGAACGCAAAAACCCCTTGACGGTCAAGGGGTTATCTAACATAAATGAAGTTATGTCATAGTGGATTGTTCTAATCATGTGGATCCTTAATCTGAGGGGTTAAGAGCCTCTTTTAGAGTGCTTAAATAGATGCTTATTACAATATTGCGATCAAATTCTTTTTCCATTTTCTGCCTTCCGGCAATTCCCATTTGTTTTCTTTCCGATTCTGATAGATCCAAGAAACGTTTTACTGCATCGATGACGGCCTGACTATTATTGATCGGGACAACGTAACCGGAAATCCCATCATCTACCGTTTCGCGGCAACCGCTTCTGTCAGCGGCGATGAGCGGTCTTCCGCAGGCTGCAGCTTCCAGTAAAACGTTACTCATTCCTTCGGGATAGTAGGATGGATACAGAAAACAGGAACATGTTTTGTAAAACGGCGTTAAATCTTTTTGTAAGCCATGATAATGAATCACGCCTTCTTTATCCAAATCTTCCAGAATGCTTAGATAGCTGGCGTCATCACATTCTCCGCAAACGTCAAAAACAACGTCGTTCCGAAGCTTCGTAAAATGCTTTGCGGCATCTAAAAATAGGTCAATCCCTTTCTCTTTCATGATTCTGGCGGCGAATAAGAACCTTATCGTCCCGGAAGATGGATCGTTTTCGCGATCGCTTTCCCATTCCAACAGAGGATGGGTTTGTAAATTCACGCCGGAACCCGGGAGTAGGATTGCGGTACCCTTACGGGGCATCATCTTATGGTTGTTGAAAAAAGCAATATTCTCTTGATTTTGGAAATAGATGAATTTCGCTCCGCGCACGCCGACACGATACATATTGACCGTGATTTTTTGCAATAATCCTTCGTGCTCGACAGGAGTTCCCAAACCAGTTACGTTGGGAACGTAGGGGATTTTTAGGGATTGGCACGCCATGCCTGCATAGATGTTGGGTTTAATGTTGTTGGTGAAAACCAGATCAGGACGTAAGTTTTTTAATATGGCATGATATTTTCTTTGAAGCAAAACGTCAGAGATGGGATTTTTGCCTCGGCGATCATCCGGAATGTCGATCAATCGTATTCCTAAGTCTTCTAACTCTTTCTCATAACCTATTTTTTCAGATATCAAAAATACGTCGTGCCCCTTTTGCACAAAGGCATGCATGACTTCTCGCCGCAAATTGTATGCAAATCTCGTGTCGTTTGTAATAAATACTATTTTCATTGGTTTTTGAGAATTCCTGTCTTCTATAAGTTGAGGGAATCATGCATTTCAATGATTTCTTCTTCATCAAATCCTTCCGTGCTTTCCTTCTGGAAAAGGATTTTGATGGTTTCAAAGAGGATCTGAAGATCTAGCAAAAAACTATAATTTGTAATGTAGATCAAGTCCAGCTTCAATTTATTCAAGGCAGAGGTATTATATTTTCCATAGACCTGCGCATACCCGGTCAGGCCGCCCTTGACTTTGTGGCGGAAGGGAAACTCAGGGATTCTTTTGCTATATTCAACGACGTGCTCCCAGCGTTCCGGTCTCGGACCGACAATACTCATTTCACCCTTCAGAATGTTGATCAATTGAGGCAATTCATCAATGCGGCATGCGCGGATAACGCGTCCAACCTTTGTGATTCTGTCATCATGCTCGCCTGCGGGATGAGGCCGCCCGTCTTTTTCGGCATCCACGATCATGGAACGGAATTTCAGAATAAGGAATCTCTTCTCATTCCGGGTAACGCGCTCCTGCTTAAACAGGACGGGACCGTGATCCTCTATCTTAATTGCGATGGCAACGATGATCCAGATGGGTGACGTGATGATAATGCCAAGCAGGCTTAATAAGAAATCAAAGGTTCTCTTAATTAAGCGCTGAATGAAGGACATGCCAAGGTTTCTGCAAAGATACAACGGAGTATCCACGACGTTGAGGTTTTCAGAGGTCTTTAGTATGACGTCTGACAGCTTAGGCACAACGTAAACGCGTTTGTTAAGGCCAAAGCATGCCTTTACGATATCGTTTTGTTTTTGGGATTCAACGTCATTGATCAAAACGGCTTCTGAAAGAGTGATCTCGTCAAGCAGCTGTTCATTGCTCAGATCCGCCGGGATGACCTTGTCTACCACGTATTTATGCTTTAAGCTGATCATGTTTTGGACAAGATGATTGTTGTGGATTCCGTCTATTACCAGAAGCTTCGTGGGTGGAACAACTTTCCAGTAGAAATTGATCATTAGGATCATGACCAACGTTAAGATCAGTATTTGTCCCAGGGAAAGTATAAAATATAGTTTTATAAACGTTAAAGCAAAGCGGAATTCACCGGTAATTGCCATGGATGCAAAAACTTCGAGCACGTTAGTCGTTGCGATTCCCAAATCCAGACTGGCGATGCTTTTGGCTTTTCTGATCACGCCAATGCGAAATGCACCCATCCAGTTACAAATAATTGAGAAAAGGCTGGCGTAGATCAGATAAGACATTATCAGATTTCCGTGACCTAACAAATGTCCCGTCTGATTATTTACTTTTACAAATTCATACCACGTAACTGCAAAGGAGACTGTCGCCATCGCAACTAATATAAAGTCGCAAAGGAAGCGACAAACGTATCTCCACGTGTTTTTTGTTTTCATGAGATTATCTCCGCTAATGAAGCATTATTGTTGGTTGTCGCAGATGAAAAGCAACAAAACACTATAATGTTAGCACGTAAAACACAAAAAATAAAGAATATTTATCATAATGTGGATTTTTTAAATAAATAGTGTTATTATGTAAAATGAAATTTTATGGGCTTGCATTGCCAAAAATCAAAAAAGGGATTCCATTTTTACCTGGAACGGTAAAGTAAATTTTATGAGATCAGAGATAAAAATTAAGGACATAGACGTCAGTTGGGTCTTAATTATATATATTGCCCTGAAGCCCCTATACCTGTCTGCTTCCGGAACCATGCAAATCTGTGATTTGTTTTTTGCGGCGGCAGTAGCGTATCTTGCTTTTGTAAAGGGCAAATTTATTTTTTCGAGGGATTCATTTTCTGCGATAAAGCTTCTTTTGATTCTTGTCTTTTATATCATAATGGTGAACGGAACGTGGTTTATTCTTACGGAAGATCGCGGACTTTTGGTGAAATCGCTGTTTTACGTCTTTAACTTGATCAGCTTTTGCGTGTGCTGCCTAGTGGCAACAACGGTGGGGTTAGATAAATTAAAGCGCGCGATAGCAAAGGGTTGCTGTTTTTCCGCGTTGCTCACGGCTGTCGGAATCATCATCTACCGGGGATTAAAAGCGCGAAACACCGGATTCTTTAATAATCCAAATCAGTTGGGGTATTATTCCCTGATCATACTTACGGCTTTGTTATTATGGCCAGCCGCATTTACGACGTTCGAAAAACTGACGGTTGCAACCATTTCTGTCTGGGCGACGATCAGTTCCGGATCAAAGGCAGCGATCATTGGTCTGGCGTTCATGCTGTTTATCTATATTGTCATAGGCAGGGGAAAAATCACTAAAAAGAAATTAACAATTCAGATCGCGTTGCTGATTCTGTTTCTGGCAGCCGTTTATTATTTCCTGTACGGAAAGAGCACGTTCATATCCTCAAATGCCACGTTATCCTACGTGCGATACAGAATACTACACATGGCATCGGAAAATGATTCTAGCTTTGGATTTGGACGAGGATATAACCGTGTTTTTGAGATGGGAAATAATGTCTTTTGGGGGATGGGCGAAGGAGCGTTTGATCGCTTTCAAACGTTGAGAGGATTGGAAGTGCACTCAACGTACGCCAGCATTTTGGTTTCTTATGGCATTTGGGGAACGCTTTTGTTTGTTGTTTGCCTAAAGAAAATTATTATCATTCCGGGCTACGTTAAGAGAAATCTTTGTTGCCTGACAGGAATTGCCATGTACTCCCTTACCCACAACGGAATTCGAAATACCTTGATCTGGATTCTTTTCGCCGTAATGTTCTTAGAAGCGGAAGGCACGCAAAAAGAAAATCGGGACATGATAGAAAATGAAATTGAAAACATTGATCAAAAAGAATAAAATCGCGGCAAAACTTGCATATGGATTTCGAGAGAAGAGAAATGCAAGAAGGATCTCCAAGTATCAAAAACTCCCCATTGATTCAAACAAAGTCTTGTTATATAGGGCGGATGGCGGATATGGTGATAATCCGAGGGCCATTGCCGATTATTTAAGAAAAAATCGTCCAGAACTTCAATTGGTTTGGGCATGTGGCGGAAAACAATATTTTTCCAGCGTCCCCTCCGGATTGAAAACGGTCGTGTTTGAGTCGGAGGAGTATTTTAAGGAATTGGCGACTGCCGGAGCGTGGGTTTGCAGTTCGACGTTACCTTACGGCACGAAGAAACGGGATGGTCAGCTCTACGTGCAGACGTGGCACGGAGATAAATTCCTAAAAAAGATAGCGAACGATGCCGTTGCTGACGTGGAGGCATATAAAAAGGGGATGGCATCCAGAAAGTTCTGCGAACCGAAGCTGTGTGATTACTTTTTGACGGGATGCGAATGGTTTGTTCCAATCGCAGCATCGGCGTTTGGCTATAAAGGTGCCTTTTTGCGCCATGGCATGCCGCGAAATGATTGCCTGGCAGAATTGGATCCGGAAAAGTGCGCGCAGATCAGGAAGAATCTGGAAATAGATCCAGACGTAAAGGTCTTGATCTATGCGCCCACGTTCCGGGATTACGAGAATTCCAGGGATGCCGTTTCTACCAATATTGATCTGGCAAAGATCCTTGAAGTGCTGGAAGAGAAATATGGGCAGAAATGGATCTGTCTGCTGCGGGCACACGACGGTAAGGCATTAACCATCAATCACGAAGAGGTCCGGGATGTTCGGTTTCGGGACGTCACCACGTATCCTGACATGGCGGATCTGCTGATGATTTCGGACATGTTGATCAGTGATTATTCGTCCTGCGGTGCGGATTTTGCGATCACGGGGAAAATGGTCCTGATGTATCAAGATGATTTCAAACAATATACCACAAAGGGAAGAACTCTTTATTTTTCCCAGCAGGAATCCCCTTATTTTACGGCATATAACATGGAAGAGGCAGTTGAGATCATTCGTCGGGTTACGGAGGACGAAATCAAGGAGAATGCGAAGAAGATCCTTGATTTCTATGATTCCTTTGAGTCTGGGCGGGCCAGCGAAGAAGTTTCGAAGGTCATTCTCGACGCGCTAGATAGATTAAAGTAAAAGGACTCGAATTGGAGGCAACATGAAGAGAGTAATAACGTATGGCACGTTTGATCTGCTACATTATGGACACATTAATCTTTTGAGAAGGGCCAAAGCCCTTGGCGATTATTTGATCGTGGTTCTTTCCACGGATGAGTTTAACTGGAATGAGAAGCATAAGAAATGCTATTTTTCCTATGAACAGAGAAAGGCTCTGGTTGAAGCCATCCGCTACGTGGACCTTGTGATCCCGGAAGAAAGCTGGGAGCAAAAGCGATCGGACATGCATGAATATCACATAGATACCTTTGTGATAGGGGATGATTGGAAAGGAAAATTTGATTTCTTGAAAGAGGAAGGCGTGGAAGTTGTTTATCTCTCAAGAACTCCTGAAATCAGCAGTTCGCAGATAAAGAAAGATCTTTATGATGCCAATGAGGCGGAACGGGAAATACGAAATGAAAATGCAATTATCAATCATTATTCCAATTTATAATACGGAAAAATATCTGAGGCGATGTGTTGACGGGATATTGAGCGCGGATATTTCAGATTATGAGATTCTTTTGATTGATGATGGATCTACGGACGGATCCGGAGCCATTTGTGACGAATATGCGAAAGAGTATCCTTTTATCACGGCGTTTCATCTTGAAAACGGAGGCGTTTCCAAAGCCAGAAATTATGGCCTTTCTAAGGCGAAAGGCGAGTGCGTTTTTTTTGTGGATTCCGATGACGGTATCGAAAAAGAAGGTCTTAAGCACGTGATGGACGTGTTGCAAAGTGATGCGGAAGCACAGATGGCATGCATTGGATTTACAAACGTTTATGAGGACGGAAAAACCAAAGAACGGGTTTTTTGTTTTGAATCCGACGATCATCGGTCCGTACAGGGCAAGGACATTCTGTACCAGGTATTGAATGGACCAGGATACGTTTGGAATAAGATCTTTAAGAAAAGCCTGATCCAGGGGATCACTTTTGACGAAAGCCTGCGTTACGGAGAGGATACGCTCTTTGTGTTTCAGGCATTGAAGAACTGCAAAAAAGCACTTATTTTTCATGCAGCGCCGTACCGCTATTTTTGTGACAGGGCGGGTAACGTCACCGCAGGAGCCGTGGATGAAAGATCTTTGGAGTATTTAAGAATAAATCGCGGCATTTTTGAGGCAGTCAGAAATACGGCACCGACGATCGGAATGTCCAGATGTTTTACGGCAGCCAAGACGGTACTCAGTAAGATTCCCAGAGGAAGCGGGCAAGGTGCGTACTATCGTGAGGTGAAAAAGACGATCCGGTTTAAGACGGGCGAGTGGCTGGCATATCTAAAGGATGGAAAGCTTCGGGAATCGAAGAAGCAAAGAGTGGAGAGTTTGGGAGTGACCCTGTTTCCACGGCTCATTGTTTGGATCAATGGGAGAAAACGAAGTTGAGAATCTTCGTTTCAGGAAGGTGAGTCCATGGGAAATTCAATAGAGAAAAGGATCTTTCGGGGAACGATGGTCATTATTCTCGTGGGAATATTGGCTAAGATCACCTCCTTTATACAGGAAGCCATATTAGCGGCTTATTTGGGAACAACCAATCAAAGCGATGCGTTTTACATGGTATCCAGCATACAGGCCGTGATCTATCCCATGCTGAGTGTGGGCGTGTGGAAGGTTTTTTTACCGCTTTATAAAGAAAAATATGCTCAGGGTAAAGCCGGGGAAGCAGATGCCCTGAGTAATCAGATGATCAGTTTCTTTTCCATTGTTTCTTTTTTTGCAGTTTGCGCACTGATCTTGCTGGCCGTACCAGTGGTTTCCATCGTGGCACCGGGATTTGAAGGAGAAACAAAGGAGCTCTGCGCTAAGCTGGTCCGCATTTCGGCTCCGATGTATTTCTTTATCATAACGGCTGCCATTTATGCGTCCATGCTGCAGGCACACGGAAAATTTTTTGGGAGTCAAGTCAGGGAAATCGCATCCCACGTCCCCACGATCGTGGCAGCCTTGTTCTTTTATAAGAACTATGGGATTGAAGCGATGGCGATGGCATTGGTGGTTGGAGGAATCATCCGCCTGATCATCGAACTTCCCTTTGTTGATTGGGGATATAGATTTCATCTGGATTTCCGTTTCAAGACCAGTGAATTCCGGATCATGCTAAAGCGTTTGCCTTCCGCGTTGGTATCGGAAAGCGTAGGACAATTAAATACGCTGATCGACAAAGTCATGGCCTCTACTTTGCCAGAGGGAACCATCTCTGGTCTTAACTATGGAGGAAAGCTTTCCAACGTATTTGGAGGATTGCTGTCTGGGGCAATCGCAACTGCCCTGTATCCTCAGATGATAGAAATGATCGCATTAAAGAAGATTCATGAACTGGCACGGTTGGTTGCCAAGATCATCAATATTTTTTGCGTTCTGATGGTTCCCATTACGGTCGCCTGTATGCTGTTTAGCAGGGAATTGGTGACGGCAGCTTTCCAAAGAGGGTCCTTTGCGGCGGAAAGCACGACGCTGACGGCAAATATATTTTCTCTCTATTGCCTGGGGTTGTTTTTCGGTGCCTCGAATTCCGTTGTCTCCAACGTCTTTTACAGTTTTGGCGACACGAAGCGTCCCATGTTCATCAGCCTGATCAATTTGGGGATCAACGTGGTGTTGAATCTGTGTCTGATCCAATTGCTGGGCGTAAACGGATTGGCGCTTGCCACTTCACTTTCCGCCATCATCACCTTCTTTGTGAGAAACGTGATGGTAAGAAAATATGTTCAATTGGAGTATAAAAAAATCTTTCTTACGTTTTTAAAAGTTTTGGGCGCATCAGGCGTTGCGTGTTTTACGCCCCGAATCCTATTTTGGATTTATCCCGTCAACCCGTGGCTCATCCTGATCATCTCCGCAGCCGTGGGGATTTTGATTTACCTTGGCATGATCAAATTGCTTCGGGTAAAAGAGTTAGCGGATCTGCTGGAAATCATTAAGAAACGGTTAAGGAATCTTTTTAAGGAATAAAACTTCCGAAGGCGAGTACCTTGGTTTTGTGGATGTGGGTGAAGCAAAGAATTCTTTTGGGGGAATGGGAAAATGGTTTTCCTTAAAGGACGTTCGATCCACCGTCAGGACTCTCCGGCTTTTGCATCCCTGGCAGGAATTTGAAAAGATTTTGCCGGATCCATGTTCTTTTGAGAAGCAATAAGATACGGACCTAAAATAGAGTCCGGTTCCACAAAAAAGAAAGGAAATTATGGAATGGCAAAAATAATTGTTGTCGGAAAGCAAATGGATATGGGCGGCACGGAGGTTGCCATGTTGGCCCTGCTAAACAGGCTGGTGGAGGAAGGACATGACGTGACCCTGCTTTTGAAGGACAAGAAGGGGCCGTTGATGAACAGGATTCCCAAAGAAGTGCGCGTCACGGAAATGGATGAGGGACGGTCAAAGGTTACTGGAATCCTTGCGGGTAAGAAATATGATCACGTATCCCCCGTCACGACTCTCGTGGCGAAAGGAATCCGCTTGTTCTTAAGGAAAACCCCGAAAAAAAATACGCTATATCCGTTTATATTAAAGAGAATGCCAAACTTTCCGGAACGGTTTGACGTGATGCTGGATTTTTTTGGATATGGATCTTTCGTGACGGCATATGGAGCAGAGAAGATAGATGCTGACCGCAAGGCTACCTGGTTTCACGTTGAGGACGTGAATATGTATTGGGGGACGGTGGAAAGTGGACGGATCAATGATTATTTGAAGCGCTATCAAAAGTTCTACTGTGTTTCAGACGCCGTGAAACAGGCATTTGTGAAGAATTTCCCGAAATTTGCGGAACGTGCGGAAGTGCTCTTAAATTTCATCGACACGGAGAGTATCGTAAAAAAATCCGATCAAGTCATCCCTGAGAACGAGTTCACGGGCGACTTTAAAATATTATCCGTCGGAAGGCTTGTGGAACAAAAGGGTTATGACGTTGCGATCCAGAGCGCCAAAATATTGAAGGAACGGGGCGTCAAATTTCAATGGTACGTGATCGGTGACGGTCAACTGCAAGGGAAACTTGAGCAACTCATCAGGGATTTATCCTTGGAAGACTGCTTCCATTTATTGGGAAGGAAGGATAATCCATTTCCCTACGTGAGACTATGTGATCTTTTTGTGCAATCATCGAGAAGTGAAGGGTATTCCGTTTCGATCATAGAAGCAAAAACGTTGAACAGGCCCATCATCGTATCAGACATTCCTTCCAACCGGGAGCAGATCCGGGAGGGCGTCAACGGTTTGTTTACCAGCTTGGATCCCGGTGAATTGGCTGAGAAGATCGAGTTTTTGTATCGCAATCCGGAAAAAAGAATGGAATTGTCTGATTGCCTAAAAAAAGAAAGCATTGATTTTTCTGCGGAATATGCAAAGCTAGAAAGCTTTTTGGGAACTATCGACAAGTGAGGAAATAACTGTGGAAAACAAGATTGATTTTGTTGTTACGTGGGTAGACGGTAACGATGAAGCGTGGAAGAAACAAAAGGAACGATATTCTATCGGCAGCGATATGACGCAATCGGGAGAAAACCGGTACAGGAATTGGGATTTGATGAAGTATTGGTTCCGGGGGGTAGAGAAATTTGCCCCTTGGGTGAATTGCATTTATTTTGTAACCTGCGGGCACTTGCCAAAGTGGTTGAACGTTCAACACCCGAAACTAAAAATCATAAAGCATGAAGATTTTATGCCGGAGTCTGCCCTTCCAACGTTTAATTCCAACGCGATTGAAATCGGAATCCACAGGATTCCTGGGTTATCCGATCAATTTGTATTTTTTAATGATGACACGTTCATCATAGATGAAATGAAGCCTTCCCGTTATTTTCATGATCATCTTCCGTGCGATTATGCGGCTTTTGATGCCATGACGCCTTCGGAAGATTTTTGCCACATCATCATTAACAGCATTATACTGGTCAATCAGAATTTCGATAAAAAGAAATGCATGAAAGATCATTGGAAGAAATGGTTTTCTTTAAAAGATCCGCGCTCTACGATCAGAACAATAAAATTGTCTTCACCTTGGGATAAGTTTGTGGCATTCCGGAATTACCATATCCCGATTGCATATCTGAAATCTGATTTTGAAGAGATTTGGGAGCGATTTCCTGAAAAGATGCGGGATACGCAGCATCACAGATTCCGCTGTAACGAGGATTATTCACACTGGCTAATGCGTTATTGGAGACTGGCGAAGGGCACGTTCCATCCGGAATCACAAAGATATGCCATCAGTAAAAGTTTGTCTTCGGAAAAGAAGATACGGGAAGCAATAGACATGATTGAACGTCAAAAATATAAAGTCATTTGTCTCAATGATAAATATGAGGGTGACGATTTTGATGAAATAAAGGCGAGATTTCAAATGGCTTTTGAAAAGATATTACCTCAGCCTTCTCAGTTTGAAAGAGAGGAACAGAATTCGTGAACACTAAGGAAAAGGTCTCACCTTTAATATCCGTGATTATTCCCGTATATAACGTGGAAAAATACGTTGCGCATTGTATTGATTCCGTTATCACGCAAACGTATCAGAATTTGGAAATTATTCTGGTCGATGACGGCTCCAAGGATTCGAGTGCTGCCATATGCGACGAGTATGAAAGGAAAGATGGGCGGATCGTAGTGATCCATAAGGAAAACGGAGGTCTGTCTTCGGCGAGAAACGCCGGGCTGGACATTGCCAAAGGAGAGTGGATCGCCTTTGTGGACAGCGATGATTGGGTTTCTCCCGAAACCTATGAAGAAATGATGCGCGCCTTAACCGAAACGGATGCGGAAATCGCAACCTGCGGCAGGGTCAACGAGTGGACGAACCGGAAATGGTATAAAAACGATTCCGGAGAGATTATGGTTCTGGATGGGCGGGATAACATGATGCGCAGCCATAACGTTGATTTTGGAAACGAGGTGTGGGACAAATTATATCCAAAGTCTTTCTTTGATTCGGGAATACGCTTCGTCGTTGGAAAGAAATTTGAAGACATCGATCTTCTTTTCGCCGTATACCAAAAGCTGAACAAAATGGTTTGCGTGAAGAAGCCATTCTATCATTACCGCCAAAGGAAGGGAAGCATCATCCATACCCCGGAACCGAAGGGATTGATGGATTTATGGCGGAGCAGGAAGGCTGGATTTGATTATTTCGAAAAGGAAATGCCCAAAGACATACGGAAGAAGTTTTTATATATTTTGTGCATTGATGCACACGAATTATGGAATAATGGGGCAGAGGCGCCCAAAGAACTGAAAAAAAGCTTTCTTGAAGCATTTGAGGAGATTGCGGAGTTCTTCCGGGAGCATTACGCTGAGATCAAGGCGGCGCATTATTCGCCGAGCGTGAGATTTGTATTTTTTATGTTGAGATACAATACCGTAACGTCGTACGCAATATTAAATGCGTGTACGAAACTGAATAATTGGCGGAAGCGAGACGACAGGAATAACGGGAAAAAATGGATAATGTACGACTAGATCAGAGAGATGCAGTAAGAACGCAGTGGCGGGGGATGGATTCATGAGATGGCGAAAATCGCAAAAGACGCGGGTTGAATTAAAAGATGGTACCCCAAAGATCATCACGGTGCACGTCTGCGTGATTGCGCTTATTTACGCAGTGGAGGTATTGCTGACAAAGGATTTGCTCAGCGAATCGATGGAAAAGATCATGCACGTTCTGGTAGGTGGGATTTCCGGATGCGTGATCCTGCGGGCCGTATGGAAAGGTCATCTGCTGAGGAAAAATGATTTTTGGATTTGCATTTCTTTTTTCTTGTATATTTTTGGAGTGACGGTTCTTTATAATGGTTTTTCTTACCATTTGCTTTATTCCAAGTTTTATTTTCATTGGATCAACGTATTGTGCCTGTTTTTCGCGGTTCGCGCGGAAGAAAAACCGGATGACGTGCTGCGCCCGTTTTCGCTGACGTACGTGCTGGCGATTTTACTTCAGGAAATTGTGATCCTGATTCACGCCACGTGCACTCTGACGGAGGAAATTCCGGGCAGTGACAGAATGTGGGGATGTTTTAGGGTTGGAAGATTATGCGGCATGTCAAATGCAAATACCATGTCATTCCATTGCATGACGGTCAGTTTGTTTTCCATTGTGGGATGGATGAAGGGGAAAAGGAAGGCCAGGATTTTTTACGGCATGGTTCTCTTTTTCCAATGGTTCCTTATGGGAATGGCAAACTGTCGCACCACGATCTATTCCCTCACGTTTGCCATTGCATTGTTTGCCATGGCGTTGGTGCGTAAAGGCTTGACGGAAAAGGGGAAAAAGGCTGCGTTGGTCTGGAGCGCCGGAATCCTTTCATTTATTGTCACGTTTTTCCTGATGGCAGGTTCCTTTATGCTTCCCACGCTTCTCTATCGGGGCGGCGTCACCTGCGTGGCAAAGATGACTCAAAACCAAAGAGTGTTGGACAACCTTTCGCTGGTATATGAACGCAACGTCACGGACGTAGACACGTTATTGGACAGGAAACAGGTTTGGAACCGAAGCCTGGAATTGATTTTTAAGAATCCCCGAAGAGCATTGCTTGGGATTTCCGTACACAGTACGGAAAAAGTAAACGACGCATATGAGGGACGGCATGACATCCCGGCAACGTTTGCACACAATTCTCTTTTGGAAATTATCCGGAGACTGGGACTGATTGGTTTGTGCTTTTGGCTCACGTTATTATGTCTGTGGGGGAAAAGGGCTCTTTCCATATATTTTGACGTAAAGAAGGAAAAATGGCTGGTCTTTCTTGCGGCAGGAGGAGCAGGCGCATTGCTTACGGGCGTGACGGAAATGGGTCCGTTCTTTTTCAAAGTCGTTATAGCTATTCCGTTGTTCTTATTTATTTGTTGTGGATATTGCATGAGGGATGAGTATCGTGAAAAAAACTAAGGCGATAAGTATTTTTATAGCAGGGATCACATTGATCGCGCTGGCGTTTGGGATGGGCATGGTCGTGGAACAATGGAGGCAGGAAGCAAAACGCTCTTCTGCCGTTCGAGTCGATGCCGCCAACGTGAAGGAGGGTAATCAAAAAGCAATCGGGGAGTACGTGAAGCTGGTGCCGGGAACGACGGCAGAAATGTTAGATCCTGACTTTTGGAAAACGGAAACCAGTGATGAGCTGCTTTTTACGACGGAGGAAATAGAGCATTATCAAAAGAATTACCCGATATCCGTTCTGTATTTTGATGAGGTCGCGGGCAGGAGCCTCCACCTTTTTATGGATGATCTGTCGGACGAAATCGATGGGAGATCGTTGGATTCCCTGATAAATCATATGGATCCCGAAGATGCTGAAGAAAATGCGACGAAGCTTTACGTAAACGGAAGCCTTCAGGGAAAAGGGTATTGGGAAGCCTTGAGAAAAAATTGCGCCATGGATTCGATCCCTGAGATAGTGGTTCCCAAGTATGGCATTTGCATAAATAGAACCGTGGCAATGATCTATCCAACGGAGGATTTCGCTTCCAGTGATCCTTCAGAGCTCTTTTGTAATGATTTTGTCAGTGCGGAGATCATGCCACTTTCCGGCGTGGCCGTTTTGCATGAAAGTCTGGATAAGACGTGGGTTTACGTCATGAATGGCTCTTATTGCGGCTGGATCAAAAAAGAGAATCTGGCCATGTGTAAAGACAAGGAAGAGTGGCTGGCCATCTCGCGGCCCCAGGAGTTCCTGGTGGTGACGGGGTGCGAGGTGCTTTTGGATGAAAGCGCCACGCCCAATCATACGGCGGGCATGGTCCTTCCCATGGGAACTAAGATCAAGCTGCTTTCGAAAGAAACAGGGCTGATCGCAGGGCGCGAAGGATATGGATGTTATTTGACTGAGATCCCTTATCGGGATGAGGACGGCATGGTGGGACTGGAAAAGGTATGGATTCCCGTTGCGAAGGACGTGACCGTCGGATTCCTTCCCATGACGTCAGAGGCCGTGATCGAACAGGCTTTTAAATTCCAGGGAAAGATTTATGGCTGGGGCGGGTCCTTTTCTTCCAATGATTGTTCCGGAATGGTCCGGCAGGTATATGCCTGCTTTGGATTTGATCTTCCCAGAAACAGCAGTTCCATTTCTGAATTATATGATCTTGGGGGAACGGATTTCTCCAGGGCCACAAAGAAGAAAAAGCTGGAAATGATAAAGAAACTGCCGACGGGCACGCTGTTATACATGGAAGGTCACCTCATGATCTATCTCGGAATGGTGGAAGAGAAGCCTTACGTGATCAGTTCATGTTCCACGTTTATCGCTCCGGATGACGGGTCCGGGAACGTTAAGGAGGCATATGGCATATTTGTGTCGGGCTTGGATTTGCTGAGGAAAAACGGAAAGACCTGGCTGGACAGCCTTACGTATTTCCAGTGGAAAGATTATTGAGGATGGAAGAACTGATGGATACGACATGTTTTTTAGAAGAGGAAACGTGTTGACAAACATCGGGTTTACGTACTAAAATGTATTTCACGTATCATAAAGACGATGAAGAGGGTTAGTAAAAGCATGGAAGCTCCCCAGAGAGAGAACGTGACGCGGGCGAAAAGTTGGTATTGTTCGGAGGCGTGGCTGGAAGGTTCTTGTGTGGAAGGCTTTGAACCTGCCTTGGAGTCTCGCGCGAGACGAAAAAATGACGCGAAGCCGGAACGTACGGGCGTCATGGAATCGGGGAAGTGCGACGTGTCATTGGCGTTAACAATGATCGAGGTGAGCGCATAGAGCGCTAATTAGGGTGGTACCGCCGGTTTCCGGTCCCTTTTGGGGGATGGAGACCGGCGTTCTGATTTTTAAGGGATGCGAAAGTACTTCTGCCCCTAACAATTTTCGTGATTTACGTCGATATATATATTTAAGACAAAAGGAGTGTAAGAAGATGGCAGACAACAAGAAGATGGTGGAAGCAATCACTTCCATGGAAGAGGATTTCGCACAGTGGTATACGGACGTCGTAAAGAAGGCGGAACTGATCGATTATACGAGCGTTAAGGGCTGTATGGTGATCAAGCCCGCGGGCTATGCGATCTGGGAGCTGATCCAGAGACAGCTCGACGAGAGATTTAAGGCAACAGGCGTGGAGAACGTATATCTTCCCATGTTCATTCCGGAATCCCTCCTCCAGAAGGAGAAGGATCACGTGGAGGGCTTTGCGCCCGAGGTTGCGTGGGTAACCCACGGCGGACTGCAGCCCCTGCAGGAGAGAATGTGCGTGCGTCCTACTTCTGAGACGCTGTTCTGTGATTTTTACAAGAATGACATTCAGTCCTATCGTGATCTGCCTAAGGTATACAATCAGTGGTGCAGCGTGGTTCGCTGGGAGAAGGAGACGAGACCGTTCCTTCGCTCCCGTGAGTTCCTCTGGCAGGAAGGCCACACGGCACACGCATCCTTCGAAGACGCACAGGCCCGCACCATTCAGATGTTGAACCTGTACGCGCAGTTCTGTGAAGAAGTGCTTGCGATCCCCGTGATCAAGGGCCAGAAGACGGAGAAGGAGAAGTTCGCCGGCGCGGAGGCAACCTACACCATCGAGGCACTGATGCATGACGGCAAGGCCCTGCAGTCCGGTACCAGCCATAACTTTGGCGATGGATTTGCGAAGGCGTTTGGCATTCAGTTTACGGACAAGGACAATACCTTAAAGTACGTAAATCAGACCTCCTGGGGCATGACGACGAGACTGATCGGCGCACTGATCATGGTGCACGGCGACAATGAGGGCCTTGTGCTTCCTCCTAAGGTGGCACCCATCCAGGTTTGCGTGATTCCCATCGCCCAGAAGAAGGAAGGCGTGCTGGAGAAGGCTACGGAGATTAAGGAGCAGCTCTCCAAGAAATTCCGCGTAAAGCTGGATGACACGGACAAGACTCCCGGCTTTAAGTTTGCTGAGGCTGAGATGCGCGGTTATCCCATCCGCGTGGAGATCGGCCCTAAGGACATCGAGGCGGGCAAGTGCGTGATCTGCCGCCGTGACACGAGAGAGAAGATTGAGGTAGCGTTACCTGAACTTGAGGCGAAGGTGGGCGAACTGATGGAGACGATCCAGAAGGAGATGCTTGAGCGCGCAAGGGCTCATCGCGACGCGCACACCTACGTGGCAACCAACATGGAGGAGTTCGAAAAGCTCTTTACGGAGAAGTCTGGATTTGTAAAGGCAATGTGGTGCGGCGACCGCGCCTGCGAGGATCTCATCAAGGAGAAGCTCAGCGTGACGAGCCGTTGCATGCCGTTTGAACAGGAGAACCTGGCAAGTACCTGCGTATGCTGTGGAAAGCCTGCAACGAAGATGGTTTATTGGGGAAGGGCATATTAAAGCATGAACTATATTGTATTTGATCTGGAATGGAACCAGAGCAATGCAGGGGGTAGTTCAAAGGTCGAAGGTTTACCCTTCGAGATCATTGAGATTGGGGCGGTGAGGCTTTCCGGCGACGGAACGTTGGAAAGCGAGTTCAATGAACTGATCCGCCCTCAGGTATACAAAGAGATGCACCGAATCACGGGAAAGATTGTACATTTGACGATGGAAGAGCTAAAACACAGCAGATCCTTCCCAGAGGTGGCCACAAGGTTTGAAATGTGGTGTGGTGACAGCCCGTTTCTGTTTTGTACCTGGGGAACGCTGGACGTGATGGAGCTTCAGCGAAACCGGAAATTCTTTTATATGATGCCTTTGACGGAAAAGCCGCTGCCGTATCTGGACGTACAAAAACTATTCGCGCTGACGTATGACGCGGAGGACCCAAGAAAGAGAAGATCGCTTCAGGATGCCATAGATTATCTGCACATCGAGAAGCACGTTCCCTTTCACAGGGCCTTTTCCGATGCATACTATACTGCGAAGGTATTGCAGGTTCTGATGCAGGTGAACCCGAGGATACTTTCGAGGGTGTCCTATGACGTTTTTTATCCGCCAACCAGCAGGGAGACGGAGGTAAGACATCAGTTTGACACATATTTCAAGTATATTTCGAGAACGTTTCCCGGGAAGAAGGAGCTTTTGGCCGACAATGAGGTCAGCTCCAGCAAATGTTATCTCTGCCGCAGAAACTTGAAGAAAAAGGTGCGGTGGTTCACGACAAACAACCGGAATTACGTCAGTCTGGCTTACTGTGAGCTTCACGGGTATCTCAAGGGAAAGATCCGCGTGAATAAAACGCCGGAGGGTGAGGTGTTCGCGGTAAAGACCACCAGGCTGGTGGATGAAGCAACGGCCGCAGAAGTGGAAAAGAAATGGGAGCGGCTACAGAATTCAAAGAACAAAGATGAAGAATACGTTGTCCCGGATCCTTCGGAGAATGGGGACGCACAAGACTAAAGCGCAGGTGGTTACCTGCGCTTTAGTCTGTCTTTATATCTTCTTTTTGCTGCCCGGATCTGGGCTTTTCTTCCTTTTTGCACGTCCTTGGAGAGCTTTAGACTCTGACGGGCATATTCATGGTTCCTGGATTTTCTGATCCCGAAACCGAGAGAGAAGAATTGGTAGTTCTTTTGCAGGAAGAAGAAAATGCCAAACAAGATGCCGCCGACAATGAGTATGATCACGATTACCTTGACTATCTTGGGATTGATCGCGGATTCGTGGTCTTTTTTCTCTTTTTGGTCTTTTGGCGTAGTCTTCTCGGGTGCTTTTTCTTCTGGCTTGGTTTCGGCAGGCGTTTCGGTTTCCGAAGGAACTTCCTCTGCATCAAAGGAATAATTGCTCTTAGTACCCTTGGCCAGATCCAGGGATACCGTGCCCACCTGAACGCCTTGGTAGGAGTAGGTGATCAGGGCGGCCTGCCCGGGTACGTCCACGTCGTAGGAAATGGTGGAGGTCAGGTCCTTAAAATCCGCCGTCTTCGGAAGAATCACGCAATCGTCCTTGTTGAGGGAAAGAATGGGCTGCGCCTCGCCGAAAATGTCGGTGTTATCGTAAAAGAAGCCGATGTTGTCGATGTCATACTTGGTTTCCGTCTGGGAGACGTTGACCTTGTTGAAGTTGTTGAAGCCATATTCAAAAAGGGCGATGGTGTCTTCGCTGTACATGGGGTTGTCATCATTTAAGACAACGCAGATCAGGCGAAGGCCATTCTTTTCAGCGCAAGCAACCATGGTGTTGTGGGCGCTGTCCGTATAACCGGTCTTACAACCTACCAGATATTCGTAGGCATATTTTCCGCTGGGGATCAGGGGCATCTGGTTCCAGTCCGTCAGTACGCCGTTGGGCTTTTCCACTACGAGCTTGGGCTCCAGCGTGATCTTGTCAAGGTAGTCGATGGCGAAGAAGGCACGGCCGATCATGGCGAGGTCGTAAGCGCTGGTCACGTGCTCTTCATTGGGAAGGCCGTTGGGATTCGCAAAGTGGGAATCCACGGCGCCGAGCTCTTTTGCGCGTTCATTCATCATGTCCGTGAAGGCGTCCCAGCTGCCACCCACGTGCGCCGCAATGGCATAGGCCACTTCATTGGCGGAACGGATGAGCAATGCCCTTAAGCAATCTTCCATGGAGAGCGTGTAGCCCGGGTTCATGGAGATGTGGTTGCTGCCCTTGGGAATGCTAAAAATGTCATCGCGGGAAAAGGTCACGATTTCGTCCAAGGAACTTTTCTCATAAGCGAGAAGCGCGGTCAGGATCTTCGTCGTGCTGGCCGGATATTGTTGTTTGTGAATGTTTTTTTCATAGAGTATGGTGCCGGTCTCAACTTCGATCAGAATGGCTGATTCGGCGGAAACCACGGGACCGGTAGGCCAGTTGGCTCTTTCATTGGATTGTATGGCCATTGCCTGATGCGCCGCGATGCGATCTTCCTTCTCCGTGGCCTTGTCAGCGCGCGCGCTTAAGGGCGTGGACAGGATCAGGCATGCTGCCGTGATGCCGGCTAGAAGCCGGGGGCATTTTATTAGCATTTCATAAATCTCCTTACAAGATAATGACAAGTGCCGCTTTTTCATAAGCGGGAACACTCTCCTCACTATCTTACTACGTTTTCGGAAAAAACCAAAGTATAAACTGAAAAAAGTTTTTGAAAAAGCTGGAAAGCTCATCGTTTCTCCTTGCACAATCAGTGTTTCGGCGTTATTATGATTTCATCATAAACATAGGTGAGGATCGAAACATGAGACTTAGAAACGTGACCGGCTCCAGGGAAGTGATCGCGGAGAGCCGTTTTGTGGTGCCGGAGGAGACGCTGAAGGAAATGCCCGGGAAATGGCAGGGATTATTTGGGAATCAGCATCCGATCCATATAGAGATCGGGATGGGGAAGGGACAGTTTCTTCATGCGATGGCAAAGGATCATCCCGGCATTAACTACGTGGGGATCGAGAAGTATTCCACGGTGTTGCTGCGCGCGGTGCAGAAGATGGAGCAGGAAGAACTGCCGAACCTAAAGTTTATCCGGATGGACGCGGAGGAAATCGCGGAGGTCTTTGGGGCAGGTGAGGTGGCAAGGATCTATCTGAATTTCTCTGATCCATGGCCAAAGGACAGGCATGCAAAGCGTAGACTTCCTTCAAGGGAATTTCTTGCGAGATATGACAGGACTTTGGCGGCAGACGGCCGGATCGAGTTTAAGACGGACAATCGCGCACTTTTTGATTTTGCGGTGGAGGAGTTGGAACCGGCGGGATGGAAGGCAAAGGTTTTGACCTATGACCTGCATGCGGATCCCGTGCTCATGGAGGGAAACGTGATGACGGAGTACGAGGAAAAGTTTTCCGCAATGGGGAACCCGATCTGCAAATACATAATTATTAGATAGAAAGACGATATGAATAAAAAACTTAATTTTCTTAAGGCGATTGCCTGTTTTATGGTCGTGATAGCCCACATTAGATTTCCTGGACTCTTTGGTGATATTATTTGGAAGGCGACGGCATACACCGTTCCCATTTTTTTGATGATCGCCGGCTATTTTTCCTTTGGGAAAAAAACTGATACGATTAAGCGAAGGTTAAAGCAAATCGCGTTTGTTTTTCTATGGGCATACGCGTCACATTTTATCTTCGGCGTAACAAAGCATCTGATAAAGCATGACCTTTTGACGTGGTTGGCTGAGAAGTTTACTTGGAAATCGCCGTTTGACTACATTCTTTGGGGTTACGTTAGTTTCGCGAGTCCTCTTTGGTACCTCATCATTATGGTCGAAGTCTACGCGTTTTGGTATTTTGTCGTACGGGCGGAGAAGGAAAGGTTTGTGTTGAGATTGCTTCCACTTCTGCTTGTAACGTACGTGGGCGTGGCTGTTTTTATCGAGACGGCGGACATGCCTTGGTATTATTGTAATTTGTTTTTTGTTCGCGGACTGTCATTTTTCCTGCTGGGTTATTACTTGAGAACGGAAGAGGCGCAAAAATTACTGCATTTGAAACGGTATCAATTGATCTTGCTGACTGTTTTTGGATTTACCATTATTGTGACGCCCACGGCCTTTGGACTGCCGATTAAATTTGGTGACGCCGGACTGATCCCATGTGTGCTGGGGCTGTTTGCATTGGCGCTGCAGGAGCCGGAAAAGGGGATCTGCCGGCCGTTGGAGTTTATCGGTGACAAGCTTTCCTTGTATATTTACGTTTTTCACTTGATCATAGGCGGAAACATTATTTTGAAGATTTGTAACTTCCTTCACGTAAGCGTAAGTGAAGAGATTTACGCGTGGTTCAGACCGGTGTTGGCCGTGATCATGACCACCATTTTTTCTGCGGTTTTGTATTACGGGCTGGAATTTTTGAAAAAAAGAAAACCTCTGCGTGCCTGATTGGCATGCGGAGGTTTTTTCGTGGCTTTTTATTGATGGAATAATTTCTGGTTCTGGTAATTGGGTTCGCAGGTGAGGTTTACGCCAAGCTTGCGGAACACGTTCATGTCGACGTGGGAGAGGATGACGCTGGAATGGACCTCGGAACCTTTGAGGTTCTTGAGCTGTTCAAGTGCCATCTTTGCAACGGGATCGGTGGCGGCGCAGATGGAAAGCGCAATCAAAACCTCATCCGTGTGGAGTCTGGGATTTTTGTTGCGAAGGTGATTGACCTTCAGCTCTTGGATTGGCTCGATAATGGTGGGGGAGAGGAGTAATATGTTGTCCTCAATCCCTGCCAGAACCTTTAACGTGTTGAGCAGCATCGCGGAGGAGGCGCCGAGAAGTTCGCTGGTCTTGCCCGTGATGATGCGTCCGTCAGGGAGCTGGATCGCTGCCGCAGGTTCTCCGGTGAGTTCTGCCTTTGTCGTGGCCGCGCTGATCACGGGGCGATCCGCGGGAGTCACGCCGGCTTGATTCATGAGGAGCTCAAGTTTTAGGATCTGCTCGTCGTCAGCCATGCCCTGACGCTTTAAGCACATGGTGTTGTAGTAACGGCGGATGATTTCCTGCTTGGCTGCGTCTCGTACGGCCTCGTCATCCACGATGCCGTAGCCTGCCATGTTAACGCCCATGTCCGTCGGGGACTTGTAAGGGCATTCGCCCATGATCTTTTCGAACATGGCGCGAAGTACGGGGAATACCTCCACGTCGCGGTTGTAATTGATTGTGGTTTCACCGTATGCTTCCAGGTGGAAGGGGTCGATCATGTTGACGTCGTTCAAGTCAGCCGTGGCTGCCTCGTATGCGAGGTTCACGGGGTGCTTGAGCGGAATGTTCCAGATAGGGAAGGTCTCGTATTTTGCGTAACCGGCTTTGATGCCGCGCTTGTATTCATGGTAGAGCTGGGAGAGGCAGGTGGCCATTTTGCCGCTGCCGGGACCGGGTGCGGTGATGACAACTAGGGATCTGGAGGTCTCAATGTATTCATTTTTTCCATAGCCCTCGTCGCTCACGATCAGGGGAATGTTGGAAGGATATCCGGGGATGGAGTAGTGTCTGTAGACCTTCAGGCCTAAGGATTCCAGTTTTTTCTGATATGCAATGGCGCTGGGCTGTCCAGCGAAACGGGTCAGGCAAACGCTGCCTACGTAGAGGCCGTAGCCGCGGAAGGCGTCGATGAGACGGAGCACGTCCAGGTCATAGGTGATGCCCAGATCCGAACGCATTTTGTTCTTTTCTATGTCGGAAGCATTGATAACAATGACGATCTCAGCCTCGTCCTTTAACTGCACGAGCATGTTGATCTTGCTGTCAGGCTTAAATCCGGGGAGTACCCTCGAAGCGTGATAGTCGTCGAAAAGCTTTCCGCCGAACTCAAGATAGAGCTTTCCGCCAAAAGCGGCGATGCGCTCCTTGATCCTTTCCGACTGCATCTGCAGGTATTTTTCATTGTCAAAACCTTGTTTTCCCATGGTACGTGACCTCCCATAAAATCCAAAAAGAGCGCCCCTTGAACGCTCCTCGAAAATCATACAAAAAAATCATACATAAAACGTCAAAAAAAATCAATGATTAAATCAAAAAAACGTGAAATTTCGTAATGGTTCATGCTTCCTTAAGGGAGTCTTCACGTATTTTTCACATTTCATCTATTGATTTATGGCAGGCATCTCCCTATAATAAGATGAGGGAAAATCAAGAAATTTGTTCATACTATCGTTATGAAACAGGCAAAAAACTGACAAGGATGGAAATGCGTAAAAATGGATAATCAAAATAATAACGGAGGAAACCAGCCGCAAAAGCAACCGAACGTCCCGCTGCTCATCGCGCTGATCTTGGGATCGATCTTGCTTGCGTTTGTGTTTTACACCGCATTTTTTAGCGGAGGTCAGCAGGAGCGCGTGAAATACACGCAGTTCCTGGAGGATCTGAAGGAAGGAAAGGTAAAGAGCGTTAAGATCGCCGATAACCGCCTCATGTCCGTCACGCTAAAGGGTGACGATAAGGATGCGACCCAGACGGAAACACAGTATCCTTACTATGGTAAGTTCCTAAACCAGATGAAGGAAATAAGCAACACCTATGAGACCATGCTGGCAGAGGACATGGACACCCTGATGGGACGGCTGGAGGAATTAGGCGTTGAAGGAGAGCTTGTCTCAAGCGGTAACGGGAATTACATTTTGGAACTGCTTTTGACGGTGGTGCTTCCCGTTGCGCTGGTGTGGATCCTGCTCTCGTTCCTGTTCCGGAAAATGAGCGGAGGCGCGGGCCCCATGGGCATGGGGAAATCCAATGCCAAGGTTTACGTACAGAAGGAGACCGGTGTTACGTTTAAGGACGTGGCCGGCGAGGACGAGGCGAAGGAATCCCTCGTCGAGGTGGTTGATTTCCTGCACAATCCGCAAAAGTATTCTAAGATTGGTGCAAAGCTTCCGAAGGGTGCCCTGCTCGTGGGACCTCCCGGAACTGGTAAGACGCTTCTGGCAAGAGCCGTTGCCGGCGAGGCGCACGTCCCGTTCTTTTCCCTGACGGGTTCGGATTTCGTGGAATTGTACGTCGGCATGGGCGCAAGCCGCGTGCGTGACTTGTTTAAGGAAGCAAATAAAAATGCTCCCTGCATTATCTTTATCGATGAGATCGATGCCATCGGTCGAAGCCGTGACTCCAAGTACGGCGGCGGAAACGAGGAGCGAGAGCAGACCCTGAACCAGCTTCTCTCCGAGATGGATGGATTTGATAGTTCGAAGGGTATCTTGATGATCGGTGCGACGAACCGTCCCGAGATCTTGGATAAGGCGCTTCTGCGTCCCGGTCGTTTTGACCGCAGGATCATCGTGGATAAGCCTGATCTGAAGGGCCGCGTTGAAATTCTGAAGGTTCACGCGAAGGACGTAAAGATGGATGAGACCGTGGATCTTGACGCGATCGCGCTTGCGACCAGCGGTGCCGTGGGTTCCGACCTCGCAAACATGATCAATGAGGCGGCCATCAATGCCGTAAAGGAAGGCAGAGAGTACGTAAGCCAGAAGGATCTGTTTGGTGCAGTGGAAGTGGTGCTGGTTGGTAAGGAAAAGAAGGACCGCATCATGAGTAAGGAGGAGCGAAAGATCGTTTCCTATCATGAGGTGGGCCACGCGCTTGTCAGTGCCCTGCAAAAGAATTCCGAGCCCGTGCAGAAAATCACGATCGTACCCCGTACCATGGGGGCGCTGGGCTACGTAATGCACGTGCCTGAGGAGGAGAAATACCTGAATTCCGAGGCTGAGCTTCGTGACATGCTGGTGGGATTGCTTGGCGGACGTGCGGCTGAGGAGATCGTGTTTGATTCCGTGACGACTGGTGCCGCAAATGACATCGAACGCGCGACGGAGATTGCAAGAAACATGATCACGCGCTTCGGCATGAGCAAGAAATTTGGCCTGATGGGCCTTGCCACCGTGGAAAGCCAGTATCTCGAAGGCAGAATGGCCCTGAACTGCTCTGACGCGACGGCGGCAGAGATCGACGCGGAGATCGTGGCACTGCTGAAGGACAGCTATGACAAGGCTTTGTCCTTACTCCGTGCCAACCGTGACGTGATGGATAAGCTGGCAGCCTTCCTGATCGAGAAGGAAACCATTACCGGTAAGGAATTTATGGAAATCTTCCGCAGGGAAAAAGGTTTGCCTGAGCCTGGGGAAAAACCCGTGCAGAAAGCTGAGGAGGCGCCCAAGCAAAGCATTTTGAGCCAGTCCCTGGCAGGTGCCAACCAGAGCATTTTTGACCAGCCTTCAGCGGATGCGGGAGAGGAAGCTCCGAAGGAGCACTCTTCTGCAGAAGATGCAAAGGAGACTACACAGGAGGAGCCCAAGAAACCGCCTTACCTGAACGAGGCGCCCGTGGACGACAGGCCTGTTGGCAGATTCTCCAACCGCCGCCTGGATGATTAAAACTGGAAAGATTTGATGGAAAAAAGGAGTTATGGGATTATCCATAACTCCTTTTGTTTATGAGCGGAGATGCGGGGATTTGAACCCCGGCGCCACTTGCGCGACCTACCGCATTTCGAGTGCGGACCCTTCAACCACTTGGGTACATCTCCATAGCGTACTCTATTCTATCGGAAAACTTATGATTTTGCAAGTCTTTTATCGTGCAAAATTTGACGTTTTTAAGGCCCTAAAGTGCAAGATTGGGGATTTGATGATTGAAAGTGAGGACGTTAGAATAAGAATTATCTAAGAAAAATAAGTTAGCTGTTCTTTTTAAGAACGATAAGGAGGATACGGAATGAACGGAAAGGTATGGGAGAGAGCCGCGTTAAAGGAACGGGCAAAGGCTGCGTTCAAGAGAAGTTATTGGTGGTGCGTGCTTGCCGGATTGATCCTGATGCTGGTGATTGGCAGGGGCAGCGGAGGCGGCGGAAGGGATAAAGATGATAAAGGGAATAAGGGCTTTTCAATTCCTTCTTTTTCTTTTGACGTCTCGGACGTCGACAGAGAGGACGTGCAGGAGTACGTGGTAAGCAAGGTCGGCGGCGGAGCATATACGGCCGTAAATATTGTCGGCGGGATCATCGGCGGTCTGGTTGGACTGATTTTGCTTGTGGTTGTGCTGGCGATCGTGGTGGTCGCACTCATTTTACGGGCATTGCTTTTTAATCCGCTGGAGGTTGGCGGACGTAAGTTCTTTATGGAAAACGCCTGTGAGAAAAAAGAGGGCATCGGAACCATGCTGGACGGATTCCAAAATGGATATTACGGCAACGTGGTGGTTTCCATGTTGGTGAGAGACGTAAAGATTTTTCTTTGGTCGTTGCTCTTGGTCATTCCCGGAATCATTAAGGCATATGAATACCGCATGGTACCCTATATCCTTGCGGAGCATCCGGAGTTGAACTATCGCGAAGTGCTTAACATGAGCAGCGAGATGATGAACGGTCAGAAAATGAATGCCTTCGTGCTGGATCTTTCCTTCATCGGATGGCATCTTCTTTCCGGCATCACGGGCGGCATCGCCGGGATCTTTTGGGTAAATCCTTATGTGTACGCAACGGATGCGGAGCTTTATCTGGAGCTTAGCACGGAAGCATAATAAGCGTAAGCGAATTGAAACATATCGCGGGGACGCGTCTGTTTTCAAGTTGATTTGATCAACGTGACGGCAGACACGTCCCCGTGACAGTTTTTAAAGATTGAAGTTGTGTGTTGGGAGAAAATGGGTTATACTATTACGAGGGACACCCCTAAATAGAAAATGCACCATCGGGAATTGGGATTGGGCGCGGAACGGAGGAGAAAATGAAGAGAATCGGCATGTTGACCAGCGGCGGAGATTGTCAGGCACTGAATGCGGCGATGCGCGGCGTGGTAAAGACTCTTGTGAATAGCAGGCAGAAGGTTGAGATTTATGGTTTTCTGGATGGATACAGGGGATTGATCTATGGAAATTACCGCATGCTGACGGGAAATGATTTCTCCGGCATCCTGACCAAGGGCGGAACAATCCTTGGAAGCTCCAGAACGCCATTTAAGACAATCCAGGATCCTGATGAGAACGGTTTGGACAAGGTTGCGGCCATGATCAAGAATTACCAGAAGTTAAAGCTGGATTGTCTGGTGATCCTCGGCGGCAACGGCACGCACAAGACGGCAAACCTTCTTCGCGAGAAGGGCTTGAACGTCGTAACGTTGCCGAAAACCATTGACAATGACCTTTGGGGAACGGACATGACGTTTGGTTTCCAGAGCGCGGTGAACGTAGCAACGGAAGCCATCGACTGCATCCACACCACGGCAGCTTCCCACGGACGCGTGTTTATCGTGGAGGTTATGGGACATAAGGTTGGATTCCTTACGCTGAATGCCGGCATGGCAGGCGGCGCGGACATCATCCTGATCCCTGAGATCCCTTATGACATCAATAAAGTGATCAATAAGATTGAGGACCGCGAGAAGAATGGCAGCCGCTTTACCATCATTGCGGTGGCGGAGGGCGCCATTTCCAAGGCGGACGCGAAGCTGACGAAAAAGGAATATAAGAAAAAGCTGTTGAATAATCCTTATCCTTCCGTATCCTATGAGATCGCGGCGCAGATCCAGGAGAAGACCGGAAGGGAGATCCGCGTGACGGTTCCCGGCCATACCCAGCGAGGCGGAAGTCCTTGTCCTTATGACCGCGTGTTTGCAAGCCGTCTTGGCGCGGAAGCAGGCGAGATGATCCTGAAGGGCGAGTATGGTTTCATGGTGGGCTACAAGAACCGTGAGATCGTAAAGGTTCCGCTGGAGGAAGTGGCCGGAAAGCTGAAGATGGTGGATCCGAATTCCACGATCGTGAAGGAAGCAAAGCTCATGGGAATCTCTTTCGGAGATTAGGGAGCGGGCTGAATTCCGGGAAATCTAAATAAATGAGGTGTTTGTAACATGTCGTATACGGCGCTATACCGAAAATTCCGTCCCGCGTCCTTTGCGGAGGTGAAGGGACAGGACCATATCGTGACGACCCTGAGAAACCAGATCAAGGCGGGAAGAATCGGTCATGCGTATCTTTTTACGGGGACCAGGGGGACGGGAAAGACCTCCGTGGCGAAGATTTTCGCCAAGACGGTTAACTGCGAGAACCCGACGGAGGATGGCCCCTGCGGGGAATGCCGGATCTGTAAGGCCATTGCGGCGGGAGCCAGCATGAACGTGATCGAGATCGACGCGGCTTCCAACAATGGCGTGGACAACATCCGCGAGATCGTGGATGAGGTGTCTTACTCCCCGGCAGAAGGAAAATATAAGGTTTATATCATCGACGAGGTGCACATGCTCTCCATCGGCGCGTTCAACGCACTGTTAAAGACGCTGGAAGAGCCGCCTTCGTACGTGATCTTTATTTTGGCGACCACGGAGGTGCACAAGCTTCCAATCACGATCCTTTCTCGCTGCCAGCGCTATGACTTTAAGCGGATTTCCATCGAAACCATCGCGGACCGCATGAAGGAGCTGGTGGACAAGGAGAGCGTGCAGGTGGAGGACAAGGCCCTTCGTTATATCGCGAAGATGGCGGACGGTTCCATGCGTGACGCCTTGAGCCTGCTGGATCAGTGCATCGCATTCCATTTGGGAAATGAACTGACCTATGACATGGCGCTCGACGTGCTTGGTGCCGTGGACAATGCCGTGTTCAGTGACCTTTTGCGTTACGTTCTGGACCGCGACGTGCTTGGATGCGTAAAGCTTTTGGAAGACATCGTGATGCAGGGCAGGGAGCTCACGCAGTTTGTGACGGACTTCACTTGGTATCTGAGGAATCTGCTCTTGGTAAGCGCGTCTGATCAGCTGGAGGACGTGATCGACGTGTCTTCCGAGCATTTGGCGCGGCTGAAGGAAGAAGCAAAAATGGTCGATTTCGACCAGATCAGCCGTTACGTGCGCATCTTTTCAGAACTTGCAGGCCAGATCCGATATGCTTCCCAGAAGCGCATTCTTGTGGAGATCGCATTGATCAAGCTTTGCAAGCCTGAGATGGAAACGTCGAACGAAGCCATGCTGGACCGGATCCGGCAGGTGGAGGAGAAGGTGGACGAGGTGCAGCAGGGCGGTTACGTCAGAGTGGCGGCCGGCAACGACGGCGCCACGGCCGGAAACGCGCAGACTGGCGTGATGACGGAGAGGCCAAAGCTGGAGAAGGCCGTGCCGGAGGAGATCCAGGGCGTGGTTCGCGGATGGATGGGGATCGTCGGAAATGCCGAGGTGCCCATGAAGCTTTATCTAAAAGGCGCAAAGCTCAGCCTGGGCCAGGACAATCAGCTGATCGTGGCCGTGGAGGATGGCTTGAAATATGATTATTTTGATCGGGACCCGGAGACAGTTGCGCAGTTGGAGCGCCTGATCGAGGACTTTTGCGGTAAATCCGTGAAGGTGATCTTGAAGTCCTATAAGGACGCAAATGATTTTGATAACCATTTCGTGGATCTTTCCAAGGTGATCCAGATGGAGATAGAAGAAGAGGAGGAATAAGAAATGGCAAGAAATGGTGGCGGATATCCCGGAGGAATGATGCCCGGAAGCATGAACAATCTGCTGAAGCAGGCGCAGCGCATGCAGCGTCAGATCGAAGACGGACAGAAGGAGCTGGAGACGAAGGAGTTTACGGCTACGACTGGCGGCGGCGCGGTAACGGCCGTAGTAAATGGAAAGAAGGAACTGGTTTCCTTAAAGCTTCAGGAGGAGATCGTTGATCCTGAGGACGTTGAAACGCTGCAGGATTCCATCATCGCAGCCGTGAATGAGGCCATTAAGCAGGCGGAAGCGGCTAACGAGGAGCTGATGGGCAAGATGACTGGCGGCTTTGGGGGCTTGGGAGGACTGCCCTTCTAATGAATCTTTATAGCGGACACATTAACAAATTGATCGATGAACTGGCATCCCTGCCGGGAATTGGCAACAAATCGGCGCAGAATCTGGCGTTCCATCTCATCAACATGCCGCAGGATAAGGTAAACCGTCTTGCGAACGTGATGATGGAGACCCGGGCGAAGGTTTGTTATTGCAAGGAATGCTGCACGCTGACGGACAAGGAAATCTGCCCGGTCTGCGCCAACGAAAGGCGCAATCACAAGTTGATCATGGTGGTGGAAGATCCACGCGACATGGCGGCCTATGAGAAGACGGGAAAGTTCGAGGGCGTTTATCACGTGTTGCATGGCGCGATCTCGCCCATGCTGGGCATTGGACCGCAGGAGATCCGGTTAAAGGAGCTTTTGGAGCGGCTGAAGGGTGACGTGGAGGAAGTGATCATTGCCACGAACTCGAACCTGGAGGGAGAATCCACGGCCATGTACGTGAGCAAGCTGATCAAACCCACGGGGATCAAGGTGACGAGGATCGCCACGGGCGTTCCGGTGGGCGGCGACCTGGAGTACATTGATGAAGTTACACTGACCAGGGCATTGGACGGCAGGGTGGAGTTGTAGCATAGACGGAAGGAAGGTAAAATAAGATGGCGGTAGAAGTAACAAATTTTGGGACGGCGAAGGATGGCCGTGAGATTCTGCTGTATACGATCAAGAATAAGAAGGGCATGCAGGCGGCAGTGACCAACATTGGTGCCATTCTGGTAAAGCTTCTTGTTCCCGATGCAAAGGGAACCTTGGATGACCTTGTTCTTGGATTTGGCAAGGGCGAAGACTATTATAACAACGGATGCTTCTTTGGAGCAGTGATCGGACCGAACGCAAACCGCATCGGCGGCGCGAGCTTTGAGATCGACGGCGTAAAGTATCAGCTTGCCGTAAACGATGGCCCCAACAATCTTCACAGCGATTACGAAAAAGGCTATCACAAGGCCATTTGGGATGCGCAGGTAGGTGAGAACAGCGTTTGTTTCTCACTTGAGGATACGGACGGCAACATGGGCTTCCCCGGAAACAAGAAAGTTCAGATCACTTACACGCTGGATGAGAATAACGGTTTGGAGCTGCATTATCATGCAAGCAGCGACAAGAAGACGGTTCTGAATCTGACGAATCACACATATTTTAATCTGGATGGACATAATTCCGGCAGCATTGAAGGACATGAGCTTACCTTGAATTGCAGCAAGTACACGCCCGTGGTGCGCGGTGCCATTCCTACCGGCGAGCAGGCTCCCGTTGCAGGAACGGTCATGGATTTCACTCAGCCCAAGGTGATTGGAAAAGAGATCGACGAGCCCGTGGAACAGCTTCTTTTGACAAGCGGTTATGATCATAACTGGATTATTGACGGCGCAGACGGAAATCTTCGTCAGTTTGCAACCGTAAAGGGACCGAAGAGCGGACGCGTGATGAAGGCATACACGACGCTTCCCGGCGTGCAGTTTTACGCAGGTAACTTCATTGCACCCATGCAGGGCAAGGATGGCGTAACGTACGGACGCAGAAATGGTCTTTGCCTTGAGACGCAGTATTATCCCGACACCGTTCATCAGCCTGACTTCCCTACCTGCATTTTTGGGGGAGATAAGGAATATGATTCCGTGACGGTTTATCGTTTTGAATAGGGTTAAGAATGATTCTGAAGCGGAATCTGTCGAATTGTTTTAAGGCAGACGCGACAAAGAATGATAAAAAACCTCCCTTGCCGATGCTATGATGTAGCAAAAAGGCATGGGAGGTATTTTTTTATGGATTTACCAAAAAACATTACTCAGATTGGTGAAGCGGACGCTTCGTGCAAGATCTACGTGGAGGATTACGTTGTCTCTTATCTGAAGCAACTCAATCCGCTGGCAAGGGACAAGACCATGGCGGCCGCACTGTACGGCAGGAGAAAGACGGAAGAGAACAAGAGCTTTTTGTTTGTGTACGGCGCGGGAAAACTTGATTTTATCCAAAAGGAGACGAAGCATCTCTCCCAGGCCCAGTTGCAGGAGATCGAGAGAATACGGCGACAGTACTTCCAGGACTATGAATTCTTGGGGTACCGCATTTTGGACGGTGAGATGGTGGATGGATTTCACGTTCGTGAGCAGGACGTTTGCAGATACGTATCGGGTTACGCCCAGTTTTATGAAAAGAATGAAGCCATGCTCTCGTACATGCTAGAATCCAGACAGGCAGAGGCGACGCCGGAAGCCGTGAATTATGAAAAATATGAGGTGGCGCGCGGGCGTCAGGAAAAGAGAAGGGCAAAATACGTAAAGCACGGCGAGGAGAAGGGCGGAGAAGATACGTCCTTGAAGGCAAGAAAGGGCGGAATGCAGGTGGCCGTGGCGGCGCTGCTTGTATTGCTTTGCGCCTTGGGACTTGCCATGAATTCTTCCGCGCTGGAAGAAAATGGATTTTCTTGGGACAGGCTGAAGGAGGAATTCTTGGAGAGAAAGCTGCCGGAAGGGACGGAGCTCGCCAGTGCCGGCGCAGTGACGGAAGGGACGTCAGGACAAGCCTTGAGTGAGGCATCTGGACAAGCCTTGGATGAGACATGGGATGAAGAGATCCTGGCAGCCTCCGGGAGAGTGGCAAACGAGGAAATTCTGGTGGCGTCAGGAGAAAAGACCACTGATGAAAGTCAGCCGGCGGAAGAAGCGCTGAAGGCGCCGGAGACCAGTACGGTGGAAGAAACAACGCCGGAGGTGACCGGAACAAGCGAGGCACAGGGAGCAGGCAAGAACGTGCAGGATGCGGACAAGAACGTGCAGGATGCGGGCAAGAACGCACAGGATGCGGACAAGAACGCACAGGACGCGGACAAGAATGCGCAGGATGCGGGCGAGAACGCACAGGACGCGCAGGCCGCCGAAACTGCCGGGGAAATCTCAGAGAAGGAGGATGACAAGAAGAAACAGTCAACCTACGTGGTGCAGTCCGGCGATACCCTGACGGGGATCAGCATCCGGACCTATGGCAGTGAAAAATACATAGGACAGATCTGTAAACTGAATTCCATCAAGAATCCTGACGAAATTAAGGTTGGACAAAAAATTTTATTACCCTAATTGAGGAATACGTGATAAAATATTATTCGTATCTACAATGAACGAAGAGGATAACCGATGGCGAAGATAAAGTATTTCGAGGAAGAAAACAGAAAGAGGGCTAGCAGGACCAAGGAATCCCAATCCCAGTCTGACAGGGAATATGAGAGACGCAAGAAATTCCGGTTGATTCGCATATTGCTGCTCCTTACGATCGTGATCGCGATCGGGGCATGGCTTTACGTCAGGTATCAGGGAAAGGTGTACGTGGGCTATGACGTGATCAGTTCCACTGAGCGAGTGAAGGTGGACGGAGCGAAGGACGTGAAGCTCGGCAATTCCGTGTTGACGTATAGCCAGGACGGCGCGCACAGCGTTGACGTTAAGGGCGTGACGACTTGGAACCAGAGCTTCGAGATCCAGGACATCCGCCTGGCGATCTGCCAAAACGCGTCTGCAATTTGCGGTTATAACGGTCATGAGATCTACGTGCAGAATTCAGAGGGGCAGCTCGGCAGCTTTGAGACGAACCTGCCCTTAAAGAACATTGCGGTTGCGGCAACCGGGCGCGTTACTGCGATCATGGAAGATACCAACGTCATGTGGATGAATACCTATGAGCCGAACGGACAGCTGTTGTACGAAGGCCAGTTCCACATGAGCCAGAGTGGATATCCATGCGCGATCTCACTTTCGCCCAACGGCGATCTTCTGGCAGCAAGCTTTATCTTCGTAGAGGAAGGAAACATTGTAAGCAACGTGGCATTCTTTAATTACGGGCCTGTTGGTGACAACCAGAGTGACCAGCTTGTAAGCACCTTTACCTACGGTGACATGATCATTCCTGAGATTCACTTTATGACGAATTCCGCGGCATTTGCGGTGGCGGACAACCGTCTGATGTTTTATTCCGGTTCGCAGAGCCCGAAGACGAAAACGGAGCACATCCTTGACCGGGAAGTGAAGGCCGTTTATTACGACCAGAATTACGTCGGGCTGGTCTTTACCTCTGACAAGGCAGAGGCGAAATACGTACTCCGGATCTTCAACACTTCCGGGGAAAAAGTGGCGGAACGTTATTTTGACATGGATTACCTGGGCATCTTTTTCGAGAACGGTACCTATACCATCTATAACAGTACGGACTGCGTCATCTATACCATGGCAGGCGGCTGTAAATATGAAGGAAAGTTTGATAAGAGCGTGTCGTTGATGGTTCCGACGGAAACACCCTACAGGTATCGCATCGTGACGGATAATTCCATCGACGTGATACAATTGAAATAGAAAGAATACGAAAGGAGAACGCTTATGAATTTATTGGTGATCGCCGTGCTTGTTGTTTTGGTGATTAAGATGCGCAGCGGTTATAAAAGAGGAATGGTCAAGGAAGCAATCATGCTGTTTTCCCTGATCGTAACCTGCGTAATGGCGGCGCTGATCACGAACGGTCTAAAGAGTTATCAGCAAGGTCAGGTTTTCAATGCCGTGTTGATGCTCCTAATGTTGGTAGCCCTTGGCGCGATCCAGTTTTTGTTAAAGCCAATTTTCTTTTCCGCGAAATTGGTGGTTAAGCTTCCCATCGTTGATTGGGCAGACAAGGCTTTGGGCATTCTCGTGGGCGTGATCGAAACGGTGCTTCTGCTGTGGACGCTGGATTTCTTTGTGATGATCATGGACATGGGCGGCATCAGCGAACAGCTTTTGGAGTGGACGAGAGGAAACGTCGTGCTGACTTGGTTCTTTGAGAACAATTATCTGGCCGTTTTTTTGCAGGCAATCAGCCAAAAGGTAAAATTCCTTCCAAATCTGTTGTAAATTTTTTAAAAACCTGTTGACAATGGATTGCACAAGTGTTATTATAACAAAGCTGTCGCTATGAACGCGACGGCAATTGAACCTTGATAAGTAAACAACAATGCAACCCTGAAAGATTCCAGAGAAAAGGCTCTTAGGCAGCCTGATCTCCGAGATTTCAGAGAACA
>CAMKQH010000013.1 GCA_946414885.1 uncultured Lachnospiraceae bacterium
GTACAACGTAAAAAAGTGATTACCTAACAATGTAAAATTTTGCTTGACGTTTGCAAACAACTTTCGAAGCAATGATAGTTTCCCCCTTTTAGGGTGAGAGTTTTGGTTGCCAAATTATATTGTAACTGGCTTGTATTGACCGAGCGACTGATCGTGCCGCCATAATATAATTCGATACATTCTTTTGTTTTCGTGGTGATTGCATTTGCCGGAAGTGACGGCACAAGAATTACGGCCATCATAACAATAGCCGTCATAATGCTTAAGAACTTTTTAGAAAATAATTTTGCGGATCGAGTTCTCATATTTAATTTTCCCCCTCATTTTGGAACACAAGAAATCTTTTTCGGCTTACAGCGGAATGACCGACAACACTAGAACGCCAATCAGTACCACGGCCGTAATTAAGTTTATGATCCAATCTTTAACTACGTTCTTCTCCATAATTCATCCTCGCATTCAAACATCAATTCCTCTGGTTTCACGCCCATGTTTATATAAAAAACCCATGTATAGTAAAACAAATTATATAAATACAGTCAATGCAACTTACATTTATGTAAAAGCAACTTATTTTTCAGTAAGTTACCTAAACAAAAATGAAGAGATTGCCGATATACAATCTCTCCATTTTACATTCAATATATTCAATTGCTACAATTAAAGCACTTTTTTTACTTTTGGCCCTCGGGAAGGTCAAATTTTTGCTTGTCATCCTCACGAATCTCTTCCCCAAGCTGAAGCTCGATGAGTTTCAACTCCTTCGAAGCCGTGATCGTATGCTTGCAACCGGCTCTCATCGTAATGATGTCGCCCTTCTTTACGTTGCTCCGCCGGCCATCCAGCGTGGCCGTACCCTCGCCGCTGATCACGATCCAGATCTCATCACGGTTCTTATGGCTGTGATAATTCATCGAATTTCCGCGATTCAGCGTAACCTTTAACGTCATGCTGCCGGATTCGATGTCCAAAACCTTAAAGGTTCCCCAACTCTTCTCGGCAAAACGAACCTTCTCGTCAAATTCGTCCACAAAAGGCTTGATGAAAGTACTAGTCTCCTTATCGCTGACCAAGATGCCGTCCGGAGACGCCGAAATCACAACGTCATGAAGCCCCATCGCCAAAATGGGTACGTCCATCTCATTTAAGATCTGAACGCCTGATGAAGTCTCGTCAATAACGCCCTTTCCTATAACAGGATCTGAAATGGCTTTGGACAAAGTGTTCCAAGTTCCCATGTCTGCCCATTCACCATTAAACTTCATGACCTGACAGTTCAGTTCCTTCTCTACAACGGCGCAGTCAAAGGATTGCTCCTCAAACTCCAAATAATGATCCAAAAGATCCTGATACTTATAGTATCCAAGCAATTCCTCTGCCTTATCAAGCACATACTGAAGCTTCATGGCAAAAACGCCGCCGTTCCACAGCGCGCCCTGCTCAATGAACTGCTTTGCCTCTTCCCTGCTAGGCTTCTCCTTAAAGGTCTTCACCATGGCAAGCTTCTTGTCGCCGTCAGGAATGATATAGCCATATTTATCCGCGTTGTGCGTCGGTACGATACCCATCAGCACAATATTTGCGTTTCCATTCTCTGCCTGATACTGCAAGGCGATCAAAGCCCTAAAGTAATCCGACGTAACCAACGGATCCACCGGACATACCACAACTGCCTCCGTCGGTCTCACGCCATTCTTTTCCACAAGATAAGCGGCAGAAAGAGCGATCGCCGGGAACGTATCTTTCCTAACCGGCTCCACGCACACGTCCACGTTCTTTCCCAGCTGATCATATATTTCCGAAAGCTGCTTCTTGCTCGTCGCAACAGTCACGTGCGTCGAAATTCCCACGTTATTCAATTGTTTGTAAACTCTCTGGATCATGGACTCATAGGAACCGTCCCGATTCTTAAATAGCTTCAGAAACTGCTTACTTCTAATGTCATTGCTAAGGGGCCACAGGCGCTTGCCCGACCCACCGGAAAGTAAAATAATATTCATATCGCTACCCCCGACATTATAAGGTGACTAGAAATATAATACCGCTTTTGGAATAGATAGTCAAGGTGGAAACGGAAGTTCGTAAATGCGTATTCTCTTACGAAAAATTTATTATATTGCCTTGGCAATAAAATAACAAGTCCATGAATCCCAATCTGGCTTTTCTAAAGAATTACAATCTAAAACGCCAAGCAATTCGAATCCCGTTTCCTTAAAATATTCCTGCATCTCAGGAATAAAGAAATACCGCATTTTATGTATTTCTTTTATCTCTTGTATCTTATCGTCTTTTTTATTCTTAATAAAAATATCATAGCTGACATCAACCAAGTTCAAATCCGAATGCATCGTTGGCTGCGCCAGCCGTAGTAAACTTAGGTTTTTGTCTTCAACTTTTTTAATTCTAGTCGCTGGCCTATCAGTCAATACTCCTGGTCCATACCAAACGTCAAATAAAAACACCCCCCCTCATTCAGGCACTTCCTTGCGACCCTGAATGCATCCGTAACATCTTTATTGGAATTTAAATAACTAACAACATGAAACAAGGAAATGACAGCATCATATTTACGTTCCGGGTGATAACTTCTAATGTCAGCAACCTCATACTTTATGTTCAACGCTTCCTTGGCTGAAGCTTTTTGGGCCTCACAAATCATTTGCTCACTCAAATCGATTCCTTGACAATTAAATCCAAGCTTACAAAGTTCTCTGTCATGATTGCCAGTCCCGCATCCAAACACCATTAAATCTTTAATGTCTTCACCGTATGTGTGTAAGATTTTTTTTACTTTAACGGCCTCTTGATAATAATCTTTATCTCCGTAAATCAAATTATAATAATATGAGTAATCTCCAAAGCTTTCCATTAAATACCTCTTCGTTAATTGTTTCGTTAATCAGTTAATCACTATGTTCCGCTCATCAATTCCAGGAAATCTCTTTTTGTCATTCTCACCAGAATACGGTCCTTGTTTTACCTCTATCATTTCCAATTCTTCAATTACTTTAAACCCGTGGCCTCCTGACACAAGCAATAATATATCGCCAGCCTTCAATATTCTACTCTCCAAATAATCTTCATAATCATCGTAAAAATCAACTCGTAATACACCTTTTTTAATAAACAAAACTTCTTGCGTATAAATAACTGAACGGTGAACAGGATTGTGAACGTGAGCATCAATTATTTTACCTGGTTGATGATGCATGTAAGCCACTTGTTGAGAATAGTCATTCGGAGTAATAAAATCAACTCCTTCACACTGATAATCATCTCGAATAATATAAGCCAATATTTTATTTTTCTTTTTTATAATCTCCATGTTCTACTCCTTTCCTTCACTTAAAGATATCATATTTTTCAAGGTCTTTATCAAATACTCAAAGTATTCATTTTTTCTATATAAAACAAAATAAAATAGGTTTGAAAATACTAAACAAAGCACAGAACGAATCATCAGTCCCCTAATACCGTCAATTTTAATTAACATGCAAAGTCCGTAAGTAATCAAGCAATTAATTAGCGTTATTATGAAATACTTAAAGTGAATCGCATAAAACGGTTTAGCGCTAAACTTAAAATACTCTCGAAAAAGTACCTGCGTGCCTCCAAAGAAATTAAATAATAAAATGGTAAGAATCGTAGCCAATAACAAGCCGGTAACGCCCAAAAGTTTTCCCAAAATTATATTCAATGACAAATTACACAGTGCTTCAGCAATATATAAATATCTGCTTTCATAAAACAATCCTTTTGCTTCTAAATATAGATTTTTTGTATATGTCATGGAAATGGAATAGAAATAGAAACAAAACAATAGCATGTTTTGGTCAGAAAGAATTAAATCATTGTCTCCATGCATCCAAATATTCATAAATGGTTGGTATAAATTCACTAAACATATCGTACACCAGCCAACAATCCACATAAAAGCAAAAGTAAATCTTTTCATGTCGACGAAATTTTTGTAAATGTCTTCCTTCACCAAACTATTTCCCACGCCAGATCGAAAAGCTTGTATAATAATCCCCATAACGCCATAAAGTGCTGCATAAATGCAATAATAATTATCATATGCTGTCAAAACCACAAGACCAAAGTATGCTGATAAAACAATGTTATCGAATGAATTTCGAGCAATATCTCCCATTCTATTAATAAATACAGACTTTACATGCTTAAAAATGTCTTTTTTTACGGATGAATCTAATTCTTCTTTTGAAAGATCCGGCCACAGTTTTCGAGCATAATATTCTAACAACAAATTATTAGCAATACTGCATATTGGGAGAACAATAATATATGCATAATAATTCTTCAAAATCATCAAAATCATGATTTGTAGCGCTTTTAAAACAATACTGGTGATCGTGTATGTATTATTTACTATGTCCACTCTCTGCATTGCCGTAAGTAAAGTACTTTTATATGCGAATAAGTAATAGGAAACGACAATGTTAAACAAATAAATGACATAGATAATGTAAATATTTACATTTTCAGGATAATCATCTACTATCAATATATTCAAAAATGGAATAATGGCTATACCAGCCAAAAGAATAAACGTGCCAATTTTTAAGTAAACTTTTTTTAAATACAAAACAATAGCGTTGACTGTTTTTATGTCACCATCCGCAATTGGTTTATACAAAATAAAAGTAATTGCAGTGGAAAATCCAAGTTCAGACATATTTAAAACTTGAAAAATCGATCCAAAAAGACTGCCCAAACCTTGAAAATTCGCTCCCAAGGTATGTATCAAAACAGTCCTTAGCGCGAAAGTAAAAAAAACCGTAACACATTGCTTCACCATACCAGCAATGGCATTTCTCTTTGAATTAAGTATTCTCGAGTGATAAGTCTTACCAATCATTTCGTTCCCCATATCAGTAAAAACATAAAGTCAATTAGGCAAATAACTTTTTAATCTCTTCCACAACATATTCTTGTTGTTCCCTGGTCATTCCGACTCCACTCGGAATGTAAAATCCATGATTAGATATATAGTTGGAATTTGGAAAAAGCTCTTCAGCAAGATATTCTTTCTTGCAACACTCTTCTTTAAGCAACGCCGGTTGCTTGTGCATGGGATAAAAGAAATGCCTTGTACCAATCCCTTTCTCCCCCAAAAGCCGCATGATCTCATCAACAGAATAATCCTCATCATTTAGCACTATTCCAAATACCCAATATATATTCTCAGCGTATTCCGTTTTATCTACTGGTAATCGTATTGCACTTATGTCTTTTAATGCGTTCTGATATAACTGACCAATTTCCCTTTTCCTTAAAATTGTTTTTTCTATTTGCTCCAATTGAGCCAATCCTATGGCCGCTTGCATGTTTGTCATTCTAAAATTATCGCCAAATTCTTCGTGTATGTATCTTCTTTCAGAATCAAAGAATAAATTTCGAATTTTTCTTGCTCGATCGCGATATTTTTCAACACTAGTCATCACCATTCCGCCTTCACCACAGGTAATATGTTTATTGGGAAAAAAGCTAAAAATACTAATGTCTCCAAGCCCACCGCATTGCATGCCTTTGTAAGTTAAGCCATGTGCTTCCGCTGCATCCTCAATGACAATCAGGTCATATTTTCTGGCAATTTGCCATATTGGCTCCATATCTACGGGAAGTCCATAAATATGTACCACCATCATGGCTTTTGTCTTTTCCGAAATTTTTTCTTCAATCTGATTCACATCCATATTCCAAGTTTCCATGGAACAATCTATGGGAACCGGAATTAATCCTGCCTTTACAATGGCTCGCGCACAGGAGATTATTGTAAAATCTGGCATAATGACTTCAGATCCCTTTGGTAAATCCAATGCACCCACGGCCGTCTCTAAAGCATTTGTCCCATTCGAAACAGCAATACCATACTTTTTATTCACCATATCTGCAATGCCATTTTCGAATTTTTCTATGTAACTGCCGGCCGAGGAAATCCATCCGGTATCTATGCAATCCATTAAATACCTTTTCTCATTGCCTTCAAAAACAGGAATGTTTACGGGAACGTTCATTTTCTTCCTCCATAATAATCTAATAAACTAAAACTATTCAAGCATTAACGAATAGATACCATCCGTATACCATCCTCTAGTGCTCATAATTTCGCTCATATCTTTTGCCCCTAACATGTAATTCCATATTTCCAAATGTTTCTTGGCATAATTCTCCCAAGTCCAGGTTTTTATAAAATCAAGGCTCTTCTTCCTTTTCTCTTCAATTTCATGCAATGCTGCAACAATATCGTCAATATCCTTCACTGGATAAGTTATGCCACATTTTGTATCAAGATGATATCCTTGAGGCGTTACAATCGTACCAATTCCGGCGGCAACCGCATCCAAAAATCCCATGGAGCCTTCATCAAAACCAAAATAACAATAATAATCCAAATTCACCATCAATGTGTTATATTTTTCTTTGTCAAATTCAGAATAATATTCTACTTCAAAGCCCAAATTTCTCATTTGTTCAATGATACTATCCCATCCAGCGCCCATAATAACAAAACGAAAAATATTGGGATCTATCTTCTCACACACATCAACCACCATCGATTCGCGCTTTCGATAATCATTATATGTTCTGTGTGTGAATCCCAAGGAAATCTTCTTCGGGTGGATTTGTCCATCTTGTGCCGGATTAACATAACATATTTTATTTGGCTTAATTCCATAAGAAATAAGCATATTTCTTGTTTCTAACGACATGCATATTCCTATTGCACCATTATCCGTTTGATTTTTGATCATGTTAATCTTTTTTTGCGTGTCAACATGAGTCACCATAAATGTCACCCTGTCATTTGAAACAGGCGCGGTATTAGGAAAAAAATAATGATTTATGTCAGCACTTTTATCATATTCCTGTGAGATCGATGCATTAACTCCAAATTCCTTTAATTGATTGCATAATGAAATGGCAAACTTATATATAATCCAACCATACTCATTATATATCACGTTAACCTTCAATGGCCGATCGCCAACCTCATGACCAAACAAATTGATATTATTAATTAAATTTTTTATAGAATCCATCGCTTAATATTCTCCCATTCTTTCAAGTGAATTAGCTTTTAACTGGATGAGCATGGAATTCTTCCAACACTTGTTCATACATGTCAATTTGACCTTTTACTAATTTATCTGAATTATGTCTTTCTCTTGCAACCATTTTACCAGCTTTACTTTTTTCAGCGGCTTCTCTTATGTTGCTAAAAACAGAATCAATCCTTGCTGCCAACATTTCAGCCTCATCATAAGGATAGAGATAACCAAGTTTCCCTTCCTCTAGCATTTCAGGCGTACCACCTACATAACTGGCAATAATCGGCGTTCCAACAACCATGGCCTCAGCTATGGCATTGGCAGCATTTTCTATGGCAGAAGGAACAATGCAAATATTTGCCGCCTGCAGCCTTTCAGCCATTTCATGAGCGCTAAGTCTCCCAGTATACTTGATGTTTTTAGTTAAATCAAATTTATGAATCAAATCACTAACAAATTTAGAATAACCTCGCAATTTTCCATGTCGTTTTGACTTTTTTATTGGATTGTCACCTGAAATATATAGCATTATATCTGGATACCTTGGTTTTACCAATGCTAACGCTTTAATCAAATAATGAGTTCCCTTATGCGGAACTGATCCTTGATTAGCAAACAATGAATGCACTTCAATATTCTTATAATTCCAATTGTGTTCATAAAACTCTTTTCTTATCATTCTAGGCAGAAAATAATATTTTAATTTCGGGTTTATGCTAAATGCCACTGCTTTATCCCAATCAGATCGCCCTTCAACGAAGTTTACATTTTTAAACATAAATATTTCGTTGACAATTTGTTTTTCCCATAATCTTTTTCCTTTCATCATTCCTCGAAACAGCAACATATCTAGTATTCCATATGTAGAAAGAATTTCCCTAAAGCTCATTCCTCCATAATAATGATTTATGTATGCAAATATAATGCCTTGCAGTGAAATTATAATTGGTATATCTCTCGAATATTTTTTTATTATATAATAATTATGTTTTGCTTCCGTTCCGTAAGCATGAATAAGATCTGGGTGAAAATCTTCTATAACATTTATGTAATCATATTTCATGTCATCTTCGGATTTCGATATATAAAAAGTAATGCCGTCAATTTTTTTCTTGAATGCACACCGATTAAATCCTGGTGCAAAAATAGCAAGTTCAATATTCACATTATCCTTAAGTTCATTAGCCATGGCATCAACCCATGATATGGAGTGTTTGGAAACCGCGCCTAATTTTTTTTCAACGGATGGATATATTGTATTAATAGTCCACAGTATTCTCATTTTTAAGTTAAAAACCATCCTTTCCAATATAAAAGCATACAAAAATATCAAACAAGTCAACTCATGAATCTAGATTAATCAAATTCCGCCTAACATTAACATAATTGTTTTACTGATTAATCTTCTTTATAAATCTTGCTGGATTACCTGCCCATACCTCATCAGGCGGCACGTCTTTCGTCACAACCGAGCCCGCTCCTATAACAGACTGTTCCCCAATGGACACGCCTTTCAAAATTATACAATGTCCGCCAATCCATGCTCCACGCTTTATAATTACTGGCATGGATTTTATGTCTGTATTTCCATTTAATCTTTTATCTGCATAGATTGAATGAAAGTCTGTATCATAGATGATGGAATTAACGCCAATGTACACATCATCTTCAATCACTATCTTTCTATTACAGTAAATAGTACTATTACTGATTCCTACGTTTTTCCCTATTTCAAGACTTCCCTTTCCTCTAACAGCAAAAATACAATCTTTTTGCCCACCACCTGCGGGATTGCTTTTCCAATGACTTCTTATAATAACTCCATCATTTATTTTAAATTCTGAATCATCATCTATTTTCAAACGAATTATTCCATATGTTTTTATTTGTTTACCAAACTTTATTCCATGGATTTTAAAATTCGATTTATTATATATGTTTGTCATTATCCAAAATAATTTCCCAAGCATTGTTACCTCGCAATTAGCAAATCAATATTTTGCAATTCTTAATCAAACTATCCATTATAAGTTTTACAAACATTACATTCTTAAAAGCTTTTGCATTATTATTTTTAGATACATAGCAATATACTTTTTTCTCGAACAAATTCTATATTTATAATTTATCTTATTTGATTCTTCCATCGCCTTGCGACTAAAAGACACCCCGCCTAATCGAAAATTACTTAATACATGATAGATTGGGCAAAATGATATGGCATCATTAGCAATAGCCTTATACATAAAATCAAGATCGCTGGAATATTTATACTTCGTATCATAATAATAAAAATCGTCATAAATACTTTTGCTAATAAACGTTGCCGGATGAAATATCATCCTATTTTTCATGTTACGGTGATTAACAAAGGCAATTTCGAGTTCGTTTTCTTCAAAATCAATGATTCTAATTGCACCATATAAGATTTGATATTTCTTGTTGGGATCATATTGTTTTACAACGTTTTTAAGGCAATCTTCTTCATAATAATCATCGCTGTTAATAATACCTACCAGTTCGCCTTTTGCCATTTTAATTCCTTTGTTCATGGCATCATATATCCCGTCATCCTTTTCAGACACATACCTAAGCCTTCCATTAAATTCCGGAATAAAAGATTCAATTATGTTTATCGTATTATCCGTAGATCCGCCATCTACGATAATGTATTCATAATTTTTGTATGATTGTTTCAATACCTGTTCAATAGTTCTTTTTATTGTTTTTCCACTGTTAAATGATGGCGTAATTATACTTACCAAAATGTCATTCATGTTATTCTCTCTTATTCTCAAATATTAACTTCTACGGTTTTTTATCTTCGCAAGAATATAAATCACGCAAGAAAATCGATGCTTGATCAGGAAAAATTGTAATTTTCTTTTCTTAGAAATATAGTCTTTTGTTTTAAGCGATTTTGTCATAAGAACAAAGGGTTTCTTGTTCATAATGTTTCGAATCTTTTTTCTATTAAATTTCTCCCCTGCAAGAACACCCTCCTCAATCTCCTTAAAAAAATAAGTGATTAGATGTTTTTTTAATAAAATGTCTGTCGAAGTATCGCTCTCATTTTCATTTATCGCAATCCACCTGTCTAAAAAAACATCCCAATCGCTTAATTCATCCCATTTTCTGTGTTTAACGTGAAGTGCTGAATAAGGATTCTGATAATAATAATACCAATCCTCCGCAACAAACAAAGCATTTTTAATTTTTTTTACATATTCGCAATTGTATAATTGATCTTCAAAATATTTAATGCATTCATCAAATTTTATACTTTTGGCAATGGAAGTTAAATATAATCTGCCGCAAGGCGAAGCCAATGCATGTAATTCATCCCCCTTATTCTCAACAGAAAACATGGCTTCTAACATACGTAGCGTACTTATTTCCTTATGGTTTTTGTATATTCTCTGTTTAGAATCAAATTTAGGCAAATATACGATTCTTCCAATTACTAAATCATATTTTTCTTCAAGCAAATATTTTGCAGCATTTACAAAAAAAGATTGATCAATAACGTCATCCGAATCCACGAACGTGACATACTCGCCTTGTGCTATTTCCACGCCTCTATTTCTCGCATAAGACACTCCGTGATTTGTAAAATAATGATATGATACCCTTTTGTCTTTCGAACAAAGAGTAACATAAAGTTTCGACAATTCTTTATCGCTGCCATCATCAATGATAATAATCTCTATCTCGGAATATTTTTGTTCTAGTATACTTGATAAACATTTTTGAAAATCATTAATAGGCGTGTTATAAACCGGAATTATGATACTTATCAACATTTTTTAATCCTTTACGCTCAATTTATAGCATAAAACTTTATGGCATAGAAAAAGCAACAGATTGATAACCTTATAAAGCCATAACCCCTATATTCTCTCAAATAGTAGGAATAACTCCTTAAGTGAATTTTCAAGAGCTTTTTCCTTTCAAACACTTTTTGGGTGGTTTTGGAATGATTGTGAATGACTTTATGCGCTATGTCACAGGCGCATTTGTATCCCTTCTTTCTAAAGCGTTCTGCCAAAATCATCTCTTCACAATATAAAAAAGTATTTTCATCCAAATATCCGCATTTTGAAGTTTTCTTAACGTCTAAAAGCATACAGCAGCCTTGCGGTCTGTAAACATAGGAATAACCGCCCAAATCTATAATCGTTCGGCCTTTACGCTTATATTGCAGAATTCCCAAGGTCATGTCGTAGAAGCTATATCTGCACGCATCTCGATTGTATGCTCGACCATTCAAGTCACATACGTCCGGATTAATAACCGCAATTTGACTGTCTTTTTCAAAAATCGAAAGCATGTGTCCCAATAAGTCACGATCATCCATAAGAATATCATTATTTAAAATCCAAACATACCGATACCCAAGCTGCTCTGCAAGTTTTATCCCAATATTATTTCCTTTGGCATATCCGGAATTACTGTCTGATCGTAAGTAATGATAGTTCCCAATTTCTTTCTTACTAAGTTCGGCGTCTGATTCATTGGGAGAAGCATTATCAACTATAATAAACTGTTCCCATGACAAACCATATAAATCATGAACCAAAGTTGCCTCTTTCAAGGATTCTTCCCAAGACAGATAATTGAGTATTACAACAGCTACGTCTTTTATTCTGTTCTCATCCATGGTTTTTCCGATATTGGTCGTCATGTTCTCTTCCTTGAATAACGAATGATAATAGGTATTATTTCCCATGCATCTCTTACGTATCTCTTAAACATTCGCTTTGGATCCTGAAAAATACGATATAGCCATTCTAAGCCATGATTTGACATCCATTTTGGTGCTCTTTTAATTCTTCCCGCAATAAAATCTATGGTGGCTCCAATTTGCATGGAAACAGAAACCGAAATTCTGTTTCGTACTTGATAAATAAACTTTTCTCCTTTGGGTGCTCCCAAGGCAACCGCAAGGATATCGGCATTCGATTTGTTGATCATATCTACAATATTATTGATTTCATCCTCATTATTTTCAAAACCATGCGGTGGAGAATAGTATCCTACAACCATTAATCCAGGATATGTTTTTTTTAATTTTTGAGCAGCTTTTTGCGCAACCCCCTCCATTGCACCAAGTATAAAAATCGAAAAACCATTCTCTGCAGCCATTTTACATACTTGCGGAAACAAATCAGATCCAGAAACTTTTTCTTTAATGGGTCTTTTTAACCATTTTGAAATCCAAATCAGCGGTTTCCCATCCGCCAAGATTAAATCCGCTTTTTTATAAGCCCTGCGAAATTCTTTATCTTTTTCAATTAATACAATGTGATCAAGATTAGGTGTTACAACATAGGAATGGTCATTTTTAATAACCAACTCTTTTATGGCATCGACAGCTTCTTTCATTGTTAAATTATCTATTTTCGTATTTAAAAACTGTATCCTCATGCACTTTTCATCCCTTATAATATAATACGTTTAAGTCAAGTCACCTTGAACCTTTTCCTAAAAGAACTACTCCCACCGTCTGTATCAGTATCTTCAGATCCTGCCCAATGCTCCAATTATCTATATACTGCAAATCCAGCTTCACGACCTCATTGAAATCCTTCACTTCGCTTCTGCCGCTGACCTGCCAAAGTCCAGTTAGTCCGGGAGTGATACTCATTCTTCTTCGATAATAATCATTATATTGTTCAAATTCATCCACCGTTGGCGGTCTTGTGCCGACAAGGCTCATGTCGCCTTTGAAGATGTTCCAGAACTGGGGAAGTTCGTCCAGGCTGGTGCGGCGAAGGAACTTGCCGACCTTGGTGATGCGGGGATCGTTCTCCATTTTGAACATAAGACCCTGGACTTCGTTTTTGGCCATGAGTTCTTTTTTGCGTGCTTCGGCATCCGCATACATGGAGCGGAATTTGTAGATGCGAAAGCGGCGGCCGTTTTTGCCAATGCGGGTCTGGGAGAAGAATACCGGTCCCTTGGAATCTTCCAGCTTAATGGCAATGGCGATAAACGGAAAAAGGACTGCCGTAATGAGAAGTCCCACGATGCTTCCGACAATGTCGGTAACTCGTTTAATCACGCTCATTCGCCAATCTCGGTCTTCGTTGTTGTAGCACATGACGGGAAAATCCGCAAATTCTCCCACGCCGCTACAGGGAACGCTAAAGCTCATGCTCTGCACGCAGTAATAACAGCGTACGCCCATCAATGCAAACGCCTGCACCCATTGATCCATCTCTTCCACTGCCTGGCTGCAGTAAAAGAACACGACGTCAATGGGCATCTGTCTGGCAGCTTCAATCAAATCCTCTCTTCCGGCTATGATCGTCGGGAGATGATTCCCAGTCTTTTTATCTTTACCGGAAATCTCCAATGTTTTTCCGCCTTGTCCATTCAGCGAAGTGGAGCCTTCCTTTACGTTATTATTATAACTTTCTTGCAAAACAGATTTTTCCAGCATGCTTTGCGCAGCGGAAACGTCTGCCCCGTCCGTCAGGGCCGCCCCAACGACTTCATAGCTCCAGCCTTTGTCTGCTTTTATCCTTTCCATAACGCCGGCAAGGCTCTTCGAATCCGTCACGATCAGAATCTTTTCGCTACCCTTCCCCTTTTTATACGTGGCATTGATAAACCCCTTAAAAAGGATTCTGAGAAGATAACCGATCAGAATCTCACAGATTACAAAGTAACCAAGCATCAAACGGGAAAAATCGAGCTCTAATCGAAAAAGGTATACGCAGGTACTGAGGAATGCAAATTGAATGAAATTATACTTAAGAACTTCTCCGGCTTCCACAAAGAATCCTCTTTGGAAAAAGCCTTCGTAGCGATTCATCATAAGATTATAAAGAACACATCCTAAAATGCAGAGGACATAGACCGGAAACCATTCCGTTGACTCCGTGACCTTTGCGCCGAATGGCAACACAATACGGAGCCATCTTGCCAAAAAGTAAGCCATTGCTATGGTGACCAGATCGACAAAGAACGTGCCGTAGGTCTCTATGAGCTTATATTTTTTCCGATACAGCTTCATCCCCGCACGTCCTTTCTTATATTTGCAAGATCAGATGCCCCATGCCATATCCAAACACTTAACCGTCATCGCAAAATAACTTTCATTTTTTCAAAGCCACAAAGCATAATCGCTTTCGTCCTGCACAGTTACGCCAGCAGTCTGAAATACCGTTCCTTGGCTTCCTTGTATTCCTTGTTAAACAACTCATCATTACCGGAATGCAGATCCGACAAGTAGTTGTGGATCTGGTGTTTCATCTCGGGCGTCACGCGTGCCACGGTGGCAAGTCCAACGTTTGAGCATACGTCAGAGATGTGTTCCACTTCCGCCAGTAAATTTAAGAATTCAGCACCGCCAAAGACCGAACACTCACCCTTTCTAAGTCTCTCCAGATGGTTTTCCTTCAGGAGCGCCACCATGTCATCCACCACTTCTTCCAGGGGCTCAATATGTCTTGCCGCTTCCACGTTACATTTTCTAAACGTAACGTCCGTATAATCCAAAACCGTAGTCAAAAGTTCACGAAGGACGTTCAGTTCCTTCATTGCCATAGCAGAGAACTTTATGTTCTCTTTATTCATGGATTCCGCGATCTCACAAATATTTGTCGCTTTATCTCCCAAATGCTCAAACTCACCGATTGCGGAATAATAATGATTCATAATTTCAATGTGATTCTTGGAGGTAATGTGAGCGCTGATCTGGATCAGATAGTTGTTGACCCTGTCGGCCATAAGGTCGATCATCTTTTCGTCGCGGTCAACCTTTTTCATTTTTTCAGCATCAAAGTTCGACACCAGTTCAAAGGAGCGCATTACGTTCTTTCTCGCCAACTGATACATCTCGAGGAGCACTTCATAGCATGCATTAAATGCGATTGCCGGGGTGCTAAAGAAAACGGGATTGAGCGCATCCAGCTTCTCGCTGTGGGTATCTTCCTCTTCGCTTGGCTCATCTTTGATGAGGCGTTTGCTGATCTTCTCATAAACACCAAGCATCGGAAGCAACAAGATCGCGCATGACAGGTTAAAAATGGAATTGGTGTTTGCGATTCCGCCGGAACGAATGGTCATGTTCCAGATCGAATCCAGCAATCCCAAGGAATGCGCGATTGTTACGGTAGTCAGGATCAAAACCGTTTCGCTAAGGTTAAACAAAATATTTACCAAGCCAACTCTTTTTGCGTCCGGTTTCGCTCCAATGTTACATACGATCGCAGTCGTCACGCAATCGCCCAAGTAGATGCCGACCAAAACGGCGTAGATTTCGCTAAACGTCATTTGTCCCGAGGTGGAAAATGCCTGCAGGATACCTATTGTTGCCGAAGAACTTTGCAGGACAAACGCAATGCCCGCGCCTACGGCGTAACCAATGACGGGATTGTCTCCCATCATGGTAAACAGGCTCTCAATAATGCCGGTCTCCGTTAGTTTTCCTACGGAATCCGTCATTTTCATCAGTCCGGAGAACAGAATGCCAAATCCTATGATGATCTGGGCCGCCTTTTCGGGAATGCCGATCTTTCCGTTCATAACGGCGACCACCCCAATGATCAGCGCCAGCGGCGCCAGGGTGGAAGGCTTAAAAAACCCCAAAAAGGAAGTCCCCGAAGTATTCAAATCCAGTAATCTTATGATCTGTCCGGTGACGGTCGTACCAACGTTTGCACCGATCACGATCCCCAGGGAATTCCGCAAGGAAATGATGCCTGCGCCAACAAGGCCGGCAGTGATCACGATGGTCGCCGTCGAGGATTGGATGACGGCGGTCATGCCAACGCCCATCAAAAAAGCCGTAAACGGCGTTCTGGTCACCTTTTCCAACGCTTTTTTTAAGGTTCCGGAGGAACTTTCCTTCAGCCCGTTTCCCATGAGGCGCATGCCGTACAGGAACATCGCCAGGCCACCAAATAAAGAAATAAAATCAAATATATTCATCGGCTGTTTCTACCCATTTTTCCATAGTTTTACAAACTATATTATACTACGACAAGCCTTTTATGACAATACAAATATCGGTTAGAAGCGCCAATTTGCGAAGGGAAACGCACGTTAATGCTTCGAAAAGACAAATAAATAAAGAAAAAGGCTTCTCCTTTCCGAAGAAACCTTTCTTTCCAAATGCATTTAATGATATTGGATTTGATCCTTTTTGCGAAGGCTCATGATCTGTAACAACAATCCGTTATTGTACATCACGCGATAGATGCCTTCGTTAAAGCCGAACACCTTATACTTAAACCACAGCTGATTGTGCTCCCTGGCTCCAAAGGACTTGTTTACAACTTCTTTGTATGCCTTTTTCAGTTCGCGATATCGCTCTTTGTTGAACTTCACGACAAAGTCCGCTTCCCTGTAGGCCCTAAAGAGGGAATTCGTTATGGAACCGAGAAGCTGTTGTGAACACTCCTGCCAGCCAACACTATTAAAATAATTGCAGATGTCAAGCTGTGCCTCAACGCCGTCAAGGTGCTTGATGGAAAAGCGTCCCATGATGCTGTCAGGTCTCTGAAGGTAATAATACAAGGGTTCGTTTGTGACGTAAATGGAGTCACACTGCTCGATCAAGGCCTTGATAATGAAATTATCTTCCATACACTTGCCCTGCGTGTAACGAAGCTCCTTAAAGATCTTTGCCCGATAAATCTTATTCCATGCAACGGCACTAAACACTCGGAAATCTGACTCACAGAACATCTTCCAGAAATCCTTGTGAGTGATCAGCTTATTCCAAGGGATCTTCCGATGTTCATATATGTTTCCGTTTTTCTCAACGTAATCGTATTCACAGATTACCAGATCTGCATTATTCTTTCGCTGAAGCGTCAGCAAGGTCTCCAGATAGGTTGGCTTAATGTAATCGTCACTGTCAATAAAACAGATAAAATCGCCCCTGCAAATATCCAGACCGGCATTTCTTGCCGAAGAAAGACCGCGATTATTCTTGTGGATTACCTGAATTCTGTCATCCACCGCAGCATAATCATCACAGATCTTCGGGCTGCCATCCGGAGAACCGTCATCCACCAAAATCAACTCAAAATTCGAATACGTCTGATTTCTGATGGAATCTATGCACTTCGCCAAATATGCCTCGACCTTAAAGACGGGCACAATTACGGAAATCAGCTCGTTCAAGGCAATCATCCCTTCGTCATTCTTTTTAGAAAAATATAGAACGCCTTATAGAAAAAGATACCACAAATTCCGCTTTTAATCAAGTGTAAACACAAAATATTGTGGTTTTACGGTCAAAAGCTGAACTATTCAAACAATTTACAAATGGCTCGGATGGTAAGTGGAAACGATCTCCTTTACCAGTTTTCTGATCTCTGAGTCATTATTATAGCTCGCATCCGCAAGGTCTTCCAACTGTCCCATAAATGCTTCCATGTCAAAGGCGATGGGCTTTCCGATGTGGATCAGCTCATTGGCGGTCTTTTCGATACCCTCTTCTGCCATCAGCTTCTCTTCATATAACTTTTCGCCAGGGCGAAGACCCGTATACTGAATCTTGATGTCAACGTCAGGCTTGTAGCCGCAGAGCTTAATGAGGTTTCTCGCAAGCGTGTCAATCTTTACGGGCTCTCCCATGTCAAGGACAAAGATCTCTCCACCCTTCGCATAGGTTCCTGCCTGTAATACAAGGCTTACTGCCTCCGGGATCGTCATAAAGTAACGGATAATGTCAGGATGCGTCACAGTCACGGGACCACCCTTGGCGATCTGCTTCTTAAAGAGTGGGATCACGCTGCCGTTACTTCCCAGTACGTTTCCGAAACGGACGGCCACGTACTCCGTTCTCGTCTCGATCTTGCGGTTCATGAACAGGCTCTTGGAATCCGTCTCGTCATTATGACCGCTAAGGTTCGGCAAAAGGTTCTGCAGTCCCTCCCTGCTGATATAATCCATGGACTGAATGACCATCTCGCAGAGTCGCTTGCTTGCTCCCATAATGTTCGTGGGATTTACGGCCTTGTCCGTACTGATCAATACAAAACGCTTCGTACCATAAGTCATGGCCGCACAAGCAGTTTTATAGGTTCCGATCACGTTGTTCTTGATGGATTCGCAAGGGCTTGTCTCCATTAGGGGCACGTGCTTGTGCGCAGCCGCGTGATACACAATGTCAGGACGGTACTGTTCAAACACGGAATTGAGTCTTCTGCTGTCGCGCACTGAGCCGATGAGCACTGTTAAATTCAAGTTCGTATAGGTGCTCTTCAGTTCCTGCTCAATGTCATACGCATTGTTCTCATATACGTCAAAAATGATCAATCTCTCAGGATTATGTCCTGCAATCTGCCTGCAGAGCTCGCTTCCGATGGAACCGCCGCCTCCGGTAACCAGAACGACCTTTCCTTCAATGCTGTTCAGAATCTCGGTCAGATTTACCTTGATGGGTTCTCTTCCGAGAAGATCCTCCACGGCGACTTCCTTCATCTTGCTTAGGGAAACGTCGCCCGTAAGGAACTGATACATGCCGGGAAGCATCTTCATTTCGCACCCGGTCTCCTTACAGATGTCAAGCAGGTCTCTGGTCTGAGCCTTTGTTGCACTGGGCATTGCGATCAAAATGGTATCGATCTTGTATTTTTCAACTGCCGTCAGGATGTCTTCCCTGCCGCCAAAGACTGGAACACCCTCAATGTTTCGATGCCACTTATTAGGATTATCGTCAATAAAGCAACAAACCTTTAGCTCAACTTCGTCTGCATGATAGATATCTCTCAAAAGTACCTGGCCGGCTTCACCCGCGCCAATGATCATAACCTTTTTCGAGTAATTATTGGTATTTCTCTTGCTTCTCTCAAGTAATACAAAACGATAGAAAAACCGGATGGCCGTCGTTAAACAGAATTGAAGCATCAGCCCGAAGAAATAATAAACAAAGGGCATTTGCCTAAATAACAAAGAAATTCCGATCACCTGCGCCAAAAACGTAATGCTATTGGCAGAGATCAGGCGGATCAGCTCCCGGTAACTTGCAAAACGCCATATGCTCCGATACAGATAGTGAGCAGAAAATACAATTATAATAACGGCTGAATAAATGGGAATAAACTTAATCGCAGCATCCAAAAACTCGCTTGGTATTTTTGAATAATGAAAATCAAATCTGGCCCACAAGCCAAACAAATACGAAGAATTTGATACTACAACGTCATACAATGCCATTAACAGGGCGATTACCTGCCAATGCTGAATTCCCTTTTTCTTCCAACACTTTTGGTTCTTGCCACTTTTCTCTTTCACCGATTCCTGTATGGGGCGATTTTCTTTATTCATGGTTTATCCATCCATTTTCGCATAATCTCTATAATATTATATCTGCTTCGACAAATCTCGTCAATCAATAAACTAATTCCCAAATAAAAAATATTTGGAAATTCTTTGTCACTAATTGACAAAAAACAGGCATTACTCCACAAAAAAGGGACTCCCCAATAGCGGCTTTTGCTCTTGGGGAATCCCGGTAATCATACGGTTGGAATTATGCCTCTTCCTCGTCTGACTTACTCTTCAGTTTATAGAAAACAATACAGTTTGGAACGTTAACGTGCATGGGCGCACCGTTCATGATCATGGTGTGCTTGTCAAGATCAATGTTGAAGAACGTCATGGCATTGGTCTCATGGTTCAAGCTGACAAGGAACTTATTGTTGGGGAAGATTTCCGCATCCTTTGGATACTCTCCGCTAATGGGAAGGCAGAAATTCTTGGTAAGGATTCCCGTCTTCTGGTCCACGTCGTATACGACTACGGAATTGTCTCCTGCATTCGAGCTCAAAAGGTATTTGTAATCAGCGGAAAAGCTCAGGGCACTCGCCGCATTGTTGCTTCCCTTCGGCATGGAAGTCGTCTCAATGGTCTGGATCTTCTCGAATTTGGGACTTCCCTTACGGAATTCATAACGATAAACGTCGATAAAGCATTTCCACTCATGAACGATATAGATAAACTTACCATTTTTTGAGATTTTAATATGCCTCGGCGCTGATTCCAGCTCAGATCTCAAAATGTCAGCCAGTTTAACCGTGCCACGGGTAACGTCAAATTCATAGACGTTGACGTGATCCATGCCTTCATCCGCCACCAACAGATAACGATTGTCGTGAGTCATGCGGGCGCAGTTGATGTGCGGGCGGAAATTACGCTCAATGCCGCTTCCAAGGCCTTTGTGATAAACCTCGTCCGTGATCTCGCCAATGCTTCCGTCCTCATTTAGCTTCAAAATGGTGAGCTTACCATCATGATAGCCTGCCACAAACAGGTATCCATCCGTGTAATCGGTGGAAACGTAGCAGCCTCTCATGCCGTTGATGGAACCAAAATTAATGAATTTCAAGCTTCCGTCCGGCTGGATCTTGTAACTCTCAACGCCCATGTCCGTAATGGAATACAGATACTTCCCGTTATGGGAAATGCTAACGTAAGAGCTGTTTGTGATCTCAACCTTATCCTTCTCCGTAAAACGACCCTTTTCCATGTCTACGTCATATATCTTTATGCCGTGACGGTCCCCCTGCGTATACGTGGAAACGTATGCAACGTATTTTTCCTTTGCCATTCCCTTATGCCTCCTTCTTCAGAATGCCACTGGTATTTTATCACAAATCCTAAATGATTATCAAGTATTTTCGTTAAAAGCTCGGGAACTCACGAGAGCCATTTTGACCAGCACACTCGCAGGATGCGCCGTCGCTCACGTTATCGTCACCGCTACAGGCCGTGCAACCGCATCCGCCGGCATTTCCCATATTATTTGTGCCGCAGGAATTTCCGCCCGGAATACCCCAAGGGCGCATGCAGTCAGTGTCGCAGCCACAGCCATTGTTGCCGCCGCAGCCTCCGGCATTACCGCAACTACTGCCATTATTTATTCCAAGCAGGAATAACAAAGCGATCCAGAGATTCATAAAAATGTCCTTTTTTGTTTTAGGATATTTTATGCAGCTCTCCGTCCATCCGTTCATCGGCTTCAATTCCCGGGATTTCCTCAGAGATTTCCACGTCCTTGCTGACGTATAATGCCATCGTCTTAGGTGCAAGCATTACTGCATCTTGTACGGCCTCACGGCTTGCCCCGTTTTCACTTGTTTCAAAGAACAATACCCACTTTTTCCCTTTGGGGAGCCTTGGGAGTCCCAGCTTATGAGGTTCCCAATGTGCGTTCATGCCTAGATACAGAAATTCATTCTGCGCAGATTTGCCTTTTGACCGGTATTGCCAAGGTGCAATTCCCAAATCCTTTTCACGGTAAAGTCCACAATATAATGCCCCAAGCTGTCGGGAATAGTTTTCAAACTGCGGTCTCCATGCCGTTTCCCCGTGAAGCGAAAAATCAGGATAACCGCAGGAAATGGAATCCATGCCCTTAGCCTCCTCACCGGGACGAAGCACGGGATTTGCTCTTCTAAGCTCAGTCAACGTCTTAAAAAACTCAAGCAATTCCTGGTTTTTATCTTTCAGCTTCCAATTGAGCCAAGTCACTTCATTGTCCTGACAATACGGGTTATTGTTTCCCTTTTGGGAATTTCCAAATTCATCTCCCATAAAGATCCTGGGTGTTCCCTGGGCAAAAAACAATAGGCAAAAGGCATTCTTTAACTGCGTCATCCTAAGCGAAAGAATCTTTTTCTTCCGCGACACGCCTTCTTCACCGCAGTTCCAGCTGCAATTATAATCCGTACCGTCATGGTTTTCTTCGCCATTTGGTTCATTATGCTTAAAATCATATGAGACCATGTCCATCATGGTGAATCCCCAGTAGGTACTGAGATAATTGATCTTTGCCATGGTCGCCGGAACCGTCCTTAGCTGGTACGCAATGGCAGGAACGAGATTTTCATCTCCTTTTAGGAACCTGCGTCCCTCATACATAAAATCATCTCTGATGAGTCCTAAGTTTTTGCGGCATGGAATGCCGCGTTTACCGTAGATTTGCTCGCAGTCAAACTGATAATACCATATTTTCGTATCGGAGAGCGCCGGATCTCTTGCGATCCATTCCGAAGGCAAAGCTTCTCCGATCAAGTGAAATCCGTCAACGTGATATTCCTCCACCCAGAAACGCAGGATTTCCGGAATCTCCATGGGATTAAATTCTTTGGGAAAGTAAAACTGAAAAACGGCTTCCATTCCCGCCTCGTGAAGGCTGCGGATCATTTCCTTGCATTCCGTTACGGGATCCTTAGCCGCATAAGCTTCTTTAGGCGCGTAATAGAATGCCTGTACGTATCCCCAGTAATTCAGCTTTGGCCCTTCCGTCTTTAGCGAGTCATTACCTCCCGCAACGTTTCTGCTTGCAGAAGGTTTTTCGATAAATTCACAGATCGGCTGAAATTCAACCGTTGTCACTCCAAGTTCCTTTAGATACGGAATCTTTTCCGTAACTCCCGCGAAAGTGCCGCGGTATTTCACTCCAGAGGACGCATGCTTTGTAAATCCCCTGGCGTGAAGGCAATAAATCAGACCGTCACTATAAGGAACCCTTGGATTTTCGGTACCTTTCCAGTCGAAAGCCGGAAGGTTCAATATTGTATATAGGTCTTCCGGCGACTTATCCTCACCATATTTCTTCGCTGCAAAAAAAGCACGCCCGCGTCTGTCCGCGAGGCGCCTTTCCCCATCCCAAAACTGATAAAGAATCTCCCCCAGCGCGTTCTTACCAAGCGAATCCTCCAAGTCCAGCCTTAAATGATTCACTCTTCCAATGCGTGCGTCTTTCGTAAATGGGATTCTAAGAACTTCCCTGCCTGTTTTTCTGTCATAAAATATGACGCCACAATCCTCCGAATCGGAGACGTGGGTAAAATGATAGCTTTTACCCATAGACAAACCATGCCTTTCCATCCATAGACGTTATTGACTTTTTCCGTAAAACAAAGTATATTAAAACAAAGTTTACTAAAAATCTGACTTTTCGTCCATAATACTATATTATTATAGCGGATGTCAGTCAAAATCACAAGCATAATTCACGTAAGGAGAAGCGCACATGGCAAAGGAAAACTATGAAGCTGATGAAGAAATGACCGTTGATCTGGATCTTGAGGACGGCACTACCGTCACCTGTTCCATCGTCACCATTCTCGACGTTGAGGGAAAAGACTATATTGTACTTCTCCCTCTGAACGAAAACGGTGAAAATGAGGATGGCGAGGTTTGGTTTTACCGTTATTCCGAGAATCCTGACGATCCCAACGAAGAGCCCGAACTCGGCTACATCGACGATGATGACGAGTACGAGAAGGTTGCGGACGCATTCGACGAATTCCTCGACAATTCCGAATTTGACGAGCTCGTATAATTTCGAAATACTGCTTGACTATGGTTTAGGTCACGGGTTTTCCCCGTGACCTAAATTTTTAGTTAACGTTTCTCAAAAATCTGGAAGGTATCTCCGGGCGGTCTTTCGTTCCAGATACGTACGTGAGTTCCAATTCTTTCTTTGCCCGTGTCATGGCAACGTAAAATAGCCTTCTTTCCTCTTCCATCACGGCGGTTTCCTGCAGATTTCCATGTGGAAAGACCCTCTCGTTACAGTGTGGTATGAGTACCTTATCGAATTCCAGTCCCTTTGACGCATGCACCGTCATCAAAACGATCCTACCGCTTTTTTTCTCAATGCATGGATCCTTTTCCGCGTTATCTGTCCCCCACTCACTTAGCCATTGTCTTACGTCGGCATGCTTTATCGCCTCTTTCGTGAGCCATTCCAGTATTTCCATGTTTTCCGCCCATCGATCACCATAACCATCACGGGCTTCCGTCAGCCACCAGTCGTAACCGATCACGCGTCGCAGATAATTCATAAGCGGAAAAGCGGAATACTTTCCAGCATTCTGGAGCTGCTTTTTTAGGATTCTCAGTTTTTCTGCCACGTCTCCCCTTTGAATCTCTAATTGTTCGCTAAGCTCCTCCAGTAACGCCATGCCTCCTTGCGTCCCTTTCCTCATTCTGCAAGTGCTCAACATTTCCCTGGAAACGTATCTGGAGGGCTTGTTTATGATCCTGATCAGGTCTTCCGCCGTCCCTTCTCCAACGGCAAGCTTTAAATATGCGAATACGTCAAGCGCAATCTCATGAAAATATGGATTATCCGTCTTCTCCCTCATTTCATGCGGAATACCTGCCTGTCTCAGTTGAAGGGCTGCCCGTCCCATAAGCCTGTTTGTCCGGAAAAGAATGGCTAACTTTTCCTGCATGGTTTCAATGACTCGGTCCTCTTCGTCATGATTCTTCAAAAACTCAATACAGGCCTCCCTGATTCCTTGTAATTCTTCCTCCCTTGACCGATACCCGCGTACGTTAATTGCTTTCCCATTGGTCGTTTTGCCCTTGCTTTTTTCCGTTTCCAACTCCTGGCTGGAGATCAGTTTCTTTACAAAACGATTTTTGTTCTCGCTGATCATTTTTACGGATGCTTTTACGATTTCGGGTCTGCTTCGGTAGTTGACGCCTAGGGTGATCTGCCTTGCATCGTATTCCTTTTCAAATTTTTTCATGCAATCTGGATCAGCTCCCCGGAATCCATAGATGGACTGGTCATCATCCCCTACGGCGAAAACCGCTTTCGGAGGCGGTGCCAATAGCTTTATCACCTCATATTGCGCAGGATTTACGTCCTGAAACTCATCGATCAGAACATATTCAAAGCGGTTTTGCCAATAATGCCTGATCTCCACGCCTTCATGCAAGAGCCTCTTGGTATCCGTAAGAAGATCATCATAATCATATTTTCCTATCTTTATTCGCTCCCGTTCATATCCTGAAAAAATACCTTCAAAGTTTTCCTGTAATTCCAAAGGCAATCGCATTGTTGCCTCTTTTCTTTTCCCGGAATTTTTATAAAAACTGATCGAACTGACAGCCTGTAAGGCATAGTTATTTAACCAAACGTCGGAGCAATTTGGCAATAATTTCCTAATGACTGGCAGTAAAAGCTTTCGCTTATCAACTTCCGTAAGCATTTGTCTTTCTTGAAAATTTGTGGATTGTTTTAAGACTTGATAAAAGATGGAATGAAAAGTTCCGAAATTGACGGTTTGTGAAGTTTGTGAAACGCCAGATTGTTTCACGGTTTGTGAAACATTTGATTGTTTCACGCTTGAGAAGTTTAGATATCGTTCTTTCATGGAGGCGGCAGCCTCACGCGTAAAGGTTAAAACCAAAATCTTTTCAGGAGATATGCCTTGGATTTCCGTGAGGTACCGGATTCTTTGGGTGATGACGTAGGTTTTTCCGGATCCAGGTCCCGCCAGAACCAGCACGGGATCCTTCCCTAAGTAAGTGATCGCTTCAAGCTGGGCCGGATTGGCATCCGTAATGCCCAGCTTACTAGCGATATTCATGGTCTCTTTAGGCATTCTCAAGGAGTTCAATGCCCTTTCTGATTCTCTTTAAGGTCTCATCCTTCCCAATAATCTCCATGATCTCCGTAGCACCTGCCGGCGTCATCTGCTTACCGGACACGGCCGTACGGATGGGCCACATAACGTAACCGTTCTTTACGCCCTTCTCCTCAACGTACTTACACAAGGTGGCATACAGCCCGTCATTACTGTAGTCCTCCTGCGCCTCCAGAATGGGAAGCATATCCTTTAACACTTGAAGAGAAGTCTCCGAATTCGTCTTCATCTTCTTATGCGTATACATCTCAGGATCATACTCCGGCAGCTCCTCAAAGAAATCTACAAGTGCAGGAATGTCAGGGAATACCTCGATCCTTGTCTTTACCATGTTGGCAATCTTCTTAAGATCAAAGTCCTTTGTCAAGGCCTGCTTGAGATAAGGCTCTGCCATCTCATAGAATTTATCAAAGTCCATGGCTTTGATATACTCACCATTCATCCAGCGAAGTTTTACAATGTCGAATACTGCCGGACTCTTGCTGATCCTGTGATAATCAAACTCCTTGATCAGCTCCTCCAGAGAGAAGATCTCGCGGTTGTCCTCAGGGCTCCATCCAAGCAGTGCAATGTAATTGACAATTGCCTCGGAAACAAATCCCTGATCGATCAGATCCTCAAAGGAAGAATGTCCGGATCTCTTGGAGAGCTTCTTATGGTTCTCATCCGTGATCAGTGGAAGGTGAATGTAAACGGGACTCTCCCAGCCAAAAGCATCATAAAGTCTCTGATACTTCGGAGACGAGGAAATATACTCGTTTCCTCTCACCACGTGAGTGATATTCATGGTATGATCGTCCACCACGTTTGCAAAGTTATAAGTCGGGAACCCGTCCGATTTGATCAGGATCATGTCATCCAGCTCTGCATTATCCACGGTGATCTCGCCGTAAAGCTCGTCCACAAAAGTCGTCGTTCCCTCATTCGGAATGTTCTGGCGAATGACAAAGGGCTTGCCGGCCGCAAGATTTGCCTCAACCTCCTCCTTCGAAAGTCCCAGGCAATGCTTGTCGTACATACAGATTTCCTTGCCCTCAACAACCTCAGTCTTCAGGGATGCAAGGCGCTCCTTGTCACAGAAACAGTAGTATGCCTCGCCTTTCGCCACAAGCTCTTTGGCGTATTTCATATATATGCCGGTCTTTACGCGCTCACTCTGCACGTAAGGGCCATAGCCTCCGTCCTTATCAGGGCCCTCGTCATGTACCAGACCCGTTTTCTCCAGCGTGCGGTTAATGATCTCGATGGCACCGTCTACAAATCTCTCCTGATCGGTATCCTCGATTCTCAGCATAAAATCGCCGCCCGCATGCTTTGCGGTCAAAAACTCATACAGCGCCGTTCTTAAATTGCCCACGTGCATCTTTCCCGTAGGGCTTGGCGCATATCTTGTCCTAATCTTCATTTCAGTCACTCCTCTTTTCTATCATAAAATCCTTTGTTAATAAGGATTTCACATTGTATCTTATAATACGGTACTTTGTCCGACGCCTTCTTCCGGAACCGTTCTTGACGCAGTTTGCTTGAACTTCGCCACTTCCTTCGCCGCCTGGGGGATTGCAATGTTTGTACCTGCACCGGCAATGCAACCGCCGGGGCACGCCATGCCTTCAATCAGACAACCTTTCATCCGGCCAGCTTTTGCAAGAGCAAGCACCTTTCGGCAGTCTGCAAGGCCTTCCGCGTGTTCGACCTTCACTTCCGTGCCGGGATAATATTCCCTGACGCACTTTTCTATGGCATCCGCAACGCCGCCTGCCACTCCGTAGCCTCTTCCGGCCGCCGTCGCATCACGCATCTCGTCCATGGCCTTGATCTCGTTTATCAAAATGCCTTTGGCTTCGAACATTCCCGTCAATTCCTCGAACGTAATGACAAAGTCCACGTCGGAACGCACGGTCCTTCTGCTGGCTTCCAGCTTTTTGGAAGCGCAAGGTCCAATAAAGACCACGGAAGCATTCGGGCGCTCTTTCTTAATGACTCTCGCCGTTGCCACCATGGGAGTAAGTTCATTGCTGATCTTGTCGATCGTTTCAGGGAAAAAGTGCTTTGCCATAACGGACCAAGAAGGGCAACAGCTGGTCAAGGCAAATTCCTGATTGCCGGTTGCCACTTCATTTACGTAATGCTCTGCTTCGGCCATGCATCCCATGTCTGCACCAATCGCCGTCTCATAAACTTCAGCAAATCCCAGTTCCTTTAACGCCGTCTTGAAAACGTCAGGCGTCACTTTCGGTCCGAATTGTCCAACAAATGCCGGCGCCACCTGGGCAACGATCTCCCTGCCGCTTTGCATGGCACGGATCAACTGGAAAATCTGGGATTTGTCGGCAATTGCGCCAAACGGACAACTCACCATGCACATGCCGCAGGAAACGCATATGTCATTATCGATTGCGGCACGACCATAGCTGTCAGAGCCGATGGCATTTACGCCGCAAGCTGCCTTGCAAGGACGTTCCTTGTGGCAAATGGCATCATAGGGGCAAACCGCCTTACATTTACCGCACTTGATACATTTCTCCTGGTCGATCACCGATTTTCCATTCACAAACGTAATGGCATCCTTCGGGCAAACCTCCTGGCAGGGATGTGCAACGCAGCCCATGCAGGAACTCGTCACTTCATATTTGTTCTCCGGGCATGCATTGCAAGCGGAGGGGATCACTTGCATCAGCGGCGGTTCATAATACTTTTCGTCGATGTTGCTCTCTTCTAACCCCTCCGTAAGATGCCCGGGATGTTCTCGGTTTTCAGGTCTAAGGCTCATGCCCATGGCAAGGCGTATTCTTTCCCGGATGATCGCGCGATCGCGATAAACGCTCTCCCAATACTTTGGTTCTTCATAATCAACGATTTTATAGGGAAGCGCCTCCATGTCATCCTTCAAATTTTGAGAATGCCATGCGAGATTTGCGACCTCCCGGAACACCCTGCGGCGCCTTTGACGAACGGGGGTATCTATGCCACGCATGTCGCTCATTTACTATTCCTCGGATCAATCAAATGATATTAATTCCATACCGTCGTCCGAACCATCCGGCATCAATGTCGTACTGCTTCCGCCATTTAGATTTCCGGAAGGAGACGTGGTCGGAGCTGCCGTAGGTGCAACAACGACGACTGGCTCTGCCGTCGGTTTTGCAGTCGGCTTCGGCGTAGGTGCCACAGTCGGCTCCACAGTAGGTACCGGCGTAGGTTCCACGGTGGGTTTCGTAGTCGGTGCTTCCGTAGGTTCCGGCGTAGGTTCGGGAGTCGGTGCTTCCGTAGGTTCCGGCGTGGGTTCAGGCGTGATTTCCGCCACTGGTCTTTCCGTAGGATCCGGAGGCGTAAGCGTGCCCCAAGGCGTCGGTGCAGGCGTCTCCGTAACAACGACCTCCTCCGAAGAGCCGTCCGTCTCTCCCTTTTCGTCACATGCAGACAATGATGCTACCATCACTGCCGTCAACAGCATTGCAACCAGTTTCTTTTTCATCATCGTTCCCCTCTCCTTTTTTTAAAACAATCCATTTATTTGTTACGTCAAAATCACCTGATACGGTCTTACGTCCCATTCATTTGACGGGATTTTCTCCGTCATCTGACAACTATGTCCAATGGCAATGCTGCGCGTCCAAAGCTTTTCTTTGTCAGAAAGGAATCTGTCATAAAACCCCTTTCCATACCCCATCCTGTTCCGATAGGGATCAAAGCCCACGCCCGGCATTAATAAAAGCGTCTTTTCAGCCTTTTCTGCATCATACGCGTAAACTTCCGTGGTGACCTCCGGCTCAGGAATGCCCCGATAGCCTTCCTTTAATTCCTCCAGGGACCGGATCCTGTAGAATTCCATTTCTTCCTTTACTGTTTCTCCACGGGAAACCTTTACAATCTTTGGCACGTATAATTCTTTTCCTTTTGCAAGCGTTTCCCTAAGAATCTCCCAAGTAGAAATTTCGCTTCCATAGCTTACAAATGCAAGTATTGTTTCTGACAGATAATACCACTGATGCCCCAGGATCCGTTCCGTGATCAGAACTTCTGCACGCTTCCTCGCTTCAGGCGACAGTGCATCCCGGATTGCCAACAGTTCCTTCCTCAGTTTTTTTTTTGCTTTTGTTCCTCTTCTTCCAGGCGCTTTTCTCCTTCCACCCTTCTGCGACGATCGCTAACCTTTTCCCTACTCCCGTCCTCATATTGAATGGTCATGCTGTCCAACTGGCTTCTCAAATTTCCGCGGATGCTTTCCACGTACTCCCTTCGTAGCTTTGCCTGTTCTTCTTTTTCTTCTGCCGTAAGGCCTTCCGCTTGAGATTTATGATACAATTCATTAATGCGGCGGATCTTTTCATCCATATTCATGGTAATACATTCTCCCATTTCTAATTCTTGTGAAGATTCTCCACAAATCCGGGAAGATCAAAGCTTTCATCCGGATTGGCAACAAACAGGGTGCCTACGGATTTTCCGTTCATGATGCGGTGCAGTACGCCAATGTCTTCGCTGTTTGCAATGATCATGTCTGCTCCGGAAGAAGTTGCGATCTTTGCTGCGATCAGCTTGGTGCTCATGCCCCCCGTGCCTACGCCGCTTCCCGTTGATGCCTTTCCCATTTCCATCAGTTCCGGCGTCAGCGTTTCCACGACGTCGATGAACTTCGCGTCAGGATTTTTATGGGGATCATCCGTGTAAAGGCCATCTATGTCGGAAAGCAGAATCAACAGATCAGCTTCCACAAGAGCCGCAACAATTGCAGAAAGCGTGTCATTGTCGCCGATCTCAATTTCATAGGTTGCAACGGTATCATTCTCGTTTACTACCGGAATGACTCCCATCTTTAACAGCTGCGAAAAAGTGTTATGAGCATTATACCTGTTTAGGTTATCTACAATTGTATTTTTGGTCATTAGAATCTGTGCGGCAACCTGATTGTATTCCGCAAAGAGTCTGGAATACGTCATCATCAGCCTTGCCTGGCCGATTGCGGAGCATGCCTGCTTTACAGCCATGGCTTCCGCCTGTACGTCACTCTTGATCTCCGTGATGCCAACGGCCTTTTTCCCGGCGGCGATGGCACCGCTTGTCACAAGGATCACGTCCTTCCCTTGATTACGAATGTCGCTTAACTCGCGAACCAGCTTCTCAAGCCTTATGTAATCCATGTCTCCCGTTTCCTTGTGCTGAAGGGAAGAAGAACCGATCTTTATGACGATTCTCTTTTTATCTTTCATCAAATCTCTTAAGTTACTCACCGTCTTGCTCCATGTTTCGTTTGATATACCTATCTATTTTACTTCTTTTTCACGAATTCGTCAATCGTTTCCATATTTCTTCGCCGACCCGCAGGCCATCCATAGCTGCGGAAGTGATTCCTCCTGCGTATCCGGCACCCTCACCGCATGGATAAATTCCCCGGATTGTCGAGGAATAGTTTTCATCCCTTAGGATCCTAACGGGAGATGAAGTTCTGCTCTCAACGCCCGACAAAATGCAATCCTCACGGTCAAAGCCTTTGATCTGCCTGCCAAACTGTCCCATGCCTTCAATAAATGCCTTTCTGCATTCCTTTGGCAACAACTCACGAAGGTCTGCCCAGGAAAAGGCTCCCTTGCACTGCGGCAGTATTGCATCCCTATCTTTTACTTCAACGTTGTCATCTTCCTGCGTTATCGCTCCGGCATCTTCTCCCGAAACGCCCTTGCGATATTCTCCATATCTTTGAACGGGAATCTTCCCATTGCCAAGCTTATACGCCTTCTCCTCAAGTTCTCTTTGGAATCTTATGCCAGACATCGGTCCTTCTCCCGGATAATCTTCCGGCGTAACGGAGACGATCACCGCACTGTTCGCGTTTTTACCGTCCCGCCCGCTGTAGCTCATGCCATTTACGGCCAGTCTTCCTTCCTCAGAGGAAGCATTCACTACGTAACCGCCCGGACACATGCAAAACGAATAAACGCCCCTTCCATTAGACGCCTTTGCAGTCACTTTGTAAGATGCCGCACCCAACGCTCCGGGATCCGGCATGCCATATTGACTTTCATTGATCATTTTCTGCGGATGTTCCACGCGAAAGCCTACGGCAAAAGGCTTCGCCTCCATGGGGATTCCTCTCTCCAACAACGTAAAGAAGGTATCCCTGGCACTGTGCCCGATTGCAAGCACCAAAGCATCACATGCAATCTTTTCCGTACCATTTATAACAATGCCTTCCAGTTTCCCTGAACGGATCACAAAATCCGTTACCTGACTTTCAAAACGGATCTCTCCGCCCAGGCGAATGATCTCGTTACGAAGGTTACAAACGATTTTTGAAAGCTCGTCCGTGCCAAGATGCGGTTTTGCATCATACAAAATGCTTTCCTTCGCGCCAAACTTCACAAAAGTCTCCAACACGGCACGGTTTCGTCCATCCTTATCCTTCACCAAAGTATTTAATTTGCCATCCGAAAAGGTACCGGCTCCCCCCTCTCCAAACTGAACATTGGAAGTGGGATCCAGCTTTCCCGTTTTCCAAAAGCATTCCACGTCCTCCTGCCTTTTTTCAACGCATTTCCCGCGTTCAAAAAGAAGCGGACAAAGTCCTGCCAAAGATAAGTAATATGCACAGAACAAGCCAGCCGGTCCTGCGCCAACGATCACGGGCCTGGATTGTTCGTTAACGTCTATACCCGAATTCTCGATATTCTCAGGAAACTGATATCTTACGCGAGTACTCAGGGAAAACTGTTCCTTTGCCCTTTTGTTCTTTAGCGCCCGCTCAAGAGTCCTCTTCTCGTCAGAAACCTTTACTTCAACGGCATAGATGGCAAAAATCTCCGGCTTTTTCCTGGCATCCAGGGAGCATCTCAAAATCTCCATGCCAAGGATTTCTTCCTCGCGAAGAAGCAATGCCTTTGCTGCCTTTGACTTGATTTCTTTTTCTTCATGCGGCACGCGCAGTTTTAATTGCTGAATTAAGATCACTGTTCTTCCCGCCTTCCTGCCGCACTAATTCCTGCAATATGACCGCTGGTCCAGGCCCACTGCAGGTTGTATCCGCCGCATCTTCCGTCCACGTCAAGAATCTCCCCGGCGAAATAGATTCCGCGCACAAGCTTTGATTCCATGGTCTGCGTTATCTGGCCACAATCGACGCCGCCGGAACAAACCTGGCAATTCTGAAAGTCTCCCGTCCCAACTACCGTTACGCGAAAAGACTTTGCCAACCAAATAACCTCAGCAATTCTTTTTTCCGTAAGCGTCTTTGATGAATCTGCCGGCTTTAATCCCGCCGTTTTGAGAAGAACTGCCATCACCTTTTTATTCAAAATGCCTGTGAAGAACTCTTCTATGGATCTCTCTCCGCAAAGAAATAATCTTTTTTGGGCCAATTCCTTAATTTCCGTCTCCTGAACGTCCGGTAGGAAATCTATGGACGCAGGAATTTCTTTTATTCGGAGGAGACTCCTTGCGGCAATGGAACTTAGCTGGAACGTGGGAATCCCTGAAATCCCCTGTTCCGTCAACTGTAGCTCACCGCGCTCTTCACAGAGCATTTCGCCGTCTTTTTTGTACAGCGTGATAACCGCATCCGTCCGGACGCCGGCGATGGACTTAAAAAAACTTTCCTTGCATTTTAAGTAAGTCAGTGCTGGAAGGACTTCCGTTACGCGATGTCCCAATTTCCGTGCGATCTCGTATCCGCTACCGTCAGAACCCGTTTTCGGGGAAGCCTTTCCACCGCAGGTAATTATAACATGGTCAAACTCCATCGATCCATGCTCGCTTTTTACCCTAAAGCCCTGCTTTTCCTTTGGCGTTACGCCAGAAACCTTAAAATCATATTCCACCTGAATCCCAAGTTCCTTGATCTCATGTCTTAAAACGTCAAGGACGGCACTTGCCTGCTCACAAAACGGATATAAATATCCATTTTTGTCCTTGATCATCAATCCCAAACCCTCAAAAAAGGAAATGGTTTCCCTGGTTCCAAAGCTTGCAAGAGCCTCACGTAAAAAGCGGCAGGAACCATGATAGCATCCCATGTCCAGCATGAGATTGCCAAGGTTGCATCTTCCGTTTCCCGTGACCAATATTTTCTTTCCAAGGCGGTCTCCTGCCTCCAGGATCGTTACCTTAGCCCCTTCCCTTGCCGCCGTAATTGCAGCCATCATGCCGGCAGCGCCGCCGCCGATCACACACACGCTCTTTTGTTTCATTTTATCTATCCGTCCCTTATGGCCTTAACTAGTATAGGCTTCCAAAAAATCGTATAATTCCTTTTCATTTTCCACGTAGATCATGTCCGCCAGATCCTCCTGCAGCTGCGCAGGAAGCATGTGGAGCGACACGTCCGTGGTCATGTATATTGTTTTCTTGTCATCAAATAATACTACAACCCGATAATCGACCAGCGCCAGATAAAAACCATCATCCGGGCTAGCTCTCCTGTAATTCTTTTGCACCACGACCCGGTCTCTCGAAAAACTGAGCACCTCTAATCCAATAAACCCTTTCTTTCGCTCAGACAGGGGAGGTGCAAACGCATACTCTTCCATGGCTTCCAGGAAACTTTCCCTGTCCATGCCAACGTATCTGTCCGGCAGGCGTTCCACCAATTCCGTAACCGTTCCTTTTCTAACGTCCACTTCCTCGAGAATAAATTCCGTATCACTTCGAAGAAATGGAGACTCCGAGGAAACGTCCAAAAAGCTGACAAACGGTTCCTCCGTTTCCAACGCTATGGAAGGTTGATCCGGCATTATGGTCTCCTGATCCAACGTCAGGCTGTCCGTAATGGAAAATCCATGATCACGCCCTTCCGGCAGCCTTGTCCGAATCCCAAACAGATAACCAATCAGCATAAAAAACATTGCCGTGATAAAAAATAAACCGATACTCTTTATCGCCTTCATTACGTAACCTCCGTAACGCTCTTTTTTAGAGTATCAGCTTATTTTTCAGATTTTATGCTAGAAAACGCTCATCATTTTTCCCAGAGACAAAAGAATGTTTCCAAACGGGATAACGCTAAGCTCTTCCTCACTAAAATTCCTAAGGAGAAGCAATGCACACCAATATGCAAAGAAGCCTATGCCGCCTATAAAGAGAACAACGTACGGCCCTTCCAAGTGCTCACCTAAGAATTTCACGCAAAGCACCTGTATGATTCCTATTGCAACGGCAAGTCCCGCGGGCAATAACACAACCTTTACCCATTGGAACCTTCCGCCCATCAGCTGAACCATGATGGCTCCCAGAAGGACGGCATAGACGGCTGATGAGATCAGGCATGCGTACATTAGGGAAAGTAATGCCATTTTCTCATCGGACCACAGGATCATGTATACCATGACAAACAATACGTTGCTAAGGATCCCGATTACAACAACCAGAATATTCTTTCCAAAGCGCATCAGCATTCTGGCAAAGTAAAAACCTAGGGAAGCAAACAGGATCCAGGCTCCGCCCTGCAATGCAATCTTTACGACGTTCGGTGAGGTGAATCCGGCCAATGCTCCAATTTGAGCAGGCATTGCGGCGAAACAGGCAGCAAGGATGCCACCCAGACCAAGCAGCAAATGGATTCCTCCCTGAAAGCAAACACGCCCAAGTCTGACTTCATCTCTTTTGTAAAAGCTGGAAACCTTTCCCCAAAAAGGAACGGCAACGGCATTCAGCAAGCGATAAAACAGCAGACAAGCTGCAAAATATCCGACAAAATAAGTGCCATAGGAGAGAGGCGCGGCGTCCTGCGTCTTGTGATAATAGATCATCATGCCGATCGCCACGGGAAATAGCTCCGTAAAGCATACAAGCGCCCGGAAGATCACGTTGCGGAAAGATGCGGCCGCATATCCCTGAAAGCTCACGGAAGCCCTCATGCTTTCCGCCTCGCTCTCCCGCTTCATCCTCCTTGTGCCAAGGAACGATAAAAATAACACTAAGAGCACTAAGAGCTCAGCCATAACGATGGCAAGACACCAGCCTGCTCCGACGTACATTGACGAATACTTTTCCGCCTTTAACAGCGCGCTCACCTTCGCGCCGTATTCACCCGTTCTGCTTCCAAGAACAGTACCAAACGCATAGATCACTACCGGTCTTAGTAAACAGCTGACCACCGCCGGTAATTCAAAACCTTCGCCCTGGCAATATCCCAAAAGCAGTTGGCTCATGCCGCGTAAAAATAATAGCGGCGAAAGAATCCATACCATCAAACTGGCATAGGGACAATCATAAACTTTATTTGCGAGTGCAGTACCTATGGTCAGCATAAGTACCGTGCCAATAATTCCGGTAAATGCCTGGCAAAGAAAGGAAAACAGCCTGATCTTACGAACGCTGCGATACTGTCCCTTTGCCCTGCGGACGCGGATCAGCTTGCCAAGCACGTCAGGAAGGTTTTCTCCCACAAAGGTCCAAAACATGGAAAAGATCATGATCGGAACAAGAAAAAATCCGCTGCCTTCCAATCCCAGTTTACGTTCAATCGCCAAGAACAGCACCACGTTCAGTGCCATGGCCAAATATTCGATCTGTCTTCTCTTGACCTCTAATTGTTTCATCTTGTACCCTCACGTTTCATCTAGTGATACCAAGGCCTTGCAGGACTGCCTCCTGCTTTTCTTCCATCACGACCCTCTCATCATCTGCCATATGGTCATAACCGCACAGATGAAGCATGCTGTGTGCAACGAGAAACGCAAATTCCCGTTTTTGATCATGTCCGTAATTCTCTGCCTGCTCTATCACCTTGTCCGCGGAGACGATCACGTCGCCGAGGATCAATTCTCCCGAGTCAGGATCAAAATAATCTGCCTTATTTTCCGTCACCTTGCCAAAGTCACCAGGCGCGTCAAAATCCAGATTGGGAAAGGAAAGCACGTCCGTTTCCTTATCGATTTCGCGGTATTGTCTGTTATACTCGCGAATGCCTTCATTGTCGGTGATCAGTAGATTGACCGTTGCGTCAAAGGGACATCCCTCAGACTTCAAAACCGCCTCAATCACCAGGGTTGCCGTTTCCTCCACTGGAAAGGGAAAGGTAACGTCCGTCTCATTTTCTGCGTACAGCGTCATCTCTTGTGCCTCCTTACGTCGAATTGGCTTTACTGCTTACGCTCGCGAAGCCTGCCCTCACCGCGTCTTCCGCCATTCTTTAAGCGCTCACGTTCCCTGATTCTTAACGCTCTGGCGTTTTCCTTCTCTTCGTAACTCTCATATGCCTTTACGATCTTCTGAACCAATGGATGACGGACCACGTCCCTGCTGGTCAGTTTACAAAAGGCGATGTCATCAATCTTTCCGAGAACGTGTTCTGCAACGTCCAGACCTGATTTCGTCCCCTGTGCCAAGTCTTTCTGAGAGGAATCACCCGTAATGACAACCTTTGAGCCAAAACCAATTCTGGTCAAAAACATCTTCATCTGTGCCGGGGTCGTGTTCTGTGCCTCATCCAGAATAATGTAGGCATTATCCAGCGTACGGCCTCTCATGTAGGCAAGAGGCGCCACTTCGATCAATCCCTTTTCCATGTTTTTGGCAAAGCTTTCCGCACCCATGATCTGATACAGCGCATCATATAAGGGTCTTAAATACGGGTCAACCTTACTCTGCATGTCACCTGGCAGGAATCCCAGTTTTTCTCCTGCTTCGATCGCAGGTCTCGTCAAGATGATTCTGTTTACCTCTTCTTTTTTGAACGCGGTAATTGCCATGGCCATGGCAAGATAAGTCTTGCCGGTTCCGGCCGGACCGATGCCAAAGGTGATCATTTTCTGGCGGATGGCATCCACGTAAGCCTTCTGGCCCATCGTCTTCGGCTTTATGGGTTTTCCAGATACCGTATGACAGATGAGATCACCGTCAATCTCTTCCAGTGCGTCTTCTTTTTCTTCTTTTCCCAGTTCTATCGCGTAATCCACGTTTTGCTCCTCTATCTCGTTTCCGCGCTGGATCGAATGACACAGCTGTCCCAACACGGCTTTTGCCTTCTTTGCGTTATCTGCAGCTCCCCTGACCACTACTTTTCCATTGCGGTCAACGATGGTAACGTCAAAGTTCTGTTCCAATTTTTTCACGTATTTGTCTGATGCGCCAAATACCATTTGCATTTGTTCAGAAGGGATTTCCATCTGCAGGGAAATCATCTCTTCACCATTATTCAAGTCCTCGCTGCGTTCCGTCAAGTTCATCCTCCGTCTTTTGAAAAAGATCTTCTTTTTCCCGAATCATTATTTCACCATACGTGAGGCTAAAATCTCCCTCGATACTTATTTTAACATCTTTTTCAATAATTTGTACCCCTTTTTCTTCTAAAGTTGTAAGAAATTTTAATAATTTTGTCAAAGATTGTTCTTTTGCCTCATCTTCATTGCGTTTCCTAAGCGTTACTTTTACCTCCCCGTGCGTAATTTTCCTAATTCGAATTGGCATTCCAAGCATATGAATCAATTTCGGCGTCACGTCAGTTTCCAAAACGGATTCCCGGTAAAAAACATTCTTCTCACCTGTAAAATACTCATTTCCATAAAAGAAAAAGCGATATTCGTCCTCTTTTCTTCTTCCCGGCACTGTTTCAAGATAATATAAGGATTCGCAGCCTTCATATTGCAATTTGCGTTCCACCCATACGTCCGCGTCAGGCTCCGTCAAGATCCATTCCCTGACGGTTCCATCTTCATTCATGACCGGGACTCTCCCTTCCACCAGGACCTGATCTTTTTTAATCTCATCACCCAGCTTTACCTTTGGAACGCCTTTCCTGACGATCATTTCAGTGATCACGCCGTCATCGGAACTGATCAGATTCATGCCTAAATGCGATTGTATTTCCGTCTGGTTTTGCGGTACGTCTCTCTCTTTTAAGTCAACGATCAGTGCCGTTCCTTGAATCCGAATGCTATTCCAGGTAACGTCCTCAAATTCATCATAAAGTGCCAGTTCCAGTTCCGTTACCCGGATGCTCCCAAGTGGAACCATTAGGCATACGCCGCGTTTCTCCAAGAAACGTTCTAGTTGATCTGAAGTTATTTTCATGTTTCCCGAGAATTCCATGCTCCACAGGAATCTTGTGGAAATCAGCCATGCTGAGACCGCAAGCACCCCGCCCAGGAAAAACACCCATCTGTTCCGAAAGCGGTTCAACAAAAAAGGCAGTCCCTTCCTTTCCAGAATGACTACCTTGACTTTTGTTTTTCTGATGATCGGATGCAAACGGTAAAAGGCGGAAAGATAAAGATTTAAACATAGATTTCCCTCAGCCCGTTCCAAATTCCAGAGGCGAATGCCCCTGCCCGCGCAAACGTTCAGGAACCGTTCCGCCGAACCGCCTTTTATGCTGATCCTAAGATACCCCAAGAGGAATTCTGATACGCCAACCACTGAATTCATGCATCCTTTCCAGCGTCATATCGTACTGCCCGTATCTTTCCCCTGACAACCAGATCTTCACTGGTGTAATAATCCATCGACAGCCCGGTTCCCTCCACGTGAATCCTGCCTGATTTTCCCTGCAGGACCAGCGAACTTCCCGTATATTCCAAAATCCCTTTATAATGCTCTACCCAAATCCATCCGTCCCCCGCGATCGTAATTCTCGATTCCCCGTCACTGACGTCGGGTGGGATTCTCAAATGATCCGTCAAGAAGGACGATGTTTGCTTTTTAATCTGTGAATGCCTGTTCTTTCTCATGCAAAATCTTATGCGTCAGGCAACAAAATCATGCTCTTTTTATAGTTTTCCTTTGATCAGCTTGCTTGGCAATGGCTTCTCACTTGAGAAGGAATAGGCTTTTTGGAATCTTTCCAGTGCCGCCTTAGCCTTTTCTTCATCGTTGTAATACATGGTGGCAAGACTTTCTCCGAGACTGACGTAATCCCCAACCTTTTTGTGGATCACAAAACCAACGGAAAGATCGATCTCGCTTTCCTTCGTCTCCCTTCCGCCGCCAAGCATCAGGCAACAAATTCCAATTTCGTCACAAACGATGCCGGAAACATAACCTTCCATGGGCGCAGGAATCTCAAAGCTCGCCTTTGCTTGCGGAAGTAATGTCGTATCTCTTACGGCTCTTGCGTCGCCGCCCTGGGCTGTTACAAACTCTTCCAGTTTTTCCAATGCCTTGCCGTTCTGAACAACGGTTTCCAGCATCTGCCTTGCTTCCTCTGCGGACTGAGCCTTTCCGCCAGCCAAAAGCATCTCACTTCCCAGGGAATAAACCAATTCGGTGAAATCCTCCGGACCTTTCCCCTGAAGGGTATTGATTGCTTCGATCACTTCCAGGGCATTTCCAACGGCTCTTCCCAGCGGCTGATCCATGTCAGTCACCAGTGCGCTCATTCTTCGTCCTGCGCTTCTTCCGATCTTCACCATTTCTTCCGCAAGTGCAAAAGCGTCTTCCTCCTTTTTCATGAAGGCTCCGCTTCCCGTCTTCACGTCAAGCACGATGGCATCAGCGCCGGATGCCAGCTTTTTACTCATAATGGAGCTGGCGATCAGCGAAAGATTGTCAACGGTTGCAGTAACGTCACGCAGTGCATAGAGCTTTTTGTCCGCGGGCGCAAGGTCAGCCGTCTGTCCCATGATAGCAATGCCGATCTGGTTTACGTTATCTCGAAACTGTTCCGTCGAAAGCGCCGTCGTAAATCCAGGAAAACTTTCCAGCTTATCTATGGTGCCGCCCGTATGTCCCAGACCTCTTCCGCTCATCTTGGCAACCGTAAGCCCGCATGCGGCAACCATTGGCGTAAGCGCGAGGGATGTCTTGTCCCCTACGCCGCCCGTGGAATGCTTGTCAACCTTGATTCCTTTAATGTCAGACAGATCCAGAACGTCACCGCTTTCCGCCATGGCCATGGTAAGCTCATAAGTCTCTTTTTCCGTCATCTTTTGGAAGTAAATCGCCATCATCAGAGCGGAGACTTGATAATCCGGAATTTCCCCGGTCACGTATTTTTCAATAAAAAAACGAATCTCCTGCTTTGTCAGTTCTCCCCCATTCCGCTTTTTCATGATCAGGTCATACATTCTCATGCAAATCCCCTCCTATACTCCCACTTTTGCACATATGTCCTTCAGGCAACATTTATCACAATAAGGCTTGGTTCTGGCCGTACAGACGGCCCGTCCGTGATCCACAAGCCTGTGGCACAACTCATTTCCTTCTTCCGGAGGAATGATCTTCCAAAGCTCCTTCTCAACCTTTCCTGGCTCCTTGATCCCGTCAACGAGTCCTATTCTGTTAGAGAGTCTGATGCAGTGCGTGTCCGTCACAATGGCAGGTTTCCCGTAAACGTCACCCATGACAAGATTGGCACTCTTTCTACCAACGCCTGGAAGCTTCAGAAGCTCTTCCATGGTATCAGGCACTTTTCCCTTATAGACATCCCTCAGCATTTTCATGCAGGCGCTAATGTCTCTCGCCTTACTGTTTCCTAATCCGCAGGGATGCACCAGTTTTTCAATTTCTTCCACGGGAGCCTCCGCCAATGCGTTAACGTCCGGAAAATGCTTGTATAGCTCTTCCACAACCACATTCACGCGGGCGTCCGTACATTGTGCCGCAAGGCGCACGCTGACCAACAGCTTCCACGCCTGATCTCTGTCATATTCCAGCGTGCAGTCCGAATTAGGATACTCTTCCTTAAGCAGCTCAATGACCTTCTTTGCCAGTTCTTTTTTCTTTTTCAGTCCGGTATCTTTCTTTCCACTCATTTGTGATACGGCTCCTTGTTTAATATGCGGAATCCTCTGTAAATTTGCTCGCAGAGGATCACGCGCATCAATTGATGCGGGAACGTCATGTCAGAGAAACTGACTGCCTGATCCGATCGTTTCATGACTGCATCAGATAAACCAAGAGAGCCGCCGATCACAAAGAAGATTTGGCTCTTCCCCTGAACGGCGGCTCGCTCCATAAAGGAAGAAAATTCCTCTGAATTCATTTTCTTCCCGCGGATCTCCAGCGTACAGACAAAGGCATCATCCTTTAGCTTCGCCAGCAGCCTGGATCCTTCCTTATCCTTGATCTGGGTCTGCAGCGCTGCTGAAGCGCCGTCTGGCGTTTGTTCATCCGGGACCTCCAGAATCTCAAACTTACAATAACGACTTAGCCTTTTTTCAAATTCCGCTATGGCATCCCTATAAAATTTTTCTTTGATCTTTCCAACGCACAGAATGGTAATCTTCATATTATCCGTTGATCTTACTTGTCCTCAGGAAAAACCATCTCGTAAACCACTTCATCAACAAAGGTATCCAAAAAAGCCTGATCCAGATTCATGAATTGATGATTGATCCTGGCCTTAATGAGTTCATTTCTCGGGAAGAACAGCGACTCCCCCTCGAGACTTGGATCTCTCATCTTGATATACCGGTCAATGTCCTCGCCTTTGAGATTCTCCTTACACCACTCCTCAAGGGAGGCTCTTATGCCATTCTCTGCCTCAACGTCCTTCGCAAATCCCTTAGCATGTTTGAAAGAAACAAAACCCATGACCACGAACAGCACGCAAAGCGCACCCATGACGCCAAAGAACAGATAGGAGCCCTTAAACATGCTCGGAATCGGCAAGATTCCAAGAAGGCACAATGCGATCAGGATAATGCCCGCGCCGCCGATCACAAGCAGACTCCAAGCGGAAGCCTTGTTCTCTTCCATCTTCTTAGCACTGCTTTCATAAACGGTGGCTGGACGAAGGTTCGCTTGTCTGACCGTAGCCATCTTGGCCATTTCCTCACGCTCTTCCGGCGTGGCATTGGCCATGGCCTGCTCGCGAGCCTTCTTTTCCATCCTGCTTGTATGTTCCTTCATGTATGCCTGTGCAACTTCCGTCGCCCTATTTAACTCGGAATTGTATACCGACAGCGAATACATGTTATGCTCAGGCGAAAAGGTGATCTCACCGCTCTTTACGCCACCCGCCTTAAGGAAATCATTTACGTTTTGGAGCATGTCCTCATCCCCGGCAACAAGCGTTGTCCTAGGGTTTTCTTCCAATTTCTCAACCAACTCTGCCCCGCAATCCGCACATACCTTGATTCCGGGACGATATTCGTTTTTACAGATCGGACACCATGCCATACAGCGTACTCCGCCTTTCTTTTGAAAGTTTTAGCAAGTAAGTCGTACGTAAACCAATTCTTTATTTACTTAAATACTCGTCAATGCCCTTTGCAGCGGCCTTTCCAGCGCCCATGGCAAGAATTACGGTAGCGGCACCGGTAACGGCATCTCCGCCTGCGTAAACGCCTTCCTTCGTGGTCTTGCCGTTCTCTTCATCTGCAATGATGCACTTCCACTTGTTGGTCTCAAGACCTTCCGTCGTGGAGGAGATCAAGGGATTGGGAGACGTACCAAGGGACATGATCACGGTATCAAGTTCCATGACGAACTCTGAACCGGGAACCTCTACGGGACGGCGTCTGCCAGACTCGTCCGGCTCGCCAAGCTCCATCTTGATGCACTTCATGCCAGTTACCCAGCCCTTCTCGTCAGCGATGATCTCGGTGGGATTGGTCAGAAGGTCAAAGATGATGCCCTCTTCCTTTGCATGATGCACTTCTTCCACTCTCGCGGGAAGTTCTTCCTCACTTCTTCTGTATACGACGTGAACCTCTGCGCCAAGTCTCAGCGCGGTTCTTGCGGCATCCATTGCCACGTTACCGCCGCCTACGACTGCAACCTTCTTACCTCTCATGATGGGGGTAGGGCTTGCAGGGTTAAATGCCTTCATCAGATTGCTTCTGGTCAGGTACTCATTTGCGGAGAACACGCCGTTGGAGTTCTCTCCGGGGATTCCCATAAACTTGGGAAGTCCGGCGCCGGAACCAATGAATACTGCAGAGAAGCCTTCCTTCTCCATGAGCTCGTCGATGGTCACGGACTTACCGATGACCACGTTGGTCTCGATCTTAACGCCAAGAGACTTAACGTTCTCGATTTCCTTTGCGACAACTGCCTCCTTGGGAAGACGGAACTCAGGAATGCCATATACAAGCACGCCGCCTGCCTCATGCAGTGCCTCAAAGATCGTAACGTCATAACCAGCCTTTGCAAGGTCACCTGCGCAGGTAAGACCTGCAGGACCGGAACCGATCACGGCAACCTTCTTGCCCTTCTTCTCCGTAGCACCCTGGGGCTTAATGCCATTCTCTCTTGCCCAGTCAGCAACGAATCTCTCAAGCTTACCGATGGAGATGGGATCACCCTTGATGCCGCGGATGCACTTTCCTTCACACTGGCTCTCCTGGGGGCATACGCGTCCGCAAACTGCGGGAAGCGCGCTGGCTTCGCTGATGATCTGATATGCCTTTTCAATATTTCCTTCCTTCACTTCATGAATGAAAGCGGGAATGTCGATTGCAACGGGACAGCCCTTTACGCACTGAGCATTCTTACAGTTGATACATCTGGAAGCCTCACACATAGCCTCCTCTTGATTGTAACCAAGGCAAACCTCCTCGAAATTCGTTGCCCTTACCTTGGCATCCTGCTCCCGAACGGGAATCTTTGTCATAACGTCCATGTATTTTCACCATTATCCTTTCCAGAGTTTTCGAATTAGTTGCAATTTCCGCATCCGCCGTGGTGGGTGTCGCCTTCCTGCAGCGCAAGCATGGCACGACCTTCCTCGGTTCTGTAGATGGTCTGTCTTCTCATTGCTTCATCGAAGTTTACCTGATGTCCGTCAAACTCGGGACCGTCAACGCAAGCAAACTTCACCTTGCCGCCAACCGTAACTCTGCAGGCTCCGCACATGCCGGTGCCGTCCACCATAATGGGATTCAGGCTGACAATGGTGGGGATCTCAAGCTCCTTGGTAAGGAGGCATACAAACTTCATCATGATCATGGGACCGATGGCAATGCAAACATCATACTTCTTGCCTTCAGCAACCAGATCTTTGATTACCTGGGTAACCATACCGCTGCGTCCGTAAGATCCGTCATCCGTGGTAACGTAGAGATTTCCGGCAACCGCTTCCATCTCCTTCTCAAGGATCAAAAGATCCTTCGTCTTGCTACCCATGATCACGTCTGCGGCAACGCCATTTTCATGAAGCCATTTCACCTGAGGATAAACCGGTGCAGTACCAACGCCGCCTGCTACGAACAGGATATTTTTCTTCTTGAGGCTCTCAAGATCTTCCTTCACCAGCTCGGAAGGGCAACCAAGAGGTCCCACAAAATCATGGAAGCAGTCTCCTTCAGAAAGCTCTGCCATCATCGTGGTTCCTGCGCCAACGGTCTGGAATACGATCGTGATCGTACCGGCCTTGCGATCGTAATCACAAATGGTCAGGGGGATTCTCTCCGCATCCTTGTCCATGCGCACGATGACAAATTGTCCGGGCAGACATCTCTCAGCAACTCTGGGAGCTTCCACGTCCATCAAATAAATGTTTGTCGTCAATTCCTGTTTCTTTAAAATCTTGTACATACTCCACCTCTCCATCCTCTTTGGATTTATATATTTGCTTATAGCAATTATTTCTTTTCCTGTTTGGGCTCGGGCGCAACGATCGTATAAGTTCCTTCAATGACTTCGCTCTTTACGCCGTATGAATTAATTAGGCACGCCTTGACGGTAACCTCACCAAGATCCAACACGATGGGCATCGTGAAGGTTTCACTTGTCTCTCCTGGCACCGTGCCGTCCAAGGTATAATACAACGTCCCCTCCGCATCGGAAAGAATGCTTAGGGACTGGATGTCCACGTAAGTACCTTCTTCCAGGGAAAACCGCGGTTTCGGAGCCAGATATTCCTCGTTTTCCTTCAGCAGTTTTTCATTGGGATACTTTCCAAGCAAACGATTGATCCCTTCAAAATCGCCTTTTTTTATGAGTAACGGGATCATTCTTTCCAATGCCCAGTCAATTTGCTGCGCGCTTACGGACTTATGGGAAAGAATCTGAAGCAACGTTGCCTCATACCATGCCTGATCATTCTTTAGGTAATATACTTCTGCCAGTTGCTGCAAAAGTCCAACGTTATCCCCTTCCAGCTCGATTGCCTTGGAATAACATTCTATCGCCTTGGCATACTCCCCGATCCCTTGATACTTTTCCGCCTGGGCAATCTGATACTCGGGAGATTGCATGCGCTTTAGATTTTTGTTCGCGGCGATCGCCAAGCCGATGACGACAAGCGCCAGTAAGATCAACAACGCGCGAAGCAGGTAAAGCTTTGTCCGCTTCTGTTTTCCCGGATCAGGATCAGTTTCTCCCGGAGTTTTTTCTTCCTCTGGGCCCTCAATGCCGATGCTTACGTCCAGCGTAGGATCATAATCCGGTACGATATGGATTTCTTCCCCACACTTTTCACAGAGCAGGGCACCCTCCGGAAGATCCGTTCCGCATTTGGGGCAACGCATTTCTTCTTCCTCCGGTTCTATTGATTCTGAAGCGAATAAGATTCAACGCAGTTCTTCATCAGCATGGCTATGGTCATGGGACCTACGCCGCCAGGTACAGGCGTGATGGCACTGCATTTTGGCGCAACGTTCTCATAATCCACGTCGCCGCAGAGCTTATTGTCTTCATTGCGATGAATGCCTACGTCTATAACTACCGCGCCATCCTTAACGTAATCTGCGGTGATCATGCGGGGTTTGCCAACGGCTGCCACAAGGATGTCAGCCCGCTTGGTCACTTCCTGAAGGTTCTTGGTGCGGCTGTGTGCCGTCGTAACGGTTCCATTCTCGCGAAGGAGAAGCATGCTCATGGGCTTGCCAACGATGTTACTTCTTCCAACAACTACGCATTCCTTGCCTTCGATCTGAATGCCGGAACGCTTTAAGAGCTGAATGACGCCGGCGGGCGTACAGGAGACAAATCCCTTTCTTCCAATGCTAAGGTTCCCAACGTTCATGGGATGGAAACCGTCCACGTCCTTCAAAGGATCGATCGCATCCAGGATTTTCTCCTCGTCCAGTCCCTTCGGCAAGGGAAGCTGAACCAAAATGCCATTGACGTCCTTTCTTGCATTTAATTCTTTGATCAGATTCAGAAGCTCCTCCTGGGTCGTCTCCTCAGGAAGCTCGTAGGATAAAGACTCGATGCCTATGTATTCACATGCCTTTTTCTTGTTGCGAACGTAAACGCAGGATGCAGGATCCGCACCAACTTGAATCACGGCAAGGCAAAGCGTGATTCCCTCTGCCTTCATCTTTGCAACTTGTTCCTTTAACTCATCCTTGATCTGCGTTGAGATCGCTTTACCATCAATGATCGTAGGCATGTTCTTCTCTCCATTTCTTTTTGATTGTGTCAACGCTGTTAACGTTAATTTTTTATCATTCCCATTTTATCCGTTCTTGAGAATTTTTTCAAGTAAAACAAATAAAATCAGAACAATCCGGTAATCTTACCTTCTTCATTTACGTCGATGTTATAAGCAGCAGGTGCCTTTGACAGGCCAGGCATGGTCATGACCGTACCGGTCAGTACCACAACAAATCCTGCTCCAGCTGAAACGTACGCCTCCCTGACGTTCATCTCGAATCCGTCTGGTCTGCCAAGAAGCGTCGCGTCATCGGAAAGGGAATACTGAGTCTTCGCCATGCAAACGGGAAGATTTCCGAATCCAAGTTCCTCAAGCTTCTTTAACTGCTTTACGGCAGCAGGCGCATACTTTACGCTTCCTGCTCCGTAGATTTCTTTTGCAACGTTCTCGATTTTTTCCGTAAGGCTCAATTCGTCAGCATATAGGGGATGGAAATGGCTTTCCTTCTCCTCCAGCGTCTTTAACACTTTTTCTGCAAGTGCGATTCCGCCCTCGCCGCCTTTTGCCCATACTTCGGAGAGTGCAAACTCGCATCCTCTCTCCTCGCAGAAGTTTTTCACGTATTCCGTCTCAGCCTCGCTGTCGGTCACGAAGGAGTTCAGAGTAACGACTACGGGGACGTCATATTTCTGTAAGTTTTCAATGTGCTTTTCCAGGTTTACGATGCCCTTCTTTAATGCATCCAGATTCTCGGTTCCCAGTTCTGCCTTGGGAACGCCACCGTTATACTTCAGCGCGCGGATCGTTGCAACCAAAACAACGGCATCCGGCTTTAAGCCTGCCATGCGGCACTTTACGTCAAAGAACTTTTCCGCGCCAAGGTCAGCGCCGAATCCAGCCTCCGTCACCACGTAATCCGCCATCTTCAATGCAGCCTTCGTGGCACGCACGGAATTACAGCCGTGAGCGATGTTTGCAAAAGGGCCGCCGTGTACAAGGGCAGGCGTATGCTCCAAGGTCTGGATCAGATTAGGCTGCATCGCATCCTTTAGGAGCGCTGCCATGGAACCAACGGCCTGAAGCTGTCCCGCCGTCACGGGTTCCCCTTGGTAATTATAGGCAACAACGATCTTGGAAAGTCTTTCCTTCAAGTCTTTCATGTCCGTAGCGAGGCAAAGGATCGCCATGATCTCACTTGCTACCGTTATGACAAAATGGTCCTCCCTGACAACGCCTTCCGTCTTTCCGCCAAGGCCAATGATCACGTTGCGGAGCGCCCTGTCATTCATGTCAAGACATCTCTTCCAAACCACCTGTCTGGGATCAATGTTTAAGGGATTTCCCTGCTGCATGGAATTGTCCAAAAGTGCAGCAAGCAAGTTATTTGCGGAAGTGATGGCATGGAAATCACCGGTAAAGTGAAGGTTCAGTTCCTCCATGGGAACCACCTGCGCATAACCGCCGCCGGCAGCACCGCCCTTAATGCCAAAGCAGGGGCCAAGAGACGGCTCGCGAAGAGCGATCACCGCTTTCTTTCCCATTTTGCCAAAGGCTTCGCCGAGGCCAACCGTGGTCGTCGTCTTGCCTTCGCCTGCGGGCGTCGGATTAATGGCCGTCATCAGGATCAGCTTTCCGTTGGGACGATCCTGGATTTTCTTTAGGTAATCCTCTGAGATCTTTGCCTTATATTTTCCATAAAGCTCTAAATCCTCCGGCTCAAGTCCAAGCTTCGCCGCAATCTCCGTTATGGGCTTCATTACCGCTTCCTGAGCGATTTCAATGTCTGACTTCATTTCCTTACCTCACAATTCACGTTTCCTTGTAATTCTTTACAGGGTATCGAGCAGCTGCTCAAATTCCTCCATGGTCATTCTGACCTCACGGGGCTTCGTGCCCTCAGATTCACCGACAACGCCATATTCACAGAGCTGATCCATGATCCTTGCCGCACGGTTAAATCCTATTTTCAACAGTCTCTGAAGACTACCTACGGATGCCTTGTTCTTTTCTTTATTCTCGATGACAAAGCGTCCTGCCTGTTCAAAATACTCATCCAGTCCGGAGCCTTGTCCGCCAGAGTTCGATGAAGCTCCGCCGCCGGACGCGTTCCCGCTGTTCTGGATCGCTTCCACGATTCTTTCGTCGTAAACGTTACCGATCATCTGATTCTTCAAGAAATCAACGACGTCGCTAACTTCCTTGTCCGATACGAAGGCACCCTGGATTCTGGCAGGCTTTGAATATCCCTGGGGATAAAAGAGCATGTCACCCTTACCCAAAAGCTTTTCTGCGCCAACCATGTCCAAAATGGTTCTGGAATCAACGCCGCTGGAAACAGCAAAGGCTACGCGGCTAGGCATGTTTGCCTTGATCAGACCCGTAATGACGTCAACGCTGGGTCTCTGCGTTGCAATGATCAAATGAATGCCGCAGGCTCTGGCAAGCTGTGCCAAACGGCAGATGGATTCTTCCACCTCTCCCGGGCTTACCATCATCAGATCGGCAAGCTCGTCAACGATGATCACGATCTGAGGAAGCTTGTTCGGAACGTCTCCCTCACCGCTGTCACGCATGCTTTCCAGCTTCTTGTTATATCCCTTCAAGTCACGCACGTTGAAATCAGCAAACTTGCGATAACGGTCTTCCATCTCCGAAACGGCCCAGTGAAGTGCCGCGGAAGCCTTTTTCGGATCCGTAACGACAGGGATCAAAAGGTGGGGGATTCCATTGTAAACGGAAAGTTCCACGACCTTAGGGTCAACCATGATGAGTTTTACCTCATCGGGATGAGCCTTATACAAAATACTCATGATCAAGGTATTGATGCAGACGGACTTACCGGAACCGGTAGAGCCCGCGATCAGCATGTGGGGCATCTTAGCAATGTCTGCCACAACGGTCTGACCGGCAATGTCCTTACCAACGGCAAAGGCCAGTTTGGAATCGAAATCCTGGAACTGCTTGCTCTCTAACAGATCACGAAGGGCAACCATCATGTTTTCTTTGTTCGGCACTTCGATGCCGATGGCTGCCTTTCCGGGGATCGGCGCTTCTATTCGGATGTCCGTAGCCGCAAGATTCAGCTTAATGTCATCCGCAAGACTAACAATCTTGCTTACCTTTACGCCCTGCTCCGGCTGTAATTCATATCTCGTAACGCTAGGGCCCTGGCTGATGTCCGTGATGGTCACGTTCACTCCAAAGGTATGTAAAGTATCTCGCAATCTTAAGGCAGTTTCTTTCAATTCAGCGCTGTTATCTGCAGTGGAAGTTGCACCCTTTTGTAGTCTGGACAGCGGCGGAAATACATATTTTTTCGGCATTTTGGGAGTTGCCTGCATTTCCTTTCCGATGGCCTGGTCCAGAGTAGTGCCTTGATCCGCAGCCTGCGTTTTTCTGACCGGTGAGGGATTCTGGTAACCGGCAGCGCCATGTCCTTTTCCGTCTCCGACGTTCCCGCTGTGAACCTGAATGTTCTCAGCTTCCTTCGGCAAAGGCATGCTGCCATCCTTTTGGAATCGTTCTCTTCCGCTTTCGGAATTTCTTACGTATTGGTCTCGCTGATACTGCGCTTCCATGCGCTTCTTTGCTTCCAACAGTTCTTCATCCACGGCATTGACTGCCGCCATGGCCGTATTCTTTTCCACTCTCTTCCCGGCGATCATGGGTTCAGGAATGTCATTGATCGTCTGGGTTTTGGGCATTCTTGCCGTAGCTGCCTTAGTTTCGGGATCTTCGACGTAAATAATCTCATGAACGTCGTTCTTTTTTCCTTTCCCGTCAGCACCACTTCCGCCATTTTTCAGGGCCGTATCCTTGCTAACGCCGGTAACTTTCTTGTCCATGCGAAGGATCTTCTCGTTCTCTCGTTCCTCCGCCTTTCTACGGCGCTCTTCCTCACGGTCAAGCTCTTTTAGTTTTCTTTCTTCAATTCTGGACTCACGAAGGCTGTCTTGCTCTTCCCGCCTTTTCTCCGCCAGTTCTTTTCTGATCTCTGCATTTTCCCTTGATTTCTCGCGGATTCTCTCACCGCCGTTTTTCACGCCGTCAAGAAGGGATCTCTCCGTAAGCAGGATCACGGAAATAATGCTCAGGAGAATGACTACCAGTACGGTTCCAACCGTCTCCAGATAATGATGCAAAAGATAAGCGATGCTTCCGGCAAAAATGCCGCCGCCCTTACGGTTTGTCTTACAGAACTCAAAAATCTTACCAAGGGAGTATTGCTCCATCACCTTAATGTTGTTGACAAACAGTTCGCAGAGTACTCCAACCATCAAAAACAGAACCCCTGCGGCAATCATCTTGCGGATCGCCGTAGGACTTCCCTGATTAGCAAACCAAAAAGCAAGGCCCAAAAAAGCAAGTACCGGAGCAACAAATGCCGTAAATCCAAACAAACCAAACATTATGCTGCTAATAAAATTACCGAAAGCTCCGATCAGCCCAAAGTTACAAAGGAACAGAAAGACCATCGCAACAAACATAATGATCAAACCAATTTCGTGGTACATTGCGCTGTCTTTTGCGGCCTGCTCGTAATCTATTTTCTTTTTTGATGCGGTGGAAGTTTTTCTTCCCGTACTTCCGCTTCTCGTCGACCTACTTTTCGCGGGAGAACTCTTCCTCCCGGAATTGTTTTTTCCAGAAGCTGCAGCCATGACGTAAACTACCTCTTATCCATACTTTTTCACAACAAAATGCCTGCCTGTAGGGCAAGCCTAATAAATGCACTTTTGTATTATATCATTTCTATGTTATCTTGTCACTTGTTTTTTGAAACGTAAGTGCTTACTTTCGCCTTATTTTCCATGGCATGAAAAACGCAAGGGCCAATGGCCCTCGCGCTATTCAAAGTCATAATCATCATCGTCGGAAACTTCGTAATCATAATCCATTACGGTTGCCACGTGCTTTTTCGGTTCGGGTAGAGGATTATGAAGCGGTTCCGGCTTCTTTTCCTCGGCTTCCGTCTCTTTTTCTTCGGAATACTCAGACTTGATTATCTTAGTTTCCGGCTCTTTTGCTTTTGCCACCTCAAGATCAGCCACCTCAGGAGTTACCGTCTCTTGTATCGGTTCTTCCACTTTGACCGCTTCGGTATTTACCGGCTCTTGTTTCAGCTCTTCCACCTTGACTGCCTCAGGAATTACCGCCTCTTGTTTCGGCTCTTCCGTCTTAACCGCCTCTGGAGTTACCACCTCTTGTTTCGATTCTTCCATTTTGACCGTCTTAGGAGTTACCGCCTCTTGTTTCGGCTCTTGTGCTTTGACCGCCTCAGAACGTACCGTCTCAAGTTTTATTTCTTCTTCAGACGTTTCGTTATTAACTGGCTGTGCTTGTGTTTCTTCCTTTGGTGCCTCAGGCTGAACCTTCGGCGGGGTTACAATTTTACTGTCAGGGCGCGGTGCGCTCTGCTTGGTTCTTACGCCGTCCGTCCATACAATGTGGTCTTCCGAAAGGGAGATCAGGGTATTCATTACCCTCTCCATTTCCTTCTGCGTTTCATACTTCTTCTTGGCACGTTCAAAGAGAAGTCTCACAATGACGTTCTTGCCTTCCATCTCCGCAGGATGCTCAATATAGTAAACCAGCTTCTGCCTATGTTCATCTTTGAAATCTTTGATTCTTTCAGTAATTGACTTCTTAGGTTTTGGTTCTGCCTTAACCTTTGCGGATTGCGCAGGTTCACTCTCTTCCGGTTTAGTCTCTTCTTGTTCGTGCTTTATAATTTTACTTTCTTCTAGTTGTGGCTCTTCTGGCTTGACCTCTTCAGGCTTTGGCTCTTCTAGCTTAATTCTTTCAGGCTTAGGCTCTTCCGTTTTAATCTCTTCGGATTTAATTGCTTCGGTTTTAACCTCATCCGTTTTGGTCTCTTCAACTTTAACTTCGTCGAGTTTTGGCTCTTCCAGCTTAGTCTCTTCGATCTTGACCTCTTCTTGCCTAAGCTCTTCTCGTTTCGACTCTTCAGCTTTGATTACCTCGAACCTGATCTCTTCCGGCTTAACTTCTTCTTGTTCAATCTTAACTTCCTCTTGTTCGAGTTTTTCAGGTTTGTTTTCTTCAGGCTTATTATCTTCAAACTTGATTTCTTCGAACTTGAATTCTTCCTGTTTGCTCTCCTCCGAATCAATCTCAGCCGGTTCCGCCTTTACTTGTTCCGTTTCTTCGGAATCATCCTTTTCCAATACCTTCTCGTCTATTTCGATTACTTCTAATTCGCCGTCTTCCGTTTTTTCTTCACTTGAGTCATCAACGCTTTGTGCAGGTTCCTTAGAATCACCTTCCGCCTCTTTTTCTTTTGCCTTCTCTGCAATTTCTTGTTCTTTTGCAACTTCTTCTTGGTCGGCAAAGATCGCCTCCACTCCAATTCCCGCCAGAACAAACAGACAGGAAAGGAACAAAAGGGTCCCGTCAAACGGCACGTCCATCACTCTATTTGCCATGTCGCCCGTTTGCAGATAATAATAGATGGAGTTTACTTGGAAAACAACCATGGCAAGCGTTGCAACAAGAATTCCAACCCAGGGGCTTAATTTCTCCCTTCCGTTTTTCATCAAAAAAGCAAAAATGACAATGGTCAAACAGATAACGCACGCCACGCTTAGCCAAGTTCCCCAATATCCTTCAAAGGAAAACCAGAAATAATCGTTTAACTGCGTTGTCAGAATGGTCTTCGGCCGGAAGCATTGCCCCCAATGACTCAGCACTGCGACAAATCCTTTTCCCGCCGTCAGGGACTTCACGAAAATGCTTGCAAAAAAACCGAGAGCGCAGCTTGGGAAAAGAAGAAGCATGGATATCCATCTTTCTTTTTTGTCATCCAAATGCCAGACGGAACATGCCATGATCAACAGCGTAAAACAAAATACGTCAAAATAGCCGGCAACGCCGATGACAATACCCGTTAAAATGCTGAGCCAAATGGCATGTTTGTTGTTTTTTAAGTAAGTTCCAACCAAGAGAAGTCCAACGCCATAGACGAGGAAAATCAAGGATTCCGCGGACAAAACCACCGCACCATATGCAACGAATTGATGTAGGAAATAGAATCCCGCAAACACGAGTGCCGGCAATCTTCCAGCAAGTTTCCGGACGGCAAAGAACCACGTTATGCCTGCCAATACGTTCAAGATCAGTTGGAATCTAATGCAAAAATAAGGCGTATTACCAAACCAAAAACAAATTCCGTGCAGAATCCTGACGTAAACGTCTTCCGCACCTGCAAAGTTTTCCGGCACTGTCTCTCCCAGGCGGATCGTGGAAAGTTGATATAAAGCTCCTGGTTGCGCATTGGACAAATACTTCAAACGCAAAAATATGCCGCAACCTGCGATTGCAAGAAAGAATAGGATTTCCAGCAGCAAATAAAGGAGTTTTCCCTCTCCTGCCTTCCCATTCCATTTTTGCTTTAGGCGAAACGCCAAAACGCTAAAAAGTCCTCCAAAAAGAAGGACTCCCGCAAAAATACCCAATATGACCGTTCCCTGCAGACCAAACTGAACGCAAAAACCAAACGTGGCATAATATCCCACCACGCAGGTCATTACAACCAAAATCATCCATAGGACGTAACTTAGCTTTGTTCTTTTCCAACTCATTTGTTTTCCGGCTCCCGCCTAAGCGTATTCAATGCGCGTTATCAGTTTCCGTTTCAGAGGACAGAACTTTTTCAACATTGTATCTAGGCCTGTGCTTCACTTCCATGTAGATTTTGCCAATGTATTGACCAACCAGGCCAATCGCCAAAAGATTTAATCCGCCCAAAAACCAGAGGGATAAGATCAGAGACGTCCAGCCAGGTTCAACGTTTCCAGTAAAATAAGAAATCAATGCATAGATTGCAGCGATCACGGAAAGAAATACGATAATAAATCCAAGACCGAGCACCATGGAAATCGGCTTGACGCTAAAAGAAGAAATTCCATTAAACGCAAGCGCCAACATCTTTTTCAAGGGATACTTGGATTCTCCCGCAACCCGTTCCTTGCGGTCGTAATAGACCTTTTCCGTCTGATACCCGATCAAAGGAACGATGCCTCTAAGGTAAAGATTATTCTCCTGATATTTGGAGAATTCTTCCACGGCCCTCTTGCTCATCAGACGGAAATCCGCATGATTATATACGGATTTCACGCCCATAAAGTTCATTAGTTTGTAAAAACACTGTGCCGTGGTACGTTTGAAAAACGTATCCGTTTTCCGTTCTTTTCTGACGCCGTAAACAATGTCGTTTCCTGCATGAAACTGATCGATCATCTCTTCGATCACCGCCACGTCATCCTGCAGGTCAGCATCGATGGAGACAGTGACGTCACTGACATCCTTTGCCGTGATCAGACCAGCCGTGAGTGCGTATTGATGTCCCACGTTGCCTGCCAGCTTAACGCCGCAAACCCTCTTTGGGAACTCCTTATGTTCTTCTTCAATAAGTTCCCAGGTCTTGTCCTTACTTCCGTCGTTAACGAACAGAATAAAGCTCTCTTCGGCAATTTTTTCCTTTTTGACCAAGTCGTCCAATACTTCACGAAGCGTTTTCGATGCGATTTTTAGCACCTCTTCTTCGTTATAACAGGGTACGACAATCGCCAGTTTCTCCATTTGTACTCCTCTAAACCTGAGCCAGAGCCTGCTCAAGATCTTCGATAATGTCGTTTACGTTCTCAATGCCAACCGAGAAACGGATCAGATCCGGCGCAATGCCTGCAGCCATAAGCTGCTCATCCGTCATCTGACGGTGCGTGTGGCTGGCGGGATGAAGCACGCAGGTTCTGGCATCGGCAACGTGCGTAACGATCGCCGCAAGCTTTAAGTGATCCATGAGCTGCTCAGAAACCTTTCTTCCGCCCTTCAGACCAAACGCAATAACGCCGCAGGTACCGTTCGGCATGTATTTCATCGCGAGCTCGTGATACTTATTGCTCTTTAATCCTGCATAATTTACCCATGCCACCTTCTCATGAGCTTCCAGGAACTCTGCAACCTTCTGCGCGTTCGAGCAATGTTTCTCCATGCGCAGGGGTAAGGTCTCCAGACCAATGTTCAGGAGGAATGCATTCTGAGGAGACTGGATGGAGCCAAGATCTCTCATCAGCTGGGCGGTTGCTTTCGTGATATAAGCGCCCTTTCCGAATTTCTTAGTATAAGTAATTCCGTGATAGGATTCGTCCGGCGTAGTCAATCCAGGGAATTTGTCAGCATATTTCTCCCAGTCAAAATTTCCGGAATCAACAATGCATCCGCCCACTGTCATGGCATGTCCATCCATGTATTTCGTGGTGGAGTGCGTTACAATGTCCACTCCCCACTCAAAAGGACGGCAATTGATCGGCGTTGCAAAGGTATTGTCAACAATCAGGGGAACGCCGTGCTCGTGAGCAACCTTTGCAAACTTCTCAAAATCAAGAATGACGTTCGTAGGGTTGGAAATGGATTCAGCAAGGACACATTTCGTATTCTCACGGAATGCCTTGGAAAGCTCCTCTGCGGGAAGGTCAGGATCCACGACGGTACATTCGATTCCCATCTTCTGCATGGTAACCGTCAACAGATTAAAGGTTCCGCCATACACCGAGGAGGACATGATGCAGTGATCGCCTGCCTCACAAATATTAAATACCGCATAGTAGTTCGCAGCCTGTCCGGAACTAGTCAGCATTGCAGCCACGCCGCCTTCAAGGTCACAGATCTTAGCGGCAACGTAATCATTGGTAGGATTCTGTAATCTCGTGTAAAAATATCCGCTGTCCTCAAGGTCAAACAGCCTTCCCATCTGTTCGGAAGTCTCATACTTAAAGGTGGTACTCTGATAAATCGGAAGCACGCGGGGCTCACCCTTCTTCGGCTGCCATCCTGATTGAACGCACTTAGTTTCAATTCTGTACTGTTTTCCCATGTTTTCCTCCACGTCAGCTTTCTTCTGACTCTTTTCTATAGTATTCGTTCATTACTCATCCCAGTTGTGATATACCGCCTGAACGTCATCATCCTCGTCCAGAATGTCGAGCGTTCTCTGAAGATTCTTGATCGCAGTCTCATCCGTGAGTTCCACGTAATTCTGAGGGATCATGGTCACTTCCGCGCTCATCATGGGGATTCCCGCATCCTCCAGGCTCTTTCTAACCTGCTCAAAGGAATCGGGATCCGTCAATACCTCGAAGCTGTCCTCTTCCTCACTGAAATCCTCCGCTCCCGCATCCAACGCGATCATCATCAGGTCATCTGCTTCCATGTCGCATTCTTCCTTGTCGATGATGATCTGACCCTTCTTGTCAAACATGAAGGACACGCAGCCGGGAGTGCCGATGTTGCCCTGGCCCTTGGTAAACGCGCTTCTAACGTTTGCAGCAGTACGGTTCGTATTGTCAGTCAGTGCATCCACGATGATCGCGATGCCGTTAGGACCGTATCCTTCGTAGGTCACGTACTTATAGTTTACGCTGCCTACGTCTCCTGCGGCCTTCTTGATGCCACGCTCGATGGTATCATTAGGCATGTTGTTTGCCTTTGCCTTTGCGATTACGGTTGCAAGCTTAAAGTTATTATTGGGATCCGGACCGCCTTCTTTTACGGCAACGGCGATCTCACGGCCGATAATGGTAAAGATCTTACCCTTAGCGGCATCGTTCTTCTCCTTCTTATGCTTAATGTTTGCAAATTTGGAATGTCCTGACATGGTACTTTACTCCTTTTTTTCCTATATGTTTTTTGTTTTCTGAAACAAGCTTAACCTTTAGTATAACGTTATTTCTTATATTCTTCAAGATTTTTTCTGTTTGTAACTTTTATTTTGTCTTTGATCTTATGTAGAAAGCTCTAAACTGATCCGAAGCGCGCGGTCGATTCTCTGCATGACTTCTCCTTCAAGATGGCAGACCTTATCGCGAAGCCTCTTTTTGTCAATGGTCCGAAGCTGCTCCAATAACACCACGGAATCCCTCTCCACGTCGTAACTTCCTGAGCTGATCTCAATGTGCGTCGGCAGCTTAGCCTTATTCATCCTGCTTGTGATCGCGGCGATGATCACGGTGGGGCTATGTCTGTTGCCCACGTCGTTCTGAACGATCAGAACGGGCCTGATCCCTCCCTGTTCCGATCCCACCACCGGTCTTAAGTCAGCATAATACACGTCTCCTCTTCTCATAAAACCTCCACTTATCATAAATGACGTCATGGATAGTCTTTCCATATTTCTCTGAGGTATACGTGATTCCTTAATCCTGATAATAGTCCCTGACGGCCACGGGTTCGCCCTTCACGTAAAATACGCGGGGGATTCTCTTTCCCAGATCACATACGAGCTCATAATTAAATCTGCCCGAGAGGTCTCCCAAAAGTTCCGCCGTGATCCCATCTCCGATCAGCGTCACTTCGTCGCCGTTTTCACAGTCCTTGATCTCGCTTACGTCCACCATGAATTGGTCCATGCAAACCCGGCCAAGAATGGGGGCCTTTTTCCCACGGATCATGACAAAACCTTTGGATGAAAGGCTTCTAGGATAGCCGTCGCCATAGCCTACCGGGATGGTGGCCACTCGCATGGGGTGTTCTGCCGTAAAGGTTCCTCCGTAACTGATGCTCTGTCCCGGCATTACGTCCTTCACGTATACCACGTGACTGTGCAGGCTAAGTACCGGTTTTAACGGCACCACGTCCTTACTCACCTCATCCGAAGGATATAATCCATACAGCGTGATGCCCGCGCGTACCAGATCCAGGTTTGCCTCCGGGATTTCCAAGATGCCCGCGCTGTTTGAGCAATGCTTTAACGGGATTTTGATCCCAAATTTCTTTTCAATGGATTCCGTGAAAGAATTAAATTTCCTCAGCTGTTCCCGGGCATTTTCCTTGTCATATTCATCAGCCCTGGCAAAGTGGGTGAACACGCCTTCCAGCTCTAAATGCGGATACTGAAGCAATCGTTCTACAAAATTCAGTCCCGTCTCGTCAGGAGCCACGCCGATCCTTCCCATGCCCGTGTCTACCTTGACGTGAACTTTGAAATTCTTGCCAGCCGCAATGGCTGCCTTTTCCAGCTGTTCCAACGTATCCTCGCGGAACACGGCGGGGCGGATCTCATTCTCCGCCATCATTTGATAGCTGTAAGGAAACGTGTATGCAAGAATCAAAATCGGCTTCTTGATCCCACTGACGCGAAGCAAATGTGCCTCTTCCGGCGTTGCCGTCGCATAGCCCCACACAAAATCCAGTGGTTCCAACACACCCGCGATCTGCGCCGCGCCATGACCATACCCATCCGTCTTGATCACGGCCAGCATCTTCGTCTCTTGATGAAGATGCTCCTTCATGTTTCTCATGTTTTCCACGGCTGCGTCCAGATCAATGTCCACGCGCACCCGCTGATAGGTTTCTACGGATTCCCGAATTCCCAACATCTCTAACTCCTCTCACTGCGGTATCAGATCTCTCGCCATCACCCCATGCTCACCCTTGCCTCTCGCGGCATTTTCACCCATGAGCCCGTGATAACGGACCGCCTTGCACGTCAAAAGAAAAGCATCCGCTTCTGATCCTTTTGTCTGTGCAAGAAATGCGGTGATCATTCCGGCAAGCACGTCGCCGCTTCCCGCAGTAGCCATTCCTGAATTTCCTGAAAGATTTAGGCATGCCGGACGTCCGTCGGCACAGATAAACGTACGGGCATCCTTTGCGACAATGATCACGCCTAATTCTTTAGCTAGCCTTCCGGCATATTTCCTGACCGCCTGCTTTAACTGGGCCAGTTCCATTTTTTCATTCACAAAAAGTCCGTTCCAAAGACGAAGCATTTCCAACAGATGCGGCGTAAGAATGATCTTCCTGCCAAGTTTTCCCTGCTCCTTAACGGCATTTAATCTTTCTTCAGATTCCGAGATCAGATTGATCGCATCCGCATCCAGCACCAGCGGTTTTTGAATCATGCGTTCATCAACCGTTTCCAGAATGATCTTAAGAGCCGCAGCTGCGTTTTCCCCTTTGCCAAGTCCAGGTCCGATGCAGATGACGTCACACCACGTAAGCGCGTCACGAATCGCTTCTTCCTCATCAATGGATCCAAACAATGCTTCCGGCATGACTTGTTGAACGATCACGCGATTTCCCGGATCGGTCAATACCTTTACCATGCCGGCGCCGGCGCCATAACATGCCTTCGCGCATAGTACGGCCGCTCCGGCCATCTGGAATCCTCCGGCAACAATCAATGCCTTTCCAAAAGTGCCCTTATTTCCATCCCTTCGCCTCTTGGGAAGCAAACTGCTTACGTCTTCTTCCAAGGTAAAGCAATCGGGTTCATATCCCCAAAATGCCCGCTCCGAAATACCTACGTCCCTTAAAATGATTTCCCCCGCGCAGTCACAACCGGGATAGAGCCAAAGTCCAATTTTTTCAAATCCAAACGTTATGGTAAAGTCTGCCATAAACGCCGTTCCAAGGATCCGGCCGTCGTCCGGGCAGACGCCGCTTGGCACGTCTAATGCCACCTTTACTCCCTTTAACAAATTCGCTTTTTCAATGGCTTGCAGCCATTCACCGGAAAGGTTTCTGGATAGCCCAACGCCAAACAGCGCGTCTACGACAAAGTCATATTCCTTTTCTTCAAGAGTATTAACAAAGCAAACCGGATATGCGTTTAAGATGCTTTTTTGAGCGCGCCGGGAATCCGTCGCCTTCGCTTCCTCTCCCACCAGCATCACTTCTACGCGAACGCCGTCCTCGCAGAGCATTCTTGCAAGTGCAAGACCGTCTCCGCCATTATTGCCGTAACCGGCAAGGATCAGAGCGTAAGCGTCTTGCTTTACCAATCCTTTTTCCTTTAGCACGTAAAAGCTCTCAAGCGCTGCCCTTTCCATCAGGACAAGCGACGGAATGCCAATTCTTTCCATCGTGCTCTTGTCCAGTCTCTTCATTTCAGCGCCAGTCACAAGATAACGCATTTATTCCTCCTGCTCCTTGCGATAACGGGTCAAATTATAAGATAATTTCATCAAGCTGTCGGAAAGATGTACGTTCTCAACCTGGATTCCCTTTGGAAGGTTTAGGTCCACGTGTGCAAAATTCCAGATCGCCTTGATGCCATTCTGTGCGAGCTTGTCAGCAACGCCCACGGCGCTGGTTTTCGGGAGAGTCAGCACGGCTATGTCAATGTCATTTTCCCTGACAAAGCGTTCCATCTCTTCCATGGGCATGATTTTAACGCCGCGAACGGTACTTCCGATCACGTCCGGGTTTTGGTCGAACATGCCCTTTAACAGGAATCCGCGGCGTTCAAAATTCAGATAGTTTCCAAGCGCGCGACCCAGATTGCCCGAGCCGACAATGATAAAGTTATGGGTTTGATCCAAGCCAAGGATCTTACCGATCTCACGGTACAGATATTCTACGTTGTAACCATACCCCTGCTGTCCAAAACCGCCGAAATTATTGAAATCCTGGCGGATCTGGGATGCCGTGACCTTCATCAGTTCACTGAGATCCTGGGACGAGATCCGTTCCACGCCGGCATCGCGAAGTTCCCCTAAGTAGCGAAAATATCTAGGCAGGCGTCCAATGACTGCCTGGGAAATTCCCTTCTCATTTTCCGTCAAGGCGAAAGCCCTCCGTTTCCATGATATTTTTTCTTTTCTATCTATAAACTATACCACTTTGTTAAAACCGTGTCAATCTAATATCTCACCTTGACAGTCCATGGGAAAACAAATAAAATATTTCAGTGGAACTGGGCATTGCCCACTTCTTTTGGAGGTAAAAAATGATCTTAGCATGTCAGAACTTAAGAAAAGAATTTGTGGATAAAAAGGTATTGCAGGACGTTTCCTTCCATATCGAGGATCACGAGAAGGCTGCGATCGTTGGCGTTAACGGTGCCGGAAAGACAACGCTTCTTCGCATTATCGTCGGGGAAAGTGCGCCTGACGAAGGACTTGTCACTTTTGCAAAGGACAAGACCTTTGGATATCTCGCCCAAAACGGAGCCGTGTCCACCGAGAATACCATTTACGAAGAATTGCTTTCCGTCAAGAAAAATCTTTTAGATCTCGAAGAAATGATGCGGAAATGTGAGGCTGACATGAAAAATGCCGAAGGGGATGCCCTGGATGCTTTGATGAAGCGCTATTCCGATTTGACCCACGCCTTTGAGATCGGCGACGGTTATTCCTACAAGAGCGAAGTTGTCGGCGTCCTAAAGGGATTGGGATTTACGGAGGCTGAATTTACAAAGTCGGTCAGCACTCTTTCCGGAGGTCAAAAGACCCGCGTTGCCCTTGGCAAACTCCTTCTCCAAAAGCCCGACTTGATCATTTTGGACGAGCCCACCAACCATCTGGACGTTTCTTCCATCTCCTGGCTCGAGACCTATCTGCTGAATTATAAGGGGGCCGTTTTGATCGTCTCCCATGACCGCTATTTTCTTGACCGCATCTGTACTAAGATCATTGAAATCGATCAGACGAAGGCAACCACCTTCCTGGGAAATTATTCCGATTATGCCGAAAAGAAAAAGCAGCTTCGCATCGCTGCAATGAATGCTTATCTGAACCAGCAGCGGGAGATCCAACATCAGGAAGAAGTTATCGAAAAACTCCGCTCCTTTGGGCGTGAAAAGGCCATCAAACGCGCGGAAAGCCGCGAAAAAATGCTGGATAAGCTGGATCGTATCGAAAAGCCCACGGAAGTCAACACGGACATGAAGCTGACGCTCACGCCCTATCGCGAAAGCGGAAAGGACGTACTTACCGTCGAAGGTCTGGCAAAATCCTTTGGCGACAAAGAGTTATTCAAAAACGTCTCGTTTGAAATCAAGCGTGGTGAACACGTTGCCATCCTTGGCGACAATGGAACCGGCAAGACCACCTTGCTTAAGATCCTAAACGAACTGTTGCCTGCGGATGCCGGAGAATTCACCCTGGGAACCAACGTTGAGATCGGCTACTACGACCAGGAGCATCACGTGCTTCATCCCGAAAAAACGTTGTTTGACGAGATCTCTGATGATTATCCCTATCTCACGAACACCGAGATCCGCAACGTACTGGCTGCTTTCCTCTTCACCGGCGACGAAGTGTTTAAGCTGATCCGGGATCTTAGCGGCGGCGAACGGGGACGCGTTTCCCTTGCAAAGCTCATGCTGGGCAATGCTAATTTCCTGATCCTGGACGAGCCCACAAACCATCTTGACATTGCGTCCAAGGAAATCCTTGAGGATGCCATCAATCAATACGAGGGTACGGTGCTTTACGTAAGCCACGACCGTTATTTTATCAACCGTACGGCACACCGCATTTTGGAATTAACCCAAAACCGTTTCGTAAACTACGTGGGAAATTATGATTATTACCTCGAAAAGCGCGAGGTACAGATGGCGACCTTAGAGGAACAACTGAAAAAGGAATCTCCCAACTCCCTTTCCAAAGAACCTGCTCCCGCTGCCAAGGACGGAGCCCTTGATTACAAGGCCAAGAAGGAAGAACAGGCCAGACTCCGCAAAAAAGAAAATGACCTCAAAAAATGTGAGGCCAAGATTGCTGAACTTGAGGAACGCATTGCAGCCATCGACGAAGAGATGGCAAAACCAGACGTTGCAACCCAGTCCCTAAAGCTTCAGGAATTATCCAAAGAACAGGAATCCCTTAGGGCTGAACTGGAACAAAAATACGAAGAATGGGAAACGCTGGCAGAATGATCTGCCAGCGTTCTTTCTTGTTCTTAATTCCATTGCATTTCTTTGATTAATTCTCTTTCTTCTCTTCTTTCTTTTCTTCTTTCTTTTCTTCTTTCTTTGTTGCCACTTTGTCCAGGTTCGCCTTTACGTCAAACTCATCTGCGGGAGCTTCCCCTGCATCCGAAGAATTATTTGATTTCTTGTTCTTTCCCTTCTTGACCTTCTTCACGATCAAAACGATCACAGTGATCACGATGGCCCAGATCACAAAATAAGGCAGGTTGATCACAAACGCGATGCCAAGATTAATGGCGCCGTTCCAAACGCTTTCAACGCTCTCCATAAAGCCTCTGGTCATGCGCTGCCAATTCGTCTCCTCTTCCACTTCTTCTACAACGGGCGTATATTCCTTTACCTCATCAATCCGGAGGGTCACAGTACTGTAATCCACAAGGTCGTCATAAGTACGGAGCGTGGACTCCATGCTTTCAATCTGGTAGCGTACGGCGGAAAGACGATTTTCCAAAGTGATAATGTCCTCCAATGTTTCCGCGCGCTCCAGAAGTGCCAACAATCTTTCCTGTTCTACCTGAAGGGATTCCTTGTGGCTTTTCACGTCAACGTATTGAAGCGTTACGTCCTCCACGCTCTCCCTTCGGTTTACGACGTTTGCAAGATCAGATATGGACTGTACGAAATCATCGAGCTTGTCCTGCGGGATTCGAACCACCATGTTTGCATTGCGACGCACGCCATATCTGTCAGCATCATACTTCCCGTAACTGTTGTAAGTACTGCCGTTATAGCTTTCCATGCTCTGTACGTAGCCGCCAAGTTCCTTTACGCGCTTTTCCAGATTTGCCATCAACTGGTCATATTCCTGCGTTTCCACGTTCATGTTAACGTTTTTGATGAGTTTTCTCTTGCTTGCGGAAGTTTGGGAATAATTATCTGGCTGCGGAGCCTCTCCGTCATTATTCGTATTATACTTATTTTCTGCCATTGCCACGGACGTGTTCTCCGTCCAGAGATCATCAGCGGCGTAATCCTCTTTGTATGCCGCATTCGAATAATTGGCACCTCCGGAGGAACTACCTTTAATACTAAATCCTTTGTTTAAATCAGCAACCTGTTCGGCAACGTCACTCGCCATGCCGCATCCTGAAAGAAGCGCAATGGAACAAACGCAGGCAATCCCTTTTACGATCATCTTTGGTAAACGCAATTTTTTCATAATCATCCTCCCTTTACATGCGGTCAAAGCACCGTCACGTCATCTCCCCTAAATTGCATGACCGCTTTGATCCTATAGACGAAGATTGTTAAAAAAGGTTCTCAATTCTGCCAAACATTTTTTCGTTTTCTTTGATCTTGCCCGAATTTCCGGCTACCACAAAGCACTCATCCTCCATAAAGGCATCCACGTACTTCGCAAGGGAGCGGATCTTTTCGGGCGTCGTCGCAAGCAATTCATCCCTCTCCTTCTGAAGGTCTTCCTCCGTCACGCCGGAAAGCCATGCTTCCTTCGAAAAGCTTCCCTTCGCTGAAGGCGTCATGGGAGTATCCAATTCCCCGATGGCACCGATCACGTACTTTGTCATTGTACGCTCATCCGCCTGGAAATTGCGGATGAAATCAGCCGCGCCTTGATAAATTTCCACCGTCTTGCCAAGCTGAGGATCACGGTAGGAAACAAAATAGCTCTCTCCGCTGGTCCCAAAATTACACATGCAGCCATAAGCTCCGCCGCGCACGCGCACGTTCATCCAAAGGTATTCATACCCCATCATGACCTTCAGCGCCTTCAGGCTTCCGTCATAGGGAAGACCTTTCCTCCGGTAATTACCCGCACGGCACACGTACTGCACCTGACTGGGTTCCATAAAGCCTTCGTTTTTCTTTTCGAGCTTCGGAACAAATTTCCCCTTCATGACCTCACAGGTAAACAAATCTTTTTTGAGATCCGCAATCTTTTCCTCGAATGCCGGAAGCACCTCCCTTGCACCCGTAAAATCCACCCTCAGATTCTCAACCCTAAAGATCATTTTGGCCAGCGTTTGGAGCTTTTCCGTAAGATTCTTTGCATTCTTCTCATAATCATCCAGGATCTCGCTGACCAGCCGGTATAAAGAGAGCTTTGACAAAACGTCATAGTAAGCAGACGGCAGATTCTCATAGGACAGTGCTCTTGCAACCGCGAGGCTGTGACCTCCGGCCACCATGCCCTGCTGGGTGCTCGTCTTATATTCCTGCAAGATCTCCAAGAGTCTCTTCTGATCGTCATAAACGCTGTGAAGCGCAACTTCCTTTACCAGTTCCATCACCTTATCAAGATTGCGATAGGTGAATTTCGAATTGATGAGGAAAAAGCATCTGCACTCTTCCGGCGTATGATATTTCGTCGTGACGCTCACGTTGGAAGTCATGCCACCCGTATAGAGATCGATCTCATTGACCAGGTCTCCGTAGGTATGGCTCTTCGTGCTGACGTCAAACATAACGATGCGAAGAATGCCAACGTAAGGGAAGTACTCCTCCGGGACGTCCTTCAGGTCAAAGGAAAGATTCATATAGCCAACGCCATTGGTAAACACGTCATGGAAAATAAACTCGGTATCGCTGATCTTTCTGGGCTCGTTGTAAAGCTTATGAGCTTCCTTTCCAAGATCCTCCCTACGGAGCATCGGGAGCTTTTGAAGCTCTTCCTCCGTATCCTCGCGATCCTGGAATGCCTTTAATGCCTCCGTATCCTTTTTGATCTGATCGATCTCCTCTTCCGTCATGGAAGCTTTGATCGCGGCAAGCTTTTCTTCCAGAGACTGCTCCTGTTCTTCCAGCAGCCCCTCCTTTGGATTCATGACAAGAACGACCTTATGCGTATTCTCCAAAAGATACGTTTCGATCAGTTTTTCAAAATAGTCCGTCTCGACCTTCTCGCGAAGGATTGCAAACGTCTCATTTAAATCCAAGTGAATAAACGGCTTTAAGTCATCGTGAAGCCAGCTGTCCAACAGCTGAAGACCATACATGAGTCCCTTGGGATAACGACCGAAATCCGCCTCTAAGTAACGGAATTCATAGGAATTCAGGCTCGCCTGGAGGGCTTTCTTATCCAAGCCTTCCCTCACGATCTTGCGGAGCGTTTCCTCAACAATGGAGAGAAACTCCTCTTCCCTTGCTGCGTCTGCATCCTTTGCGATAATGCTAAAGGAAGGCTGCTTGATGCCATTGTCATAAGAACTAAATACGTCCTTTCCAAGGCCTGCGTCCAAAAGCGCCATTTTCAGCGGTGCGCCGTTGACGTTACAGATCACGCGGTCCAGGATCTGGAACGCAACGTTGATGACGGGATCCAGATTATCTCCAACGCAGTAATTTACGGACAAATAAGAGCTTTCCTCCAGGTCTTCGCCCTCGTCAACGGGATATTCCAATTCCACGCGCCTAGGCTTTTCAAACGCCGGTTGAAGCTTGATCTCCGAATCCAGTTCAATCTTCTCATATTTCGACAAATACTCCCTGTCAATAAAATCCAGCTTCTCCGCCATGTCCATGTTGCCATAGAGGAAAATATAGCTGTTTGCCGGATGATAATATTTCCCGTGAAAAGCCAGGAAATTTTCATACGTAAGCTCGGGAATCACCTGCGGATCGCCGCCGGATTCCACGCCGTAAGACGTGTCCGGATACAGGGAATTCATGATCTCGCGGAACAAGATCTCGTCCGCGTCCGAAAAAGCTCCCTTCATCTCGTTATAGACAACGCCATTGTAGGAAAGCTTTCCCTCCTCATCCATCTCATAATGCCAGCCCTCTTGCAGGAAGATGGCCTTTTTCTGATAAATATTGGGATGGAAAACGGCGTCCAGATAGACGTCCATCAAGTTTTGGAAATCCTGATCATTACAGCTGGCCACGGGATAAACGGTCTTGTCCGAATACGTGATGGCATTCAGGAAGGTATTCAAAGATCCCTTTACCAGCTCCACAAAAGGATCCTTTAAGGGATACTTTTCCGATCCGCACAAAACGGAGTGCTCCAAAATATGCGCAACACCCGTGGAATCCTTGGGCGGCGTGCGAAAACCGATATAGAATACCTTATTCTCGTCATCATTTTCCATCAGGGCTACCTTTGCTCCTGATTTCTTATGACGAAGAACGTAAGCCTTCGTCTGGAAGGAGCCGATGGAGATCATTTGCTCCTTTAAGATTTCATAATTTTTACAATTCTCTACCTTCATGTTATCCTCACTTTTTGATTTTCGCTTTTAGAATGCCATCAATGCAAATTTACTGACGGACAATTCCTGTACGACCATGCCAATCCGTTCTTTTTCTTCCGGCGGAATGGCAGCAAGTTCTTCCACGGTATAATTCTTCGTGGCATACTCCCTTTTCCCGCCTTTTTTCTCAACGAGAACGTTTACTTTTACCTTAGCCTTCAGTTGCTTATAGATTTTGACCAAAAAACTTTTTTTATCCAGATAATACAAATGGGTTTCCAGGGTGTCCTCCCCGTCCGCTTCCGGAAGCAGGTACTTTTGCGCCAAAAGCCGGAACTTAAAAGGAACGTCCTCACATTCCAAAAGCTCGTCAAAGGTATATTTCGTGCCCAGGTAAAGCGTACCCACGTCCTGCATCGAGTATTTTCCGTCCTCGTAGGTGACCTTATTGTTCAAAGAAGCCTTCCTCCTTATTCCTTGAAGTCAATGCCTTCGATTTTATAGCCACTCATGCGGATCGCGTCACGGATGGCCTTTTCGGAAAGGCCGCTCTCTTCCGCGAGCTCCTGCACCGTCACTTCGCGTCTAAGCTCTTCGGAAAGCTCCTTCGCCTTATCCGCAACCTGATTTACCTTGTCCGCAACTCTTGTGTCAATCTTCTTGGCATCCGCATTCTCCTGGACGTACGCTTCCATGGCATCCATGATCATCTTTGCCAACATGCCCTGCGCTTCGTCCGCATTCTCCTGACTTCCCAGCATGGAAGCCCCGATGGTAAGCGCCACGTTGCCCTCACCGATCAAATCCTCCAGGAACACGCCCTGACCCGCATAAAGTTTTGCGATCTGCGGCACTTCCTTCAGATAGATTTCCGTAAGTCTTCTTTGGGCATCCAGGTCACCCGCCATGGCAGACAGCGTGATGGCTTCCTTCTCCCCCTCCGTCACGTCAGCCAAACCTTCGATCTCCGAAAGATATTCCTCCAAATAATCCTGTTCCTTTTCCGTCAGATAATCCTCAGGATCCAAATGCTGTCCAATTCCAATCTTGCTTTGCAACAGATAATCATATACCATCTGCATCTGATCACCGGAAAGCTCAAGCTCCGCAAACGCTTCCAGCACCTGCTCCTGCGTGACCATGTTACCCTGCTCCCTGGCCAGATTCTTTATTTCTTCCAACTTCTTCGCAAACTGCGCTTCCTTGCTCATTTCCAACTCTCTCCTGACTTTTCGCATCGTTTTCGTCTAAATCCAACCGCAATCAATGCTCTATTTCACGTGCTCATGTGTATACAAATGCTCAGAACAATACTCATAATTGCCGTTACATTTTGAGCAAAAACGGAACTCCAGATCGGGATTATCCTCTTCCGTCTGACCGCAGATCGCGCATTTATGCTTTGTTGCAGCCTTAAGCTTCTGAACCTTCTGCCTGTATTCCACGCGCCGTTTAATCTGCGAAGGCCTCAGGTGCCGCAAATTACGGACCATCAGGAAGAAAATGCCAACGTTTAACAACGCCGCGCCAATGGCAAATTTCGTGAACAGCGCGCCGGTAAAGAAGGAAAAAACCAAGAGCACAAGATCTAAAATGCCAAGCCATTTCACCTTGACCGGGATCACAAACATCAGCAGGACCTGCATCTCCGGGTATACTATCGCAAACGCCAAAAAGATCGACATGTTGATGTAGTAGGTACTAAACTTATATGCCGCATTTTCAAATATGGCTTGTGCGTACGCCGCGCCGTCTCCCGTCAAGATACCGCCATAAAGCAGGAAACACAATCCATAGCAAAGCAGTGCGCCAATCACCGTAAGCGCAATCCCACGGAAAATAAAGACATTATATTTATAAGTCCCCATGGTTCGCTCCATGGCGGTTCCTATGCTGTAATAGAAAAATAACATGATCAAAGTAAAAAGATCAAAGCTTTCCGGCGGTACAAGGATCCACGATATCACTCTCCAAACCTGCCCTTGCGTCAAGATCTTGTGCATGTCCAGCGTCAGATAATTCAGGAACTGCCAGTTGACGTACTCCATGATATATCCTATTGCGTAACAACCAATCAAAATGATTGTCAGATTCGGAATGGCATACTTTCCAAACTTCTTTTCAAAATTACTCATGATTCTCTCTTCTCTTTCCTATGCTCTCGTTGTAAAAAAGGCCGTACGCATGTATTTTACCATTAAGTGCGTGAGAAGTAAACCAAACGCGGCTGAATTTATTATCTTTTTAGGTTCTTTAAAATATTTTACGTTTTTTGTTCGTTGCTTTTTATTCTTTTTTGTCGTATAATCAAAAAGAATGTCAAAAGGAAGGTTCTTAGAAAATGCAAGGAAATCTTAATGAGGCAACGCTTGGCATTGACATTGGTTCGACCACGGTCAAGATTGCCATATTAAATGAGAATAACGAATTATTGTTTTCTGATTACAGAAGACATTACGCCAACATTCGCGAAACCCTGTCCGCTCTTTTGCAGGAAGCATACGATCAGCTTGGAAACGTAATGCTTTGGCCCATGATCACGGGTTCCGGCGGACTAACGCTTGCCAACCACTTAAAGGTTCCCTTTACGCAGGAGGTAATCGCCGTTGCGACTGCGCTAAAGGCGCTTGCTCCCCAGACAGACGTGGCGATCGAGCTTGGTGGCGAGGACGCAAAGATCATTTATTTTGAAGGCGGCAACGTTGAGCAGCGGATGAACGGCATTTGTGCCGGCGGTACCGGTTCCTTTATCGATCAGATGGCATCCCTGATCCAGACGGATGCTTCCGGCCTGAATGAATACGCAAAGGATTATCACTCTTTATATACCATTGCCGCGCGTTGCGGCGTATTTGCAAAAACCGACATCCAGCCTCTGATCAACGAAGGTGCCACAAAGGAAGACCTTTCCGCTTCCATTTTCCAGGCCGTGGTCAACCAGACCATTTCCGGTCTCGCCTGTGGCAAACCCATCCGCGGGCACGTTGCATTTTTGGGTGGTCCCCTTCATTTCCTGGATCAATTAAAAGTTGCCTTCATCCGCACGCTGAAGCTGGATGAGGAACATACCGTTGACCTTGACAATTCTCACCTTTTTGCCGCCATGGGAAGTGCTATGAACGCGGCAGAAGGCAAAAAATATCCTGCGCCGACGGGGTCAAAGCTGGATGCGATTGCCGGCCCTGGCACGCATTATACCCTTGAGGAAATGGTTGACAAGCTTTCCACCGAGATCCACATGGAATTCGAAGTGGAACGCATGGAACCGCTCTTCGCTTCCGAAAAGGATTATGAGGCTTTTCAGGCAAGACACTCCGTCAGTCACGTAAAGACCTCCAAGCTCTCTGAATATCATGGCAATGCCTTTCTTGGCATTGATTCCGGCTCCACCACCACAAAGATTGCGTTGGTTGGGGAAGACGGTTCCTTGTTATACTCATTTTACAGCAATAACGGTGGAAGTCCCCTAACGACTGCCATCGGATCCCTAAAAGAAATCTTTGAGCAGCTCCCGGAGAACGTAAAGATCGTGCGCTCCTGCTCCACCGGTTACGGTGAAGCCCTGATGAAGGCTGCGTTTTTGCTCGATGACGGCGAAGTAGAGACCGTTGCGCATTATTATGCTGCCGCTTTCTTTAATCCCAAGGTGGATTGCATTCTTGACATTGGCGGCCAGGACATGAAGTGCATCAAGATCAAGAATCAGACCGTGGACAGCGTTCAGCTCAACGAGGCATGCTCCTCTGGCTGCGGATCCTTCATCGAAACCTTTGCAAGATCATTGAATTACAGCGTGCAGGACTTCGCAAAGGCTGCCCTCTTCGCAGAGCATCCCATCGATCTCGGAACGCGCTGTACCGTATTTATGAATTCCAAGGTTAAGCAGGCCCAGAAGGAAGGTGCTTCCGTAGCGGACATCTCCGCCGGCCTGGCTTATTCCGTTATCAAAAATGCCCTTTTCAAGGTAATCAAGGTTTCCGACGCCTCTGAGCTTGGAAGCCAGATTGTTGTTCAGGGCGGTACATTCTATAACGACGCCGTTCTTCGCAGTTTTGAAAAGATTGCGGGCTGTGAGGCCATTCGTCCCGACATCGCCGGCATCATGGGTGCCTTCGGTGCCGCTTTGATTGCCCGTGAACGGTTTGAAGAGGGTTACGAGAGTTCCATGCTATCCTACGAGAAGATCTGCGCCTTGAAATTTGAGACCAGCATGGCCAAGTGTAAAGGTTGTACCAACAACTGCCGTCTTACCATCAACAAGTTTTCCGGCGGACGCCAATATATCTCCGGCAACCGCTGTGAGCGCGGCATCGGCGGTCAAAAGAACGCCCACAACGTGCCTAATCTGTTTGACTTCAAGCTTCACAGACTTTTTAATTACGCTTCCTTGGATCCTGACAAGGCTCCCAGGGGCACCGTCGGCATCCCCAGGGTTTTGAACATGTATGAGGATTATCCCTTCTGGCACGTGTTCTTTACGAAGCTTGGTTACCGCGTCGTTCTCTCTCCCAGCTCGAACAGAAAGATCTACGAACTCGGAATAGAGTCCATTCCCAGTGAATCCGAGTGTTATCCCGCGAAGCTGGCTCACGGTCACGTAGAATGGCTGATCAGTCAGAACGTGGATTTCATCTTCTATCCCGCGCTATTCTATGAGCGCAACGAAACGCCGGAGGCCAACAATCACTATAATTGTCCCATCGTAACCTCTTATTCTGAGAACATTAAGAATAACGTGGAGAGCATATCGAGCGGAAAGGTGCGTCTGCGCAACCCGTTCATGTCCTTCGAAAGCGTTGATACCATCTGCTCTTCCCTAACGAAAGAGTTTTCCGAGATTCCCGCTTCTGAGATCCGCGAAGCCTGCGAACTTGGTTGGAAAGAGCTGGATGCAATGCGTGACGAGGTTCGCAAGAAGGGCGAAGAGACCTTACAATACTTGAATGAAACCGGCAAGCGCGGCATTGTCCTGGCTGGTCGTCCATATCACCTGGATCCCGAGATCAATCACGGCATACCGGAGCTCATTACTTCTTATGGTCTGGCCGTTTTGACCGAGGATTCCATCTCTCACCTGGGATGTCCCGACAGACCGTTGATCGTTTCCGACCAGTGGATGTATCACAGTCGTCTCTACGCGGCTGCCACCTACGTGCGCACCGTGGAAAACCTGGATCTGATCCAGTTAAATTCCTTTGGATGCGGCTTGGATGCAGTTACGACCGATCAGGTCAATGACATTCTGTCCGGATCCGATAAGATTTATACTTGCCTAAAGATCGATGAAGTAAACAACCTTGGCGCGGCCAGAATCCGCGTAAGATCCTTATTGTCCGCCATCCGCGTACGTGAAAAGATGGGCAAGACCCGTGAGATTCGTCCCACCAACATCCACAAAGTCCAGTTTACCGAGGACATGAAAAAGAATTATACGATCCTTTGTCCGCAGATGAGTCCCATTCACTTTGACGTGATGGAACCTGCATTTGCTGCGATCGGATACCGCTTTAAGGTTCTTGACAATGACAATAAGCATTCCGTTGACGTTGGCCTGAAGTACGTTAACAATGATGCCTGCTATCCCTCCCTTCTTGTGGTTGGTCAGCTGATGGAGGCCCTGCTCTCAGGAGAATATGACTTGGATCGCACGGCGCTGATCATCACGCAGACGGGCGGCGGTTGTCGTGCCACGAATTACATTGGTTTCATTCGCCGCGCTCTGAAAAAGGCCGGCATGGAGCAGATTCCCGTCATTTCCCTAAACATCGGCGGGATTGAGACCAATCCCGGTTTCCCCATCAATACGGAATTGCTGCTTCGCGGTGCCATCAGTGCTGCCTTCGGTGACATCTTTATGCGATGCGTTTACCGCATGCGTCCTTACGAGGCAACTCCTGGCAGCGTAGAAGCCGTTCATCAGAAATGGCTCAAGGTGGTTCAGGAATACGTGTCCGCGAAGCACGTTAATCTCTTGAAATTTAACGGATTATGCCGCAAGATCATTCGCGACTTTGACCAGATTCCTCTGTTAGACGTAAAGAAACCCCGCGTGGGCATTGTTGGCGAGATTCTTGTAAAATTCTCTCCCGCCGGCAACAATCATCTTGTGGATCTGTTAGAGAGCGAGGGCGCCGAGGCCGTTGTGCCTGACCTGATGGATTTCATGCTCTATTGCTTTTATAACCAAATCTATAAGGCAGAATACCTTGGGACAAGCAAGAAGGCTGCCCGCTTCTCAAAGCTCGGCATTTGGGCCATTGAGAACGTATTGCGCGGCGCATCTAACAAAGAGTTTAAGAAGAGTAAGCATTTTATCCCTCCCAATCCCATTGCAAAGACCGTGGAATTTGCCAAGCCCATCGTTGACATCGGCAATCAGACTGGTGAGGGATGGTTCCTTACGGGTGAAATGGTAGAGCTGATCCATGAGGGCGTGCCTAACATTGTCTGCACCCAGCCTTTTGGATGTCTTCCCAATCACGTGGTTGGCAAGGGCGTGATCAAGGCACTGCGCAAGGCATATCCGGAATCTAACGTGGTTGCCATCGACTATGATCCCGGCGCCAGCGAAGTTAATCAGTTAAACCGCATTAAACTGATGCTGTCTTCCGCCCAGAAGGCATTGCGCGATAAAGAATAAAAAAACGGGTGGGATTTCCCCACCTGTTTTTTATGCGCTTTGTTTCTCTTTTACGTATTCCTTCAGGATGTTTGCCACCGTCTCGGGTTCCAAACCGCTTTCCTCGATCAGATCTCCCACGGTTTCCAGTTCCTTCAGTCTCTTTTCCCTAAGCAGATCCTCCAATTCGCTTCGTTCCGCTTCAAGTCTTGTCTCTAAAGCGTCTACAAGCTCCTGCTTTGCTTCGATCTTTTCCTCAATGGATTTTCTTGGTCCTCTGGCCATCTTTTCACTCCTTTCGTCATTCCATAATCATTTGATCGATCCGTCAATATAATATATGGACAAGGAGTGAAAAATAGAACCATTAAATTGGTTTACCAGCCAGGATTTCCTGATAATCCTTATAATTCTTTTCCAAAAGCGTCGGCGTATCGAGTCCGTAAGGACATTTCGACTTACACTTTCCGCAGTGCAGACACTTCTCGATCAGCTTCATCTTCTCCTGCCAGCTTTCCGTAAGCCATGCCTTCGAAGGCGCGCGGCGAAGCATAAGGCTCATTCTTGCCGCATTGTTGATCTCTATTCCAACGGGACAAGGCATGCAATAACCGCATCCCCTGCAAAACTCTCCGAGCAATTCCTTACGGTCTTTCTCAATCAGTTCCTGAATTTCCGCTGTCATGACAGTGGGCTCTTTTATATACGACAAGAATTCCAAGAGCTCGCTTTCCCGCTGAATGCCCCAAATGGGAAGTACGTTGTCAAACTGTGCCAAATAGGCATAAGCCGCAGCTGAATTCGTGATCAGTCCGCCTGACAAGGCCTTCATGGCAATGAAGCCCATGTCCGCTTCCTTACAAGCCTTTACCAACTCCAGATCTTTCTCCGTGGAAAGATAACAGAAGGGAAACTGCAAGGTCTCATAAAGTCCGCTTTGGATTGCCTCCATGGCAACGCTCAGTCGATGGTTTGTGATGCCCACGTGACGCACCATGCCTTTTTCCTTCGCTTCCGTCATGGCCTCATAAAGTCCGCTGCCATCCCCAGGCTTCGGGCAAAATGCAGGATTGTGAAACTGATACAGGTCCACGTAGTCCGTTCTGAGATTATGCAGAGATACGTCCAGATCCTTCCAAAACTGATCCGCAGTAGTCGCTCCCGTCTTCGTCGCAATATAAACCTTTTCGCGCATGCCCTCAAACGCAGCGCCAAGCTTGATCTCACTGTCGGTATAAAACCTCGCCGTGTCAAAAAAACGCATGCCGCCGTCATATGCCATTCTAAGAAGACGGACTGCTTCCTCGATCGTTACGCGCTGTACGGGCAGTGCTCCAAACGCATTTTTCTCAACCGTGATTCCCGTTTTTCCAAGTCTTACCGTTGTCATTTCATTACCTCCGCGGTCTAATAGATCCTTAATATGTTTGAAAAGTAATCCAGCTTCCTGGCATAATCGTCGTATCTGACGTAAAAAATCCTGCCCCAGCTTTCCAACTGCAAGATTTCCTCGCCCTTCTCCGTCACGTATACGCCGATCAACGTCATGTAATGACTACCCACCAGCTCATCCGCCGTTTCCGGCGGAAGTTTTTGGATCGCATGATCCAAATTCACGTAGAAGGTTACGTCTTGTTTCTTGGAATAATAAGCAAACACGACTGGATAGTCGTCACTCAGCATATCAATAATGGCCTCCATGACCAGTTTTCTTTGCCTCTTGACCGGGCTTGGGAAGAAGGGCGCCCACTTAACCCTTTTCCTCGCAAAGTCATTTTCCCTCAAGAACTTTCTAAGACCGCTCTCCATTTTCCATGGATAAAGTCCTGCCAGGTAATTCGGGTAACTTGTACCAACGTGATAGGTCTTCTTTTGCCATTTTGAACTTGCGATTTTCTCGTATTCTTCCTGCGTCATTTCGGGAAGAGGCGCGTTGCCGCCTTTTTTTCTTTCCGCCGCTTTGCTAAGATACAGTTCCAGATTGGTCATGGCGATCACGCCGCAGCCTTGATTGGCAAAGCGGTAATTCTCGTCCCTCCTGCAGATCTGATATTTGGATTTCACTCCCTGTTCCCGCAGTTCCTTTTCCTTAGAGGCTGCAGCCCACCAGGTCTGAAATCCCCCATGGTAATGCTGTCCCTTTTTCGTTCGAATGGGTAAGTATTCACCGCCGTCAGCATCGTTGGAACGAAGTCTGACAATCCAATTTCCGCCTCTGTTATCCTGAGAAGCACCCGGCCGTTCCATTGCTTTTCCTCCTGCCAAAATCATCCTGCAACCAAACGTAACTGCTTAATAACTGGTTTTATTATCCCATTTCTTTGAGGAAATTTCAACACAAAAAAGGAAGCATGGCCTAAGCCTATGCTTCCTTTAACATATCGTCTCGCAAAAATCCGTATCGACCGTCGTCCGATCATTTCTTGATCAGAAGGCTCTTACCCGTCATCTCGGCAGGCTGTTCCTTGCCCATGATCTGGATCAAGGTAGGAATGATGTCTGCAAGGCATCCGCCCTCACGAAGCTTGTATGCGGGATCATAATTTACCAAAATGAAAGGCACCTGATTGGTCGTATGCGCGGTGAAGGGTTCGCCGGTCTCATAGTCGATCATCATCTCGCAGTTACCGTGGTCAGCACAGATGAACAAAACGCCGTCCATCTCTTTAACGGCCTCTACGGCCTTGCCAACGCACTCATCCACTGCTTCCACTGCCTTAATTGCCGCCTCAAGAACTCCGGTATGGCCAACCATGTCAGGATTAGCAAAGTTGATCACGATCACGTCGTAATTGCCGCTTCTGATGGCTCCGGTCAGCTTATCACAAACCTCATATGCACTCATTTCAGGCTTTAAGTCATAGGTTGCAACCTTGGGAGAATTCACGAGAATTCTGTCCTCTCCTTCGTTGGGCTGCTCCACGCCGCCGTTGAAGAAGAACGTTACGTGAGCATATTTCTCGGTCTCAGCAATGCGCGCCTGCGTCATCTTATTGGCCGCCAGCCACTCACCAAAGGTATTGGTAACGGAAACCTTCTTAAATGCAACAAGTTTGTTCGGAATGGTTGGATCATAATCAGAGAAGCAAACAAAGCACAGATCCTTTCTTGCGCCACGGTCAAATCCCTTGAAATCATCATCGCAGAACGCTCTGGTGATCTGTCTTGCGCGGTCAGGGCGGAAGTTAAAGAACACAACGCTGTCGCCGTCCTGAATGGTCGCAACGGGCTTTCCGTCCTCAAGCGCAACGGTAGGCTTTACAAACTCATCCGTCTCGTCCCTGTCATAGGATTCCTGAATGCCGCAGATTCCGCAGGCGGCGGTAAGTCCCTCGCCCTTGGTGAGCGCGTCATAAGCAAGCTTTTCACGATCCCAGTTATTGTCTCTGTCCATGGCGTAGTAACGGCCCATCACGGAAGCGATCTTACCTACGCCGATCTCCTCCATCTTAGCGCGAAGCTCCTCAGCATATCCCTTGCCGCTGGTGGGAGGCGTGTCACGGCCGTCCAGGAAGCAATGTACGTATACCTTCTCAAGTCCATTTCTCTTTGCAAGCTCCAAAAGACCATACAGATGCGTATTGTGGCTGTGTACGCCGCCGTCAGACAAAAGTCCCATAAAATGCAGTGAAGAATTGTTCTTCTTGCAATTTTCAACGGCCTTCAAAAGAGCTTCGTTCTCAAAGAAGGTACCATCCATGATCTCCTTGGTAATTCTGGTAAGCTCCTGATAAACGATGCGTCCGGCACCCATGTTCAGGTGTCCCACCTCAGAATTTCCCATCTGACCGTCAGGCAGTCCAACCGCCATGCCGCTTGCATTTCCCCTAACCCAGGGATAATCTCTCATAAGGCCGTCGATCACGGGCTTCTTCGCCTGTGCAACGGCATTTCCTTCAGTCTTCTCATTTAGGCCAAAGCCATCCAAAATCATAAGTACGGTAGGTTTCTTGCTCATCTTTTCTCCATCTCTTTCTTTTCCCTAAGGACAGTATGTATAATTCCAACAACTCATTATACTATCATAATTCCAAAAAGACGTAAATACTTACGGCAAAAATTCCAAACGAAAAAAACGTCAAGAAGGAAAACTGATCATGCAGACTAATTCCCCTTTTTTCACGGAAATCTCGGCTTTTTCGCCGATAAACTCATTGCTGATGCCAATGGGGAAATCATTTGTCATGGCGTAGTCCTCCAAAGGATACTTTAATCCCTTGATCGTAACCCCCTCTGCCCTTTCTCCCATGCAGAACAGGCTTACGTATCCTTCCATGTTTTCCCGGAATGAAATCTTTTCATCCTTTATCACGAGGATCATGCCATTGCCATCCATTAAATAGCCCGCTGCGTCATGGTTCTTCAGATACAACAGGCATTGTACGTTGGCCAACGTATGATCCAGCCTTCCTCCCGTTGCCGCGTAAAGGCGGAATTCTCGGTATCCAAGCTTCAAGGCATGCTTTAACGCATAGAGCATGTCCGTGTCATCCTTTTCCGGTTTCAGGCGGATCACCCGCTCCGGTGCCATTTTCTCAATGGCCTCAAGCGCCTGTCTCTCCCCATCCGTCACGGAATCAAAGTCGCCGATGATCAGATCCGGTTCCAACTGCAAAAAATCGCAGTATCCCAGACCGCCGTCCAGAGCGATCACGTAATCCCCTTCTTTTTTTTGAATTTCACCCACGGTCAGATCTCCCGCGCCGATCAAAATACACCTTCCCTTTAACGGTTCCTGCATAGTTTTGTCCTTCCCTGATTTGAAAAGAACCGCAGCAGGTGCTACGGTTCTTTTTGATGCTTTGAGTTTTTATCTATTCTCGTTTACGTAAAGCTGTGCACGGTTCTGGATCATATTTGCCGCTTCCTTCGCCGACTTGGAGCCGGAATAGAACGCCTGAACTTCCTCAGAGATGATCTTTGCAATGTTTTCATCTCTGTAGCTGGAATTCTTTACGCTACAAATGAAGTTAAACACTTCGTCTGCCTGTGCCTGCGTGAAGGGCTGAATCTTAAACTCCTCGTTGTTGATCCAGAAGGTATCGTCATAGTATACCTTTTTACCATTCTCGTCCGTCCAATAAGATCTTTCCGTCGTCTGGTTTACCTGCTCGCGAACCATCTTCTTCAGGATGGGGAATCCGCTTCTGTAACCATACTTGTTATCAGCGTTCACCTGATATTCCTCCGACAGGAAGAATTTCAGGAATTCCCATGCGCCATCCTGATTATCGGATTTTGCAGAAATTGCAAAAGTCACGTCCGCATCAACGAAGGAACCGGAACCGCTTTCCGTAGGGAATCCGATGAAGGACACTTCTTCGCCCATCATTCCGTTTACGTTATACTTAATGTTGTAAACGTCGCTGAGATACAACTCCATCAACAGGGAACGATTCTCACGATACTGAGACTGATAGTTCTCCCAATAATGCTCCCCATACTCATCGTCGTAGCCTTTTTCGCTGTCTTCATTCGTCGGAAGCGTCTTTGCATACTCTAACAGGTCAATAAAGTTCTGGGAATCAAAGCTGCACTTACCGGTATTCACGTCAACAAAATCATGTCCGCAGTAATCCATAATGTCGTCCATAAAGGATTCCCTGGTCATGCCAAGGCCAAAGATGGACTTATCTCCAACTAGCTTGTTTGCCACCTGCTTTACGTCAGCCATGGTCCAGCTTGTTCTGTCACCCACAAGGCTCTTCTTTCCGATCCAGGTTCTTACGTTAAAGCTGGGAACCACGCGGTAAAGCACGCCATTAACGCGGAATGCGTCGAATACGTTTTCCATGTACTCTTGTTTGCTGAGCTCAGGATCTGCCTGGATCATCTTGTCAATGTCAGCAAGCAGGCCCTTGGAAACGTAGCTTTCAACGGGCATGGAACCGTCAAGCTGAATGATGTCAGGAATATTACCTGCGATCAGGTCATTATTCAGTTTCGTATAGCCTGCAGTGTAATCATCATCGCTATTGTACTTATCGTAATTAACAATGGTAATTCTGTAATCCGTACTCTTTTTGTTAAAACGTATAATCTGGGATTTCACGTCGGAATTAACCCAGATTCCTGCATAAACAAGAACCTTCTTGTCCTGAATGTCCTCAGGCTTTACGTAAGTGAACAATGCCATGCAGGAATGATAATCAACGGGATCATAATAAGTTGCAACAAAATGCTCGCTGTCAATAAAGGACAGATTGTCAAGACTATCGGTTGCAAGGTCAGAGTTCACGTAGTCCATGATCTTGGTCACTTCAGCGTCCCCAAGATTAAATGCGAAAACGCCCTCAGAATTGGAATAAATGATGTCCTTGTCACTGCTGGTGGTGAAATTAGAGAATCCACTGTTTCTTGCCTCCTTGGGCACCTCATATTCCTGTCCAAAGGAAAGATTGGAAGGATCAAAGGTACGAAGGAACATCTTATTCCAGTCATCACTGTAGTAGGCAACCAACATCGTGCCATCGGATTTTTCAGCAATAGTAGGATCCTTGCTGAAAATGTCTTTATCTGCATTTACCTTCTTCAGGCTGGAAACGCCGCCATCCTTGTCTACCGTGATGATTCCGCTTTGATCACCAGTCATGATAATGCCAAGCTGACCGGATTTCATGGAAATCATGCGGGAAATATAACTGTAGCTGTCTTCGTTCTGATACTTTGACATGTCAAACGGAACGCTAAAGATAACGCTTCCGTCCTTCTTGTCCCAACAATAAATGATATTCTCACTGACGGAATCATATACTCCGTTTGAAAAAGACTCCTTCCAGTGATTACATAACGCATAAATGCCGTCACTGGAAAGGCATGCATTGGAAAAATAGTAATTCTCGTATGCGTAATCACTGGGTTCGTAATCATAATCCCCAAGATCAGGATCCACGGCAATGGGATCTGGTCTTACGGGTTCACCCATGGGACCTATGCCAGTATAAATCTGCATGTCTCCGTCATCACCGGATCCGGTCGAAACTGCCTTCGGAAGATCAATGTTAACGGTCTTAACGTTAGAACCGTCCGATTTCATGGTAACGTAGCTCATGGTTTGACTTTCACCTAAGGAATCCCAGTTATAGGACATCGTCAAGAATTCCAGCGTATCACCGTCTCTTCTAAATGCCTGGATGTTGGTATCGTTACCACTAGTCACGTCCAGATCCTGATATCTGAACACGTACTGCTTTGCCAGGGACCGATCCGAGGAAACCTTACCGCCCTTACCACCCTTTCCGTCTTCTCCGCTTCCATCTTCTTTGGTATTGCTGCAGGCTGCCATGCTAATCATCATGACCGCCGCCAATCCAATGGCCAAAACTCTCTTTAACTTATTCATGTTTCTCCTCCTTATCATCGAAAGTAATGCTGATCGGCGTTCTGTTCTCAGCTTTCCTTTTCTTTGATCTTGATTTCTTTTCTTTCGGTTCCTTGGGTGCAACTTCCTTCTTCACGGAGTTCCTTGCTTTCCTCTCCCCGAAGTTCCTTGTTTCCCTCTTTTGGGGTTTCATCTCGTCTAGCATCTTGCCAAATTCCATTCTGAGCATTTCCCAAACAGACTTTATCGTCCATTTCTTATGCTTCCACCGGTAGATCAGCCAGATTGCGGTGATCAGCGCTGGAACCGCAATACATATTATCACGATTGCGGTCAGGAATGCAAGTATGTCTTCCATTCCCCTAGCCAAGTTCTCCCAATAGGGATAAATGATTGCCTTCGCGTTCATGGAGCGATAGGCGAAGCCTTTAAAGTGCTTCAGACTGTTCACGTAAGAAAAGCGATCCGTGTTTTCCACGATTTCGGTCTCATTTTCGTCTGCTCCAATGTTATCCTTTACGGTATCCAACGCAAAGTTCTTGATCGGGTTCGGCATAACGATCTCATAATGGTTGATGGGTTCGGTCCCTCCCAAATTCTGGTAGGATTCATAGGATAGATAAAGAATGGGATTTGCAAGGCCTGCCTGCTTCTCCATTTCTTCCTGGGGCCTTTTGATCACGCCTGCGATAACGTGCTGTTTCCCGTTAACTTCGATCACTTTCCCGGGAACATTGATGCCGCCAAACAACTGCCATGCAATCTCTTCGTCAATGACAACGTAATCCTGGTTGAGATCACTTTCGTAAAAATAATTGCCATACCTCAGCTTTTGTGGATGAAACCGGAAAAAATCCCCTCCAACGCCCATCACCTTTACTTTCATGCTAGTCGTATCCGTTGCGGCCAGCATGGAAGTCTGTGCGCTGTATGCACTGGCCCAAAGTCTTGCTTCTGGATTCTCGCTTTCCGAAACTATGGATGCCTGCTGAAGCACGTCGTCCAGCTTATGTTCAAATTCCAGCAACCGCTCCTTTGTCATGCCCTCTTCCCTGGAAAAGAAACAGCTGACCTGGGATACGTCGCCATCCTTACTCCACCGAACCGCCATTTGCTGGCTTTCCTGCCGGCGGATCATGCCCGACCGGATCATCGCAAGGATGAATGCCACAAGAAGGAGAAACGCACATGCAAGCACTATTATGATTTTCTTTTTTGAAATTCTTGTTTTACTCACTTGCAAAGCTCCTGCCTTAGTTCTCGGTTATTCTAACTTGACTTCCGGGTTCTACCGGTCCGGAAGCCGTCGTGATCACGTAATCCTGCCAGGTATTCAACGCGCCGCTAACGGCTGCCTGGTTGTCATCCTGCGCAAGGATCTGAATGTCTACGCGCCTTGCTATGTAACGATTTCCAAGCGGCGTGCTCTTCGATTCAACGATCAGTACGTAGTCCCCGTTAATGTCTTGTCTGAGCGCACTCTTTGGAATAATGCAATCATATTCCTGATTGCGCTGTCCAACGGAAATGTTTAAGTTCTGTCCAACCATGACGGAATCACCTGCAACGGAAAACGTCAAAACCTTTGTCTTTGCGGGATCCTGCTTGTCAGGTTTAATGGTCTTCAACGTGATGTCCATGTCATTGTAATACCATGAGTTGACAAGCGTCGCCTTATCCCCAACGGATACCAATTTTGCCTGCTCGTTTGGAACCTTCATGGTAAAGAAGAATCCCATGCCTTCCGGCTGAAGCACCATGATTTCTTTCTCCTCGATCTTCTTTCCGCTGGTAACGTTGATGGTCGTGATGGTACCTGCAATGTCTGCCTTGATCTCCATGCCGCCGTTCTCGCCGGTGAGCTCTTCAATCTTCTTTTTTGCGTCCGCAACGCTCTGCTTTGCGGCGTTCAATTCTTTCTTAGCAGTGTCAATGGCATCCTGCTTACCTTGAAGTTTCGCAATGTTGTCGTTCTTATCCATGAGTTCGTCAATCTGACTCTGGATCTGATCGATCTCCTTTTGAATGTCCTTCACCTGATTTTCGTTAGCATGCTTCTGGATCGTGTAATCAGAGATAGCCTTTTCGATGTTATTGATCGTTGGACTTGCTTCTCTTGCTTCCTTTGCGGCAGTTGCTGCCTTCAACTCATCCTCCGCTTTTTTCAGGTTCTCTTCTGCCTTGGTGAGGGCCGTCTTCTTTTCCTCTACGGTTTTATTTGCTGCTGCAAGGCGGGTTGCCAGGTCAGCCCTCTTCTCTTCAATGTCCGGATAGTTCTCCGGCGTAAGCAGGTAATCTGCCTCCAGTGCCTCGCTTTCCGTCTCTATTTCGGTCACTGCTCCTTCGGCTTTCGTCACTTCGCCGGCAGCATTTTCTTTGGCGGTTTCCGCGAGGGGAAGCGCCGTCTCAGCGATGGTCACCCTCGTGGCTACGTACTCATTTTGTTCCTGCTCGTAAGTTCTCTGCGCCGTACTGTCTTCGATCGCCTTGTTGAGCTGGGCAACTGCATCATTATAAGGCTTCTGTCTGTCCTTTGCTGCCTGCAGGGAATTGCGGAGATCATTGATCTGGTTACGGTAGGTCGCCAGATTCTTTATGTCCTGAGCGGAAATCTTATCCTTTAAGACCGTCTCGTCATAATCGCTCTGCGCTTCCTTTAACGTCTTCTGGGCAGTTTCAACGGAGGCTTCCGCCTGCTTTAAAGTCGATTTTGCTTCTTCCAGTTCCGTTCCGTCTCCCTCAGCCAGGGTCAAAAGCACGTCGCCCTTCTGAACCTTATCGCCTTCACGGAAATTGATGCTGGCAACCTTTCTGCCAATATATTTAGAATCTGCTTCCACCACGTAGGGATCCCCGCTCTCAACGGTACCTGAACCCCGGACTTTGGAAGTGATGGATCCGTTTTGCACAAATTTCGTCGCCACTTCCGGAAGGGAGTGATTCAGAATGGTCTGAGAAAAGAACGTCAATACTAGCAGGATCGACAAAAATACGATCGCTGCCGTCTTTACCCATTCTCTTCTCTTACTGCGATTCTCATTCATTGTTTTTCTCCTTTATATCTCAAATCATACTCACTTTATTATATTAACCCTTTACGCCGCCCTGATAAGTGATGCCGTCCACGAGATACTCTTCTCCGTAGAGGAATACCAATAATGTCGGTACCATGTAGATCGTTGCAACGGCAAATGCCAAACCGACTTCACCGCTGTTGATCTTGCTAAGGAACACGGAAAGGGGATGTTTTTCTCCGTCAGCCAAAAGGATCAGGGGTTGTTCTACCATGTTCCAATAATCGATAAACACGAGAATCGCCGCTGAGCAAATGGCGCCCTTGCAAAGAGGCAGGCAGATTCTCCGGTAGATCTGCCATTCGCCTGCGCCGTCAATCTGCGCGGCTTCGATCATGGATTCCGGGATTCTCTTCATAAACTTTGTCAGAAGGAACACGGCAAACGGCGAGAATATGCCGGGCAGCCAGATTGCCCAATAGGTATCCAGGATCTTTAGCCAGCTGCTGACCAGGTAGTTCGGCACAAGCGTTACCTGATAAGGCATCAGCATCAGGATCACGTAGGAGAAAAAGATGATCGCCCGTATTTTCCCAGTGTACCTTGCAAACCCATAGGACGCAAGCGTTGCCACGATGAGCTGGAACAAAACGATGGGTCCTACCAGGATCACTGAATTCCAGAATTTCAGCAAATATTCCGGGCTCTTAAAAAGGACCGTTGAATACTGGCTAAAGGACACCATGTCAGGAATAAATTTCAGGTTTACTTTTTCAGATATATATACCTTACCTCCGTTGGAATTGGTTGCAAACACCGTACCATAGTTGGAGGCGATCTCCGATGAGGCCATAAAGGAATTGGATATGGTCAATACGATCGGCATCAGGAACAGGATGGCGAAAAAAGCTGCTATGACCGTTGCGATCGAAACCTTGATGAACCGGAAAAACTTTCTTGCCCTCGCCGCCCTCTTGTCCATCTTCCGGAGCACTTCCTGGCTATAGTTCTTTTGGGGCTTTTTCTTTTTGGGTTCCGTTCCCAAATATAAGATTTCTTCGGACAGGACGTCTTTTTTTCTAAAGTCTTCCATGCGTTAGCCCTCCACGTCCTTTCCGAAGCGTTCTTCCACGATGAACAGAAGGCCTATGATCAGGACCATGACGATCGACATCATGATCGCGCCGGCAGAAAGTGCCTGATAGTCCAGCTTCTTGAATTTGTTGTTCATGTAATGCTGTAACATGTACAAGGTCGGATAAGGATAATCCGTCGTCAAAAGGTAGATCTCCCGGAAGATCTTAAACGAACTGATCAGGGACATGATCGTTACAAACAATACCGTGGACGAAAGATATCTGGTCTTCACGTAGAAAAACGTTTGGAGCGGAGTCGCGCTCTCCAGTCTCGCTACCTCGAGAATGTCCTTGGGAATGCTCGCCAGTGCAGCCATAAACAGGATCATGTTGTATCCCAGGTTTTTCCACAAGAATAAGATCACGATGACAATGATCGCCTGATCGGACTTAAACCAGTCGATCCTGTCCACTCCAAATTTCATGATCACGTCATTGACTGCGCCGTTATTATGGAATAACACCTGCCAGATCAGCACAATGGAAGCCACGGGAACCATCATGGGACTTAAGAAAAAGGTTCTGAACTGGCTTCTGAAGGGAATGTTGAGATCCAACACCATGGCAAGAATAAGACTTAAAACCACGGCTAAGGGCACGGCGATCGCTGAGAACGTGGCCGTATTCTTAACCGCAGTCATAAACGCTTCATTCTTTGCGACGTTTTTAAAATTCTCAAATCCCACATAGTTTGCACTAATGGGATTATCCAAAACGGAATAATAAATGATAACGCAAAAGGGAATTAGGAAAAAGGTCATCACTCCCAGAAAACTGGGAGCGATGAATAAACCTGACTTAAATTTCAGCTTGCGGAAACGCTTGCTGTTTCTCTTGGGAGGTTTTACCTTTTTAACTGTTTCCTCGGAATTCGTATTTGCTTTTGATAACTTAACTTTCTTGTCCAAAACGACTCCTCGAATCTTAATTATTTTCTTTCAGGTAAAGGTTTGCGCGATTCTGGATCACGTTTGCAACGTCGTCCAGGCTCTTTGCGCCGTCAAAATAAGCTTGTGCCTCTTCCGTGATGATCTTGCCAAGTTCCTCGTCCATGCTTACGTCGATCACCGTTGCACCGGCCAGGAGCTTCTCAACGATTGCGCAATCCTCTTCCGTAACGGGTTTGTAGACGTAATTCCATTCTTCACCGTTATCGCCTACCATGGTGTAGCCGCCACCAACGCCTTCGTATACCGGATTGCCGTTTTCGTCCGTGATCACCTCTCCATTTTCATCCGTCATGGGCTTTACGTCAAGGGCTTTTGCCTTCTGCTTTTCATATCTGGATTTCATGGTTGAAAATCCGAATCCGTAATATCTGTTGTCATCCGTCTCCGAATCAATGACGTCTTCCAGGAATGCCCAAGCCGCATCCTTGTGCTCGGACTTGGCATTGATTCCATACTGTTCGTTCGGCATCATGATGCATCCGTTGCCGCCCTTTGAATTAGGGTATCCGATGAAAGTCACTTGATCACCGCTAAAATATGCCAAGGTGCTCTGAACTTCTTCAAAGCTGTAAATGTTGGCATCAGACAAAAGCAATCGATTGTCCTTCAAAAGAAGCGGTGGTAACTGATATCCGTTACTGTAATCATACTCCTTAGGGAACTTATTTGCAAACTTTAATAAGTTCTTAAACTGCTGGCTGTCAAAATGACATTCGTTCTTTTCAGCGTCAATAAAGGCTTCCTTGTCAAGCATCAGCATCATCTGCATGATCAGGTCTTTTGTTGCGCCCTGTAAAAGCTCTGCCTTCGGATAAGCCTCCTGCAGCTTCATCATGTCTTCCAGCGTCCAACCCATCTTATCGCCTACCAGTGAAGTCTTTGCCGCCAAGGTGCTGAGCGTAAACGTGGAAGGCAGGTAAACAAGGGATCCGTTAATTGTGGCAACGTCAAGGATTCTCTCAAAGAAATCACTTTTATTCAGTCTGGTGCTCTTCTCTAGATAGGGCATCAGATCTTCCAGCACGCCCTTCTTTGCCAGATTGTTTACGTCCAGGTTGGACAGATCTAAAATGTCTGGACCGTTTCCGGAGAGAATGTCATTGGTAAGATTTGCGATCGCGTCTTGGTAAGACTTTTCGCTCCAGTCATTTTCATCCATGTAAGTCTTTACGGTGATGCGATACTTGTCATTGCTCTTGTTAAACTCTATGATCTTGGTGTTCAGGCTGCTGTCCTGATAGATCGTGCCGACCTTAATGGTCTCTCTCTTGATGACGTCCTCGGTCTTCATTTTCGAAAGCTCCACGAGGTTGGTTTCATTTGCGTTCCAATCACGCGTGATGGCATAAATCTTTCCGTCAGCGGTAGGAATTACTGCACTCACCTGATCTCCGTTGACGTCACAATCCAGCCAGGACAAAAGCTTTTGCGCCTCTTCCTTTTCCATGGAATACTCGTACACGCCGGTACCGTCATAGCAGAGAATGTCACTTTCAATGCCTTTGGTAAAAGAGGAAGAACCATTGCCGGAGGGATAATTTGCATAGGATTTACCAAGCTTTTTCCCATCATAATCCAGCTCTGCAAAAGTAGTGGTCGCTCCCTCATTGCCATACTGCACGTAAGAAACGTAGCATTTCTTATCCTTGCCGATTCCCATGGAATGTACGTAGCCATTCTGGCTTACGGTGATCTCACCGGACTTATTTCCGTTCTCGTCAAAGGTCCAAATGCCTTCGCCGCCTACGATGGCAAAAACCCTGCCCTTCTCGTCAGCCGTGATCTGATTCGTATAGAAATAATCTCTGCCCTTGGTTTCGTTCGTAAAATCAACGTCGTAAACCTGATTTCCCTGAGCGTCAATCTTTATCAAATGATACTTGGAATTCTGCTCCATGCTCTCATAATAAGCATTCATCTGCTCTTCGGTCGCGCCCTCTCCAGGTGCATCGGGTGAGATCCTGGATACGTAATATACGTTCCCGGCCTCATCCACGCAGAAGTTTAATACGTAACCATTGTTACCGAACTCAATGATCTTCTCAGGATTCTCAAACTTGCCGTTATTGAGCTGATATTTCACGACGGAGCTGCTGTCCGAGTTCGTTTCCGCATTGAAATCATATTTCATGGCATATACGTATTCGCCGCTAATTACCATGTTCTCAAGATTTCCCATGTCCTCGCTCAGACTAGAGAACTTTGCCACGTATGTGAACTCGGGAACAATTTCTTCAACTGCGGCCTTTCCTGACTTTGAATCAACGTCACTGCCGTCCGTTCCCTTTGAAGTACAAGCTGTAAGTCCCAAGGAAAGTGCTAATGCCATTCCCGTTATGAACCATTTCTTTTTATGAAACACGATTTCCTCCTTTAGTGCTTTCCGTTTCTTTAAGCACGATTGAATTCTGAAAACTAGTAACGCGAAAGGAAACTCATTTTTTTAACAAAGCTCCTTTCGCGTTTAATTATGGCAAATAGCCAATGGTTTGTCAACTTAAGAATTCCTAAAGAGAAATCGTTAAATCTTCATAATTTTGTAATATTCTTAAAGTTGTTTTAAAGATTTTTGACATATTGTTCACATAGGCAAATGAGCCCTCAAAAAAGGAAACTCGTTTTTCATTTTTCTCCTTAATCCACACTTTTTAAGCTTTCCGTCATGCTGATTTTTTCAAGCCTTCCGTTCATCATCAGGCTAACCAAAAGAGAAAACAAAATGGTCAACAACACGGCATAGACGTAGCTTACCGGGAAGATGCGGACTCCGAAGGAAACCATGTCCACGGTAATCTCATGAATGACAAAGGAATGAAGCCACACGCCCATGCCAAGACCCACAAAAGCGCCTAAAACGGTCAATACGATGTTTTCACGGAATACGTAAAGTGCCGTCTCGGAAGGGAAAAATCCCAGCACTTTGATTGTCGCGATCTCCCTGATCCGCTCAGTCACGTTAATGTTGGTCAGGTTATACAAGACGATAAAGGCCAGTCCCGCCGCGCAGGAAGTGACAAGTATTACGATCAGATTCATGCTCTCCATCATGGTACGGAAACGCTTTACCATGTCCCTTGTCACGGAAACCGTGGCCACGCCGTCCAATTTCATGACCCTGGGCGCAAGCTCACTGACGTCTCTGCCCGGTGCCACCTTTAAGTATAAGGATTTCGGCTGATAGCTTTCTCCGAAGCCTTCCCACGTCGTCTGATCCAAAAAGACAAAATTAAAAATGTGATTCCTGGCGATTCCGGAGACCTTGACGCGGTATTCCTTCTGATTAGAATTCCGGAGAACAATCTCGTCTCCCGCTTTTATTCCAAGGATTTCCGCGATTTTGTCCGTAACAACGGCTTCTCCTGTTCCAGGCTTTTTGATTTTCTTTCCGTTCCGGGTCTCCAAATGAAGGAAACTACTTAGGCCTTCCTCCGTAAGATCCTTCGGAAAGGTTAGGACGGTAACGTTCTTTTGCCCCTTCTCCGACACGAGATCAAGCGTTCCCTCCTGATAAACGAGCCATTCTCCAAGTCCTTTGCTTTTTAAGTTCTTTAGTTTATTTAGAAATTCTTCAGAAATCTCTTTTTGTAAGGTGACGCTGAGATCCATCAGCTGGATCTCGGAATACTGCACGTCGGCGACGCCGGCGATGGAATCCTTTAATCCAAAGCCTGTGAGCAAAAGAGCCGTACAGCCTCCTATTCCAAGGATCATCATGAAAAATCTCTTTTTGTAACGTACGACGTTGCGGACCGCAACCTTTCTCAAAAAGCTAAGCCGCTTCCAAATAAACGGCACGTACTCGAGGAATACGCGCTTTCCAGCCTTGGGTGCCCTGGGGCGCATCAAAGTGCTTGCATTTCCGGAAAGCTCTTTCCGGCAGGACAGCCAGGTTGTTCCCACGCTGCACAACAAGGATACGATAAGCGAGATTCCCGCCAGAACTGGATCAAACTCATAAACGATGTCCCCGGCCGAATACATGATCCCATATACCTTCCAGATGGTAAAGGGAAATACGTGCGTACCCGCAACGTAACCAAAGACCGCGCCGCCGAGTGCCGCTGAACCGGAATAGAACAAATACTTAAACATAATGCTTCCGTCGGAATATCCAAGTGCCTTTAAAACGCCGATTTCCGTTCTCTGTTCCTCTACCATCCGGTTCATGGTCGTCACGCAAATCAGTGCGGCTACCAGGAAGAAAAAGACTGGAAAAACATTCGCGATTCCGTCGACGATGGCAGAATCACTCTCAAAGCATACGTAACCAACGTTTGTATTTCTTCCAAGCAGATACCCTTCCGGTTCTTCCCCTTTTTCTAAGCGTTTTTTAAGCTTGCCTATCTCTTCTTCCGCGTCAGAGATCTTTTCCTCAAACTCCTCCAGCGCACTCTCATACTTTATAAAGCCGTTAAGGTATTCCCGTTTGCCTTCCTCGAACTTACGCTTTCCGTCTGCGTATTCCACTTCTTTTTCGCTGAGCGTCTTCTCTCCTTCTTCGATCTCTTTTTCCGCTTCTTTCAGCTTTTTTCTGCCTTCCTTGAGGTCAGACTCTCCCTGCTCGATCTTTTTCTGGCTCTCGATCAGATCCTTCTTGCCTTGTATGATGGCATTTTTGCCTTCTCGGAGCGCCTTCGCTCCCTCCTCATATTTCTTTAAGTTGTCCTCATATTCCTTTCTGCCGCTGGCTAGCTGAGAACCTAACGCCAGATTCTCCTGATATCGTTTTGAAAGGTCGGCAAGCTTCTTGTCCAGCTCTGCGCGCTCCTTGGCAATGCTTTCCCGCTCCTTGCGAAAATCTTCCGCATAGGTTGCTTCCAGACCAAACGTCTTTGCCCAGGCTTCCCTTGTTGCGATGGATCTTTCCCTCTCGTCCAAGCTCTCCTTCGACGCATCAATTTCTTTCTGTTCGCTGATCTGACCCTCAAGCGTCAGCCTGTATTGCATTTCTCCAAGCTTTAGCGTCATCTCCGCGGCGTCAAGCTGCGTTTTCCCCGCAGAAAGCTCCGCTTCCTTTTCCGCGATCAGCTTTTCATTTTCTTCGATCTTTTGCTTTCCCTCCTCAAGGAGTTTTTTCCCTTTTTCCAGCTCCGGCTCTTTTTCTTCAAGCGTCCTTTTGCCATCCTCAAGATCTTTCTTCGCCTGCTCAAGATCCTTCCAGCCTTGATTCAATTCCCGCCTGCCCTCTGCCAGTTCTTTTTCCCCGTCGGAGATCTCTTTTCTTGCAGATTCCAGTTCTTTTCTGACATCCTCCAGTTCGGCCCAGGCCTCGTCCCGCTTTTTGGCAAGCTTACCCTCTGCCGTCTTGATCAGGTCCGGGAGTTCCTCAAACCGAAGTGCTCCGGCCTGTTTTAGGTATTCCTTCCACTCAGGTTCCTTCTCGTCTAGCCAAGCCTTGTATTCTTCTGAATATATGGTGAAATCAGGCTGAAACTTTACGTAGATTTCCGTATAAGCCTCGGAAGAAAAGCTTTCCTTTGGAAGATAAAAGAAAGCGTCAATGCTGCCGGTGCCGAGAGAAGAATTGCCGCGCTCAAACTGAATGTACAAAGGAGATTTCACGATTCCAACGACCTGAAATTCCTTAGTCTTAAAGTTTTCAAGGTCACTTTCGGAGTTTTCCTCGCCAAGCAATATCTTCTTTCCAATAATGCCTTTTCCACAGACGTAAGCGTCCGCAAGACATTCGTTTTCGTTTTCCGGCATGCGTCCGCCGGTCAGGATGATCTTATTTACGTCCGCCGTGATACCATGAAACCGTCCAACCTTCTGGCTGCCGTTTTCCTGCGAATAATACGCATCAAAAGAAAACGTTCCCTCCGCTGCCGCCACTTCCGGCAATTCTGAAAAGAACTTTTCCTGTGTTTCGGAAAAACCAAGCTCCCCTAGGATCCTGTAATCATAAAAGGAGTTTTCCCGATAATATTTTGTTGTGGATGCGATAAAATCCTTCTGGGTGATCTTTAGTCCGGCAAAAAGCCCCACGCCTAAAGCCACGATGGCAAAAATGGCAAGGAATCTTCCAAGGCTTCCCTTGATTTCCCGGAGCAAAGATCTCCATATCATGGAATGCTTCATGACTTTTGCTCCATTACCATTCAATATCTGCAACGTTTAAGGGCGATTCATTGATCCTCTCGTCAATAACCGTCCCGCTCTTTACCGTGATCACGCGGTCCGCCATGGCGCACAGCGCGGAATTATGCGTGATGACGATCACGGTCTTTCCTTTCTGTCTGCAAGTATCCTGCAAAATCTTTAAGATATTTTTTCCCGTCTGGTAATCCAATGCTCCCGTAGGCTCATCGCACAGGAGAAGCTTGGGATTCTTTGCAAGCGCCCTCGCTATGGCAACGCGCTGTTGTTCTCCTCCCGAAAGCTGCGCGGGGAAGTTTGCCTTGCGTTCCGAGAGTCCCACCTCACGCAAAACCGCAGCCGCATCGAGGGGATTCTTGCAGATTTGGGCTGCCAGCTCCACATTTTCAAGCGCCGTCAGGTTTTGAACCAAATTATAGAACTGAAATACAAAACCCACGTCATAACGTCTGTATTCCGTGAGTTTCCGTTTGTCATATTTTGATATGTCCTGTCCCTCCAAGAGGAATTTCCCTTCCGTCAGGGTATCCATGCCGCCAAGAATGTTCAGGATTGTCGTCTTTCCGGCACCGGAAGCACCCACGATCACGCAGAATTCTCCCTCGCCTACGGTAAAACTGACGTCCTTCAGCGCTTCGATCTCAATTTCCCCCGTATGATAGACCTTTCTAACGTTTTCAAACCTTATAAAATCCTTCATCCTGCCCTTTGCCTTTTTCTTAAAATCTGTTATACTATTAAAGTATTATAGCAAATTCCATTTGAAATGGAAAATGAATTTTTTGTGAAGTTAGGAGCCGCCATGAACAACTTACCTTTATGGATTTTGATCAGTCTGATTTTTTCTATTGTGATTTGGAGCCTTGCAATTCGTGGTCTTCAAGGAAAAAAATACGTCATCGGTGACTTGACGGTTCCGCTTTTCTTTTTATTCGCTTTCGTGTTGCGCGTTGTCGTCGCCAGTTCCTTTGGCGGTTTCGAAGTTGACGTAAACTGTTTTTCCGCATGGTCTGACAGAATGGCAACCATGGGGCCCGCTCATTTCTATGCGGAAGACTATTTTTCTGACTATCCACCCTTATATTTATATTTCCTGTACGTGATCGGCGTTCTCAAGAAGGCCTTTGGCTTGCTCAATCTTTCGCCGCTTCACCTGGTTTTGTTAAAGAGTCCGGCAATTATCTCTGACGTTCTGATCGGTTTTCTCATTTACAAGGTTGGCGTAAAGCGCATTGGCCTTGCCCCCGCATTGCTTTTGTCAGCCCTGTACCTGTTCCAGCCCGTCATTATCTTAAACAGCTGTCTGTGGGGCCAGGTCGATTCCGTATTTACGCTGTTTTTGATTGTTTGCTGTCTCTTTTTGGAAAAGCTTCGCCTGTTTCCCGCCATGATCGTCTTTGGTTTAGGCGTTTTGTTAAAGCCGCAGATGCTAATTTTCTCGCCGCTTTTAATCCTTGGATTTATCCATTACGTTTACCGCGGCAGCTTTTCGTTTCGCATGCTGTCAAAGGCCATTGCATACGGAGCCTTAACCCTGGTCATGACTGTTTTGATTGCCATGCCTTTTGGTTTGGAAAACGTACTTTCCAGGTATTTTGACACCCTTGGTTCTTATCCTCACGCGTCCGTAAACGCATATAATTTCTGGGCCGGAGTCGGTCTCAATTGGTATCCGCAGACCACCAAGTTCATGGGGATTCCGTGTCAAACCTGGGGCTACGTTGCCATTGTGCTTGCCGCCTCTTTCTCACTGATCCTTGGTCTTCGCCTTCGGACGCTCACGCAAAAGTATTTTATCACCGGAGCGTTTTTGATCTTGACCGTATTTACGTTCTCCGTGCGCATGCACGAGCGTTATCTGTATCCGATCATCCCTCTGATGATCTTTGGCTTCATGGGGTTTGCCTCAAGGCAGATTTGTTACGTTCCGTCAGCCAAAACGGAAAAGAACGATGACAGGCAGGTCTACCCGCTCACTCCGACGCTTCGCTTCCTGTTCCCTGCCGTTTTTATCGCGATCAGCGTCCTGCATTACGTTAACGTAGCCCACGTTCTATATTACTATGATCCCTCAAATTACAATGCTTCCGCTCCCATTCTGAAGATCACCGGCATCCTCACGACGGTTGCCGCCCTTTGCTTTTATTATCTAATGATCCGGTTACAGTCACCAAAGGAAATGCCTGCCTTGCCGGAAGAAAAAGCATTCCGCGAGAGCGTTTCTCCCATACGGATCTTAGATTCTGAAATGCGCATGTCAAAGCTTGACGTGATCCTTGTTATCGTCATTACTCTCTTTTATTCCTGCTTTGCCCTTCGGGACCTCGGAGACAACAAGGCACCGCAAACGTTATACGAGACTACCTCAGGCGTTTCCATGACGTTTGAATTTCCAAAGGAAGTCACGGCCGTCTCCTATTACGAAGCCCCCTGGCATGAGCAAAGATATGCATTCCAATGTGAAACAAATGATGAAGTGCAACCCGTTGCCGCTCAGCTTCTTATATTTGATACGGTATTTTGTTGGAAAACGCTGGATCTTCCGGCTGCCACCACAAAGGTGACCATGACGCCCCAGAATGCCGAGGCCCGTTTGCTTGAGCTTGTCTTCCTCGATTCGGAAGGCAATCCCGTTAGTCCCGTCAACGCCTCGGAATATCCCGCGTTGTTTGATGAAGCGAACGTTTATCCCGAGAAATTCAGTTTCCGGAACAGTACCTATTTCGATGAGATTTATCACGCCAGAACCGCATATGAATTTCTTCATGGCTGGTACAGCTACGAGAATACGCATCCGCCTCTTGGCAAGATCCTGATCTCCATCGGGATTACGATCTTTGGCATGAATCCTTTCGGCTGGAGAATCATTGGCACGCTGTTCGGCATTGCGATGCTGCCCATCACGTACGTATTTGCGAAAAGACTTACCGGTGATACGCCGGCCGCTGCCCTGACCTGCTGGATCTTTGCTTTTGACTTTATGCATTTCGCGCAGACGAGAATTGCAACCATAGACGTTTACATCGTCTTTTTCATCCTGTGCATGTATTATTTCCTGTTTAAGTATTTGTCTTCCGACTTTACTGCAACGCCGCTAAAAAAGCTTCTCTTGGCGCTTGGACTCTGCGGATTGTCTATGGGGCTTGGCGTTGCCAGCAAATGGACGGGCGTTTACGCCGGGATTGGCATGGGCATCTTGTTCTTCCTGCATCTGGGCCGCGTGATCCTAAAAACTTCAGGGGCAACGTCGTTCCGTGAGGTTAAACCATTTAAGACAAAATATTTCCGCAGTGACGCGGGAAAGAGAATCTTAAAGATCGTCGGTTGCTGCATCATTTTCTTTGTAGTGATCCCCGTGATCATTTACGTACTGAGTTATATTCCCTTCAGGGATTCCTGGGGTAATGGACTGATCAAACGCGCCATCAAGAATCAGGAAACCATGTTTTCCTATCACAGCACGCTTGAAGCAACGCACTACTTTGCATCTCCTTTTTATGAATGGCCGTTTATCGTTCGTCCCATCTGGTATTATTCGCTGAAACTGAGCGATACGTTGCGTGAAGGCATTAGCTCCTTTGGAAATCCTTTGGTTTGGTGGGCCGGACTTCCGGCTCTGGTCTACGTAACGTACTTATTCATCCGTAAGAAAGACCGGCGCGCATTGTTCCTGATCATTGGATATTTAAGCCAGTATCTCCCTTGGGTTCTGGTAACGAGACTTACCTTTATTTATCACTACTTCCCCAGCGTTGTTTTCCTGGTGCTTATGATCGGTTACTCCTTCCGGAACCTTAAGGAAGTCCTTTCCAAGAAAGCATACCTTACTATCTTGATCACTTACGGCGTGTTGGTTTTCGGGCTCTTCTGTCTCTTCTATCCGGTACTTGCCGGACAGCCCGTGGAATTAGAATTCGCCGAAAAATATCTCAAGTGGTTCAAAACCTGGATTCTTGTCGCAGGAAAATAAAGCATCAAAAAACCTCTTGCATCCGATGGGATACAAGAGGTTTTCTTATTTCATTTCTTTAGATTACTTCAGCTGTGCTGCAACCTCAGCTGCAAAGTCCTCGCTCTTCTTCTCAAGACCTTCACCAGTCTCAAAACGAACGAACTTAGCAATCTTCAGGTCAGCTGCTACGGTCTTCAGGTAAGCTGCTACGGTCTGCTTGCCATCCTCTGCCTTAACGTAAACCTGATCCATCAGGCAGGTTTCCTTGATCTGCTTGGAAATACGGCCTTCAACCAGTCCAACGAAAATCTTGTCAGCCAGATATGCTTCCTTATTTGCAAGTGCAGCCTGTGCAAGAGTAGCGGTTGCCTCCTTAGAAAGGAAGTTGAACAGGAAGTTCATGTTGCTCTTCTTCTCTTCGTAAATGGCAATGTCTTCGTCGCTCCAGGTCTTGTTTGCAACTGCATTGTCGATCAGCTTCTGAAGGATGGGCTTGGGAAGGGATGCGGGATCATTCAGTGCGCTCTCGATCGTAATCTCACGCATCTTAGCCAGCTCAGCTGCAGAAACGTCATCCCTGCAGATATACTGAGGATTCATTGCAGCGATCTGCATTGCAATGTTCACAAGCGCTTCCTTAACGGCATCCGTAACGTTTGCGGTCTCACCCTCCACAACAACGGAAATCTTTCCGCCGCCATGAACGTAAGTTACTACGCAACCATTCTTGGCTTCTACCTTCTCGAAACGACGAATGCTCAGTTTCTCACCGATCACTGCGATCATTTCAACAAGTGCGTCATTTACGGTCTTGGATGCATCCTCAGTCCAAGGCTCAGCCATGAATTCTTCAATGTTCTTGGAATTAGAATTCAACGCCTGCTTTGCAACCAGTGCAACGTAATTCTGGAACTTCTCGTTCTTTGCAACGAAGTCGGTCTCGGAATTTACTTCTACAACGGCTGCAACCTTGTCACCATCGGTAGCAACCTTAGTGATACCCTCTGCAGCAATACGGCTTGCTTTCTTAACAGCCTTAGCTGCGCCGCTCTTCTTCAGCTCTTCAACAGCCTCATCAAAATTTCCGTTCGTCTTGGTGAGTGCCTTCTTACAATCCATCATGCCTGCGCCGGTAACTTCACGCAACTCTTTTACCATGGATGCGGTAATCTCTGCCATATCTGTATCCACCTTTCTAATTGTCTATTTTACAAGCCCGCGACTCTATGGCGAGCCCTTCGGCTCGTCCCTCGCTTCGCTCAGGATCGCAGGCAAAGCCTGCGACTTAATTACTGCTCGTCAGCTGCAACCTCTTCGATGTCGGTAGCTTCGGTAGCAACGTCTTCTGCTGCGTAAACTGCCTCGCCCTGATTTGCCTCGATCACTGCATCAGCCATCTTGGAAACGATCAGCTTTACGGCTCTGATTGCATCATCATTACCAGGAATGATGTAGTCAAGCTCTTCGGGATCGCAGTTGGTGTCGCCGATACCGATCAGGGTAATGCCAAGTGCGTGAGCCTCCTGTACGCAGATCTTCTCCTTTTTGGGATCTACTACAAAGATTGCATCGGGAATTCTGGTCATGTTCTTGATACCGCCAAGGTTCTTCTCGAGCTTCTCCCACTCTTTCTTCAGCTGGATAACTTCCTTCTTGGGAAGTACGTCAAAGGTGCCGTCCTCGGACATGGTCTCGATCTTGTGAAGTCTTGCGATACGGGACTGGATGGTCTTGAAGTTAGTCAGCATGCCGCCGAGCCATCTCTCGTTAACGTAGTACATTCCGCAACGCTCAGCCTCGGTCTTAACTGCATCCTGTGCCTGCTTCTTGGTACCAACGAAAAGAATGGTGCCGCCCTGCGCAGCGATCTCGGAAATTGCCTTGTAAGCCTCGTCAACCTTACCTACGGACTTCTGAAGATCGATGATGTGGATACCATTTCTCTCGGTGAAGATGTAAGGAGCCATCTTAGGGTTCCATCTTCTGGTCTGATGTCCAAAGTGAACACCTGCTTCAAGTAACTGCTTCATAGAAATAACGCTCATTTTTCTTACCTCCATTTGGTTTTTCTTCCGCTTAGCTTTTACCGAAAACGCCCGCGTTACAAGGCTTTTTCAAACTCTGCAGGCTACGTTCTAAAGGAACGCACCACCCACAAATAAAGCCGCGTGCATATTTTGCAACGGCACGATTATAACATAAGAAAACCCCTTGTGCAAGGGGTTTTCAATGTTTTTACGTATTTTTTGTTTTTTTGAAGCCTATTTTGTTCCGGTAATAATTTTTGCAATCTCTTCATCAGAGCTTCCTTCTGGAATGATAAAGGTTCCGACGCTGATCTGCTTGTCATATCCGTGACTGCATAGATATGCGTCATAGGTCTTGGCGTCGCCTACGATTCCTGCTTCCGCAAGAATTTTAGCCACAGTCCAGGAGCTGTATCCTCTTTGGACGGTGAGGGTGAAATCCCCATCGGCAGCTTCGCTCGGCTGAATGCCTCCATGGACTTCCTTTGTCTCTGACGTGGACACGCTTTCCGAAGATTCGATCACTTCGCTTGTTTCCACTATTTCCACTGTCTCAGAGCTTTCGATTGCTTCGCTTGTTTCCACACTCTCGGAGCTTTCGATTGCTTCACTTGTTTCCGCCGTTCCCACTGTCTCGGAGCTTTCGATTGCTTCACTTGTTTCCGCTGTTTCCACGATCTCGGAACTTTCGATCGTTTCGCTTGTTTCCACGGTCTCGGAGCTTTCGATCGTTTCGCTTGTTTCCACGGTCTCGGAGCTTTCGATCGTTTCACTGGATTCTTTTCCGCCCTTTACGTCCTCGCTTACGGAAGCTTTTGCGACCTCTCCCGGATCTTTTTCCTGATTTCCTAAAGTTTTGGCATTTACGCCGGAAATCCCGAGCAGGATCACTGCTACGGCAAGACCGGTTCCCAATCCTCTCAAATAGTATTTCATTAAAGCATTTTTATCTTTTTGCATTTTTCAAACCTGCGTCTTTTATTATTCTCGTATTACGTTTCCAGTCACTTCGCCTGCTTTTTCTCACTCTTCTCGCTCACCTTGGATGCCATCGGCGCGATCTTTACGCTTCCTGCCCCATAGGAGACTTCGACGGGACGCATGGCCCGTATCTTTTCAACGCTCTCACGCATGACCTTCGCAGCCTTGCCGGCAGCCGTAACGGTCTTTTGCAGATTTTCCCGTTCTTCCTTCACGGTCTTTTGCAGATTCGCCCGTTCTTCCTTCACCGCCTGGTGCAGAAGTACGACCTCTTCCTCTTCCTTTTTCAGTTCACGCATCACCGTGTCTGAATAGCTGGTAAGCTCAAACGTCTTCTCATTCGTCAAGTCATCCAGCTTCGTCAATGCATCATTGATGGCATAATTCGTATATTCCGTCGCCATGTTTTGGATTGGCTCCCTGAGTGCTTCCGCCTCCTTTTCCATCATTTCGTGAACTTCCTGCCTTGCCAGTTCCTGGTCTATTCCGCTTCCCTCCGGTTTCTTCTCCGGGATGAGAAAACTCACCACAAAGCAGATGATGCTCACGATCAACAGTACAACTTCCATGATAATGATTCCGTCCATTTTTTTGCTCGCTCCTAAATATTTTCTGTCAAATCTTAAACAGGATCCCCATGTAATTACCCATTTTAGTTCTCATTTTCTGTAGTGCGCGGGTATGTAGCTGTGAAACTCTGGAAACAGAAACGTCCAGGACGTTGCTGATCTCCTTTAATGTCAGTTCCTCAAAATAATAGAGAGTGATCACCTTTTGTTCCTTCTCGGATAATAGCTCCATGGCTTCGCTTAAGGCTTGGGTCAATTCCTTTTTCTCATAGCTTTCTTCCGGGCTGTCGAACCTGGCCGTCGTCCCCTGACCGAAATCCTGACTGACGTCGCTCCCCTGTTCCATGTATTCATTCAGGGAGACCAGTCCGGTCACTTTCATCTGGGACTGCCACTCATGATATTCCTCCATGCTGATGCCAAGCGCGTTCGCCATCTCTTCATCCGTGGCCGATCTTCCCATCGCCTGTTCCAGCGCCTTTTCCACCATGCTCATCTTCTTTTGGCGCTGCCGTACGGTCCTCGGAATCCAGTCCAGTTTGCGGATGTGGTCCAGAATGGCCCCACGGATGCGAAGACTGGCATAGGTTTCAAATTTCACGTCTCCTTGATAATCAAATTTATCAATGGCATCGATCAAGCCAAAAATCCCGTAACTGACCAGATCATCATATTCCACGTTGTATCCAAGATACATGGAAAGCCGTCCTGCAACCAGTTTCACCAACTGTGCATACTCGATGATGATCTGCTCACGAAGCTTCGGAGATTTTGTGGCACCATATTCATCTAATAGTTTTTTTCTTTCCGTATCGTCCATGAAAAACACCTGCGTTTCTTATTCTGCCTTTGCTTAAATGATCTGCAGCTCTTTTCCGACTGCCTTAACGTGATATTCCCCTGTCTCAGGATAGAACGTCACGGTTCTTCCGTAATTCTCACCCGTGCTTTCCGATAGTACGGGAATTCGCAACTGCGCCAATACTTTTCTGCAGCTCTCCACGTTTCTCTTACCGATCAATCCCCATTCGCTTTTGCTGGAGACGGCAAACATGGTGGCTCCGCCGGCTAATTTCGCCGTTAATCTTGTTCTTTTGGCCCCCTTGGCCTCCATTAGACCGATCAATTCCGCAATGCCAGTATCTGCAAATTTCGCGGGGTTTAAATGATCTCCCCGAATGGCGGTGGAATCCGGCAACATGACGTGCACCATTCCGCCGATCTTGGTAACCGGATCACGAAGCGCTACCGCAACGCAGGATCCAAGTCCCATGGTGATCAGACCGTCAGGGGGAGAGGCTATTTTCAGATCAGCCATTCCCACTTTGATAATTTCGCTCATCGGCTTTTCCCCAATTTCCGTTGTTTCTTTCCGTCGATCAACTAGTTTTCCGCTCTTATTCCTCCATCAGCTCGTCCACCGGAAGTCCTAACGAGCCAATGATCTTCACGTAGGAATCCAGGGCCGGGATCAGCAGAAAATATCCGTTGATCTCAATTTCGTCAAAAAACTGCGTCTGGATCAGCAGAAGCTTGTCCCCCAGCATTCCAAACTCGATTGCCGGAACGCTCAGAATGGCTCCGGCCATGTCCACCGTCATTTGCGGCGGCATCGAAATGATCTTCATCCCCGTAAAGGAGGCAAGCGCGTTTAAGTAAGCGCCGGTAATGATGTTTCCAACCTCCATTAGCGCGGATTGTTCCATTTCCGTAAAATCCTCGTCCACGGCAGTCGATTGTCCCATAATCTTTTGAACCAAATGCTTCGCATGCGTTTTTTCGATCAGGAACATCATTGTTCCAGACACTTCACCGTCCACGCCCAGGAGCACGCAGGCCATGATCTGTTCTTCACCGCCCATGATGGTGCCCACGTCCTTGAAATCCAAAAGACGCACGCACGGAACGCGCATGTCCACCTTGCACTGTATCATCTGTGCCAAGGCCGTCATGGCATTTCCCGCTCCGATGTTTCCGATTTCCTTTAATACGTCATAATAGACGTCCGAGATTTTTTCCAAACTGATATTTCCCATGCCATCATCTCCCGCAACGTTCCAAATGGCTTAAGCGTTTTCCTCCAAAGTGATAACGCTTAGATCCAAAAGTGATATCAGGTCACCGTTATCCCGTTTTCCAACGCCGGAGACAAATGCCTTGCCGTCCAGCTTTAGGTCGTCCACGCCATCCACCTGCGTGCTTTCGAGGGTTACGACCTCCTTGACCTCGTCTACGATCACGCCAAGATTCCCCTCCGTCTGGGTCTTCAAGACGATGATCCTTGTCTTCTTCTCATAAACGTCCTTCTCGAGGCCCATCTTTATGCGAATGCTCATCACGGGAAGCACTTCGCCGCGAAGATTGATGATCCCGGTCAAGTACTTTGGCATCTTGGGGATCCTGGTAATCTTTTGCATTCTCACGATGTTTTCCACGTAGTGGACGTCAATGCCATATTGCTCATTTCCAAGGCGGATCACGACGTACTGACTTTTGTCCGCCTGGGTCACGTCTTTTTCTGCCATGGCGCTCCTCCTCCGCCTCTCTTTAGATCAGCGCGTTTGCATCAAGTATTAGCGCTACTTCACCGTCTCCCAAAATGGTTGCGCCGCTAACGTATTTACACTGTTTGCTGTATTTCCCGAGGGGCTTTATCACGATTTCCAGCTGACCGATCAGCCTGTCGATCACCAGTCCGGCGTATCTGTCGCCCTTCCTTGCAACCACGACGGTCATCTCTTCCTCAGGGATCCTTGTTCCTTCCACCTCAAGTACGTCAAAGAGGCTGACGATGGGCATCACGATTCCCCGGAGATTGATCACCTGTTTATTCTGAACCGTTTTCAAATCTGCGTAATGAATGGTTTCTATGCTTTGAATGGAGTTCAGCGGGATCGCATATTTCTCACCGCCAACCTCAACCATGAGGGTCTGTATGATGGCCAGCGTCATGGGAAGCCGGATGATCCAGCTGCTTCCTTCCCCGAGCTTGCTCCTTACTTCCACCTCTCCGCTAAGGGATTCGATCTTGGCCTTTACCACGTCGAGTCCCACGCCGCGTCCCGATACGTCGGTCACCTGCTTTGCCGTGGAAAAGCTAGGCAAAAAGAGCAGGTCGATGATTTCCTTGTCCGACATGGTCTCTGCCTGCTCCGGAGTGATCGTGCCACGCTCAAGGGCTTTCTTTTTCACCGCCTCAATGTCGATGCCGTTTCCGTCATCCCTCACTTCGATCACCACGTTGTTGCCGACCTGTGCGGCCTCCAGGAAAATGGAACCGACGGGATTCTTGCCGCGCTTTATGCGGACGTCCTCCGTCTCCAGGCCGTGGTCTGCGGAATTGCGAAGGAGATGCATCAGCGGATCTCCAAGCTCGTCCACCACCGTTCTGTCAAGCTCCGTATCCTCGCCCGACATATAAAGCTCCATTTTCTTGTCAAGCTTTTTGGAGATGTCGCGGATCATGCGGGGGAACTTGTTGGTCACGGTCTCAATGGGAACCATGCGCACCTTCATGACGGATTCATGAAGATTTGTCGTGACCCGTTCCAAATACTCTATGTTATCCTTTATTCCGTTTTTGACCTGGTTCTGACCATTTTGCGTAGCGGAAACAATGGAATTCTTCGCAATGATCAGTTCGCTTACGAGGTTCATCAGCTCGTCAAGCTTTTCGATGTCCACGCGGATCGTCTTGTTCCCAAGATGTTTTCCAACGCTGACGGATTTCTTTTCCGGTTGTTTTTCCTCTTCGCTGACTGGTTTCGTCTCCGCGACGGCTTTCGGGGCAGAAACCTCGTTTGCCGGAGCAGCCGCAGGCTCTGCAGATACCTGAGAATCTTCCTTTTCCGCGGGTATACTTACCAGTCCTTTTTTATTCTGCTGATTCAGGTCCAATACGGCACCGGTCACGCACTCGATCTCGGAAATGTTGCCGGCCGCCTTGAGAAGTTCCTCCAAGGTAAGCCGGGAGATCACGATCAAAGTAAAGTCCCTGTCAAATCTTTCATCTTCGATGTCCTGAGTGCTGGGACTCGAGGCGATGATCTCGCCTTTTTCACTCACGGTGCGGAGCACAAGAAACGCTCTCGCCGCTTTCAAAAGGCATTTTTCCTGGATCACCACGTTCAATCCGTAGCACTCATCGCCGTCAGCCCGCGATTCTCTAATGGCTTCCTTTATGGCGTCATTTAATTCAATTTCATCCCATTTTCCCGCAGGCGCTGATGGCTTTTCCGGTTCTTTTGCGGGAACCGTTTCCGCAGCTTTCTTTTCTTCTGCGGCGGGTGCATCCTTCGGATCGCTCAGGCACGCATTTAATCTTTGGATCAGTTCTGGATTGTCGTTCGTGCCTTCACTGGAAGTGTTCTGAATGTTTTGAACATATTCATCCAATGCGTCAAGGCAGCTAAAAAATACGTCAATGATTTGGGAATTCACCTTCAGCTTGCCGCTTCTCACCTCTGAAAAAACGTTTTCCATGTCGTGGGTCAGCGTCTGCATGCGCGTAAAGCCCATGGTTCCGGCCATTCCCTTTAAGGTATGGGCAGCCCGAAAGATCTCATTGATCACGTCTGTATCCTCGGGATTTTCCTCCAGCCGCATGATCTGATCGCTCAGATTTTGAATATGCTCCTTCGTCTCATCCAGAAACATGTCAAGATACTGACTAACGTCCATATCTTCCTCCGTTCTAACTACGTAAGTCGTCCCACCCTGTCCTCAATGGCTTTGGCAATTGCGTCCAGCGGAAGCGTTTTGTCGGAAAGCCCGGCATTGACGATGCTTTTGGGCATTCCGTAGACTACGCAGCTCTCACAGTCCTGTGTTATCACGTAAACTTCTTTCTTATCTTTCAGATTGCGGATCCCATCCGTGCCGTCTGAGCCCATGCCGGTAAGCACGACGCATGTCAAGTCAAGCTTTTCCGTCTTTGCAAGGGATTCAAACATATAATTGGCACTGGGTCTGACTCCCTCCCGAAGAGGTTCGTCCGAATAACGGATCACGCAATTCCCGTTTATGCTTTGTTCCACGTTCAGGTGTCTGCCGCCCATGGCGACGTAGACCGTACCTTTTTCAAGTTCTTCCCCGTCAGCCGCCTCGCGAACGTTGAGTTCACATGCCTCATTCAGCCTCTCGGCAAAGGACGTGGTAAATCCCTTTGGCATGTGCTGTACCAAGACAACGGGCGCATCCAAATCCTTTGGAAGGACCGTCAGGATGCTTTGGAGCGCTTTCGGTCCGCCGGTAGAACTGGCGATCGCAACAAGCTTTTTGATCCTCCTTGTGCCAGTAACCCGCTGAGGCGTGCTCTTTATTGGCACGCGCTTTGCGGGAGCCACGTAAGGCACCGGAGGTTTATCATACGTCGGAAGCTTTCCGCAAGTCACTGCATACAAAATTCCCAGAAAGCTTTCCGCAAAATCCTCACCCCGGCAATCCAGGGAAGAACCCGGCTTCTGGATGAAATCCAGCGCCCCGAGTTCCAGTGCGTCCATTGTGACCTTTGCGCCCTCCGCGGAATCCGTGCTGGCGATCATGATCCTTGCCGCGATCCGGAACTTCCGAAGCTCTGCGAGGAGCTCAAGTCCGCTCATCTTTGGCATGTTCAGGTCCAACACGACGCCGTCATAGCTTTCCCGGCTCAAAAGATCAAAGGCTTCCATGCCATTTGCCGCTTTTGCAACCACCTGAAATCTCTTGTCGCTGTTGATGAGATCGCTGAGCACTCTTCGCATTAGCGCCGAATCATCCACAACAAGTATTTTCTTTTTGATCTGTTCCATGCCTTACTCCAGGACTTTCCTGACAGCCTCGATCACTCGGTCTGCCTGGAAGGGTTTAACGATAAAATCACGCGCACCCGCTTGAATGGATTCGATCACCATTGCCTGTTGTCCCATGGCGGAACACATGACAATCTGCGCATTCTCATTGATTTTCTTGATTTCCTTCAGCGCCTGGATCCCGTCCATTTCGGGCATGGTGATATCCATAAGCACCAGGTCCGGATGGGTTTCCTGATACTTTTCGATCGCCTTGATTCCGTTTTCCGCTTCCCCCGCAACAACAAAACCGTTCTTTGTGAGAATGTCTCTGATCATCATTCTCATAAACGCTGCGTCATCGCAGATCAAAACACTTTTTGCCATTCCCTTCTCCTCCACGTTATCCGGAGCTCAATCTCCGTATCGTTACGTGTTCATACGTGCATATTCATTACGCGGGCATAATCCACCCACTCTATTATATTATAATAAATCTGGGGGAAAACACAACCTCTTTTTCCGAATATCGCAAAATATAACAAAGTTTTGGCAAGCCGCCAAGAATGCAAAGAGAAAGGGAACGTGTCACTAGACACGTCCCCCTGTCACGGTTTTGGGACCTTTATCTTCTTTTGTTCTTGCGCTTTAATTCTTCGATCTCCTCGAATACCACGTCGTTCAACACTTTGATGTAAGTGCCCTTCATGCCGGAGGATCTGGATTCAATGACGCCGGCACTCTCAAACTTTCTGAGGGCGTTTACGATCACGGAACGCGTGATTCCTACGCGGTCAGCAATCTTGGAAGCCACCAGGATGCCTTCCATGCCGTTTAATTCATCAAAGATGTGGGTGATCGCTTCCATCTCGGAAAAGCTTAAGGTTCCGATCGCGGACTTGACCACGGCGATCTTTCTGCTCTCCTCCGAGCTCTCCTCATTTACGGCGCGGAGCATCTCCAGGCCAACGACGGTCGTGCCGTACTCGCACAGGATGATGTCGTCAATGTCATACTGCTCGTCGCACTTATAGATAAACAGGGTTCCAAGTCTTTCTCCCGCGATCTCGATGGGGGCGATGATGGCCTGATATCTTCTGACGTCAATCTTCTCAAATCCAAGGGTCTCCAAGTTCACATTCTCCTTTGTGCTGAGCACGCCAAGGAAACGCTCGTTCAACATGGAGTCAATGAATTCTCCGACGCAGTCTCCGAGGAGCTCCGTGATGGTGTCCGTTCCGTCGGATTCCCCGATGCCCAGAACCTTACCCTTTTTACTGATTACAAGCACGTTGCTGTTCAAGATCTCCTTCATAACGTTACAGATATCGTTAAAAACCACCTTGCTGGAGTTGTTATTGTGTAAAAGTTTTCCGATTTTTCTGGTTTTATCAAGAAGTTGTACGCTACTCATTCCGATTTCCTCCCATTCATCGTAAAAATCCCCTTTATAGCACGCAAAAAGGGAGCTTTATTCGAGCTCCCTTATAGTTTATCACAAAAAATTTCCGATTACAATGATAATTTTTTGAATTTATTAAATTTTTTCAGTATCTTTTTGAATTTTCAGAATACTATAGCCACATTTTTCGTCTGCGCAGACAAGGCGATTCCCCTTTTCCAATAACGCATTGCCGCACTTCGGACATTTCTCTCCGGAGGGCTTGTTCCAGACCATAAAATCGCACTCAGGATTTCCGATGCAGCCGTAATATCTTCTGCCCTTTTGGGTTCTCTTGATCACCACATCCTTGCCGCATTTCGGACAGGTCACGCCAGTTTTCTCATAATAGGGCTTTGCATTCTGACACTCAGGGAATCCGGGACATGCCAGGAATTTTCCTTTGCTGCCGTACTTGATCACCATCTTGCGGCCGCACTTCTCGCAAACCTCGTCTGACTCCTCGTCGGCAACCTTCACCTGTGACAGATCCTTCTCGGCCTGTACGACTGCCTTGTCGAGATCCGGGTAAAAGTTTTCAATGATGGTCTTCCACTTTACGGTTCCCTCTTCCACGCCGTCAAGCAGGGCTTCCAGGTTCGCGGTGAAATTCACGTCCACGATCGTGGGGAATGCCTCCACCATCATCTGGTTAACTACCTCTCCAAGCTCGGTGACGATCAGGTTCTTTCCTTCCTTCGCGATGTAACGTCTGCCAAGAATCGTTCCAATGGTGGGCGCGTAGGTACTGGGACGTCCAATGCCAAGCTCCTCAAGGGTCTTTACGAGTGATGCCTCAGTAAAATGCGCGGGCGGCTGGGTAAAGTGTTGCTCTGAGCGTACGCCGGAACAATCCAGCTTCATGCCCTTTTCCAAAGTACCCGTGAAGGAAGTGGTTTCCTCTTCCTCGTCCTTTTGAACGTAAACGCTGGTGAAGCCGTCAAACTTCAATTTCGATGCCGCCATGGTGAAAATGCTCTTTCCTGCACTCACCTTCACGGAAGTCGTCTCATATTTTGCAGGTGCCATCTGGCTTGCCGCAAAGCGCTGCCAAATCAGCTGATAAAGCCTAAAAAGGTCTCTGGGGAGCTGATCCTTGATCGCGATGGGAAGAAGGGTAATGTCCGTGGGACGGATTGCTTCATGGGCATCCTGGATCCTCTGCGCCTTCTTGTTCTCGGAAGCCTTCTGCGCCAGATATTCCTTTCCATAATGCTTTTCAATATATTCCCTTGCGTTTTCTGCAGCCTCCTCTGACACTCGGACGGAGTCCGTACGAAGGTAGGTGATGAGACCGATGGTGCCTTCCCCCTTGATCTCTACGCCTTCATAAAGCTGCTGTGCAAGATTCATGGTCTTGCTCGTGGAGAAATTCAACACCTTGCTGGCTTCCTGCTGAAGTGTGGAAGTCGTAAAGGGAAGCGGTGCCTTCTTCATTCTCTCACCCGTCTTTACTTCTTTTACAACATATGACGCGCCGTCCACGTCCTTCAGCACCTTCTTTACGTCTGCCTCGCAGGTAAGGTCCTGCTTAGCCGAAGACGTGCCGTAATATTTTGCCGCCACGGGCTTCTTCGCGCCGGGGATCTTCAAGTCAGCCTCTACGCTCCAGTATTCCTCGGGCGTGAAGTTCTCGATCTCCGTCTCTCTGTCACAGATGATGCGAAGTGCAACGGATTGCACTCTTCCCGCACTGAGGCCTCTCTTGATCTTCGCCCAGAGAAGCGGCGAGATCCGGTAGCCCACCATGCGGTCAAGCATTCTTCTGGCCTGCTGCGCGTCTACGAGATTCATGTCGATCTCACGGGCATTCTTAAGGCTTTCCTTCACTACGTTCTTCGTGATCTCGTTGAAAGTAATGCGGTAAACCTTTTTATCATTTAATTTTAAGGCATGATAGAGATGCCAGGAAATTGCCTCTCCCTCACGGTCAGGGTCAGTTGCGAGATAGATCTTCTCTGCCTTCTTCACTTCTTTGCGAAGATTTGCGAGAATGTCGCCCTTACCGCGGATCGTGATGTATTTCGGTTCATAATCATCCTCCGGCGAAAAGCCCAGCTGACTCTTCGGAAGATCTCTTACGTGACCGTTACTTGCTACCACTTCAAAATTACTTCCCAGAAATTTTTTAATGGTCTTTATCTTAGAAGGTGACTCCACAATTACGAGATTTTTTGCCATCTTTTCTTCCCCTTTACACTGCCGCCTTGTATGTTTTGCTCCAACAAAATTGACCCAGCGCCAATCGTGAAACACTATACACTAAAAAAATCGGCACGTCAAGGGCGCAATTTCAGAGGTTGAAGAAAGGAGCCACGTCTGACCCAAGCCAGACGCAGCCCCCTAACTAACGTTACAATATGACGATGCTCGCGCATTTCAAGTCTTCTGCAAGCTTATAAACGCGACCGGATTGCACGCCCACGACCGTAGGACGAAGCATAAATCCGGGATTATTCTTTACGACCTTCGCTTCCTCACCATTACTTAAGGTAACAATGCTGTCAACGGGATACAGGATCACGCTGTCAAGGAAGCTCTGCATAACAAAAATGTCTAGCTCAGAGGTCATTGCCATGATGATTTCTATGGAATCCCGCTTCGATATTTTTTGCTTATAGGCCCGCCTGGTCACCAAGGAATCATAGATGTCGGCAACGGCAATGATCCTTGCATAAAGATGAATGTCCTTGTCCGCCAGTCTGTCAGGATATCCCGTGCCGTTTAATTTTTCATGATGCTGCAAAACCCCAAGCAAAACGTTGTTATTAAAGCCTGTCTTCTCCCTCAGCATGTCGTAGCCATACCTCGCATGCTTTTTCATGACCTCAAATTCCTGTTCCGTAAGTCTGGACGGCTTATTCAAGATTTCCTGAGGGATCCTCATTTTCCCAATGTCGTGCAGGAGTCCCGCTATCCCTACGTCATGGATCTCCTTTTCATTTAGACCATATTTTCTGGCGATGATCATCGCCATGGTCGCCACGTCCACGCTGTGCCTAAAAGTGTATTCGTCACCGACCTTAAGGGATCCGATGTCGACTGCGATGGCATTATTGGCCTCAAGGGTTCTCATTAATTCATTGGTAATGTTACCCGTCATCAGCGCAAAATTATCGTCCGTCGTACTGCTGAACAGATATTGGATTCCCTTGCCGACGCGCTTTTGCACGTCCTCCGTGAGGTTGAGGCTGGAACGGTCCTCCACGCGGATCTGATCGATCTTCTCCTGCACTTCCTTGGCAATGACCGTGGGTTCCTTTTCTTCCGGATGATCTTCCTCATCGCGAACGTAAATTTCCGTAATTCCGTCCCGAAGCAATCCTTCAATATGAAAGTCATCCAAAAAAGAGCCTTTTTTAAATAAGGCCCTGCCGTTTGCGTCCATGATGGTCTGGTCCACGACCTTTCCTGCCGCGAGATCTTCAGTTTTCATTGAACGAATCTCTGCCAATGCCGTTTACCTCACAATCTTAATTACATTATGACGTAAAATCGGTATTTTTTCAAGTTGAATCATTGTTAGAAATATAGCAGGGGTGGGTCACGGGGGCGTGTCTGCTGACATAATTTTCCATGGCAAATTGTGTCAGCAGACACGTCCCCGTGACCCACCCCCGATAAGCTCCTTAGTTTTGTTCAAATTTGGGTATCACTCTCAGCTTATGAAGATTCATTGCATGCATTCTGTCGATCTTCTTCTTGATCTCTTCATCCTCGCAAATGCCTTCGCGGATATAACGATCCAAGGTCGCATAGGTAAAACCAAAACGGTCTTCATCCGTCATGCCGCAAAGACCGTCAGACGGCGCCTTGTGCACCAACTCCCTTGGAAGCTCCGTAAAGGTGTCTCCCACGGCTCTGACCTCTTGTACCGTCAGATCGGAGATCGGCGAGAAATCACCGGCGGCATCGCCGTATTTCGTGCTGTATCCAATCCAATCCTCGGAGAGATTACAGGTATTGGCAACGCGTCCCCCCTCCGGCAAGCTTGCCGCCACGGCATACAGCGTGGCCATCCGCATTCTGGGAGGCGTATTGATGCCCGCATCCCTGGATGGTTCCACTCCTCCAGCCTTTACGGCATCCAGGAGCGCATCCACGGCTGCCCCCACGGATATGGTGGCATGCCTGATGCCCAAAGCCTCCACGACCTTCTTAGAATCATCAATGTCCGGCTGCACGCCCTGAGGCATCATCACGCCAAATACGCGATCCTTACCCAGCGCCTCCACAAGAAGTGCCGCCACGATGGTGGAATCCTTTCCGCCCGATATTCCGATCACGGCCGTGGCCTTCGGACCACTCTCCGCAAACCACTCCCTTATCCACTCTACAATCTCTTTCCGAACCTTTCCGGCGTCAAATTCCTTCATACCCGCCACTCCTTTCCATTCCATTCATCTCCCCGACGGAGCTTGCCCTAGCTTCATGCTTGCCCTTCCTTGGTTGACTCGCTCCCGAGGGGGCTTGCTTTCCCTTCCTTGGTTGGCTCCGCTCTCGAGGGGGCTTGCCTTCCCTTCCTTGGTTGGCTCCGCTCTCGAGGGGGCTTGCCTTCCCTTCCTTGGTT
>CAMKQH010000014.1 GCA_946414885.1 uncultured Lachnospiraceae bacterium
GTTGCCCTTTTCTTTCCTATCGGTCATTCAGGGCAACAATTTCTTCCTTTTCTTCGGCTTTTGTTGCCCTTTTCTTTCCTATCGGTCATTCAGGGCAACAATTTCTTCCTTTTCTTCAGCTTTTGTTGCCCTTTTCTTCCGCCTTGGCCATTCGGGGCAACAATTTCTTCCTTTTCTTCAGCTTTTGTTGCCCTTCTCTCTCGTCTCGGCCGCTCTGTACAACGATTATTCAAATTTTCCCGGTTTTCGTTGCCCTTACCATGTCGGAATTCATTATCACAATAAGGCCAGCGTCAGGATGTTTTACTTGAATCCTTCCACTGCAGCCTTCTGCGCGGGAATGGTGTTTACGTACTTCTCGAGGAAGGCGTCAAATCCGGCCACGTCCTCCGCATCGGGAGCAATCGTCGTTCCAGTCTGGCCTGCAAAGATCTTCTTCTCGAGGTAATCAGCAAGGCCTTCGCCCTCTTCCTTCTCCATCATGTAGCAAGCAAGGATCGCCATGCCCCAAGGGCCGCCCTCGCTCGCCGTATCCATAACGGTTACGGGCGCGTTCAATGCTGCTGCCAACATTTTCTGTCCAACTACGGGCGTCTTGAAGAGTCCGCCGTGACCCATCAGACTGTCCACGGTGATCTGCTCCTGCTTCAGCAGAATGTCATTACCAACCTTTAGTGCTGCAAGTGCGCTGTACAAATGACTTCTCATGAAGTTTGCAAGAGAGAACTTTGCGTCGGGGGTGCGAAGGAACATGGGACGTCCGCCGTCATTCAATCCCGTCACGGGTTCACCTGAGAAGTAGTTGTATGCCATCAGGCCGCCGCAATCCTTGTCAGCCTCCAGTGCCTTGCGGTACAGGGTTCCGTAGAGGTCATTCATATCGATCTTCATGCCGAACTGCTCGGAGAACTCCTTGAAGAGGTTCACCCATGCATTTAGGTCGGACGTACAGTTATTGCAGTGAACCATTGCCACGGGATAACCGTCGGGCGTGGTCACCATGTCGATTTCCTCATAGTACTTGGAAAGTGCCTTCTCCAATACCACCATGGAGAAAATGGAGGTACCTGCGGATACGTTACCAGTGCGAACCTTAACGGCGTTGGTGGCAACCATGCCAGTGCCGGCGTCGCCTTCGGGAGGACACATCGGGCAACCGGGCTCCAGCGCTCCGGTGGGATCCAGGAACTTAGCGCCTTCTTCGGTCAGCGTTCCTGCATTCTCGCCTGCAAGAAGAACCTTGGGCAGGATCTCGCGGATCTTCCACTGATATCCCCAATCCTTTACAAGCTCGTCAAACTGATCCAGCATTCTCTGATCGTAATCCATGATCTCGGAATCGATGGGGAACATGCCGGATGCCTCACCGATGCCCATCACCTTCTGGCCCGTGAGCTTCCAGTGAATAAAACCTGCCAGCGTCGTAAAGAAAGCGATGTCCTTTACGTGCTTTTCCTGGTTTAAGATTGCCTGATAGAGGTGGGCAATGCTCCATCTCTGCGGCACGTTGAACGCGAACAGGGGGGAGAGCTCCTTTACTGCCTGTCCCGTCATGGTATTTCTCCAGGTACGGAAGGAAACCAGAAGATTTCCGTCCTTGTCAAAAGGCATGTAACCGTGCATCATGCCGGAGAAGCCAATGGCTCCCAGCTTCGTCAGGGCAACGCCGTACTTATCCTTTACGTCCTTTACAAGAGATGCATAGCAATCCTGAAGGCCCGTCGTTATGTCATCCATGCTATAGGTCCAGATCTCGTCCTCAAAACGGTTTTCCCAATCATGAACTCCCATGGCGATGGGTTGATGGGTTTCATCAACGAGCACTGCCTTGATTCTGGTAGAGCCAAATTCGATCCCGAGGATCGCTTTTCCTGAAAGAATCGCATTCTTTGCAGTTTCCATACCTGTCTTCCTCTCATTTCTGCCTCTCGGCCATTTTCTAAGTTTCTTTTTGCAGTTCTTTTTTGTAGTTCTTTTTGCAGTTCTGTTTGCAGTTCCTCTTTCAATTTTTTTCAGTTTCTTTTTCAGCTTCCGCAGATTGTTCCCGTCAGCTAAAAACACCTATGTTTCCAGTATAAACGAGGCGTTTTCAAGTGTCAATATTTCCGCTCGTAAAACCTTTTACTAATTTTCCAAATCCAACGCAGCGTCGGGCAAGGCACCACGTGCTGACGGCGGCACGTTGAAGCGTTATGATACGGCACAAGGATACGAAACAGGGGCACGTCCTCGGCGACGACACTGACACGTCGAAGCACCCCGCCCGGCGTTGCCGCATATAATGGTTCTAAGCTTTCGCTCACGAAAGGCATCCCATGAAAGATGTTTCCGTCCAAAACAAAGCCCATCTTTCCCTCTCCCAGCTGCTGTTATCCTGCGTGCTCCTGCTGGCTGTCACTTTCGCCCTCTGTCTGATTTTCTCCCGCCGCACGGGAGAAGATCCCTTTGCCGCATTCTGCGCTGAGCTGTACCGGCAGGAAATGACGGCGAACACCCTGAATCTCCATTACGGCCTTGCGCATCCGGAGCTCTTCGGCATCACGGAATACCCGGTGACCCTGCCAATCTATGAGGCAGGCAGTGCGGAAAAAGCGTCGGAGCGGCTCTCCAAAGTGCTGGAGGATTTCCATGCCCTTCCCCTTGAAGGCTTATCGCCCGAAGATCAATACGCCAGCGACTGTCTTGGGCGGATGCTGAGGCTCTCGAAGGAATTGGCAGCCTATCCCCACTATGCCAATCCCCTCTCCCCCACCCAGGGCGTGCAGGGCGAACTCCCCATTCTCCTTAGCGAATACGCCTTCCGGAGCGCAAAGGACGTGGAGGAATACCTAACGCTCCTCGGCCAGGTCGATGACTATTTTTCCTCTCTGCTCATTTACGAGACGGAAAAGGTCGCGGCGGGTCTTTCCCCTTCTGCCGAAAGTTTATCCCAATCCGCGATGCAATGTGACGCCATTGTCACTTTTGAGGAATTGTCCCAGGGAACCCACTTCCTGCAGACGAGTTTCGAAGAGCGCCTCGAAGACCTTCATCGCACTGGAGTCCTGAGCAGCCCGGAAAAAGAAGACTACCTTGTCAGAAACAACGCCTTGCTGACAGACACCTTTCTTCCAGCCTGCCAAAAATTAAAGGACGGCCTCTTAGAACTTGCCGCCATGGCCCCCGCCGGTCCACGTCCGCTGGCCTCCTACCCCCAGGGCAAGGATTATTATCGTCTGTTGCTCGCCAGCGTCACGGGTTCCGGAAAAACGCCGGAGGAGGTGCGTTCGCTGTTCATGCAAACCATGAAGGAGGAACTCTCCGCCATCCGGCAGTTGATGGAAAAGTATCCTGGCTGCCTCCCCGCCCTAAAAAGTCGTTCCTACGAGGATCTTGAAATTTATGACGCGAGCGTCATTCTTTCCGACCTGCGTCTCCAAATGCAGGGAATCTACCCGGAACTTCCGGCAAAGTGCCAATGCGTCGTAAAGTCCGTCTCCCCCAATCTCCAGCCATATAGCGCCCCCGCCTTCTACCTGACGGCCCCCGTCGACGACGCTTCCCACAACGTCATCTACGTGAATCCCGCCGCCCAGTCTGGCAGCCTCGAGTTCTACGTAACCCTGGCTCACGAAGGTTATCCCGGCCACCTTTATCAAAACGCCTATTGCTCGTCTTGCATTTTATCTTTAGAAAACAATCTTCTCCGTCAAATCCTTGGGTGCGGCGGCTATCTGGAAGGCTGGGCGTTCTACGTCGAGCAAAACGCGTATGACTATGCCTCAAAACGGCTGATCAATAGTAACCGCCCGGTGGATGCGGTCTGCATCCAAATCGCCAAGCACGAGAGAAGCCTGCGCCTTTGCCTGTGCGCCCTTGCCGACCTAATGATCCATTATGACGGCGCTACGCCCGGGGACTTGACGGACCTTTGTTCCTCCCTCGGCATTCAAGGACTTGAGAGCGTCGATGCCCTCTGCCAATACGTTTGCGATTCCCCCTGCAATTATCCAAAATACTATTTAGGTTATCTGGAAATCCTGGAATTGCGCAAGGCGGCGCAAAGACTCTGGGGAAGTTCTTTTGACGACCTTAGTTTCCACGAGTTCTGTCTCTCGCACGGACCGGCAGATTTTGAAAATTTAAGGAAAGCGTTGGAAACAACAAGAAATGTCAAATGATGAACAATCGTCACAGTTTCGTGCAAATATTGCGTTTTAGAAATGTGATTTTTTTGTGAAAATCGCAATTATTCGTCAGAAATCCTTGCATTATTACGCACATTGTGCTACGATGAAGCCGAAAAGCAATAATTGCAAAGCAGATATTGCCATTTTGATCCTCTGGCAAGGAAAGGAGTACGCGTGAATCCCTCTGAATACTATACTATTTCGCCGGAACTCAAGCAGAAATACTTAGTTCAGCCCGACATGATCCCCAACGGGGACCGGATCCTGGAAGGAACCCATGAGCACGTTCAATTAATAAAGAGTTCCTCCATGCGCTTCTGGTATAACATACAGTCCGCGAATTTCGCGAGCCACTGGCACACGGCCGTCGAGATCATCATGCCCCTGGAAGGGAATTACGTGGCCAACATCCTCTCCGAGAAGCACGTGCTTGAGCCGGGAGACATTTTTATCATCCCTGCAGGCACGATCCACTCTCTTGAGGCACCGCCGCACGGCTCCCGGCTCATCTACATTTTTGAGTTAAATCTGTTATCACAGCTTCCAGGCTATAATTACGTGCAGTCTTTGCTCTCCTCACCCGTGCGCATTACGTATGACGACGATCCGGAATTCTACGCGGCGGAGGCAAAGCTGATCCTGCAGCTTGCGGAGCACTACTGGGGGCAAAGCGTGACAAAGGAAATGAACCTCTACGCCTGCCTCTTAAGCTTCTTTGCCAAGCTTGGGGAGAAGAACACGGGATCTCTTCAGGCGCACGTCGGAACGGTCATCAAGAACAGTTCCGTCGTCAGCCAGCTGACCATGGTACTGGATTACGTGGACGAGCACTATTCCGAGAACGTAACGCTTGAGCAGGCGGCACAGATCGCAGGCTTTTCCAAGTTCTACTTCACAAGACTCTTTAAGGAATACACGAACCACACGTTTTACGAGTACCTGACGGAGAAGCGCATCCGCGCCGCGGAGCAGATGCTCCTCATACCGAAATTCCCCGTGACGGACGTATCGATCCAGGCAGGTTTCTCAAGCCTGTCCTCCTTCAACCGCACGTTCAAGAGGAACAAGGGCTGTTCCCCCACGGAATACCGAAATCTCTACACCCAGGGCGGTCAGCAGAACGTCTATCTTCGTCCCAACAAGTGATCCGCCCCGAACCAAAAGCTTAAGCCTTGCGCATGCGTAAATTTACGTCATGCCCGCGGCTAGAAATATCCCGGCAATCGTCCCCGCTGCCGTTGACAGGAGTGCTCCCGTCAGCGCGTAGCGGGTTTTTGTTACCTTCGCGGCGAGGAAGTACACGCTCAGGGTATAAAAAACCGTCTCCGTGCAGCTCATGACAATACTGGTGATCAGGCCGGGATAGGAATCCGGACCATAGGTGCCAAAGACGTCCAGCACCAGTCCCGTGGCCGCCGAGGAGGAAAAGAGCTTCACTCCGAGCAGCGTAAGGATCTGCGCGGGAAAGCCGAAAAGCGCGGCCACCGGCGACAGCGCCCTCTCCAAAAGCGCAAAGAACCCCGAGGCCCGCAGAATCCCCACGCCCATCATGAGCCCGATCAGCGTCGGCACGATCTCCCAGACGATCTTCAGCCCGTCTGCCGCTCCCTTTAAGAAGCATTCATAAATCTTCACGTGATTTAATACTCCAAACGCCACCACCAAAAACACGATGGCCGGAATGATAAAATTCGACACTTGTGTCATATTCCTGCGACCCTCCGATCCATGATCTTACAAAACACAATGGCCACGGCCGTGCTGATCAGGGTTGCAAGCAGTGCCGGCAAGATGATCCCTGCAGGATTGGCGCTGCCGTACTGGCTCCTGTACGCGATCATGTTGATCGGAACCAGTTGGAGGGACGAGACATTAAGGATCAGAAAGCTGCACATTTCCGGGGATGCGACGTGCGTCGGATTTCCCCTCTCCCTTTCCAAGTCAGCCAGGGATTCCATCGCCTTTAAGCCCGCGGGCGTGCATGCCCAGCCAAGCCCCAGCACGTTGGCGATCACGTTGGTACTGATATGCCCCAGAGCCGGATGCCCTTTGGGGATCCTCGGGAACAAAAAGGTCAAAAAAGGAGCGATGCCCCTCGTCATTCGCTCCACAAGGCCCGCCTCCTTTGCGATCTCCATCAGTCCCGTCCACAGCGCCACGATGCCCGCCATGGTGATGCAGAGCGTCACGGCGTCGCCCGCGCTCTCCAAAGTCGCGTTTGAAACCGCCTCCGCATTCCCCGTCAGCGCACCGCACAGGATCCCGCCAAGTATCATAAAAGCCCAAAGGTAATTTAACATAAAAACCGCCAGCTTGCGTCCTTTTCAAGATCATTCTATTCCCATTCCCGGGAAACCATGACCTCAAATGGCAATCTGGCAGTTTTCTTTTGATGCCTGAAGGCGTTTTGCCATGCAGGCTGCGATTTTTCAATTTTCTCCGGCTTTGCGGCTTATGCGTCTACGCCCATCTTCTTCATCAGATCCATGATGTCCTTTACGGTCGCAATGTTCTCGAGTTCTTCGGTGGGAAGCTCGATGTCATACTCTGACTCAAATGCCATGATCAGCTCTACCACGTCAAGGGAATCCGCGCCAAGATCATCCTGAAGGTTGGTATCCTCCGTGATCTCATCCTCGTTCACGTCCAGCTGCTCTGCAATCACCTGCTTGATCTTCTCTAACATGTTGTAACCTCCTAAATCCGTCTTTCTTTACTTTTATTGTCTGAAATCCCGTTCATTCTTACGTTATCAATCACTCAAAGTATATGGGGGAACAAAGCGTTTGTCAAGAGTGATTTCGCATACTTTCTTTTCTCTTTTGGTCCAGTTCGATCCACTCATCCAAAGAAAGCGGAACGTAATCCGAAAATTTACAAAAACAATTGATCATATGGCAGGGGATCTCCTGTTCCTCCCCAGCGGCATTCACGGTCTTCGTGGCACGGGTGATGGTCTCAAATTGTTCCACAAGTCTTTGGTCCATGGTATCGTGCACGTGTCCGTGAAGCATGTAAGCATGCGGTTTTCCCGACTTATCCAGGCGATACTGACCATTATAGCAGACGATCGGATAATGGCAGAGAACCACCTTCCGGTTGTTGTCCGAGAGCTCCGCGTAGCGCTTCACCCACTGAAATCTCGAGAGGTCCATCTTCTTGTTCTCCATCACGCGGTCATGATTCCCAAGGATCAGGAACAGCTTTCCCTGGAGCCTTTCCAGAAGGGCCTTCGTCTCCTCCACGCCCCCCAAGGAAAAATCACCAAGGATCACCACCTCATCCTTCTTTTTCACCCTCGAATTCCACTTTTCGATCATGTATTCATTCATCTCTTCCTCACTGCCAAAGCCCCGGCAATCCATTTTGTTGTTCAGGGCTCCGTGAAAGAAATGATTGTCCGCGATATAATACCTCAATCCGATCCTCTCCAATCCATGCTTAGTTCAGCTTCTTTCCCGTCTCCATGCGGAAGATCCGGTAACGGTACAAGAAGTACCACCTTCCCTTTGCCTCCTTGAGAAGCTCCATCAGTTCACCAAGGTCCTCCTCCGCGCGTTCGCGCATCTCGGCCGTTGGAAGCTTTCCGGCATAAGCCACAAGCTCCTGATCCCCAAGGAACGTAAGGCTGTCCTCTGAAATCTCCTGGCTGACCCTGGCCGCAAATTCCTCCAGCGTCTCTCCTTCGTTCGCGGAGAAGCCAAGATATGCCAGCACCCTCCAGTTCTTCTTGCAGGCCAGCTTAAACCTTTGAACGTCTGAAAGTTTCCGGCGCCAAGCAAGTACCAGGAGACAATCGATCAAAAGGAAGGCAAACAGGAATATGAGCACAAGTCCAAGCGGAATCAAAATCACCTTCCACTGGATAACAACGCCCTCTTCCTCTTCCTCCGGGTCAAGCAGAAGATCCGGATCCGCCAACTCCTCGCCAACGTGCCAGTCATTGCCTCCCGAACCCGAGAGTATCTCCTCCGGCTTTTTTGCAAAGGCCCAAGTCTCCATGGAAGCCTTTTCGGGCGTAGGTTCAAACGGGATCCATCCAATGCCCTCCAGATAAACCTCCGGCCAGGTATGTGCCATGGAAGATTTCACGGTAATGGTTCCCTGTCCGTCCCTCGGCACGTAAAAGCCCTGCACGAATCTCGCCGGGATTCCCTGGCTTCTGGCGATGAGCACGAATGCCGTTGCGAAGTGACTGCAGTATCCCTTTTGGGTCTTCAACAGGAAATAATCCAGGAAATCCTCCACAGACTCCACCTCATCCGGGAGCTTTCCAGGGGATAAGTCATACTGGAAGGAAGACAAAAGGACCTCCAGCCTTCTGAGCTTTTCCAGATCCGAATCCGCGCCGTTAAAGAGCTTGCTCAGGAACTCTTCCGTCGCTTCCGAAACAGGCGTATCCGGCAAGTAAGTTGCCTTCATGCGCTTCCTGTATTCCAGGTAGTCTGCATAGGTCGTTCCGTCCCTCGCGCTTCCGTCCCCGTTTCTGGCCTCATATTGGTATCTAAGGCCATCCCAGGTCTCTTCGTCAGGCTCCACGGCCTTCTCAAGGAACGCCCAAAAGCCCTCGTGGCGCATGTTGAGACGCAGGAACGTCACCGTATATTCCGTACCGTAGCCAAGATTCTCCTCCGAGATCACGTCCCCGCCGCGAGTTACGTAAGTCTCTCCCCCGAGCTGCTCGGCACTGAGGATCGTCTTGGAGGGCATAAAGTAGTATTTCGTGTTGAATTCCTTAAACTTCAGTTTCAGATCCACTCGCCACACGTAGTTTCTTACGTACTCCGGATCATATTTCATCACGGCGCTTGCGGTCTCCAACGCGTCCAGCATGCGGTCCCTGTTTGACGCCTCATACTGGGCAGTCCACTTTCTGCCGTCAAACGTGTCCATGATCTTGCCCGTCAAATAGACGATCTTGCCTGCGTCCTTACCGCTCTTTAGTTCGAGCACTTCCTTGTCGCTTTTCGAAAGATTGCCCCGGAACTTGCCATCCTCCGAAAAGCCAAGTTCTCCGTAATCCTCATCATTACTGTGGATCCAGCGCACCGTCAGTTTGACGTATTCCGTCGCGCGATTCCAAAGTCTGACGGCAAAGCCCCAATCATAAGGTTGCGTAGGCGCCGGGATCAAAAACACCAAAAAGCATAGCCCGGCGATGAAGGGCGCTATGGAAACCAAATGTCCCTTTCCGTCCACGTAACCGCTCTTTTCCCAGGTCCGCTGCAGTTCATCCGCAACCACCAGGGCGATCACCATAAAGGAAGCGGCAACCACCATCTTCTCCGGCCAATAATAGAAAAACATGAGAAGCAACAGCGCGATCAACAGTCCTGCTGCCGTCACGCGCCGAAGGATCCGGATCCTGGCCACCAGACAGCCTGCCACGTAGCAGCCTATCGCGGCCAGCGCCGTCCAAAGGATCCACTGACTTGCGTATAGGAATTCCCCCCGCTTCTCAGGTCCCTGAATCAAGATGACGCCTGCGCCCAGCGCTATGATCACGCCGGGAATACCATATTTCAAACGGTTTTCCCAATGTCTTATTGCCGTGCAGATTCCAAGCGCCGCCAAAGTAACAAAATAAACGGGCAGGTTCTTTTCCGGACTGACAAAATAAGGTTTCCCCGCGATCACCGCGATCAAACTTAAGGGAATGGCATAAAGAAGATCATACAGAATGGCCGTCATAGCGTCACCTCCGTCAGATCCTCATCCGTGCCGATCCGCAGGATCGATACGCCGGGCATTTTTCCGTCTGGGACGTCCTTGGGATCATCGTCCCGCACCAGACAGGCAATGGCAAACACATTGTTCTCCCGAAGAAGCCGGAGCATCTCCAGAGCCGCTCCCGTCCACTCGTGCAACACCAAAAACGCCGTCTTGCACTGAAAGATCTCCTGTCTTCCCGCAGCCTGTGCTAAGAAATCCGTCTCCGATGCGTCCTCACGGAATTCGATGGCACAAAGGCTTTCATAAAAAGCATCAAACTGGCTCACGGCGGACACGTTCTTTTCCACCAGCTCCCCCGCGCCATAATATACGTGTGTCAAAATATTCTTTCTTGCAAAGAAATATGCCAGGGCTAAGGCCGTCTCCAACATCTTGTTCTCTACCGGAAGGTACTCCTTTTGTTCCTTGCTGCAGCGGTTCGTTCCCAGAAGAATGGCAACGCCCTCGCGCTCTTCTCCCGTCCGCTTCCGGATCAGGAGCTGGCCGCTTCGCGCGCTCGCCTTCCAGTTCATCTGCCGCACGTCGTCTCCCGGCTCATAATTTCTCACAAGCACGTCTGGCTCCGTCTGGTTCTGCATGCTCTCCCGGGCCATCGTCTGGGAAAGGTCGATGCTCTTTAAGTTACTCAATTCCACGAGATTCGGTTTCACGATCACCCGGAGAGTCTCCCTGTTATGATAGGATAACCTGATCAGGCGAAAATAATCCTGGATCTCCACGCTCTTAATGCCCACCTCATACTCACCGCGGTATTTGCAGACAAGGCTGGTCCGCTTGGTGACGCCCGTTTTCGGGAGCAATTCATACTCCGTGCCGTCATCCAGCCCGCTGATGGTGGAAAAGGAGGAGAAGAACCTGACGCGAATCCCCGCGAAACCAAACCAATATTCATTCATCAAAGTGAAAAAGAACGGAACCGTGTGGTTCGCAACCAGCTGCTTGCCGTCCAACTCCTGATAGATGCGGAAGAAAGCAAATACGCAGACAAGGTAGATCAGTGAAACGATCGGCGTAAGCGTGAGCATGACAAAAAAGCCATAGCTGACGGGACCGCCAAAAAAGCTGATCCCCACTAGGGACAGAATCCACAATATGAAAAATATCCTGCGGTTTCGTTTCATGCTGCTGCCATTCTCCTAAATCTTCTTGGTGTGCCCTTCGGCACGTCCCTCGCCACCTATAACTACTCTGGCGTGCCCTTCGGCACGTCCCTCGCTCCGCTTCGGGATCGCAGAATTCCTTCGGAATTCCGCGACTACTCCATGGGAACTTTGGTTTTTAGGATGAGTTCCTTGAGGATGCGGTCCACGTCCTCCTTGCGGATCTTGGCCTCCGGCGTCAGGCTGAGCCTGTGATGCAGCACGTTTACCGCAACGGCCTTCACGTCGTCCGGCTTTACGAAGTCACGTCCCAAAAGGAATGCCTTCGCCTGCGACGCCCGGATCAGCGCAAGCATTGCGCGGGGGCTCGCTCCAAGCACAAAGTTTTTCTCTGAGCGCGTCAGGCCAACCATCTCCTGCACGTATTTGATCAGGCCGTCACTAAGGCGCACCTTCTCCACTTCCTTTTTCCACGCAAGGACTTCCTCCGCCGTGCAGACGCCCTGAATCTCAGCCACCGTCTTGCCCTCGAGGAAATTCTTCGCCAGACGCCTTTCCTCCTCACCATCCGGATAGCCCAGGGAAAGCCGCATCATAAAGCGGTCCATCTGCGCCTCCGGCAGGGGATACGTACCCAAAAATTCTACGGGATTCTGGGTGGCAATGACCATAAAAGGCTCCGGCAGGGCATAGGGCTTGCCGTCCACCGTGACCTGTCCCTCCGCCATGGCCTCCAAGAGGCTGGACTGGGTCTTGGGCGAGGTGCGGTTGATCTCGTCCGCAAGGACGATCTGGTGCATCACGGCGCCCTCACGATAGAGAAATTCCCCGGTATTCGGCCGGTAGACCGTCGTTCCAATCACGTCCCCCGGCAACGTGTCCGGCGTGAACTGTATGCGTCCAAAATCACATTCCATGGATTTGGCGAGCGTCCTTGCAAGCGTCGTCTTTCCAACGCCGGGCACGTCCTCCAAGAGAACGTGTCCCCCCGCGAGAAGACAAATGAGCACGTCCTCCGCAACGCTCTCCTTCCCAACAAAGTATTCCATCATCTGCGACTTAAATGCCTCAAGTTTTTCTTTCATCTTTGCCATTGTCCCCTTTCCGATCCAAAACAACTACCAATAATTTTACCATTTTCTTATGAAAGAAACAATCCATTTCCTTACAAATCCTTCCTAATCCTTTTCCATGCAAGCCACTCCCTCCGCACGCGTCTGCACGATAAGTTTCGTTATCGTGCAAAGAATTTCCTTGCGTTTCCGCCCTCCATTCGCTAAGATGATTCTAAGTCATAAGACGCATACGTCTTAGAAAGGAGCATGGAATGAATGATTCCAAGAGAAACCGCGCCAATGGCTTTGAGACCTTAGGCGGCGGCAAGACAAATCTCAACTTTAACAATCCATTTAACAACAGGCCGCAATCCTCCGGAGGATCCTTAAACGGCGGAAGCCTGAAAATCTTGGGTGTGATCGTGCTGGTGATCCTTCTCCTGGTGGTGGCGTTTAATTCCGCCTACAAGATCGGCGAGCAGGAACAGGGCGTTCTCGTCACCTTCGGTAAGGCGCAGCCCATCACGGATCCCGGCCTGCACTTCAAGATTCCCTTCGTACAGCAGATCCGGAAGGTTAACACCACCATCCAGGGCTTTTCCATCGGTTACGATGCCAACACGAACCAAACCAATGAGACTGAGTCCCTGATGATCACCTCCGACTACAACTTTGTCAACGTGGATTTCTTCGTTGAATACCGCTACAGCGATCCCGTAAAGGCCCTGTACGCTTCCAAGAATCCCACGGAAATTTTAAAGAACGTCAGCAAGAGCTGCATCCGTACCGTCATCAGCGGCTACCCCGTGGACTCCGTGCTGACCACCGGTAAGGGCGAAATTCAGGCATCCATCAAAGAGCGCATCATTGCAGACCTTGAGAAACAGGACATTGGCGTGCAGCTGGTGAACATTACCATTCAGGATTCCGAGCCCCCTACCGCCACCATCATGGAGGCCTTCAAGGCCGTTGAAACTGCAAAGCAGGGCAAGGAAACCTCGCTGAACAATGCCAACAAATACCGCAATGAGCAGATCCCTTCCGCCCAGGCACGCGCCGACGGAATCAAGAAGACTGCGGAAGCCCAGAAGACAGAGCGCATTAATGAGGCAAAGGCGCAGGTTGCAAGATTTAACGCCATGTATGAAGAGTACGTAAAGAATCCCTCGATGACTAAGCAGCGTATGTTCTATGAGACCATGGAGGACGTTCTTCCCTCCCTGAAAGTGATCATCGAGAGCGGTGACGGCAAGACCCAGACGATCCTGCCCCTGGAATCCTTTACCGGAAACACGTCGGTTACTACGACAGAAAGCGTGACGCAATGAAAAAAGCTATCTACGTAATCCTCGCCATTTTGGCGATCATCTTATTTGCGATCGGTTCGTCCTGCTTCGTCATCACGAACGAGAATCAATATAGCCTGGTAAGACAATTTGGAAAGATCGATCACATCGTGAAGGAGGCTGGCATTTCCTATCGCATCCCCTTCATCCAGACCGTGGACACCCTCCCGAAGCAGACGCTTCTGTACGACCTGTCCCCTTCCGACGTCATCACCAGCGACAAGAAGACCATGATCTGCGACAGTTACGTGCTTTGGGAGATCGTTGATCCCCTGAAATTCGCCCAGACCCTGAACTGCTCCATCAGCAACGCTGAGAGCCGTCTGGACATCACCGTATATAACTCCACGAAAAACGTGATCTCCGCAACGAGCCAGGATGAAGTGATCTCCGGCCGTGACGGCACCCTGTCCGCGGCGATCGTTTCGAACATAGGGAATTCCCTGGATCAATATGGCATCCGCCTTTTGGACTTCCAGATCAAGCAGCTCGACCTTCCCGATGACAACAAGGCAGCCGTTTACGAGCGCATGATCTCTGAGAGAAACAACATCGCGGCGCAATATACCGCAGAGGGTAGTTCCGAAGCGCAGAAGATCATGAACTCCACGGACAAGGAAGTCAAGGTAATGCTCTCCGAAGCAGAGAAGGACGCTGAGATCCTGATCGCCGAGGGCGAGGCAGAGTACATGAAGATTCTCTCCGAGGCATATGCGGACGAGGGTCGCCAGGAATTCTACACCTTCGTGAGAAGCCTGGACGCATTGAAGCTCTCCATGCAGGGCAATAACAAAACCGTGATCCTTTCCAGCGACAGCCCTATTGCACAGATTTTTTACGGAAACTGATCAGTTTCCAATGAGTACCCTGATGGCTAAGTGTCATCAGGGTATTTTCTTTTTTCAGTTTTCAAAAACACTTCTAATTCGCTATATCTTCTGACAAATTCGGTTGTTTTGCTTGTATTTTCAGCCAAATTATTGTATAATTATCATCATGAGTTTGTATACTGTTGTGACAGGAGGCCTGCATGAGGACAACGTTTGCGATCATCTTCATGATACTCATCGTCGCGTTGGGAGTTTGCGTTTATCTTTCAAAACGCTCTCGCAAGGCGATTGGTACCTCTGTCGCCCTTTTGATGGGTTCCCTGATCATGCCGCTGATCGGCAATCTGATCATCATCACCTCCGGCTCTGAATTATTCCCCACGATCGGTTATTATATTTATTTCCTGGGAATGGATTTTGTGGTATTCGCATTGCTCCGCTTCACGTTTGACTACTGCTTTCTTAAATGGCCCAGCAAGAATCTAAAGAAGCTCATTTACGGACTTTTGTGTCTCGACGTGATCCAGTATGCTTTTAATCCCTTCTTCGGACACGCCTTTACCACGGAACCGATCCTCGTCGACAGCTTTCCATATTACCGTCTGGTACCTTTTTGGGGCCAAACCTTCCACCGCGTCCTGGATTACGGCATTCTCGCCGCATCCATTTTAATCTTTGGCCTGAAGACGTTCCGCTCCTCCCGTATCAATTCCGAGCGGTATTCCATCATTTTTACTTCTTTGATATTCCTGACGATCTGGCAGACCTTCTTCATTTTCTCCAGAACGCCCATTGACCGCTCCATGACAGGCTTTGGCGTGATTGGCATCGTGGTCTTCTATTTCGCCATTTATTACAGGCCCATGCGACTCTTGGACCAAATGCTCGCAGGCATCGCCTCGGACATGTCAGAGGCCTTGTATTTCTTCGACGCCTCTGGGCAATGCATCTGGGCGAACGCCCCTGCCCTAAAGCTGACCGGACTGGATGAAAAGACTCTGGATCAGACGGACGCGAAGCTTACGGAGCTCTTTGGCAATTATGATCAGGGAGGCATCGAGTGGAGTTCCCGCCACGTCATCGGCACGGGCGAGAATGTCCGATACTATCACTTGGAAAAGCGCGGCTTAAACGATGCCACCGGCAAAATGGCAGGCTCGTTCCTCAGCATCCGCGACAACACGGAAGAGCAAAAGCAATTCCAGCAGGAGCTCTATAATTCCACCCATGATCCCCTGACGGGGCTTTACGTCAAGGAATACCTTTATCAAAAGATCCGCGAGCTTCTCCTGACGCATTCTGACACGCAGCACGTGATCGTATTCGTGGACGTGAAAAACTTCAAGATCGTAAATGACGTCTTCGGCAACGCCTTCGGCGACCACGCCCTGCAATGCATTGCCGAGTGGATCCAGCGCGGCCTGACCGAAAACTGTGTCTGCGGACGGCTGGCGGGAGATACCTTTGGCGTCTGCCTGCCCATCGATGAATTTGACCCGCACCGCATTGAGCATTCCCTCACGAACTTTGAAGTAACGAAAGGAAATCTTTCCCATCACGTTTTGATCCATCTTGGCGTCTACGTTGTCACGGAAAAGAATCTGGACGTGTCCGTTATGTTTGACCGCGCGCACCTGGCACTGACTTCCATCAAGGATGATTACCAAAAGCACATTGCCTATTACGATGACACCATGCGCAACAAGGTTCTCTGGGACCAAAAGATTTCGTCCCAGCTTCGCGACGCCATCGCCACAAAGCAGCTCCAGCCCTTCCTGCAGCCCATCGTGGATCCCGACGGCGAGATCGTCGGTGCGGAAGCGCTGGCCAGATGGATCCATCCCGATTACGGTTTTCTTGCTCCCGCTTCCTTCATTCCCGTCTTTGAGAAAAACGGCATGATCAGCGAGATCGACAAATACATGTGGCGCTGTGCCTGCGAACTGCTGGCCCGCTGGAAGGATTATCCCTTATTCCTCTCCGTCAACATTTCGCCCCGCGACTTTTACTTTATGGACGTTCCCAACGAACTCAAGTCCCTGGTGGCTGAATTTGGCATTGATCCCGCGAGACTTCGCATTGAGATCACCGAGACCGTCATGATGACGGACGTGGAAAAGAGAATGGAAATCTTCCACGACCTGAAACGCGCCGGTTTCATCGTGGAAATGGATGATTTTGGGAGCGGCTATTCCTCCCTGAACATGTTGAAGGACATGCCCGTTGACATCTTAAAGATTGACATGAATTTCCTCAGCAAGTCCCAGAACGAATACAAGGCCAAGACCATCATCCAGAACGTCATTCACCTGTCGGAGGCCCTCGGCATCGAATCCCTCACGGAGGGCGTTGAGACGCCGTCGCAGTACCACGCCCTGTCCGACATGGGCTGCAAGCTTTTCCAAGGGTATTACTTCGCAAAACCCATGCCCGTGGAAGAATTCGAGAAATATGCCCTCAAAAAACAAAGGGCATAAAATCCGGGCATCGATAAACGACTTATGTAAACAGCGAGCGCAGGCTAATGGAAGAAGCCTGCGCTTATTTATTTGCCAAAGCCATCTTCCGCACGGAATTCACCCTAAACACCGCCGCTTGTATTTCTCCAATCTTCATGGTATGGTACAGATAGATAAGTTACCATGACCAGTGACGGGAATTATGATAAAAATATTAAAGTAGGTAATGCTTATGCATAAAACTAAGATTTATATTGTGATAATTGCAGTCTTGCTTTGCATGGCAGGTTGTAATTCATCAAAGCCAAACTTTGACAATCCAGGCAGCACGTCCATGACCGCCGACAAGGCTGAGCAACGTGATACCGTTAAGACTACTGACCCTGCTGACCCAGACGGCACTTCTGAGGGCACCGCCCCTGCTGACACAGATGATGCTTCAAGCGCGAATGACTCTGCCAGCTCAGATGCGCTTCCCCCGCAAGCGGCGGAGCATGAAATCACCCTCCTGATGGTAGGTGACATTTTATTACATACGCCGGTAGAAAAGAGTGCAAAACGCGAGGACGGAAGCTACAGCTACGATGCAATTTTTGAGAATACGAAGGATTTGATCGGAGCGGCGGACCTGGCACTGGTGAACCAGGAGGTGATCCTCGGCGGGGCGGAGCTTGGCATTAGCGGATATCCAAGGTTCAATGCGCCCTATGAGTTGGGCACGGATCTCGTGGAGGCTGGCTTTGACGTCATCTGCCACGCGACAAACCATGCCATGGACCAGGGCAAGGACGGCGTGACGAACTGTCTTTCGTTCTGGGAGAACAATTATCCGGAAATTCAGGTTTTGGGGCTCCACGACAATCCGGACGATCCCCTCTATATTTACGAAAAGGATGGCATGAAAATTGCCTTCTTGAATTACACTTACGGCACGAACGGCATTGCGCTTCCGTCAGACATGCCCTACGCCGTGGATCTGCTGAGCAATAAGAATAAAGTGATCGCAGACATTCAATACGCCGAATCCGTGGCGGACTTTACGGTTGTCTGCCCGCACTGGGGCACGGAATACCGCCTGACTGCGGACGCTTCCCAGGAAAAATGGACAAAGCTCTTTTTCGAGAACGGCGTGGACCTTGTCCTCGGCACCCATCCCCACGTGATCGAGCCCATCGAGTTCCTCACGGATGAGGAGACCGGTCATTCCATGTTGGTCTATTATTCCCTTGGGAATTTTGTCAACTGGACGTCCTCCTCCGGCAGCGGCATCGCCAACCGCATGGTCGGCGGCATGGCGCAGATCACCCTCACCCGAACGGAAGACGGGGAAGTTGCCATCGCAGACTATGGCGTCACGGCCCTCGTCTGCCATCTCACGCCAGGACAGGACGGCGTCACCACCTATCCCCTCTCCGCCTATAACGAAGAACTGGCCGCGGACAACAAAATCCGCAGCCAGGACTCTAATTTCTCTTATTCGTATTGTGTCGACCTCTGCAATGAAGTTTGGGGAGAACTGTGGAAATAAGGAGCACGTAATAATTATTGTTCTCTCAGATAAAGGCGAATCCTTTTCTCCATAACGTCAATGGTTTCGTCCAAGCCTTTCTGTCCGGCAAAATAAGCTTCACTCTCCTCCTGAAGGATTGTCCTTACGTCCGCGTACCAACAATAATCGTAGCTGGCGCCTTCCAATATCTTGTAATAAAGAATCACTTCCTCTTCCGTTAGCGGCTTACGCGGTACTTCATACGTCTGCCCGTCTTCATCAAAGCAACGAAATGAGTATGGAAAATAATAATCTTCCGGATGATTTGCGTCTCCAATGCCCCTTAGTATCCCATCCTCCGCACACAAAAGCTCCATCTGCTTCTGAAGAATCTTCTTATTGCATGGGAATCCCGGAATACCAAGAATCTTTGGCCCCAAACAATCCTGATCATAATTTAGCATAAACTCAATAAACTTCCATGCGCCTTCTTTATTCTTACTCTTTGCGCATATGGAAAGCAAGCTGTTCTGCGGCTTTATGGACGTCAAAAACTTTCTGCCCTCATTGGGAAATCCCATGACCTTCCCGTTCCCTCCAAAATACGTCCAACCATACTCCGGAATGCTTGCGAAATTAGAATAATAAGCCACGCGCATGAGTGGCCTTTTTACAGGTTGCCATTGAAACTTAAATACATCATAGCTCCGCTTTCCAATCTCATCAGCAGGATACGTGGCAGCATGTTCCATCAGTTCACGAAATTCCGGCGTATCTAAGTTTACCTCCTTGCCATTTAAATCCACAAAGTCACTAATGGAATAATACGCGATCAATGTTAAGAGTTCACCAGACGTACAGTTCGAAAGAAGTTCCTTTGCCGGGCGTGCCCTGTCATAAGCAATCAAATCCGCAATGCTCCAACAATCCTGGCCCTGCCATTCCTCCTCGCTAACCATCAATGCCTGTAGGGAAAACATGCGCGGTATCGCCACCAGTTTCCCACGAATGGTACAACAGTCCAGTGCCTTCTGCTCCAAGTCAGCCACAGAAATTTCCGTGCTCTTACTTAAATATGGTCCAAGATCCTCAACGTAACCTTGCTCCGTCAAGTCCGACATTGTCGGAGAAACGCTTGATTCGAACACGTAATCAATATTAATCAAATCCGGCGGATCAGATCCAAGAACGCTGATCATCATCTTATTCAGGGAATCCCGCGCGCCAGCTTGAGCCTCGCCGTAAGTCTTTACAACCACCTTCCAGTCTGATTGGGAACGGTTAAAAGCTGAAATGACCGGTGAGAGATAAATGTCATCATACAAACTGTATATCACAAGCTTTTGCGGTTCTTTCTTTTTCTCTTCTCCCGGTTTCAAAATAATCATTTCCACGGTTTCCACGTCATTACAATACGCAAGAATTCGCTCCGCATACTGCCTAACACCCATCACGTTTCTGCCGTAAATGCCGCGATCCGTCCAGCAAAGCATCGGAGTCATTGTTTTTCCCTTTAGGTCAAACTGCCATAGCCCTTCCTGATCATAGATAAGAAGCGCATTCTCGCGGTCTGTCGCTCCAATGCCCAACATGGAATCTGGTGCACCTGCGATTTCTTCCACCCTGCCCTGTCGTACGTTAACAAGGCCCAGCGAGCTTCCCCTCGCGTCCATAATGACAGCATAAACGTTTCCATCTGCCGCCTTCGTCAAAAAGCGCACGTCACTTTCTTCGCCTAATCGGAGTTCTCCCTTCCTTGAGCCATCTGCGGAATAGATCCATATATCTTTTTGGGCAATCAGATAATTACCATCCTTGTCCATCTCCATAACGGCATTCCGAAGATCTTCAACGTCGTTATTCTCAGCCTGCATGGACACACGGCTTTGTTCCATGCCTGCTTTATCATATCGCACCAACCACAGATTACCGTATTGCCACCGTTCCCCATCTTTTGTCTCCTGCGAAGCAATAACGGCATGAACCTCCCCTTCTTCGGAATTGCAGAAGGTCAGCACGGATTCATATGGCGGTTCGCTTACGCCTTTGGAGGGATCGATCAAATTGCTGACGTTTCCCGCATTATCAAACATCCCTACGCCACAAACGTTATATTCTTTTAACACCGTCGACCTGCACAGAAGGTTGTCAGCGAAGAAATGAACATTACCGTATTCCGAGTATTTCTCTCGCGAGAGCGTGACGAATTTTGCGACCATATCCGTCTCTGGAAAAACATTCTCCATTTGCTTCGTTGGCATTTGCGATGCTACATCGTCACTCGTCATCCTTTCTCTGATCTCGCAACCCGCCAGCATTACCCCAAGCGTCACGATCAACGTAAATAGGAATCGAATCCTTTTCACCATCGCATCACCTCCCCAAAACACTGTGTCAGATCATTTTTGCTCTTCCAGGTACAGCCAGACGCGGCTCTTTAGATGAGAATCCAACGCCTTTTCATTGATCCCGCCTCCAAGGTACGCACCAAATTCTTCATCAAATACGGCCTTCAACGGCGCGGGAAATTCCTTTTTGGGAACGCTGTTACTTAGCAGTTCCTCCAGGAACTTCAAATCCTTTTCACGGTCAAGTTCCGGAGACATGATGGGGTCATAATACCCGTATTCCTTTGCAAGGGCGATCTGCTCCTCATATTTCTTCAATTTCTCCTCCAGCACGTCCTTTCGTACCGGCAAATAACCGTACTCCTCCATCATGGCTTCCTTGGACAAGAACACCTTCATGAAGGTATATGCGATTTCTTTTTCCTCCTCCGTCGCAGTAGAGCGCATGGCAAGGGGATAAACCGCTTCAACGAAATGCCTTGCGCCATTCCTTGTCGGATAACCGATGACCCTCTCCCCTTCCGCTTCCAGTCTTCTTCGAAGCTGAAAAACTTGATTGAGCGTTAAAACGACGTACCATTCGAAAAGGGCGCCTCCGTTCTTGATCGCCTTTCCTTCGTCGTAGGGCGGACATTTCTTTGCCTTTTGGGAAACCTTCAAAAGGCGCTCAAATTCCGGCGTTTCAAAGATCATTTCTCCCGTTTCGGGATTCAAAAAGTAATTGTCCTCCACGCCATTCTTAAAGAATTCGAAAAACTTTTCCCTCCAGTCAACCGTGGACTGAATGAATTGATACGTGAACGCAGCCCCGTCATAGTTCTCCAAAGCGTCCACCATGCCTTTGTAATCCCAGTCCTTGGGGCCTTCCTCCGCCACAAGGAGCGTCGAAATGCGGTAACAGTTCACAATGCCGTACGTAACGCCTTTGATTTTTCCCAACTCCTTGGTTTCCGGAATGAGCTCTTCGGCAATGCCGGTGGCTTCCAAAAATCCGTCCAGGGGTTGCCAAAGATTTTCCAAATCCTCAAAACCCGTCAGCTCCGTGTCCACGAGAACGGGTCCGTCACCCGCGCCAAGCTGCGTCAGAAGGCTTGTTTTGTCATAATCATCCTTGATGTGAATGGCATACTGCGGATATTTTTTCACAAAATAAGCCGCAGCGCTCAAATAAACGTTCTTGTTATCGGGAGAAACGGCGATTGTGATCGACTTTAATTCCTCCTTGTGATCATTCGGCTTTAATACAATGAAATTCAATCCGCTCTTGTCTTCGTATAATATCTCCACCGTACCGTCCGTCGTCACAAGCACGTCCTTGATCAATTGGGGAAGGATCCCGTGATTCGACCATTTATAGATTAACTTTTTCTCCTTGTCCTGCACGTGGTAGGTGAAAACGCCCTCCGTCGTGCACCAAAGGGCGCCGTTCTCGTCGATCGGTACGGCAACGTGAACAAATTCCGTCACTTCCATGCCGCCCTGAAGGGGCTTTTCCGCTGAAACGGTAAGCTCCCGAAGTTTCCCCATCTTTAGGTCCGCCTCATACAGCCGACGTTCCTCGTTGGAGGAATCCATGCATGCGGCAACTTGTCCCTCGCCAAAAGCAGACAGCTTTGCAGAAAAATTCAGTATTTCATCAAAAACGCACTTTCCATCCGAAGAGTAAATCAAGTATTCCGCTTTCGTGGGTGGCATCCAATGCAGTACGTGAAAATTACCCTCTGCATCCCCCATAAAGGAATCAATCTGAAGCTGCAAGGGTTCTTCCGTCTTCACCTTGCGGACTGTCTTAAAATCTTCGTCCAGTTCATACAGCCAAAGCTCAGTGATATCATTTCTTTCTCCTAAGACCTTTTTATACGCAACGCTCCCCTTCTTCCCGGAAAGGTTTCCGAGCGTGAAATAGCCATATTCTCCTTCCACCTTGTCAAGCTCCAGTCTTGCCTGATACTCACCGCCGTCCGGCAGATACCCGTTGATCCCGTACCAATCATTTTTGGAAATGGGAAACATATGATTCTTATGAAAGATACAACCTCTCTCGCTTAAGAATCGTCCTCCCATGCCGCCGTTAATTGTTCCCTCCACCTTTTCCGCCGTTACCGGCACGTTCAGGACAGCTATGTAATCATCCAGGGCATTGTCCTTCCAAACGGCTTTTTCCTCTTCCGTTTCCTCTTCCGTCAAGAATACGTACTCCGTGGATACAGGTAATGCTACGCTCCCCGAATCCGTTGCTTCCCGCTCCGGCGTTTCCGCTTCCTTCCCTGCGCATCCCGCAAGCATCATCACCATGATCAGCACTATAAAAAAACGCATCCTTTTCCCCACGTCGTCACCTCCTCAAGAACATTATACCCCGCAAAGTACGTGAGGTAAATCGCCTTAAACAATTCTTAAACTACGTTAATCCATTCTTTAACTTTCCCCTCCCTTTATTTCTGCTTCGTTTTATTGACGTAACCCGCAAATTATCTTACAATCTTGGTAGTTGCCAAGACTGAAATTGTAAGTCGTGCTTCGCGCACGCAAGAGGGAAACAAGCAAACATGAAAAAACTGTGGAATGCCTTTCGCAATTACTTTAAAGAGAATGCAAAGGATCCGTCCCTGATCCGATATGAATCCAACACTTCCTCAGCCCACGGCGCAGGCCTTGCCTGCGGCGGACTGGCGATGCTCGTCTTTGTGATCTACTATAAGGTGGCTTACGCCTTCTGCATCGTGGATGGCCAGCAGGACATGAAGGCCCATGCGATTTTTGCGCAGAATTTTTATTTGAACCCGGAGGAATTCTTTAAGGCCTGGCTCAGGGTACCTCACATGCTCTGGCACCTAGTCACGAAGACCTTTGAATCACGCCTTGGCGTGCCCCTCTGGGATGCAGCATCACTGTCCTTCGCCTTATTTGGGCTCTTTGCCTTTGGCGTCATGACGTGGTTCCTGTATGGCTTCCTAAAATGTCATACGGGTCAAAAGCGGCTTGCCTTCGCGGCGCTTGGCGGCGCGGCCCTGTCCTTTGCCGGCCCCCTGATCATGGCGTGGTTTTCCGATCCGTACACCGGATCCTTCTCGCCAAATCCCCTTCACAATCCTACGCACATAGCGTCAAAGGGCTTTGGCATGATCGCCATGATGGCCGGCATTGACGTAATCCGCAGATACCGCAACGAGCGTCCTGCCTTCTTTCAGGGAAAGCTTGTCTACCTATGGTTTAGCATTGCGTCCCTCCTTTCCGTATTGGCAAAGCCGACCTTTATGTACATGCTTCTGCCCGCTGGTGTTCTGGTGATCCTGCTGGATCTGATCGCCGCATTTAAAAAGCAGCTTTTAGAAAATGCCGATCAAAAAGAACGGCACGGAAAAAAGAAATCCGGGAAATCCGGAAATTCTTCCCAGCTCAAGGCCATTTGGGGAACCGCTTGGCGGCTCGTGCTCGCCACGCTGCCCACCTGCGCTTATCTGATTGCCGAATATATCGCCGTATTTAACTACGGAAGAGACAAAGGTTCTTCCGTTGTGATCACGGAGCCATTTTACGTTTGGCACTTCTTCACCTGTGACGTTCCGATTTCCGTTTTGCTTGGCATGTGCTTCCCAATTTGGATTCTGGTGACCAACCTTGGTTACTTCTGCAAGTCTGCGGAAGGGAGGCTTAGCATCCTTGGCTATGTCTTCGGCGTACTGGAGTTTTCCTTCCTCGCGGAATCCGGTTCCCGCATGGACGCCGCAAACTTCGCCTGGTGCATGATGGCAGGCATGACGGTCTTCTACGCCGTCGCCCTCTATCGTCTCATGCTGACAAGCCTGCAGGAAAAACAAGGCAAGGGCCATACCGCCTACCTGATCATCAGCTGGTTCCTTCTCTTCCTGCACGTTTACTCCGGCCTTTCAATCTATGACGTCTTCGCCGGAATCCTGTAATCATAGGGTGATTTCATATGGATTTTCTTCCCATACCCACGGCTTCTCCAACCGTGGGTATTTTTTCGTCTTTCTCGCCTCTTACCCCAAATCCTCCCACGTCAAAATGAATCTTAAGAAATATTTAGAATTTCTCTTATTGACAATTTTTTTGTGCGGCTGTATTATGAGTGTACTAAGCAGCTTAATACACTCATTCACATTGGAGACGGATATGAAAAAAGGTCTTAATTCCTATCAATTAAAGTTAATCGCATTATGCTTTATGATATTGGATCACTTATACTCCAAATTAAACTGGCCGATGCATGAATACCTGAATTGGCCATTCTGGCCGCAGTGGATTCCGGTAATTACGCGATTCGTTTCGCCGCTGTTTCTGTATTTGATGATAGACGGATTCTATCACACCAGAAGCCGTCAAAAATTCCTGACCAGACTTTTCACGGCGGCGCTCATCATGCAAGCCGGAAACATAGTATTGAATTACGTATTCCATAACGTCGATCACTATACGGGAAAATATACTTTTCGTTCGCTATTAAACGGGAATAACATTTTTCTTACGCTCGCAGTCCTGTTTGCCTTTATCTGGTGTTTGGAAAACGTGAAGCAGCGGGAAAAAGTAATTCCAAGCGTCGTCCTCGCGTTCCTCACCGGAGCTTTCAGTCTTATCTTAGAAGGCGGGGTTTATTTGTTGCCGGTTGCGGTGGTCGTATGGTTCTTCCATGAAAGAAAGGCTCTGCAGTGCGTCGGAATCGGCGTTTGGAGCAGCTTGCTGTTAGCAAAGGCGCTGCTTTCGTATTTCACGGGATCCATGGGCACCTCGCTATATACGGATTTGTGCTTCGACAACGAATGGGCCATGTTTGTGGTAATCTTCTTTATTCTTTTGTATAACGGAGAACGGGGCAAGAATACCAAGTTCACAAAGTACGTGTTCTATGTTATTTATCCCATTCATTTGTGGATTCTTGAGATTGTTCGTAACTTGATTATTTCATGAGAATAAATTGAATCTAATTTGACCGTTTCATGAAAAAGAGACCGAACTAAATTGGCTTTTCAAAAAAATTTGAACTTGCCGCAGAAGCGGCGGATTGAGAGGCATTATGATTGTTATTGATTATCGGGACAAACGACCTTTGTACGAGCAGGTAGCGGAAAAGCTTTCACAGCTGATCATTTGCGGCGCTTTGGAGTCTAATGCGAAGCTTCCCTCCGTGCGATCCCTGGCGCTGGATCTTTCCATCAACCCCAACACCATTCAGCGGGCCTACATGCAGCTTGAGCAGGACGGTTACATTTACACCATCGTGGGTCGCGGGAATTACGTAACGGACCGGACCGAATGGCAAAAGGGCTATCAAGTTGCGGCGCGCCAGGAACTCAGCGAGTCCCTGGCGAAGGCAAAGTCTTCCGGGCTGACGCTGGAGGACGTTCTTTCCATGGCAAGGCAATGTTATGCCGACGCAGGCTCGCACCCTGACGGAAGGGCATCCGGGCCGGTCGGCGGCATTGCGGCGGCAAGCGGCGGCATGGCGGCGGCAAGCGGCGGCATGGCGCCTGCAATAGCCAGCGGCACTGACTCGCCGCTTGGCGGTGACGCTGCCGCAACCAGAGGCGCAGTTACGGAAACAGCTTCTACGACTTCGAAGGAGGAACAGGGAGAATGATTGAGATAAAAGAAATCACAAAAAAGTTTGACGAGCTGACCGCCCTGAGCAAGGTCTCCGCGACCATTGATGACGGTCAGGTCTTCGGTCTGATCGGAACCAATGGCTCCGGAAAAAGTACGCTCCTTCGCACCATCTGCGGCATATACCATCCCGAGGAGGGCGAAGTTCTGGTGGATGGAGAACCTGTTTACGAGAATCCAAGTGCGAAGGCAAAGATCTTCTACATCTCCGATGATCAGTTTTTCTTTGCGGGCGGCACTCCCATGGACATGCTCCACTATTATCAGACCTTCTATCAGAACTTTAACAAGGAACGCTTCCTGGCGCTTATGGAGGCCTTAAAGCTGGATCCCAAGCGAAAGATCAACACCTTCTCCAAGGGAATGAAAAAGCAGCTTTCCGTAATGCTTGGCGTCAGCGCCGGAACGAAGTATCTGCTCTGCGACGAGACCTTTGACGGCCTCGATCCCGTGATCCGCCAGGCCATCAAGAGCCTGTTCATCAAGGAGATGGCGGAGCGCGGCATGGTTCCCGTCATCGCTTCCCACAACCTGCGCGAACTGGAGGACGTCTGTGATCACGTGGGCCTTTTACATGAGGGCGGCATCCTTCTTTCAAAGGATCTGGATTCCATGAAGCTTGGCATCTTTAAGTTGCAATGCGTGCTCCGCTCACCGGATCACCTGGATCGCATCGCAGAAAGCTTCCCGATCCTGAAAAAGAACCAGATCGGTACGCTGACAACGCTGACCCTTCGCGGAAAAAGCTCTGACATTTCGAAATTACAAATGGAGCTTCAGCCCATATTCTGGGAGCTGCTGCCCCTAACTTTGGAGGAGATCTTCATCAGTGAAATGGAGGTAAAAGGATATGACTTCTCAAAAATCTACGAATAAAAAATCCGTCTGCCTTATCAGCATCATGCGAGAAGATTTCCGTCACAAGACATGGATGCTTGCCCTTTCCATCTTGGGAAATCTTCTGGCCGGTCCCGTGGCTGCGCTTTATTACATAGGACGAATGAACATAGCCTACGAGCGCTACGTCATCAAGGGCAACGGCGTCTATAATCAAGCCTTTGACTACGTCATGAACCTGTCGGAGCTAACGAGCGTGAAATATGATGACTGCCTGCAATATCTGACGCGTGTTTTCACTTGGGCCATGCTCATCATTGCCGTTGGCGGCGCACTGATCGTTGGCTTGCAAGGCTTCCGTTTTCTGTTCCAAAAGCGAAGCGTTGACCTGTTTCACAGCATTCCCGTTTCGCGCAGAAAGCTTTTCACCGCCACGTGGTTGAATGGCTTCCTTCTGTGGCTTGTTCCCGCATCGGTTGGCAGCATTTTGGTCTTCGCCTTTTTCGCATTCTTCATGAAGGGTGCGTTCTGTGCTGCCCTCTTTGGGAAGATCGCACTCACTCTGCTTGGGCTCTCGCTGTGCTTTTTGATTACGTACCACGTGTGCCTCGTGGGGGTGATGCTTTCCGGAAACACCGTCAACGCCGTGGTCGTAAGCCTCATTTTGGGCCTGATCGTTGTCGCAAGCTCCACCGTCCTCTATGCCCTTCAGTATTGTTTTTATGAAAACTACTACGTTCCAAGCTATCTTTACTATGCAAACCCGCTCTATGTCCTCTCGCCAATGCTGACGCCCTTTGTTCTGGCGGTTCACTGGTCGACGGACAGCATTATCGTTCCCATGTATTACTGGCATTTATTTGCAGGCACCTTGCTAATGGTCATCAATCTGTTCCTGGCATGTCATCTTTACGTAAAAAGGCGCAGCGAACTCGCTGAGAGAGGTCTGGAGGCAAAGCCCGTGCGGATTCTCTCAAGGGCGATCATCTCCATTTTGAGCGGATCCACCTTTGCCATCATCCTTCGCGAATTTGACGATTCCCGGTCCGGCTGGATGGTTTTTGGTCTCCTGCTTGGAACATTCCTCGCTTTTTGCGTCCTAAACGTAATTTTCCACGCCTCCTTTAAGGCTGCCTTTTCTCACAAGATCCAGTACGTCATTACCTTGGTAATATGTTGCGTCACGTTCTTTGGGATCATGTTCGACGTAACGGGATATGCCAAAAAGCTTCCCAGTAAGGACAGCATCACGGGAATCACGCTGTATGCCGGCGCACTCTCTTCCAGTAGCGCGCAATACGTCATGGAAGACGGGTTTCTGCGCCGCGAACGTAACGGCATCGATTGGGGCAGCCCCATCCATTGCACCGATGCCGACCAGATTTATGCTCTCCTTTCCGCCTGCGTATCCGAGGAGGCTGATTATAACTACAGTGTTTACGTTATTGCGAAGGTTCATACAAAATGGGGCACTTACTATCGAAGCTATAACATAAGCCAAAATGACTTACGGCTGCTTGAGCCCATCATCGAAAAGAAGGAATATCTCGAAGAGAATTATCCCATGGAGTCTCTCTGCTTCGGATATCCGGAAACGATCACGATCTCCAGTTCCCTAATGACTGAAAGAAGGGTACTGGATCAAGCTCAGATCACGCAGCTCGTAAATGCCCTGCATCAGGATTTTGAGGATCACCATACCGTAAAAGACCTTCTGCGCACCAGCAGGGCATTTTCCCTGCATATGTACTATCCCAGAGACAATAAGTCCTACGTGAACGTCTATGTCGACGTACCCTATTGGTACGAAAACACCATCGGATTGGTTTCGGAATGGTATCCCAAGAAGAACTGGGATCCCTCCCTTGACGAGATTGTTTCCATGGACGTAAGTAACGGCATGGACATGCGAAGAAACGAAGATTTCCTTACCGTACTCTTCCGCAAATATGGATATGACGCCCAGGGAAATCCTCTTCCCGAAGCGCCAGTCGAGCGATATGAAGGCAATTGGGAAGAGGGAAACTATTCCCAAGTCTACTGGGATTTTAACCTGACTGACGTAGAGTTTCTAAAAGAGTTGGAGCCTTACTTGATCTGGGGTTACTATAGTGATCCCCTGACCTCGGAATACGCATTCCTGGGTTCCGCGCATTTGGAAGACGGCGGCACCGCTGACTGTTATGTGCGCTACGGCACGCTGCCTATGGAAATATTAAGGAAGATCGCAGAAAACGCAAACTATGGTTATTACTATGAAGATGCAGAGAAGATTTATTATGATTAACGGGAGGTAGCTTTATGAATATTTCAACCGTGCTCTCGCTGGCGTTTAGTTTCGCCAGCGTAGGCATTCTCATAGTTATGACGCTATTGTCGCTTTTTCTGTTCGGGTACTTTGTGATTTACCGGAAATGGATGAAGGGCCAAAAGAAGCTTTCCGGGCGCCGCGTCGCATGGTGGTGCGTCTTTTTCTGCTACTGCTTTATCGTCCTGAGCGCAACCCTTTTCATGAGATATCCCAAGGCGAAAAATGATCAGGTCTATCCCCTGTTCTATTCCTATTACGAGTCCCTGATCCTCGGCGACATGGGCTCCTGGCGCAACATCCTGTATAATTATGCCATGTTTATGCCGCTGGGATTCCTTCTCCCCCTGGGCTGGAAGAAAATGCAAAGTTCACGCTGGATCCTGTTTACCGGATTTCTCTGTTCCCTTTTGATCGAATGCACGCAGCTCCTAACGCGCCGCGGCATGTTTGAAGCGGACGACCTTCTCGGGAACACGCTTGGGGCGCTGCTTGGCTTTGGACTGTTCCTGCTCCTTCGAAAGCTTATAAAAAGCGTACAAAAAAAGTCCTCCCCAGTGGGGAAGACTTCCCGTTCAAAAACAAAGATCATAGCGTTCCCTTAAACTTCTTGTTCAAAAACGCAAGCCGTAACGATCCCTAAGAATTCTTGGCACTTCTCGCACGCAAAGTTCAATAAAATCAAGGTTTTGCTCCATAGTCATGACCTTGAGTTCCTTTGATACCTGACTGGTAACGTCAGGGAAATAAAAACTTTTAATTTCATCCTCAGAACAGGACGCATCCGGGGCGTTCTGTTCTTTTTTTATTTCAGCGCCAGCCTTGTCAAAATTCATGTTGATGATAAATTCCTTGCTGTCCAGGAGCTCCTGGGAAGCGACCAGCCCGGGGATCTCATAGGATTCCTTGATCCGCAAGGTCTCCGGCATGGGGTAATGAAAGGGATAGGTGCGCACCAGTTCCAGATCCACTAGGTACACGTCCTTTGTATACGCACGGAAAAACTCTTCGTCCGTTGGCTCCTTGCCTTCCGCCACCAGTTTGTCCACAAAGCTGTCACGGAAGTGTAATACGTATAATTCGTCGACCAGCATGTGCGTCAGATATCCAAAATAAATCTCATGATGCTGATCCGGTACTGCCACAAGCCTTTGATAAAACGCATTTAGTCTCTCTAAGTATATCTTGAAATTCTCGGGGATGCGAAGCTCATGCAAACGGATCCCGTCCTTGAAATGCGTGTGCCTTTTCATCTCCCGTTCGTAATTCTTCCTGTTCATGATCGCGTCCGGCGCAAGATTCCCGCAGTAAAAATATCCCGGATTCTCAATCCCCAGCTGCTCCAGCAACCGGTCCGCGATCACCAAATGCATGATGGTTCCAGCCATTTCAAATCTCCCTCAGGTCTTATTATTTCTAGATTTATCCCTACCGTAAGACGAATCAGATGAAGTGCACGGTAAGCATTACAAGGTCTTGTAATACTTGCTCTTGACGGTCCGTCTTATGCCAATCCAATTTTTTCCAAGCCGTCATTTGAAAGCCAAGCTTCTGCAACAGTTTCAGCGAAGCTTCGTTTTCCGGCTCCGCAAACGCGATTACCTCAGGGATCCCCTGCTCCCTTGCATAATCCAATATGGCATGGCAAATCTCATATGCCAAGCCTTGTCCCTGCCACGGCTTTCCGATGACGAAACCCAATTCCGGCGCGTCATATCCTTCCCGCACGGTAAGCCCCGCACGACCGATGACCGCCATGCTCTCACTCAAAGTTTCCTGCTTCAAACACACGGTCCAGATGCCATAGCCAAGAAATTCATACACGCTTTTCGCATAATCCTGGAGCCAGGCCGTAAAGGCGTCCCGGTCCCCCGGCAAATCCTCCACGTGCTTCGTGACGGTGGGATCCGCGTAGATTTCATAAAAAGCATCCGCGTCCCGGGCGGTCGTCTCCCGAAGCAGACATCTTTCCGTCTCCAACACGTCCCACGGGATTCCCGCCTGCCTGCGATAGACCTTCTCCAAATACTGCGGCTCCATGTCAACAAGGTCACTTACAAGATAAGAGACGCCGTCAAAGCCCTGTCCGGCGTTATCCTCCGTAAGGACGCCAAGAACCGGCCTGCCGCACCTTACGCATTCTTTTGCGAAGCTCTCGTCGTCCGTGATCCAAAGGGAAGCCTCACCCTGACCGGCCCCCTCAGCAGATATCACTTGGATTCCCTCTGCCAGAAGCGATGAAATCCACGTGTTCCACGGATTCTCCCGTGAAGCACTGGCTTCTAAAATGCCTAGGTCATTTTGGTTTTTATGCGTTCTCTCCTGCGCCATCCGCAAGACAACGTACCGCAAATAATACATTTCCCTTGTCCTTTCCTCTTTACGGAAATCAAGTTTTAGGCTAGAATAAGTATAACTGTTTTGCAACGCAAAGCAAATAAAAATTTCGAAAAATAAAAAGAATTCCAACTGGAATTCAAGAAAGCGAGGAATCTTATGTCAAATCCCATCGTAACCTTTACCATGAAGGACGGCTCCGCATTCAAGGCTGAGCTCTATCCGGAGATTGCGCCGAACACCGTAAATAACTTCATTAGCTTGGTAAGCAAGGGCTTTTATAATGGTCTGATCTTCCACCGCGTGATCCGCGGCTTCATGATCCAGGGCGGATGCCCTGACGGCACTGGCATGGGCGGCCCTGGCTACAGCATCAAGGGTGAGTTCTCCGACAATGGTTTCAAGAATGACCTGAAGCACACCCCCGGCGTTCTTTCCATGGCTCGTTCCATGATGCCGAACTCCGCTGGCAGCCAGTTCTTTGTAATGCATGAGACCAGCCCTCACCTGGATGGTCAGTACGCTGCATTCGGCAAAGTGATCGAGGGCATGGACGTCGTAAACAAGATCGCTGAGACCGCTACCGACTTCCGTGATCGTCCCTTAGAGGATCAGGTGATGGAGAGCGTAACCGTAGATACCTTCGGCGTAACTTATCCCGAACCCGAAAAAGCAGGCAGACGCTAATATATAACCATATCTTAAAACTGGGTCACGGGGACGTGTCTACTGACATACTAACAAACTCTGCTTACAACATACTCGAGGGGATGGCTTGAATAGTATCCCTCAGGCATGTGTGCCAAGCGTCGGTACTTAGGAGGCGTATACGAACGGAGACAGCATTTATGGTGGATCCGTTCGTGACTCCTTAGCACCGATACGCTGCAACTGTCGCAGACTTTGTCTGCGATCCGAAGCGTAGCGAGGACGAGCCGAAGGCTCGCCAAAAAGCGCGAGCGTGCCTGAGGGACACTATCAAGCCTCGGCCCCGAGTTTTTCAAGTTTGTTAACGTGTCAGTAGATATGTCCCCGTGACACGTAAGTGAGGGGATTGTTCATGAGTAAGATAGTTTTAAGGATCGCCGTCGGAGTCATGGCGGTGGTCGTTTTGATTTTATTTGCAATACTTTTATGGCCGAAGGGTGATAAGAAAAGTGACAGGGCAAAGTTTACGCTGGAGTCGCCGATCATTGATGACGGATCCATGGATGAGGCTGGAAAAGCCGTGGCGAAGGCCTCGGAATCCAGCGCCGTCGCTAATGCTTCATCAGAAGCAGTGAGCGACGAGGCTTCAACGGAGGAGGTAACCGACGAAGCTTCGACGGAGGAATCCTCTCAAAGCGAGGAGGATCAGGGCACGGAATCACAGGTGTTTGGCGAGGAAGAATCCTCCGAAGAGTCTTCCGTGGCAACCAAAGAGAAAGCAACAAAGGATGCTTCTTACGTGCTGACCTACTCCGAGGAGGGTTCCTGGGAGGATGGCGGTGCGAAGATGCGCACGCTGAATCTCTCGCTCTTCAACCAAACAAGTGAGAGCGTTAAAAACTGGACTTTGGTTCTCACGATCGAGGGTCTGAAAAACGTTAGCGGCTGGAATGGGTCTTACGTGATCAGTGGTAACGACCTGACCGTCACTCCCGCTGATTACAATACGGAACTGTTTGCCGACGGAACGCTCTATCTCGGGTGCAACCTCGGTACGGCCTCCAGCCTAAAGATCACAAAGGCGACCTTGAATGGCAAGGATTGTCTGATCCAGAACGGCAAGGTGGATCAAAACGCGCAGAATGCCAAAAATGACAAGTCATCCGGGAAACAGGACAATAAAGGGAAAGACAACAAAGGTGACAAGGGCAAGACTGGAAAGAATGACAACGGAAAGAACGGAAATCAGCAGGGAAATAATGACGTGGAAGCAATCTTAAAAAGAGCCGAAAAGGCAAAACAGGGCGACGATTGGCTCCATACCGACGGCCGCCGCATTTTGGACAAGGACGGCAAGGAGGTCTGGCTCACCGGCGTCAACTGGTTTGGATATAATACCGGCACCAACGTTTTCGACGGCCTTTGGAATTCCAAGCTGGATTCCACTGTCAAAGCCATCGCGGACCACGGATTCAACCTGATCCGCGTACCCATGAGCGCTCAGCTCATCAACGAATGGGCCGCGGGGAAATATCCCCAGGCGAATTACAATCAGGCCTACAACGCAGCCCTGACAAAAATGAATTCTTTGGAAATTTTTGAATACTTCCTGACGCTGGCAGAGGGGAATGGCATCAAGGTCATGATCGACGTTCACAGCGCCGAGACGGATCCCTCCGGACATAACGTCAACCTCTGGTTCACGAACAAGGTGTCCGTCGATCAGTATTACGCCGCCTTGGAATGGATGGCAGGCCGATACAAAAACAATGATACCATCATTGCCTATGACTTAAAGAATGAGCCCCACGGCAAGCCCTATGAGGGCGACGCCGCGGCCATCTGGAATGACTCAAAGAAGGCGAACAACTGGAAATACGTGGCAGAGACTGCTGCCTCGAAGGTTTTGGCAAAGAATCCAAACGTTTTGATCATGGTGGAGGGTACGGAAATCTACCCCAAGAATTCCAAAGGAGATTACTCCTCTAAGAATGACAAGGACTACTATTTCAACTGGTGGGGCGGGAATCTTCGGGCCGTTAGGGACTTTCCCATCGACCTTGGGAAATATCAGGATAAGTTAGTTTACTCTCCTCACGACTACGGTCCCACCGTGTATGAACAGCCGTGGTTCAAAGGAAATTACGACTATGACTCCCTGATGAGGGATTGTTGGCACGACAACTGGTTCTATATCTACGAGGACAATACCGCGCCGCTTCTCATCGGCGAGTGGGGAGGTTTCATGCGGGAGCCGAATCTCAAATGGATGACCTGCCTGCGAAAGCTCATTTCCACCTATCATTTGAATCACACCTTCTGGTGCCTGAATGCCAATTCCGGCGACACGGGCGGCCTGCTCCTCGACGACTTTACGACCTGGGACGGCGAGAAATACAACTTTGTCAAGGAAGTCCTGTGGCAGGAAAATGGCAAATTTGTTGGTCTCGACCATGAGATCCCCCTGGGCGAAAATGGAATTTCCCTAAATAACGCAAAGGGAAGATAACGCCATTAAAATAATCACGCGTCTCATTCCACGTTCCTCACAATCCCTTCAAACAGGACGGAACCGTCACCAGAGTACACGATAAACAGAAACGGGCGATCCAAGACAAAATCAATCACTTTCATTTCTCTGGATTCCCCTGCGCCCAAGAGCCCCATTTCCACGTATGCCGCGCCTTTGATGCCCTGCTCGTCAATCTCCACCGCTACCGCATGATCCGCTTTATTGAGGGAAATTTCTTTTGTTTCCTTCGTTAAGGGCGAAAAATCGGAAACGTTCGGATTAAGTACGTCCGTAATCCCCTGCTTTTCCAGGAAACCGATCAGGTCCGTCTTCTGATCGATCCTGAATTTCGGAACGGATGCGTTTATGATCGAAGGAATCCACCCATTCTTAATAAAGCATTCCGTCTGACGGGTCCACAGCTCCCGTATGGCCTCATAATCCGTATCATCAACGGAGTTGAACAGTTCATCCGCTTCCTTGCCGGCTTCCACGTACTTTTGCTCAATGCCAAGGGTCTCCGGATCTGCCGCGAGGTCTTCTACAGTAACGCCTTCTTCGGGCAGATAGAAACATACCGCTCCGCCATCCTCCAAATAAAGTCTTATGGCGGTCATCTGATCCGAACAATACGCCATTTCACTGAACGTCTTGTGCATCATGTTTACCTCTTGATCGCCATGCGTTCCGTGGAAGGTTTCCTTTCTTGTGAGCGTTTCCTGAAAAGCATCATTCCAACGCGCCTCGAAATAAAGGGTGGAAACCATCTCCAAAATCGTACGGGGAGACATGCTCATTTGCTTTACGTACTGTTCAAGGAGTCCTCCCGTCGCCCGGTTTGTCCAGGCGCGGAGCCCCTGATTCATCTCCTCCGATCCCATCTCACCGATAAAGGAAAAGGCGTGATACGTATCCGCCAGCCGCTGCAACGTCTCGCCATCGTAGTTCATATCGTTTCGCATCCAAATCGAGTTTGCCAAAATGCTCTTCATCGTTGGCGTGTCTGCATAATTGCTGCTCCAAAGTACGTCAACGTTTTCTCGCAGCGTCTCCACGTCCGATACGCCAAGGAAATCCATGATCTGCTTTCTAGAATTTCCGTCCGTCGTCTCCGCAAGGAGGGAAAGTGCCAAATACACGTTCAGCGGCGAGCAGACGCTGTTTTCATCCCCCTGCGACAGGAGCGCGCTGCTAATCTCATGATAAAATCCCTGCATGGAATCCCTTAATTCATAAGCCGCCTTTCGGTTCTCCAAAAAAGATCCCTCACTGCGCCATTCGAAGCGCAAACGGCTCGAAAGGAACTCTTCCGTGGTCATGTCCTTGCCCACGGGCTCCGGGAGTAAGGCACCCACGACGGTCACCTTGGAAAGCCAAGCCTTATCCTCCTCCGCCCATTCTCCCAAGCGGTTCCTTTCGGGGATTTTACTCTCAGTTCCAATGCCAAAACCAGCTTCACCGTCATCAATGTTTTCACCAGTCTTCGACGAAGCACCGGCCACCTGCCCCTTATTCGCGTCATCAGCATCCTGCCCCGGAACGCCGTTTCCAACCTTGGACCATAATAACGCGCCGCCTGCCAAAAGTGCCAGCACCGCCGCCACGGTTCCAAACTTGCCGAATCTGCGCCGCAGTTTTTTCTGGCGGTCGTCCCTTTTTCCCAGGCATTCTTCGCCGTTACTTTTTCCTTGGCATTCTTCACTCTTCCTTGCATCCTCGCGCCCGTCGCCTTCCCCCTGGCCGCTCACTTCTTTGCCGTACTCTCCGGCTTTTTCCCCCTGACCGCTCACTTCTTTTCCGTACTCTCCGGCTTTTTGCACCTGTGTTTCATCGACGTCTGCCAATAGTTCAAACAGGGTTTCTTTCTTCATACGCGATAGCCTTTCTCTTTCAAATGAGACCTAAGCTGCTTGCGAATGCGGCTTAAATTCACGGAAATCTGATTCTCCGTCTTCTGAAACCTTTCTGCCATTTCCGAAACAGACTCCGCATACCAATAGCGAAGGATAAACTGATATCGGTTTTCTTCAGAAAGGGACTGCAAGAATCGGTTGATCTCTTCCTTCAACTCCTTTTCCGTCCATGCTCCCTCTGGGTCATCCCCTCCCGAAACGCATTCTGCAAGCTCGTCCAGCACCAGTTCCACGGCATGTCCGCCACGTTTTGCCCGATGAAGCCGTTTATAACGGTCAAAGGAAAGATTCCGCGTGATCTTTCCCAGAAACGTCGAAAGGATTTGGGGTCTGTGGGGCGGCATGGCATTCCAGGCGTGAAGCCACGTGTCGTTCACGCATTCTTCCACGTCTTCCCGCGACGATAATATGTTTCTGGCGATCGCACTGCAATAACTTCCATACTTCTTTGAAGACTCCTCAATGGCAAGCTCATTTCTGTCCCAATAGAGCTGAACGATTTTTTGATCTTCCACGTGAAAGGCACCTCCTTTCACCCCTATACACGACAAAACGGAATGCATCTTACGCAAAATTTCTTACGTCGTCACCATTCCGTCAAGGTTCCTTCCAAAATCCGCCTTTATGGAAATTCTCGTTGATTTCCTCTCCGTTACGACAATAATGCTCCGTATGATCTCCGCTCAAATCATAATGTTCCCGACAATGCCACCACCAGCTTTACACGGTCGTGAATCCCGGTCTTGTCATAGATGGAGGAGATGTAATTCTTCACGGTACCTTCGGAAATATAGAGCTTATCAGCGATCTGGCGGTTGGTAAGCCCCTCCGCCAGAAGCGTTGCGATTTCCCGCTCGCGCTCCGTCATCTCCTCGCAAAGATCCACAGTTTTGTTCTTATTCATCAAGGCCGTAAGTCGCATCATGACCTTGGGGTCGAGTACGCTCACGCCATGCATGATCTGCGCAACGGCCCCCAGGATCGCATCCTTGCCGCTGTCCTTGAGAAGATACCCGTCCGCGCCATTACTGATGGCATCCGTGATGTTCCTGTCATCATAAAAGGTTGTCAGCACAAGAATCTTGATCTTCGGATAGCTCCGCTTTAAGTGTCCAATCAATTCAATGCCGCCCATTCCCTTCATGTTGAGGTCCACCAGCGCCACGTCGCACGCCTGCCCGCCGCGCAGCACGTCCAATGCCTCCCTGCCGTCATGCGCCTTCCCGACGATCTCCATGTCATTCAGGGAAAGAATGATCTCCAGGCTTTCCAGCAACATATTTTCATCATCCACCAATAATACCTTATACATGCTCCGTCCTCCGAAATAACTAGTCCCTTGCCTGGATTGGCAATTCGATCATGCTGCGGAAGCCTTCCTCATTTTGGAAGGCTGCAGACCCACCGCAGCGTTCTGCATAGGAGATCAGCTTTTTTAACCCAAAGCCATTCCTGATCAGCTCCGCGCCATTCTCGTCATCAAACTGGCTCTTGCCGTTATCCTTTACCTCCAGCCGCACGTGAGCGACGTCTCCGGAAAGCTTCACGACAAAATGCGACGCGTCGCCATGCTTCACGCCGTTCGTCAGACACTCTTCCAGCGCTCCCGTCAGAAACTCCGCGTGCTCCCGCGGCAGTTGCGTCTCCAGGTCATAAAACTCATACAGCCTGTCGCACGTCCGCTCCGTGTCCATCAAGAACTCATCCAAAATATTATCAAAATAACAGATCAGATCCTTCACTGCCACGTCACTGGCCTCTTCATCCAAAGCCCTCACGGCGCTCCGGATGGCACCAAGGCTGCCGCGGATGCGATCCGCTGCGTCATTCATCTTCTGATGGGCCTCTTCCGGTTTTTTGTCGAATAATGCATCCGCCGCATCCAGCGTCATGATGGCAGCCGTAATGGAATGCCCAACGCTGTTGTGAATGTTGCGGCTGATGTTCTCCCGCTCCACCAGCCGGGCGTTTTTATCCGCATAAAAATTCTGCCGCGCAAGTTCTTTGTTCTTTTGGATTTCCTGCATCTCGCGAAGGCTGTAGCCTTGCATTCTCAGCTTGTCATTTTCTTTCTTTAATTCCCATTTTCTGATCAGATGACGCGAAAGCAGAATGACGCCGCAGATGACGTTAGCAATCAAAATTCTGACAAGCCACTCCGCCAGAATTTTCTCAGGCCGATATTCATAATGCGTTGGGTGACCATCAAGACTCGTCGGAAAACCACAGAGGCTCTCCGAGAGTTCCGCCGCAATCTTTCCCGCATGCAGGCAGATGACCGTCAACACCGCATATATTGCGTCCATGATCAAAAACGTTTGCAAAGCCTTCAGCCAAATCAAACACGCGAAAACAAGAAAGCTCCACCAATTTCCAGCAAAAATTGCAAAAAAGACCGCTAAGGAAAACTGCAAAAAACGAAGCTGTTTTCCCTCGCCGCCTTTTACGTATTCTGCCGTGACGCATCCGAGCAGCATGCCGCCCAGAAACAACACCATGGCCGGATAATCCGTCGTCCCCAAGGACAGAATCGATAGCATTATCAAAATTGCATCCGATACGATCACGTTGATCATAAATTATCTAACAGTACCTCCAATGCTTTTTCTTCCGGACATTCCAGATCAGGAGTCAGCGGTTCCTGATTCTTTGACATATCCACCCTGTACCACTTTGTCGTTGACGTTTGGAAATAGAATCCCGTCTTCGGAAGCACAAAGCTTGTCACCTGGCCGCAGCTTCCCGGCAAATTCCCACAGGGTTGCCCCACAAGCTTGCCGATGCCGTTATCCTGAATGAGCATCGCAAAATCCATGGCGGAGCTGTACGTCCGCACGCCCGTCAGCACGTAGACGTTCCCCGTAAACACCTGGCTCTTCTTGGGATTCTTTACCGTTCTTCCGCCCATGGGAACCAGCAGCGGACCTATGCGAAGCTCACAGCCCCACTCCTTATAGACGTCGACGTCCAGATACTTGATAAACTCATTTGCCACCATGGAGCTTCCGCCGCCATTGCTTCTAAGGTCTACGCAGACGTTTTGGATGCCCTTTTCATGAATCTCTTCAAACATCTTCGCTACCGTATCCTTATAGACCTGATTACAACGGCAGCTAGTAAGCGTCAGAATGGCCAGGTCATGCTCCGCGTCAACGTCATAATAGACGAATCCCCGGTCCTCTTCGGCCGTCAGGTCATCTCCCGTAACGCTCATTACATAGGCATTATACTCCTCCGGTGCAAGGAAATCCTCAGCCATTACGGTCTCCGTGACTGACTCTCCGTCCTCCGTAAGATAATTATACTTGATTTCTCCGGAAATATCTATCCCCAGATACTTTAAGCCTTCTAAGTTGCTGACGCGGTTCTTGATCATTCTCACGCCATAGCTGACCGTCTCATAGCTGTCAACGTCCGGATGCAGGGCGAGGAACTCTTCAAACGGAACGTCATTGATCCCGATCAGCACGTGCCCGGCCTTATTATGCTCATAGACATACTTCATGACGTGGTAGACGTCATAATCTTCCTCTACCGCAGTGTGGCCATCGCCAAGCAAAGAGAGAATGCTCTCGAGCTTCCTCGCAAGCACGTATCCCTCGATCTGCTCCTGCCCCTCGATCCATTCCCGCACTTCCTTCGCGCGAGTTTCCACTTCCCCGGGAAGTCCGCCGCAGGTGAGCGGATGGATCTTCTTCAAATACTTCATCATGAACTCATAGTCCGCCAGGGCATCCTTTTTTGAAAAGACCTTGGAACCATTCTCCTCCCAGGTCAGATTCTTTCGGAAAATGGAACTGTTCCAATACGGGCTAAACTGCGTCGCCACGATCATAACGAGAACGATCACCACGTCCAACACTGCGAAGAAGCATTTGCTTCCGCGCTTTTTCGCAGACCCGACGTTCTCACGTTTTTCATCCACGGCGCCGTCCGCATCTTTCTTGCATTTACCAAACACGACGCGTTCCACCCCCCGCACGCCTGCGATCCAGGCGATGGTCAGCGCGATCGCCGCCCACTCATTGATCATCACGTAACCCAGATCCAGCCAGATGATGCCCAGCACGATCCCATGCAACGTCATTCTTCCCACAAATCCAAGAATCTTCTTCATTTCCAAAACTCCCGTCACGTAAGCGATCACTTGATCTCAAACTTAAACTTCCCGCTCTCACATTTTCCGTCCGTCTCAAGGATCAAATACAACTTTCCCTTTTTCTCGATGACAACGCTTCCCTCTTTGTTCTCGCCACCCTTTACGGTAAAGAGCTCCTTCTTCGTGCCATCCTCATCATAATATACGGCGATGCTTCCTTCAACGAGCTTGCCACTATATTCCAGCGTCGCCCCGTCCTCCTTCGTCTTCATCTGCAAAGTCTTCGTCCCCTTTAGGGTTGAGAATTCAACAGAGGAAGAGTTTGCCGTATTCGAAGAGATCAGCACCGTTGCCTGGTAGCTCGACGCATACCCGCTGCATCCGGCAAGCCCCATGCACAACACCATACATAACACGAATATCCACGTCCGTCTATTTTGCTTCATTTCTTATTTCCTCCTAACAATCTCTTTTCGTCATAAACCCGTTTCTTAACCTTAGAACTCCGTCACGTCAGAGCGGCTCATGCTACGGCCCTTGAGCAGGATCGTCGGCACCACCACCAGCAGATTCGATGCGAGAAATGCATAGAGCCCCATCCATGAGAAATACGGCAAAAACTTGCCTTCCGGCACGTAACGTAATTCATTCATCAGAAATACGTACAGGAAAATGACTACCGCTCCAAGGACAATTGCGATCGCGTCCATCGTAAGGATCTCTGCCGCACACTTCCCGTAGATTTCGCGCCTCGTAAGTCCAATGGCCCGGTATACGCCAAACTCATAGGTCCTTGCAACGTACTGGCCCGTGAGGACGGAATTAACGATCACGGCAAGTACCAGGGAAAGAAGCACAATGCCCACGCCAAAGATTAACTTAAAAGGAGCAAATTGTTCTTCAATGCCATCCCTGACAGGCTCATCCAAGTGGGCCTTGTAATCTCCCTGCCGCCGGAGCAGTTCGTCTCTCAACGCCTGTCCCGTAAGCTCCTTGCTCATCACGTGCATCCTAAGGGGCTCATCGGTATGATCCACGTAAAACAAAATATAACTGTCGTCCTCGAGGATCGCGTCAACGGGATGACTTCCGTTGATATTTTTATATACGGAAGAGTTCACCACGTCCCCTTTCTCTAATCCGTATTGCCTTGCCAGCGCGGAGGAGAGGCAGACGCTGCCATCCTTCACGTCAGAAAGGTCCGCCTTGATCCCAAGTCTCTCAAAGCAATCCTTCATGTCCTCCGGGCTGTTAAACACCATGGAAGTGCTTCCCATTTCAAATCCCAGCGTACAGATCCAGGGCAGTCCCGAATACCCATAGGCCGATACGTCATAGACGATCAGGCTGTCATCCTTTTTCAGCTCCTCGCGGAATTTCGCATAGTCCTGAAAGTTCTCATCCGAGGAGATGGCCCCAATTGTACACACCTTGTCGGAATACTCCATGGCCCTGTCCCAGTAATAATATACGCTATCGATATAATTTCCTGCCAAGAAGAGAAGTGTCGTGAAAAAGAGCAAAAAGATCACGATCCCAGCCCTTCCTTTATTTTCCTTGACGTAAGTTGTTGCAGACAAAGGTTTCATCGGCTAATCTCCCCATCCCACATCTCTATGATCCGGTCGGCATCCGTTAGAATGCTCCTGTCATGCGTCACCACAAGCACCAGCCTGTCTTCCGAATACTTTTTCAGGATCTTCATGACGTTAAACGCATTTTCATGATCCAGGCTCGCCGTGGGTTCATCTGCAAAGATAACCTTGGGATCGTTGATCATGGCCCTGGCAATGGCAACTCTCTGGCACTGTCCGCCGGAAAGCTTCGCAGGCTTCTTGTTCCACTCCTTCTCCGCAAGACCCAGATCCCGGAAAAAAGCCTCTGCCTTCTTCTGCGCCTCAGTTCCCTTTTGCACTGCTGCCACGAGACAGTTTTCCATGGCAGTCATGTAGGGTACCAGATAGTGCTTTTGAAAGATAAACCCAAATTCCTTTCTCCTGAGCCTCTCCTTCTCCGTATTTCCAATGGCCGTAAGCTCCGTGCCGTTATAGACTATGCTTCCGTCCGTGGGCGTCTTTAGCGTCGAAAGGCAATACATGAGCGTGCTTTTTCCGCTTCCCGACGGACCGATGATCCCAATCAGACCCTTGTCCGGCAGGGAAAGGTCAAACCCTTTCAGCGCATGGGTCTTTACGTCCGTATTCATGTCATAGATCATACAGATATTCTTTACCTCAAACAATGCTTCTTCCTCCTAAATCTATTTAATCCTCAATGGCATCAATGGTTTTGATCCTGTACAGTCCGAACAGTACGGGGATCTGCAGCACTCCCATCAGAAAGACGTAGGTTCCCAGAATCCTTTGGATATGTCCTCCGTAAACCACGTGTCCGATCAGGCCTTTGGGTTCGATGACCGTTACGTTCAGAAGATACGCCGTGCCAAGGGAAACCAGAAGTCCCATGACTGCACCAAGTCCAAAGAGAATCATCATCTCCCTCAGCATCATGCCGTAGATCTCCCCACGTCCATAACCGATGGATGCATAGAGGCAATATTCCTTTATGCGGTTTCGCATGAAAGAGACGTACGATACAAGAACCAAAATTGCCAGGAACGTCATCACGATCACGAAAAGCGTCGTCACCACCATGTCTATGGTATCTCCCACGTCCTTGCGATAGGCCTCGTAATATGCCTTTGCGTCCCAGACCTTGTCACCGTCCCCCAGCACAATTCCGTTCTCCTGTAAGATTCCCGTCAGATCCGTTGCCGTCTCGTCATTGTAGACAACGATATACCAGCCATTGTTTGTGTAACCGTTGGGGACTCCCACGGAAACAAGGCCCTTGGACTGAATGGTACCCACAATGCGGAAGGTTTCTCCGTATATGTTTTTTTGATACCAGTCGCCCAATTCATAACCGCCGTTTTTCATGATGGTTTCATCTACCAAAACGTCTCCGGCCTCCTTCGGCATGCTTCCCCGTACAAGCTTCGCTTCCACGTGATCCAGGAATCCCTGCACCTGCCCTGGCTCCATCAGCGGCATTTCGAAGGAATAGGCTCCCATGACCGCCTGATACGTGCTCGAGATGATCTGAGTGTAATAGGCATCCTCGATTCCCGGATGCTTTTTCAAGCTTTCGACCAGATCCGCCTGTTTCTTGTCATAGGCTGCCTCCAGTTCTTCGTACGTCTCATAATCGTCCCCCTTCAAACCATAAGCCCTGCCGCCCAGGGACGCATAAGAGACTTTTTTCGGCATCTCGGTCATCACCGTCTCAAAGCTTTCCGACGTGGTGATGAGAAGCACGTAGGCCGCATACATCGCCATGAAGGAAAGCGCAAGCGCCGTGACCAGCACCGCAACCGTCCGTTTATTATTCTTTACGTAAGTCCAAGCCGATAATTTTGATTTCATTTCCGTTCCTTTCTTAACTGCCTACCGCCTTACTTCCCGTACTGCATTACTTCTTCCTTTTTTGCGGGCGTAACGATGCAGACCTTTTGAACTTGAACTCATCTTAGCGCTTTTCCGTACATAAGAAAAGTGACCGCGGTCATGATTTTCTTTCAAAACCATGACCGTGGTCACGTAACTTGAGTTCACCCTGGCTTATGACATTAATTACCTATCGGTTTCACTTATATATAGTCTAACTCTGTTTTGAATAACATTGCACACCTCTTCTGCTGCTTTTTCACCATCATAAAAGGCTTTAGCTTCTTCACTCACAATATTCAAAACTATTTGATCCGTCATACCCTCTCCGTCGTCAGTCTCTTCCATTATTTTCATTAATAGAAGTAAATCTTCTTTGGCAAACTCCTTTGTCTTCCCATTTTGGGGAACCTTATCTGCTGCATCCATCACTTGTTTCATCTGTTCATCAAAAATGCTCCTTTTGGCTGAAAACCCATTTTCAAACTCCTTTTCCCAATCTGATACATAGTATTGCATAAAAGAAAAGGCCAATTCCTTTTCTTTACAGTTATGTAGCATTGCTATTCCGCTTTTTGCATGCATGACGTGTCCTTTTTCTCCTGCTTTTGTCGGATAGCCGATCGCACAAACGGCATCCTTTCCAAATACCCTTTGCCTCCACCTCGTAAGATCCGTAAAATCTGTAATACTGATCAAAGCAGCCATTATCTTACCCGTATCATACGCTTCCAACACTTGATTTCCTACCAGATTATCCGGATTCAAATACTCCTTTTTCGTTAATTCTAATAACCCCAAAAGCAGGTCCTTATTCGTCTGATCATCTTCGTTCGCTTCAAAAATCCAGTTATTTAGTAAAATTGCTATTTGCAAACTGCCATCCTGATAATAATCCCTCATATCCCGTGATGAAGGCTGAAGCATGTAAGCATTTATATTTTTCTTTGCCATTTCCAGCATATCATCTATTGTCCATCCTGACCTTTTGCCCCACACGGATTCCTTTCCCAATAATGTATAAATCTCAAATTTTTCAGGCAAATATGCCAAACATTTTCCATAAGTAGCCTGTCTTAAAAGCGGTTCAAAAAAATCTGAAGAATTTATATTTGCACTTTTTTCCAAATAATCCGTTAAATCCTCTATCAAACCACCCTCTGCAATTTTCTGAATGTCAATGTCAGATGTTACAATCAACATATCCGTTCCCTTATCGTTTATATAATCAAGCATCATATGGTCAATTGCGTCATCATGCTCTTCAACTGTTGATCTTCCACTTATTTTCTCACCATATTCAACTATACTGACATGACATTCTTTATTCTGTCTGTTAAAATTTATTACTTTGCGCGTTAGTGCATCTGAAGACTTCCAAACGCCAATTGTCAATTCCCGTCTTTTACTTTCTTCTCCCAACGCAGGTCCTAAAACAATCATACGTTCGTTTCTGTTTTCTACACAATAAATTGTAATCATTCCGCTTGCGGACATCCCACAATAACGGATGCAATCGGAAAAAATATCCTCATCAATCCAGGAGCACAATTCAGCCCAACTGCTTTCCATTTCTGAAAACATAAATAATTTAGTATCATTCCATACTAATACTTTGCCTTCTCCGGCGATTGCGAGGTTGTAAAAATCATCCCGGACTGCCATGATTTGTATCAATTTATTTCCAACAAGCTTTTTTAGATTTGTTCCCGCCTCTCCTAATTCGATGAAATAGAATCCCTCTCCCCGATCACCACATAAAGCAAGCAACATATTTCCCAATTCTTGCTTACCACAAAACTTACCATGAGAGTTAAAAAAATAGAGTGTACCAGAAGAATGAAGTGCTATATTTTCTTTCCCGTCTACGGCAAGCGTTCCTGGAACTATTTGTTGATCCAATAACGTTTGAATTAAAAGCTTGCCGTTCGCATTGATTTTAAGAAGCGAGTACCGGTTTTCCAACCCAAACAGTGTTTCCGAACTCATCATAGTGCACCAAACATCACCTGCCACAGTTACCACTGCTTCCAGGATATATCCGTCAGTTTCAAAAAGACACTCTTCAGATGATATTGCACTATCTGAAATCTTTTGCTTCCAGATTTTTGTTTTAACTCTTAACAGACTATAATCCTCAAACTCTTCATCATAATCTTCCCAGGTCATTTTGTGACCATCATAAATATATTCTCTCTCAAACGTATACAGGCAATCCCTGTCACATATCCAGTCTGCATCTAAAATCCAATCCCGGGTGTTCTCTTCATACCACCTTCCAGTATATTTTATCTGGCTTTCCCAGACTTTCTCTTCCTTCTTAACTACTGTAACGCCTTCCCCCTTACTACATGCTGCTAATATGAAACATGTCATGAACGCGATCAGCAACCTAGTGAAGTATACGCCAGACTTCATAAATAGTGTTTCTTCCCCTCCTGCATTCATACCTCTTGTTAAGCTGCCTCAATGTTTGCCTGCGTAGGCTCTGTTTTCATCAATTTTATGAGCCGTAAACCAAATAAAGCTGTTTGTAAAAATATCGCCAACAATATGGCAAACACAATGATTAGTAAAATTTGATACAAAAAATAGTTGCCCACTGGCATATACCCAATTACGGTCATTTCTATGAAGGTCGCCAAAGTAGCCGCTATCAAAATAATCGTTCCGGACTCTTTCATTACGGACCAAAGAATACTGAAAAAACCACAGCCAAGCATTCTTCTGATCAATAATTCACGCTTTCGCCTTGCAAACCAAACCTCTGAAATGAAATACAGACTATAAATACCCAAAATCAGCATCGCGAAGTAAAAATGCTTCATTCTCGAGGACATATAACGTTGAACCAAGGTAAAGCTCTCTTCATAATTCCATGATTTATCAAGATTTCCAATTCTTTCTATAAATATATTTTCAAAGCTCACAATTTCATTTTGAAATGGTTTTTTGCTTTCTATAATAAAACCATATGCACACTCTTCGTCATTTTCATAAATTGGCTGGCATACGGACAGGATACTGTTTTTGTGTTCTTCATCCAAATTCTTCCAATTTACGTGAACTTCCTGCGCCACGTATTCGCGTTCATTGATTACTTGATACGCAATGTATTCCATTCCATTTATTTCAATGTAATCTGCTCCATTCCCGTGATATATCTCTTTTTTTAGCTGTCCTTCCACAAGAACGGCATTCGGAGTCCCATTCCACTCATTAAGATTAATCCCCTTTTCCTTTGCCATCGCCTCCGCAGAAAAATAAAGGATTGCTCCTTTAACGTCCAAAACATCCCCCACCATAACCGTTAGGTCTCTAGCCATGCAATTATCTCCGGCACCTTCAAATATGTCACAAATCTCATCAAATTGTTCTTTCGTCCACGCACCAAGTGGCAAATACTCTTTATGATAAGAATAAATAAGCTTTATGGCATTTTTATATGCAAAATCAGCCCTAATTAGGCTCATGCACAAAAAGAACAAAAGTGTAAGTCCAACCATCAATAAAATTGAATCATAATATTTTTGAGTCAACTCCGACAGGGAACTACAAAACCGTTGCTTATTCTGTTTCACGTTAATTCTCCATTATTTGGGATTATTGCTGCAAAACTCCGTCCTCCATTCGGACAATACGCTTGCAACACTTAGCGACCTCATCATCATGCGTAGCTATGATAATTGTTTTTCCTTCCATATTTAGCTTACAAAATAAATCCATAATCTCCTTGGTAGTCTTACTGTCAAGTGCGCCTGTTGGCTCATCACATAAAAGCAAACTGCAACCCGTCATCAGCGCCCTGCCTATCGCACAACGCTGTTGCTGTCCGCCAGACAAATTCAACGGCAAACTTTTCGCCCGTTCCGCAAGTCCCAATTGTTCCAAACAATCCATGATTCTTTTCTTATAATGCCTTTGATTTCTTGCGAGCAATGGAATTTCCAAATTTTCATATACCGTTTGTCTGTTTAACAATGCAAAATTTTGAAAAACAAAACCAATATGGTTTTTACGAAACAGATGTAACTTATGCGGACCAAAAGATGCTATGTCTTCATCTTCAAAATAGTAATGCCCTGACGTTAGCCGATCCATCCCTCCAAGAATATTCAAAAGCGTACTTTTGCCACAACCGCTCGTTCCCATCACGGCCACCATCTCGCCTGCCTGAATTGTCATTGACGTATGGTTTAATGCTAAAATCTCATTACTTTGACTATTATACTTTTTTGTAGCATCGACCAATTTTATCATGTCATCATCCTCTGTTATCCAACAATAATTCTGACGGCTTGCTGTTTTGTATAATAAGAATCGGTATCACGGCAGATAGAAAAAAAAGAAGCGTCGATAATGCCAGCATTTCTGGAAGCGCGTAGCCGTTAAGCCATCGAAAAATACTTTGATTATAAGCTCCCGCGTTGGAATATTGTCTATTGCAATACCATTTCAATACCAACCATGCGCAACCCGTTCCCGCTACAAATTCAGCCATGATTTGAAGCAGCCATACCCTTATCACGTCTGTTTTTGTCATACCAAACGCAATGTAAATGCCCATGATTTGCTTATTCGAAATGATTCGCATAATGATAATGCATAGATTCACGATTAAGCAGACAATTAAAAGAGTCCGATACAACTCCCTGTCAACCATTTCAACGTCGCGATTGTAAATCTTTTGCAATACAAATCCATCCTGCAAGGATGCAAAATCGACGGAAAGGTTCAATTCCTTTGCCCTCTTTTCTAGGAAAGATCTCGCCTCATCTAATCCTACCCCTTCCGATACATTAAAAATCCACGCCGTATCTTTATTCCCATCCGTCACGCCTGGTTCCATTACAATCATCACCAATCCATCTAAACACACAATTGATTGCGAACCATTTCCCTCTCCTAGCGTTTTTACCTCATCTGCCAGGATGTGTTGTCCTTTTTCCAAGAACCCTATAACTTCATATTCCTTTTGATGCCCACCTTTCGACGTCTCTGCGTATACGGTACCAAGAGGAATGTTTTTGAACTCAGCTCCTAAATAAATACCTTGCCAATCCGGATTTTTCCATTTTTCTTCGGGTATGTCCACTTGCCTCGAAAACTGCAAATTGCAAATTTCTAATGCCGTCCTATCGATAAAACAACTCATCACAATATCATCTCGATAGATCCCTCCCCCATCTGGAAAAACATCTGGAAAGGTATGTTGTATTTTTGCAAGATCAACCTCCCAAATCTTGCCCCCGAAAACCCACGTCCCAATACCCTTGATCTTTCCGGAGGCCATGGCTTCCTTCTTTAACTGGAGTGCTTCCTTCTTGTCATAATCAAGCATGCGCATTAATCCGGTTCCTGCCATTCCGCTTGTCAGCACGGCATTACACTCCCGCTTCACTATTTCGTAATCATTTAGGAAGAGACGATAATACCCCACGCAAAAGATACTAATTCCAATCATCAAGACCGAAAAGAGAAATCTGTTTTGGGGACGAATGATATGCCTAAGCGCAATTCGCAACACATATTTTGAATTCATGACATTCTCCGTAATTTATCTGGTTTTCGCAGTTATGTCAATATCACATTTGCCAGCCGCATATATATTAACATGAGAAGATATGGTAGTTAAAAAAAATTTAAACTCTTTCTTAAATTCATCATCATGCGCGTAATCACCCCGGTTTTTAACCAAACGGCATGTAATATCTCCATTCGATGACCCACCTTTAATAGTCGTACTGCCTTTTTTGAATTCGTAGTAAGGACTACTGGTTGGATTATAATCCATAAATTCCTGAATTCCGTATACGTCAAATGACCATGCCATTTCCGTTCCATCTACGGTTACACAAACGCCAGCCGTCACCTTTTTATTCGAAATATAGTTGATAGATCCACTGCCTGAAGCGTAATCTGTGCCAGCCATAACACTGGTGCCAATCATTAATACCATAACGGAAACAATCGTCAGAAAACATAATGCTTTTTTCATACTAATACCCCTCCTATTTTTGTTATATACATCATGATATCTATATTATCACGTCCAACCGGAAACTGTCAATTCGATAATTGGCTTTTCCGACTAATTTTTGGTTTCTTTTTGGGAAACTGTGCATGAAAGGATACTATACGTAAACCATTGCCGTTGATTTACAAAGGCTGTCGTGATAAAATAAACACAGTGTCTAAAGCAATCAGAAAAGAGGATTTGTCATGAGAAGATTGGAACAGCTCCTTCGTGAGAATGATCATAAACCATATCCGGCATACAAAAACTTAAAGGGCCGCTATACGTTTCAGGGCTACGTGCTCTCCATTGATCACGTGCAGGGCGATCCCTTTGCGGCACCCTCGTCCTTAAGCATTCACGTGGCAGCGAATCAGCATGGATTTCCAAAGGAATTCTATGCGGAGCCCCATCGCCGCGTCATGCTTCAAGACTTCCTTCTTCGCGGCTTTTATAAGGAGCTTGGGCGCTTTAGCCATAAGGCAGGCGGCTCTGGAAAATCCGGAACCCTCTCCGTCAGCTCCTGCGGACAGGAGGTCCTGGAGCGTTCCGCCCTGACCATCAACCCCGCCGACGGAAGCCTCGTGCTCCGGTTCTCCGCAGGTTTTCCTGCCGCAGGGCGCACGACCCTGGCAATGGAGCTGAAGAAAATGCTCTTTGAGTACGTGCCCGCGTGCGCGGCAAAAGCGCTTCGCTACGCCGCCATAGACAAAGCCGAGATTCAAAGGTGGATCGCCCTCGCCGATGACCAGAAGGCTATCCGCGAACAGCTTGCCAATCAAGGGTTCGTCGCATTTGTGGCAGACGGCGCCATCCTCCCCCGGAAGAGCGGCGTGGACGACAGACCCATGCAAGGCGCGGTGGCATTCGCAAGTCCCGCCGAAGATACCGTGACTCTCTCCCTGCCCGGCGGACGGACCATCACCGGTCTTGGCATCAGAAAGGGCATTACTCTCATCGTTGGCGGCGGCTATCACGGCAAATCCACGCTCCTAAAGGCCCTAGAGCGCGGCGTCTATAACCACGTGCCCGGGGACGGACGCGAGTACGTCATCACGGAAGACACGGCGATGAAGCTTCGCAGCGAGGACGGCCGAAGCGTAAAGCAGGTCGACGTCAGCGCCTTCATCCGCAACCTTCCCAGCAAGCGAGACACCAAGTGCTTTTCCACCGAGGACGCCAGCGGCAGCACCTCGCAGGCGGCATGCACCGTGGAAGCCATTCTCTCCGGAAGCAAGACCCTTCTCATCGATGAGGATACCAGCGCAACGAACTTCATGGTGCGGGACGCATTGATGCAAAAGGTCATTCATTCCGGTGAGGAACCCATCATTCCGTTCCTTTCGAGAATGCGCCAGCTCTATGAAGAATTAGGAATTTCTACGATCCTGGTTGCCGGAAGCTCCGGTGCCTTCTTCGAGGTTTCCGACCTGATCCTGCAAATGAAGGAATATAAGCCCATCGACGTTACCATAAAAGCAAAAGAAGCCGCCGAAGCGACTTCCGACAAAATAGAAACACCTGATAAATTAGTGATTTCCGCGGATCAGCGCATCCCCTTCCCCAACAGGGAAGTTACGGAGAGCCGGAAGGTCAAGGTGCGCGGAAACGGCACGGACGCCGTCTCCATTAACCATGAATCCGTGGAACTGCGCTTTGTGGAGCAGGTCGTTGACAATGAGCAGACCAATCTCCTCGGCGCCATGCTCCGCACGCTGGAGGAACAATATTTTAACGGCAGGGATCCACTGCCAAAATGCGTGAACGCATTGTACGACAGGCTTTCAAAACAAGGCTTCGCGGCCTGCACCCAGGGCAGTCGCGGCGACGACGGCCGCGGCAATGCATCCGGCTCCATCCCCGGAAATCTCGCCATGGTGCGCCCGCAGGAGCTCTGGGCCATGGTGAATCGTTACAGAGGATTAAGGCTGGGAAGATAACTTCCCAGCCCCTTTTTCACCCGGCTCTAAAAACCTGCGTTCTTTATTTACGCGATCTTTTAGATGGATTACTGACGATCTTTCAATGGATGGTACTTGCGTCGATGCTCTCCAATCGCTTGCATGACTCGAAGCGCTGCCAAACCAAAAGAGATTACTTCATAATAATTCGCCGAAGCCGTAAATTGGCATCCATCAATACCACAAGTATCCGTGTAAGTAAAACCACCGGCAATCCCTTGTGCTTCTAAATTCTTTAACTTACGCATAATCGTTTCTCCTTTTTCATAAAATCTATTCTTAAACTTCCGTTAGTCCAATATTTTCTATTTCTAAATAATCCAAATACGTTTGCGCGCTAAACGAAATCTTTAATCCAAAAATAGAACTCTCAAGGCACTGAACGGAAGCAAGAATGCGTAAATGACGGATTATTCCGCCACAAACAGCTTTACGCGATTCTGAATGATTTCCGTGACTTGTTCGATATTTTTGCTTCCATTGAAAAATGCTTCTGCTTCTTCACTTATAATCTTTATGACTGCTTCGTCTCCAATTCTGGTGACGTTCCCGTTAAGTATCATTCTTTCCAGCATGTCAATTTCACTAAGACTGGCGTGCGGCACCTCCAGATTTATGCTCCCAAGTGGTACGTGCATGGCCATTTCGTCGGAATCAGCATTATCCCTTGCCTCAGCAATCAATTCGTTATAAAAGGGCCGAAACGAATAAAACACCTCGAAACCTATCGTTTTATTTACCATCGAGTACTTGACAAAATCCCATGCGACAGACTTGTGGTCTCCGGTACTAATCATCGCCAACGTTTTTCCTACGGGAACCAACGTGATTCCCTTTTTATTCTCTGTGGGATACCCTATCATTTGGGCCCCATCGGAGAACAAAGCTCTATATAACTCATAGGAATGAACTTCTTGGAGAACGGCAGGAATAAGAATAATCCCTCCTTCCTGAATCTCTTCAAACATGGCAGCAATCTCGTTGACGTTTGCCCCTTGGCTTGGATAATGATTTACGAATTCCAATAAATTCCTAAATTCTTCCGTTTGAAAATCACACTTTCCATTAGATGTATCCACAAAATGAGTCATATACTGGATACAAAGAATTCTTAGCATCTCCTGCTTTGAAATGCCCTTCGTGGCCATCATCTGATTTGGCAAGGAATCGATAAAATCTTTATACTCCTCTAAATTCCATCCTTCCCTTTCCCCTAAATACGTTTTGCTGCCCATCATGGCAAGAATGGTCATCCCGTAAGGAATTGCATAAACGTTCCCATTCTCCTGATAAAACTCCAATGCCTTGTCGCAAAAATTGCTTTTAGTAACGTCTTTGTCATTAGACAAATAGTTTCCCAAATCTTCCAAAAGTCCTTTTTTCTTCAAAACTTCATAAAGTTCCCCCTCTGCCAAGTCCACTAAGTCAGGAACGATACCTGCCGTAAAATCAGTAATCAGGGAATCAATGCTTTCATATTCCTTCAGCACGATCTTTACGTCATCTCTGACTTTATTAAAGTTAGAAACTTCCGTTTTGTAATAGTTGACGTTTTCACTAAGTACTGCCAGCGTCAGCACCGTCTTTTGTTCAACCGCGCCTTCCGCTTTATCTATCCTTAATACGTTATAGTCAAAATAATTGTATTCTCCCTCTTCCCGTTTGACTATGGCAAGCATTCTCCATGTTCCGTCGGACAATTGACAAGCTGCCGACACGTCATACGCGTTGCTTAAGGCCAAGTCTTCCAATGAAAGAACCAAACGCGGCTCCTGCACGGTTATTTCCCATATTCCGTCATCCGCCACGCAAAAGAACGCTTCCTCTCCCATACCTTCAACAAATTTTATAGTTGCAGCGTTGGGAATTTTCCACGCTAATTCTTTTCTGTTTCCCGTTGATAAATCTATTTCACCGATCGTATAAGGAGCATCGTTCTTTATTTCTCTTTCCAGGGAAAATACCTTACCGTCTTCCCGAAGAAGCAAGCTTCGAACTTCGGTCTTACCCAAATCTTTTTGAAAAACGATTTCTCCTGAATCAGAGAGTAATACCATGGTGCTTCTCATCTTTTCATCTTTCACGGCGAACAGCAAACGATCATCTGGCAATATAATGAGACTTGAAGGAAATCTTAATGCCTTTAGATAAGGGCGAAGCGTCTCCGCGTAATCTTTTTCCGTCTTTAATTTACCATTAGAATCAAATACGCAAAAACGATATCCGATGATCTCCGTTTCTTCTGCATTCAAATAATAGCACAGGGCGTGAAGCTCTCCCTTGTCATTAACGTACGCCTGATTAACGTTGCTTATAATATTGTCTTTGGGTTCCAAAACAGTTTTTGTCAGTTCCTGGCAGTCCATGTCATATTTTAGTAATTGATACTCGTGATCTATCCTGTTAGAACCCAATGCGTATAAGACTTTCTCCTGAGTCCAAGATGCACGCGCGCAAAAATTAACGTCTTCTGGCAACAGCTTCTCTGCCACGTAGCGCTCTTCGGCACGCGTCGACCCCTTTTTTTCATTGCCATTACTAGTTTTTACGTCACATGCCGTTAGCATAATCATACAAATCATCAATAACATTATTTTTTTCATTCTTCGCTCTCTCCGCATCCCAGTTTTGATCGCTCTGATTTTTCCACCATGCGGCGCTTCAACAATCCGATCAAAATGGAAGTCTGCTCCATTTTAATTGGTATTGTTTGTAATTCAAAAGCTTTCGCCAAACGCTTTGACGTTTCAAAATCCATGTTTAACAAAATCTGGCCTATTTTTCTTAATCCTGCCCAAAGCAAACAAATCCCAAGAATCATGGGATAAACCATAAGCACGTTCCTGTTACAGTTCGACATGCAAACCCCAAAAATAATAAATCCCATCACGCATAAAGAGATATATAGAAATAGTTTTTTTGAAAAAGAAGCCTGCCGTTCTCTTAACTCTACAAGCGTTTCTTGCTCTTTCTTCAAATAATCTTCTAAATGATACTTTATCTTAAAGCGATACTCTTTATACAGCGCACTCTCCTCAAAAGGAATCGATTTACGTCGATAAATCCCTCCCACGCTAAATAGCGTGACTGTCGCAATTAGTGCCAATATCCCAGCCCAGGCCAAACTCTTTAAACCGTTCATCATTAATTCTTCTTTTGTAACCTGATAAATAACAAAACCTTGCTTCAGTTGGTCATAGTTTTCTCCTAGTACTTCTTGGTATAAAGTCTCATGAATTCTCTCAACACGCGTGACTTTTCCCATTATCGTCACAGCCTCTCCACGCCCGTCCACGTAGAGTCGCATTCTTTCCAGTGTGTCTTTCTCATAAAAGTCAAAAAGCACGTATCTGCTTCCTATCGGAATGGCATACTCAAAATACGTATGCGCCCATCCAAACGTCTGATCAATGCCATGTTCACTGACACAAAAGGAATCCATGGAAAATTCCACTATCTGTCCGTCCTCCAACCGATCTATGTTTTGATCCGTCAAAATCACGGTATGGCAAACAGACCATATTCCTTTGATAAACATGGCAAATGCAATCATGCTAAAAAGCAGCAAGTATAAAACTATTTTAAATCCCTTAGGCATTATGTTTTGTTTCAAGTCAAATCCCTTCTCACCCAAGCCTTATGACGGAATCCGCTCTTGCGATAATTTCTTTATTATGCGTAACAAACAGACATGGTATGTCCAGATTCATCATCCCGTTAATAACCATATTCTCTTTTTCATAGTCCATATTGCTAGTCGCTTCATCCAAAATCAGAACATCGGGATTTTTGATAATTGCACGAGCTAACGCAATCGATTGTTTTTGACCAGCGGAAAGATTTACGGCATTCTCGTCAATGAACATGTTTAACCCTTGTGGCACCGAATAAATAAATTCAAGTAATCCAGCTAATTTACAAGCATGTTGAATTTCTTCTTCCGAATACTCTTGTCCAAGCGTTATATTGTACAACAGAGTGTTTGCAAATAAAAATACGTTTTGCGTCACAAATGCCACTCTATCACGGTAATCCTTAATGGAGATGCTATCTATCTCTGATCCATTTACGTATATTGTTCCGTCAGTGCTCTTTTCCATCCCCATTATAAGCTTTAGAAGCGTACTTTTTCCACAACCATTTTCCCCAACAATGGCAATTTTCTCATTTTTACTAAGTGAAAATGAAACATCTCTGAACAACATATTGTAACCAGGATAGGAAAATCCTATACCCTCTGCCCGGATTTCCTGAATTTGCTTTAGCCCAACTTCTCCACTTTGTTCTTCTTTCATGTAATTAATGTCATTTAATCTTTCTATTGCCACTAATCCACTTTGAAATCCCTGTTGCATGGACATAAGTTGTTTTGCTGATTCCGTAAGTAAAGAAACCAACATAAAAAAGGTCATTAATTCTCCCAAGGAAATCAAGTCAAGGTGAACAAATTCAAAGCCTACAAAAATGATGATTAAATTGCTTATCTGTTCAATAAATGCAGTACCAGACATACTGTATGCGTTTAGAATATTTCCCTTGTACAACTTATTAACAAATGCTTTATGTTTATCCAGCAAATAAGAACGCACGTTATCTTCAATATTATTCGCCTTTATAAACTCAATTCCCTGAATGGATTCTTTTAAATATGTTTGGACGGCTGCATTTGCACTCATCGCAGCATGATTCACTAGATGAAATGGTTTTCTTAATATCAATGCTAATCCGCAATATAAAAGCAAAGTTATCATTGTTATGCCAAACATCAATATGTTAATTCGAAACAATAAGATGCTGCCAATGATGAAAAAATTTGCGTAGAACAAAAATGACACCAGTAAATTAGAAATCATGCTTCGGACTTGCATGAGATCTGCAGACCTGGAAATATAATCCCCCGTCATTCTAGTCGATATCTCCCTAGTGCTGGATTTGAGTATCTTTGTAACATATCCATCCATGTAAGAAATATCAATTTTTCTTGACAATGTTGCGATTAGTTTTCCCCGTATGAATGAAAATATAACCATCGTTATCGTCAAAAAAACCATGAACGCAAATAATCTGGCAATGCCATGATCAGCAATGAAGGATAATACTCTCATAATTGCATTACCTTCGTCATGCACGTGCGCGTGAGCATGCTTATCAAAGTTTCCATAATCCAATAAGGTTTGGAATAAGTAGGAAGAACATAATGAAACACCTAACGTAAACCAAGAAAGTAAAGAAATAAGAATCAATTCTTTCCAATGCTTTTTAACGGTATTACGTATTAAGTGTATGTTTTTAATATCCTCTTCCTGATCGATATCTTTCCCTAAATCGGAAAATAATAAAAGATATCCCGACCATGCCTCGCGAAAACTTTCAGCATTCATGCGGTATTTCCCGCTAGCCGGATCAGAGACAAAAACTTGTTTTTGATTAACTTTATATATCACAACAAAATGATTTGCCTTCAAATGAGCAATGACTGGAATTTTATTCTTCTCAAGATATGTTTCCAGTTCTTCAAGCGTTGACTCATACGCATCTGCGCAGATTCCTATTTTCTCTGCTCCTTCACTGATTCCCAATAACGTAACGCCATTCTGGCTCGTATGCGTCATCTCACGCATGAAATATATGGAATGTTTTTTTCCAAAAAATTGGCTTATGGTACATAGACATGCTGCCCCGCAATCCTTTGCGTCATGCTGTTTTACCGTCTTTATGTTTCTCATTATACTTGCGTCTCCACTTTAAAGCAAAGGAATCCTATTGTTTTCTAATCGTCTAAATTATTTACTGATTTATCTTAGCAATTTCCATTCATATAGTGATCAATTAGCTGATGCTGATTCATTGCATTAGTAGCCCTTGTGTATGCTATCAAATAAGAGATCATCTCTAAATAAAAGGCATTAAAAGTCAACCTACATCCATTAATCCCACATTCAGGCGTGGTATAAGTAAAACCTCCCTGAATTTTACCCATGGTTTCATTAGAAATCTTTCTCATCTTGTCCCCTCCACCCTATAGAATATTCAATAAGATTCCTTTATCTTTTAATTATCTATTAGAACAATTCATCTATCAACTACTTGTTGATGAACGACGTTTTTTTTTGATGAACAACATTTTTTATCGTTCTTCGCAGAAAAGCGAACAACAAAAGAAGCCGCCGAAGCGACTTCCGTAAAAATCCCTGACAAAATTTTATGCTAACCAATAATGAGGATGAAACCTACAAAAACCAAACTCCCGCCAGTAATCCAAGGTGAATTACAAGACGAACCACGTGATGCGAATAATTGGGCTTTTTCTTGAGCACAAATCCATTATGGTACGCGCACGCTGAAATGATCAACAAATCCAACGCCAGCAACAGGATTCCTACTACTTCCTTGTCAAAAAGGAAGGCCGGAAGGGAAAGAACCCCAAGAAGAAGCGCCGCATAGTATAAAGCCTTCTTCCATGCGGTAATCCCTTCCGCCTTACTCTTGTGAACGGAAAAACAATTCAGTACGTTATACAAAATGATGATAACAATAAAAACAATCTTCCCCCAGCTCAATTCGTTTTCTCCCTCTGGCGTTTTTGCCATTTTCCAAGCATGCGACACTCAGCGATATTTCTTCTCCGGGTACTTCTGATAGTACCTATCCTTGTCCTCATACATGCGCTTGTCGGCCAGGCTCATGTCCTTCAGGACGTCGATCTGCCCATTGTCAAAGCTGTATCCCACGGAGAAGCTGACTTCCCCGTCCTGTTCACAAATCTCTTGAAGACGTGCGATCCGGGCCATCAGTTTCTCCAAGGTGTCATTCAGACATAGGATCATGAATTCATCTCCGCCGGCGCGGTAGATCTCATCCTTCGGAAATACCATGCGCAAAATGGCAGATGCCTTTTTCAGAAGGCGGTCGCCGGAGGCATGTCCCTCGTGATCGTTTATGACCTTTAGTCCGTTGAGGTCGGCAAAGATGACGCCCATGCTCTTTGGCTTTACAAAATCCGGGTTCTCAAACTCTGCCACCCTGTTATTCATGGCATTTCTATTCTTGCTGCCCGTCAAAAGGTCGATGGTGCTCAGCGTCTCCAGACGCTTTACCAGCTGATAATTCTCGATCTCGGAGGCAATAAAGAAGGTGGTCAGCTCCAGTACGCCCTTGATCTTTAGCACGTTCTTTACGTCAAAATTGGAGGCCCAGATATATCCCTGCAATTTCTCATTATACTTTAGCGGGAAGAGCACCAGCGTCTCCACTGCCACTCTCTGCAAGGACTGATACCAATCCGGATTCCGCTTCTTTAGCATCTGTCTGTCCTGCTCATTTTTGATGATCAGGCAGGAATCGCTGCCAAGAGTATCCTTCCAGGTACTCACGACGTGATAAAACTCCGTGTTCATGCTTTCACGCGTGCGGGTCGCCACGTAGCCTTCGCGCACGGAATCTCCAAGGACCGTGCAGGTTCCAGCATCCTCATCCACCAGGAGGATGCAGCAGCGCCTTGCGCCACAGATCAACCGGATGTCCGTGATGACTTCACTTATGCATTGCTCAAAATCCTTAGTCCCATGTAGCTTAATACAGGCATCCAACACGGCGGAAGCCACTTCCGGTGCCACGTCCGTCCTGGTGGTCGCGCTGGTCTTCGGTCGCAGATTATAGGAATAAACGCAATATCCAACATTCTCCTGATCTGAACTAAGCGGCAGCATGTAAACCTCCAGCCAAAAACCAAGTTCGGCCAGGTCCACGTAGGAATGACGCTGTTCATGCAAAACGGCGCTCCTGTAGCAGTCATCCTCGAAGATCAAGTTTTTCTGGAAGCATTCCTCATACGGAACGTCCTTTTGGAACCCATGTCCCCGCACGTTCTGAATTCTTTCGGCATGACCATGGTTTCCCGCAACCACGCGGATATTCCCGTACCGTCCGTCAGGATAGGTCTCCACGGACATCACGCACGCCATGCATTCATAACTGTCCACTAAGCTTTGAAAATCCATGATTATCTGAAGCACTCCTTTCAGATTCATTCAAATTGCAAAACTTCGTCATACAATTCCAGTCCGAAGCTCGTCATTTCGGGCGCATGCGAAAGGATCTTGTAGGTTCTCGTCCCGTCCTCAAGGCGCTGTGCGCTCAGGAAGGAGACGCCAGACCACGCCGCATCTGATTTCAGCGTTTGGCCGTCACCACGTGCCTGCGACTCTTCATATACGCGCTGCGCGAAGGATAACAGATGCGTTACCGTAAGGATCCGGACACCCTCCTCCTTCAGCGCGCGGATAATGCCGTAAGCGATCTCGGAGCCTTCCTTTTCCGTCGTGGTGGCAAAGGATTCGTTCAATAAAAGCAGGGAATCCTTTCCAAGATTGCTGACGATCTGATCCATCCTGCGCAGTTCCTCATCCAGTCTTCCGCTGTTCATGGCACTGTCCTCGCGCCTCGTAAAGTGCGTAAAGAAGTTGGGATACAGGCCGCTGCAATACTGCTTTGCAGGTACCATGAGTCCGCACTGCATCATCACCTGCGCGATCCCGACGCTTCGAAGGAAGGTGGACTTACCTCCCTGATTGGCTCCCGTGACGATCACCAGTGCCTTACCATCCAGCTTCTCATCATTGCCGACGGTTTCCCCCTTTTGCTTCATGCTCATGACCATTTCCTTTAGGTCTTCGAAGTGAAGGCTCTCCTGCCCTCCCACCTCCGGGAAGCAATAATCCAATTTATGTCGCTGCATCTGGTATTTGATATTAATGGCTCCCAGATAAAAGGCAATCTGGAAGCGAAGCTGGTCGAAAAACTGTCCTAAGGAATTTGCCATGTTGCTGCAACACGCATATACGTAATTCACGGCCTCAAATTCCAGCTGCGCCGCGTCCTCCCGCATCGCCTGGTCCTTGTACAGCGCGATCACGCCAGGCGTCAGACTGTTCACCTGTCCCTGGATCTTCGCTTTGATGCCATAGGGATTGCTGTATTTCTTTTCGATGGTCTCAACGTCATTTAGTTTCAGACTGCCAATCTTTAATCCGTCCTCCAGGCCGCACTCCATCCGGATGCGCGGACTGTAGGAATAAAAGACGTTGCGTTTGGGCTGGCGAACGGTCACGTCCGTATAGAACGACAGGTCCTGCAGGATCTTTTCCAGATTCTGGCGTCTGTCTTCCGAAAACTCATTTTCCAAACGGTCATACAGATCGCGGAAGCCCTTGGAGTGCAAGTTTTCTTTGTACTCCCTGAGGATTTCCTTCACCTTCTGCATGCCGGAAGTAAGGAGCCGGAGCACTTGGAGATCCGTGATCAGCTCCGCCTTGGTATCGCGGATTCCCGTGCCGCCGCGCTTTCTGCCCAGCCTGTCCCACTTTTCCAGGATCTGGCCGGCATGCTGATACAGCTTCCCGACAAAGTCCTCATTCGCCAGGCAATCCTGTAAAATCTCCTGGCGGTACCTCACTTCTTCCCTGGTTTTTAACGGAACGCACGCAACCCTTTTCACGGCAAAGCCAACGTAAGCATCCTCATGCTCCGCAAAGACAACTCTGCTTGACTGCACGATGCTGTCCTGTCTTGCGGCCCAGAACAGCGTGTCCAGCCCCAGGTCCGTCACCATGCTTGCCCAGTCAAAATAGGGATTGACCGGCGTCCACTCCTTATAATCATATAACAAGCCTACGTTCATGAGAATCTCTCCTTCAGCTGCTCATAGGTCAACCTGTACTTCTCCACCTGCCGGTTTGCTCCGGCGAGTTCCTCCGCTTCGCTTCTACTGATCTGATAAGTCAGCTTCTGATTCTCATCCACGCCCGCGCGCAGGCTCACGACGCCGTCGCAGGCCTTTGAGAGCTCCCCAAGATGGGTCACGTAGATTCCCTTGCAATGCTCCCCGATAAAGTACTCCAGCACCCTTTTTCCCATGACGTTCGCATCAAAATTGGCTGCCGTGGTGAAAAGCTCGTTGATCACGACAAATGCATTCTCCTGGCCCTTCTCCATCATGGGTTTTAAGCGGACAAGTTCATCCATGAGCTTGCCCCGTCCGGTCTCCGTGCTCTCCTCCACGGAAAAATGCGTCCAGAGATTCCCGTAATGCGGAACCTCCGCAAACCGCGCCGGCACGTCGAGCCCCATCTTTGTGAAATAAATGAGTTGTCCAAGACTCCTGGCGTACGTTGTTTTCCCGCCCTGGTTCGGGCCCGTCAGCACAAAGAAGCTCTCCTCCTGCGCCAGGTAGGCGTCATTGGCAACAACGGTTTTTCCGGATTCGGAATTGACATATGCCAGCGCAAGGTCATATAACCCCTTTGTGGACAACACGTTTGAGACCTTGGGCGTACTGAAGACCAGCCCGCGTCCCTCCATTTTCCTCTGAAACTGCGCATATGCAAGATAGTATCCCATCTCCGTCGCAAGGCGCGCCATTTCAGCGTGAACGTACTTAAATTGCTTTTTATAAAATGCCCCCAGCTTCTCGAAAAAGTCTTTGTGCTTCTTTCGAAACAGCCGGACGATCTCTTCTTCTAATCTCGAGAAATCCTCATCTGCCTGAAAGGGACTTTTGAAGGTCTTGCCGTGCTCCGGAAAGCTCTCTTCCAAAAAGGCTTCATAATCTCCCTTTTCCTTCCCCTCTGCAAGCGTAAAACGCTCCTTCTCATAGGTGAGGGTCACGCGAAAGCCTGACAATTCCTGCCAAAGCGCAGACGTTTCCGCGCTAAACTCCTGAAACGCTTTGTCGGAAAGGAACTTCGCAAGCAGATCCTTTAGACCCTTCAATCCTTCTGACTGAAGCGTTGCCTTCCCAAGCGCGGCATGCAAGGCCTCCAGGGAAGCCACGTAAAGCTGCGCCTCCCGAAGGTACCACGTCTGTTGTTGCGCTTCATCCTCCGCATTCTCCCTGCGTGCAGCAAACAGGGCGCGGTCACGGATGCTTCTCTCATATTCCATCATGGCGGCAAATACGTCTTCCTGTTTTACGTCGCCGTAAATGGCCCTCCGGTATTCCTCTGACGCCTGATCCGACGGGAAGGATTCATAGAGCTTTCTTACGTCTTCATTCCAATCCTCCGTCACCTTCGCCATGATCTGGTCCAGATTCAAGTCCGTAAAGAAGACCGGAGCCGAAGCATTTCGTTCTTTAGGTTCACTCAAATTCAACAAACTAAACATTTCATCATTGCCCTCAAAACCGATTCCGTCTTTTCCAAAAGGAGTGCCTCGTCCGTCTCCACTAGGCCCGTGCGCTGATATTTCAGGGTTAGGTACGGATTCCCGTAAGCAGTGAAGGTAAGTTCTTTCTTAAACTGCGCAAGGAGCGTCGGAATGCCGGCGGGATCGATGCCCGCGTCAGGGCGGAAGGTGAAGGTCACCTGCCCCGGACGACCCTTTACGTCCGTGAGGAACAGCTTGTGCGCCGTCTCACGGATCAAAGCGATACGCAGAAGGTTGTTTGCGCTGGTGGGGATGTCTCCAAAGCGATCCAAAAGCTCATCCTTCATCTCATCCCGTTCCTTCTCGCTCTCGATGCCGGCGATGCGCTTGTAAATGTCAAGCTTTTGCTCTTCGTTGACAATGTATTCGGGCGGGATAAAGGCATCGACTTCCAGGTCCACCTGCGTCGTGAAATCGCCCTCGGATTCCCGCGTGGGTTCGCCCTTTAGCCTTCGCACGGCATCGTTGAGCATCTTGCAGTAGAGTTCATATCCCACGGCCTCCATGTGTCCGTGCTGCGTTGTTCCAAGAAGATTGCCCGCGCCGCGGATCTCTAAGTCCCGCATGGCGATCTTAAATCCGCTGCCAAGATCCGTAAACTCGCGGATGGCGGCAAGGCGCTTTTCCGCAACCTCGCTGAGCATGCGGTCCCTCCGGTACATGAGGAACGCATATGCCGTGCGGTTAGAACGTCCCACGCGTCCGCGCAGCTGGTACATCTGGGAAAGGCCAAGGCGTTCCGGCTCATGGATGATCATGGTGTTGACGTTGGGGATGTCAAGACCGGTCTCGATGATGGTGGTGCTCACAAGGACGTCGATCTCGCCGGAGACGAAATCGTACATGATGCGCTCCAGCTCGGCTTCCTTCATCTGGCCGTGGGCAAACGCCACGTTCGCCTCCGGGAGCATCTCCTGCAGGCGTCTCGTGATTTCTGCGATGTTATTGACTTTATTGTACACGTAATAGACCTGTCCGCCGCGGGCAAGTTCTCTCGAAACCGCCTCACGGACAAGCTCTTCATTGTATTCACAGACAAAGGTCTGGATCGGGAGGCGGTCCTCCGGTGCCTCCTCCAGAACGCTCATGTCGCGGATGCCCACGAGGCTCATGTGAAGGGTTCTCGGGATGGGCGTTGCCGTCAGCGTCAGCACGTCCACGTTCTCACGGAGTTTCTTGATCTTCTCCTTATGGGCCACGCCAAAGCGCTGTTCCTCGTCGATGACGAGGAGTCCCAAATCCTTATATTGCACGTCCGCGGAAAGGAGCCTGTGGGTTCCGATCACAATGTCCACAAGACCTTTCTTTAGGTCCGTAATGGTCTTTTTCTGCTCTCCCGCCGTGCGGAAGCGGGACAGGAGCTCCACGCGCACGGGGAAATCCTTCATGCGCTGCGCGAAGGTGTTATAATGCTGCTGGGCAAGGATCGTCGTCGGAACGAGGTAGGCCACCTGCTTGCCCTCCTGCACGGCCTTGAACGCCGCGCGGATGGCGATCTCCGTCTTTCCATAGCCCACGTCGCCGCAGATCAGGCGGTCCATGATCTTGCGGCTCTCCATGTCTGCCTTGGTGTCGGCAATGGCTGCAAGCTGATCCTCCGTCTCCTCGAAGGGGAACATCTCCTCAAATTCCTTCTGCCAAACGGTATCCTTCCCATAGACAAAGCCTTGGGCCTCCTGGCGGGCTGCATAGAGCTCCACGAGATCCTTTGCGACCTCCGCAACGGCGCCCCGCACCTTCTCCTTGGTCTTCGTCCATTCCTTACCGCCAAGCTTATTGAGCTTCGGCACCTTTGCGCCTTCTGAGGAAGCATATTTCTGGATGACGTGAAGGCCCGTGGCGGGAATGTAGAGATGCCCGCCGTCGCGGTATTCGATCTTTACGTAATCCTTTGAGATCCCTTCGGAAGAGATCTTCTCGATGCCCTGGTAAATGCCGAGGCCGTAGCTCTCATGCACCACGTAGTCGCCGACCTTCAGATCGTCAAAGCCTCCGATCTTCTGGCCCTGATAGAGCTTTTTGCGCTTCTTCTTTTTCTTTTCCGCGCCGAAAATGTCCGTCTCCGCCAGAACAACAAACTTCTGGAGAGGATACTCGAATCCGCGCTCCACGTGACCATACGCGGTCAGGACCTCCCCAGGCTGGATCTCGCGCATGGAATTATCGCTGTATACGGCCGTGAGCTCCTGATCCCAAAGGTCCTGCGCCAGGCGCTGCGCCCTGGTTCTGGAACCCGAGAGAAGAAGCACCCGGTAACCTTTTTTCTTATAATTCTTCAGATCCTTTACCAGCGTCTCAAAACTTCCGTTATAAGGCGCCACATTTCTGACGTTTACGTCACATTTGAAGGACGGTTGGAAATATCCGCCCTTGTTATCCATGGCTGCCAAGGTCACGATGCGTCCCTGGGGCAGGCGCGACGCCGCCTCTTCCCCGGAATACAGGAGCTTCATCTGGCTGGGCAGCACGTAACCCTTCTCCGCCCTCTGGGCCATGCTCTCACGGAATTCGAGTTCCACTGCTTCGGCCTGCTCCTTGACCCGCATGGGCTCCTCAAGGAAGTACGCAACTTGGGCAGACTTGGTACCCGCGCCGCTTTCCTTCCTACCGCCGGTTTCCTTGGCACCCGCAGTTTCAGGTCTCTCGCTTATGTTTACGCCTGTGGTTCCGGACTTCTCGCCGACATTTGCGCCCGTGGTTCCGGTTTTCTCACCGGCGGCGTAACGCTCGATCATCTCAGGAAGCGTCACCGTATCTTCATAAAAGTAATTCAAATAACTTTCCAGATTGACGGCGCCCCGCAGCTCCAGCTTGTCGGCAAATTCCTTCGCCAGGGACTTTACCCTGTGGGCTTCCTCCGTCAGAAACTGATCCCGGAATTTCTTTTCCTGCTTCTCCGCTTCCTTTTCCAGTCTGGCGAGGCCTTCCTGGATCCTATCGTCCGAGAGAACGAATTCCGTTGCGGGAAAAATGCTGATGCTCTCCAGTTTTTCCACGGAGCGCTGGCTTAGCACGTCGAAGCTGCGGATGGATTCCACCTCATCTCCCCAAAGCTCGATCCGGTAAGGGTTCTCCTCCGTCAGGTCGAAGACGTCAAGGATGCCGCCGCGAACGGAGAATTGCCCCGGTGCCTCCACCTGATAAGAGCGCTCATAGCCCATGTCCACAAGGCATCTCGTCAATGTCTTCTCTTCCAGGACGCCACCCTTGCTGATTTTTATGACATCTCTGTCAGGATTAATCATGGCCTGCGGCGCCATCAGCGCGGCGAACGTGGTCACGATGGTCGTGCTCTTCCGCTCCATCAGCCTGCGCAGGGTTTTGATCCGCTCCCGGATGAGCTGGTTGCCGTGAATGTCTGCCTGAAAGAAGATCAGATCCTTCGCGGGGTATAAAGTGACGTTCTTGTCATAAAATTTGTATTCTTCGTACAGTTCCTTCGCTTTTAAGTCACTGTAAGTAACGATGACTTTCACGCGCCAGCCATCGCTAAGTCCATAGATCATATGCAGTTTTTGGGATTGCACGCATCCGGTGAGCGCCACGGGGCCAAGGCCCTTCCGGAGCTTCTCCCGGATCTGCTCATACTCCGCCAATTCCCTTAGCGGTGCCAACATCGCCTGCATTTACTTCCTCCACCATTTCCGTCACGAGCCTGCTCCCGCACATTATCGCTTGCCATGACTAGGTTTCATTATGCCGCTTATCGCAGTGCTTTCCCCCAGGGTATCTCTGGTCATGACCAATTCCCCTGTTCTTTAGAAAGCCTCCGGTTTACTTTGCCTCCGGCGCCTTCACGGATGCATTAAAAGAGTTCATGGCGGCGTCAGGGCCTTGCTCCATGATCATGCGAATGCACTCCGCGCCGCGCTTGGCCGCCTCATCGATCAGCTTCTTGTCATCGCCGGTGAAATGCCCCAGCACGTAATCCTTCATGTCATAGGCCGCAGGCTTTTCACCCACGCCCATCCGGAGCCTGATAAACTGGTCATGCCCCAGGTGCTGGATAATGTTTTTCAGACCGTTGTGTCCGCCAGCGCTTCCCTTTTTGCGGACGCGAAGCTGTCCGGGCGGCAGGCTTACGTCATCGGAAATGATGATCAGCTCCGCCGTCTCATCGATCTTGTAAAAATCAACAAGCTCGCGAACGCTCTCACCGCTCAGGTTCATGTAGGTCATGGGCTTCGCCAAAACCACCTTTTTCCCGTCGATCATGCCCTTGCCGATCAACGCCTTGTGTTTTTTCTCCAGTATGTCGATCCCGCCAGCCTTTGCCAACTGATCCAACGTCATAAATCCAACATTGTGTCTTGTGTTTTCATATTCCCTGCCTGGATTTCCCAGGCCTACGATAATATACATATGCCCTGTTTCAACTTCCTTTTCCTCTGTTTGGCCATTATTTTCATAGCCATTACTGCCTAGGCTTTTATCTTCTTGGCTTTTACTCCGCGCACGGCTTAAAATGCTCTTTATCCACTGCTTCATAAAGATCCATTCCCATCTTCTTCTCAAAATAGTCCTTCAGCGCCAGATTGGCATCCCATTTTTCCTGGTCATAATCGCCATAGCGCCGCTTAACGTCGCTCATCCTGTCAATAATGTCCATCACGCCCTCCGCGCCGGAGATGGCATCGCAAAGCTGGATCAGCCTGTCATAATCATCCGTCTGGACTTCCTGCAACTTGGTCTTGATAAGGAGCGTCTCTTCTTCCGTCGTGTCAAAATTGCCGACGTAAGCCTCCAGCTTACCTTGGTTAAAAGAATGGGTCAGACAGATCCTGGCCGCGTCATCATATCCAAGGGACGTCATGTAGGAATACCCGTCGGAAACGTGCCCGAGATGCCTTTTCCCAAAGCGCCTGCCAATGTCATGCAACAGCCCCAGCACGTAAGCCTTCTCGGCGTCCATGCCGCAGCGGGCCGCAATGCATTCCGCGCAATGTGCGACCGTGCGGCTGTGATCTCCCCACAGGCCGGGATTCCTAGGCTCCGCCTCCCTTAATAATTCTATGGCTTCTTCTCTTGTTGGATACATTTGAACCTCCTGCTATCCCTTTATCATATCCATAAAAAACGATGGATCCGCTCCTGGTTTACATATATTCGTTACGTCCTGAATGAAATATCCCCGTTCCTTCCAATATCCTGCCAGCTCTTCTTCATCGGCAAACAATAGTTCTTTCCCATAATTGGGCTTGCCTGACTGCGGAGTAAGTTCCAAATAAATCACCCTGGATGATGATTCAAACGTTAATATGGAATGTACTTTCTTTTTTTCCACTTGACATATCATCCATATTTTGCTTCCAATGCCCTGCTGATCCAATATGTCTTTCATAACCAGCACGGCATCCAAACACGTTGCAACCTTTTCCCTCTTTGTTACCTCAGGTAATTAAATGCGGTACTCCGTCGTAAGCAATCTTGCGAATTCTTCATCAAATCCCAAAGACGCGTTAGGAACAATTCTTCTGTTATTCAGACAGAAACCATATGAATATCCATTCTCCAGTAACTCACCTTTTAAGAGTTGGCATATTTCTGCTATTTTTTCCATCCTCCCGTCTTTCCACTTGCCTGGATTCCATTTTTCCCTCTCAGGCAAGTATTTCCTCGTCTTTCCACTTGCCTGGATTCCATTTTTCCCTCTCAGGCAAGTATTTCCTCGTCTTTCCACTTGCCTGGATTCCATTTTTCCTTCTCAGGCAAGTATTTCCCCGCCTTTCCACTTGCCTGGACTGCCATTTTTGCCTCTCAGGCAAGTATTTCCCCGTCTTTCCACTTGCCTGGATTCCGTTTTTCCCTCTCAGGCAAGTATTTTCTCGTCTTTCCACTTGCCTGGATTCCGTTTTTCCCTCTCAGGCAAGTATTTCCTCGCCTTTCCACTTGCCTGGATTCCATTTTTTCCTCTCAGGCAAGTGGAATTGTCTTGGAAATTCTGTCCCATTTGTAAAAATCCATTTTGGACAGTTAGTCATGACAGAAATTTGCTGTCTAAATAGCAATAACCAAAAGGAGCCAGTTGTAAAACGCTGTCTGTATGTCCAAAATCAAACGCGGACAGTTAATTTCCTAATAATTTCACTGTCTAAACGCCAAATTCGAAAATGCGGCAGTGACAGTCCGCCACCTGTCGCCTCGCCAAGCTCCAATTGAGACGCCCAAAAGGCTTAGGCAAACCCCTCTTCGCATGTTTGCGTCATGATTATCCAAACATCAAAATGACCATATTATTATACCAATTATTTCATAAAAAAAGCAAGAGGAGAACGGTTATCGTCTCCCCTTGCCTCATAATTCAATCATTTCCAGAACAAATCCCATTGGCGTAGCCTACTTCCCGCAACGCACTTTCCGCGGTACGTTCTCCGCAACACACATTCCATGGCATGCGTTCCCTTTGTACAAACATGGGCCGGGCGGCACCCGTGACCCATTATTCAGCGTCAACGGTGTCGGGCTCTAAGAGTGCCTGCTCATACTTTTCCATGATGATCTTCTGGATGCTGTCTCTGGTGGCAGAATTGATGGGATGGGCAATGTCGCGATATTCGCCGTCCGTCGCCTTCTTGCTGGGCATGGCGATAAACAAGCCCTTCTCTCCTTCGATCACCTTGATGTCGTGAACAACGAAAACATTGTCAATGGTAATGGAAACGATGGCCTTCATCTTTCCTTCCTTTGATAATTTGCGAACCCGTACGTCTGTTATCTGCATGTTATTGCCCTCCTTGTCTATGTCTGTCCCCTCTTTGGCAAGCGTCATCATTGGGCGACGCCCTGCCTAATGATTAGATCACGTATCTTTCATTCTTTTCCAATACGATCTCAATTCCATTCTCGCCCACGTATCTGGAATCTGCCTTGATGGTGCCATGGCTCTCCACGATGCAGTTTTCAATGTAGGAATTGTCCCCAATGTACACGTCGTTGAGGATAATGGAATTCTTGATCACGCAATTGTTTCCAATATAGCTCTTCTTGAAGATCACGGAATTCTCAACCACGCCATTGATGATGCAGCCGCTGGTGATCAGGCTGTTCTTTACGTTGGCACCCATGTTGTACTTCGCGGGCGGAAGGTCGTCCACCTTGGAGTAAATGTCGGGGTACTGCTTGAAGAAGTAGTCCCGTACCTCAGGCTTTAAGAATTCCATGTTGGTGTTGAAGTAATCGTCTACGGAGGCGATGTTGCGCCAGTAATCCGTCATCATGTAACCAACGATCCTCTTCACGCCCTTGTAACGCACCAGGATGTCACGCACGAAATCGTAGTTACCTTCCTCGGCACATTTCTCGATAAGCTCGATCAAGAGACGTCTGCGGATCACGTAGATACCGCAGGAAATTATGTGGCTCTTTGCCTGAATGGGTTTCTCCTCGAACTCTTCGATCACGCTGTCCTCGTTCAAGCGAACGGTTCCGTAACGCTCCACGCAAACGTCGTTGGGCATCTCCCTACAAACGACAGTAATGTCAGCTTTCTTATCGATATGGAATTCAAGCACCTTGCCAAAGTCCATCTTGTAGATGCAGTCGCCGGAAGCAATCACTACGTAAGGCTCATGGCTGTTCTTTAAGAAATTCAGGTTCTGATAAATGGCATCTGCGGTACCGCGATACCAATTGCTGTTGGAGGCCGTTACCACGGGGGTCCTGACTTCCAGTCCACCCTGCTTACGACCGAAATCCCACCATTTGGAGGAATTCAAATGTTCGTTCAAACTTCTTGCATTGTATTGCGTGAGCACTGCCACCTTCTGGATGTGGGAGTTGGACATGTTGCTCAGGGTAAAGTCAATGCTTCGATAACTTCCCGCCACGGGCATCGCACAGATGGCGCGCTTCTGGGATAATTCTCTCATTCTGCGATTGTTACCGCCTGCCAAAATAATACCTATTGCTCTCACTATTCTTCACCTGCCTTAATCAAAGTTTTGCCGCTTGCAAGATAGGAATTTTCATAATCAGCAGCCGTTGTAGCGCCAAAGATCACGGAGTTCTTACCCACGGTGATGCCGTCAGGGATCACGCTCTTCTCACCGATGGTGACGATGCCCTGGTTATAAATGTGAGGCGCCGTCTCATTGGGTGCTTCATCGCCAATGCCAAGCCTTACGCCATTTCCAATCTCAGCATTCTCCGCTATGATGGCCTTATGCATCTCGCAATTCTCACCGATCTTGGTGTGGTTCATGATGATGGAATCCCGGACAACCGAGCCCGCGCCAATGGTGACGCCGCAACCGATGACGGAATTGTATACCTCACCGTAAACCTCGGTTCCCTCGCCGATGATGCTTCTCTCAACCTTACTGTTTGCTGCCAGGTACTGAGGCGGCTGGATCTCGCTCTTGGTATAGATCTTCCAGTACTCCTCATACAGGTTGAACTCGGGAACGATGTCGATGAGCTCCATGTTGGCCTCCCAATAGGAGCTTAAGGTTCCAACGTCCTTCCAATAGCCCGTGAATTCATAAGCGTACAGAGGCGCTCCGTTCTCATGACAATACGGGATCACGTGCTTACCGAAATCCAGTGCCGGCTGATCTGCGTTCTTGATCAAGGCTTCCTTTAAGGTCTTCCAGTTGAAGATGTAGATGCCCATGCTGGCCAGATTACTTCTGGGGTTCGCAGGCTTCTCCTCAAAGTCGGTGATGCGCTTTTGATCATCCGTGATCATAATACCAAAACGGCTTGCCTCCTCCCAGGGAACGGGCATAACGGCGATCGTCACCTCGGCATTGTTCGCCTTGTGGAACTCCAGCATCACTTCGTAATCCATCTTATATATGTGGTCACCGGAAAGGATCAATACGTACTCCGGATTGAAACTTTCCATGTATTCCAGGTTTTGATAAATGGCATTTGCAGTACCCGTGTACCATTCGCTGTTCGTGCTCTTCTCATACGGAGGAAGCACGGTCACGCCACCGATGTTCCTGTCCAAGTCCCAGGGAATACCAATGCCAATGTGCGTATTCAGCCTAAGGGGCTGATACTGCGTAAGGACACCCACCGTGTCCACGCCCGAATTGATACAGTTTGACAAAGGAAAATCAATGATGCGATATTTCCCCCCGAATGCTACGGCAGGTTTTGCAACCTTTGACGTCAGCACGCCAAGTCTGCTTCCCTGTCCTCCAGCCAACAACATGGCTATCATTTCTTTCTTGATCATGTCATCACCTCTTCCAGCCTATTGAGCAGAAATCCCCAAAAGGGGATAAAAAGTTTATTCTACTCTTTGTCCATTATAGCACAGTGTTTTGTGAAAGTGAATAAGAAATTGCAATTTTTTTCCACTTTTTTCAACTTTTTTAACGAAATTATTTTATTTTTCCCTCAATTTTGTTGGAAGCTTTGTAAATATCCGTCACTTTTTCGAAATATCACACATTTTTTATCGACAAATTCACCAAATGGGTTTACCGCTTTTTGAAATTGTATTTGTTTTTTTAACGCACATTGATTATAATAGGATAGAATTCTTACTTTGAAAGTTTGAAAGGAATCATGCCATGTATCAGATTGATTTTCATCATCCCGTCTCCATTTATTTTGTCGGCATTGGCGGCGTCAGCATGAGCGGCCTTGCGGAAATCTTGGCAAATGCGGGATTTCGCGTGTCCGGCTCCGACCGCGCCCCCAGCGATCTCTGCACGCATCTGGAGCAGCTCGGGATCAAGGTTTTTTACGGACAGAAAAAAGAAAATATCACAAATGACATAGACGTGGCCGTCCTGACGGCGGCCATCCGCCCAGACAATCCGGAGTACGTGGCACTTCAAGAGGCGGGAATCCCCATGCTGACCAGAGGACAGCTCCTCGGACAGCTCATGAAAAACTATCAGATGCCCGTGGCCGTCAGCGGCACGCACGGCAAGACCACCACGACTTCCATGATCAGCGAGATCCTGCTGGAGGCAGGCACGGATCCCACGCTCAGCATCGGAGGCATTTATCCCAGGATCCACGGCAATACGCGCGTTGGCGGAAAAGATTTCTTTGTTTTGGAAGCATGTGAATACACCAATTCCTTCCTTAGTTTCTTCCCGAAGATCAGCGTCATCCTGAACGTGGAAGCGGATCATCTGGATTTCTTTAAGGATCTGGCGGACATCCGCCATTCCTTCCGGAAATTTGCAGAGCTTTTGCCGGCAGACGGCGCGCTTGTCATTAATTCCGAGATTGATAACGTAAATGAGATCGCGGGGGGCCTTGCATGTCCCGTCATCACCTACCGCGGCTATCATGAAACTGCTGCAGGCGCTGCCACTCCGGAGGCTTCCGCTGATTATTATGCAAAGGACGTAAGCTTTAACGCTGCCGGATGTGCAAGCTTTACCGCATGTTGTTCCAAGAAGCCGGACCGCAAGATCTCTCTGAGTGCCCCCGGCGCGCACAACGTTGGGAATGCCCTCGCCGCCATTGCCGTGGCAGATCTTCTGGACGTGGAAGATTCCAAAATTGCCAGCGCGCTGCATTCCTATTCCGGTACTGACAGACGCTTCGAGCACAAGGGAAGCTTTCACGGCGTGACCGTCATTGATGACTATGCGCATCATCCGACGGAAATCCGCGCGACGCTCTCTACTGCGCAAAAGGTGAAAACGGGAACGCTTTGGTGCGTATTCCAGCCCCACACGTATTCCCGCACAAAATCCTTTATGAAGGACTTCGCAAAGGCACTTGCCCTGGCCGACAAGGTGGTACTTGCCGACATTTATGCAGCCCGTGAGACCGACAATCTGGGAATCTCCTCGGAAACTCTGCAAAAGGAAATCCAGGCCCTCGGAAAGGAATGTCACTATTTTCCTTCCTTCGAGAAGATTGAGAAATTTCTCTTAGAAAATTGCACAAAGGATGACACGTTGATAACTATGGGGGCGGGAGACGTCTATAAAATCGGGGAATCCTTGGTCAGAATAGAATAATCCACGTTATCCACAAATCTCGACAAAGTTTTTACCCGTCGGGTTTGTGGATATTTCTTTTTTCAACGTGGAAAACTCCTTTCTGTTCCATGTCCTTGCCATCCTTGTTTTTCCGCGATTTTTAAATAACCTCTCCGACGTTATCCACGTATCCCGTTTTATCCACGTTTTATCAGGGATTTTGGCGTTTTAACCGTTTTGACGTTTTTACCATTTCCTTTTCCGAAAGGCCATGCTATACTTTGACTTACTCAAAGGTACCTCCCGGGGTAAGGGATGATCTCGGGACGGGATTCGGCAGAAAAGAAATGACAGAGGGTTGTGGGGATATGGCTAAACTTACGTTGTACAAGGACAGTTGCGTGGATTTCACGGTAGTTTCTAATCTTTTTATCGACAAATACATGAAGGACGCAAATGACGCCCAGTTAAAGGTATATCTCTATTTGATCCGCATGCTGAACGCCAATCTGGTGACCAGCGTGTCTGACATTGCGGACAAATTTAACCACACGGAAAAGGACGTCATGAAATCCCTGCGCTACTGGGAAAAGCAAGGCGTGCTTACCTTGGAATTTGATTCCGGCAAAAATCTGTCCGGGATCAGGCTGAACAATCTGTCGGCAGAGAACGACGATGAGATCCAGCCCCAGTTTTCAAGGCCCATCCAACTTTCCGTAGAGAGCGTTGCTCCCTTCCGTCCGGAAGCGGAGGTGCGCCTCCCCGAGAGAAAGCTTTCCCGCGCGTCCCTGCAGGAAGAATCTGAGGACGTGCCTGCCTTCACGAAGCCTTCCTATACCACGGAACAGCTTCGGGAGTTTAAGAAAAGAGAGAACGTATCCGAATTATTATTTGCAGCGCAGCAATATTTTGGCAGAACGCTCAGTCCTACCGAGATCAAGACCATCCTCTTCTTTATGGACGAGCTCCACTTCTCAGACGACTTGATCGATCATCTGCTCCAGTATTGCGTAGAGCGCGACAAAAAGGACTTCAAATACATTGAAAAGGTTGCCATCAATTGGGCTGAGCAAGGCATCACCACCTGGGAACAGGCAAAGGAAACCATCGGGAAATATGACCGCAACACTTACGTCATCATGAACGAGCTCGGCAAAAACAGTTCCCCCACTCGCAAGGAAATGGAATTCATCAATCGTTGGGTAAAGGACTACCGTTTCCCCATGGAAGTGATCGTGGAAGCCTGCCAGCGCACCGTACTTGCAACGGACTCCCACCGTTTTGAATATGCGGACGGGATCTTAAAGAGCTGGAAGGAACAAAATGTTCGTGAGGAATCCGACATTCTTCGCGCGGACGAACTGCATCAAAGGAATAAGAAGTCCGTAAGCAAGACCGTTTCCAATAAGTTTAACCAGTTCACCCAGAACGATTATGACTTCGACGACTTGGAAAAGAAATTGATCAGCAACTAATTTGCAGAATATTATCGCGAAGCGATTTAATTACAGAAAGGAAATGACATGTCCCTTTCCCCTTCTCAGCATCAGGAGATCATGCGGGGGTACGAGAAAACCCGCGATCAAAACAGAATTCTATTAGAAGAGCGTCGGGAACGGATCTATCATGAAATTCCCGAATTCAAAGATTTGGATGCGGCCCTTGGCACCTATGCCACACGCCGCGTCCGTCTTCTTTTGGAGGACTCTCCCTCTTCATCCGAAGAAATGGAGAATCCCATTCCCCGCATCATCCAGCGCAAGAAAGCCCTTCTTCAGGGCGCCGGATATCCCGCGGATTATCTAGAACCCATCTATAGCTGTCCCGTCTGCAAGGATACCGGTTACGTCCTTTTGGAAAGCGGGCTTCGTGAAAAGTGTCAGTGCTTTAAGAAGCAGGAACTCACTTATCTTTATGAGCAGTCCAATTTACAGGGAATCCTGCATACAGACCGTTTTGAGAACGTTTCCTATGGATACTGTCAGGGCGAAGATCAGGAACGTCTTCGCGGCGCAGTGAGGATTTCCAAGGAGTTTGCGGAAACTTTCCCCTGCGGAAAAAATCTTCTTTTTTACGGGACCGTAGGAACTGGAAAAAGTTTTCTGTCCGGCTGTATTGCCAATTGCCTTTTGGAAAAAGGCTTTTCCGTTGTTTATTTCAGCGCCGTAAGCCTTTTTGAAACCTTGGCGCGCTATTCCTTCGACGGAAACGCAAAAGAAAGTCTTTACAATTTCTGCAAAGACCTATACAATTATGATTTGGTAATCGTGGATGATTTAGGCACGGAGGTGCTCAGCAGCTTTGTCACCTCACAGCTCTTCTCTCTCCTAAACGAGCGGGAAATGCGCCGCCGCTCCACCATTATCTCGACCAACCTGAACCTGAGCGAACTACGGGATCGCTATTCCGACCGCGTCTTTTCCAGAGTGTCCAAGAGTTTTGTGCTCTGCAAGCTGACCGGCCCCGACGTTCGCATGTGTCAGAAATTAAACGCAATACCGTAAAGAAAAGAAAGTGAGGTTTTCTCATGGCAAGCCGTGAAGAGAAAAGAAACTTGGAAACCATACCCGTAGGCTCCCTGGGGATCATCTCCCTGGAAGGATGCCGCAGTCTCGGGGAAAAAGTAGACAAGTATTTGGTGAAATGGAGAGAGGAACGCGAAAGCGAGCACAAGGATTCCCTTGCATTTTCCGGTTATCAGAGGGCTTCTTATCTGATCGACACAAAGATTCCCCGTTTTGGTTCCGGCGAGGCCAAGGGCATGATCATGGAATCCGTTCGCGGATATGATCTCTACCTCTTGGTTGACGTCTGCAACTACTCCATGACCTATTCCCTCTGCGGACATGAGAATCACATGTCTCCTGACGATCATTATCAGGATTTAAAGAGAATCATCGCTGCCGTGGGCGGTAAGGCAAGGCGCATCACCGTGATCATGCCCTTCCTCTATGAGAGCCGCCAACACAAGCGTACCTCCCGTGAGTCCTTGGACTGCGCGTTAGCCCTTCAGGAGCTCGTGCACATGGGCGTCGACAACATCATCACCTTTGACGCACATGACCCTAGAGTACAGAATGCCATTCCCCTGCACGGTTTCGAGACCGTACAGCCCGCATATCAGTTCATCAAAGGCCTCTTAAAGAACGTAAAGGGTCTGCAGATTGATTCCGATCACATGATGGTGATCAGCCCAGACGAGGGCGGCATGAAGCGTGCCATCTACATCGCCAACGTGCTCGGTCTTGACATGGGCATGTTCTATAAGAGAAGGGATTACACCCAGATCGTGGACGGCAGAAACCCCATCGTCGCTCATGAATTCCTTGGTTCCAGCGTGGAAGGCAAGGACATGATCATCATCGATGACATGATCTCCTCCGGCGAATCCGTTCTGGAGGTTGCCTCCGCCTTAAAAGAGCGCAAGGCGAGAAACATCTTCGTCTTCTCCACCTTCGGACTCTTCACCAGCGGCCTTGACAAGTTCGACAAAGCCTATGAGAGCGGCATTATCAGCAGGATCCTTACCACGAACCTGATCTACCAGACTCCCGAGCTTTTGCAGAGAGAATGGTATATCAGCTGCGATCTGAGCAAATACATCGCTTACATCATCGACACCTTAAACCACGACAGTTCCATCAGCGATCTCCTCAACCCCAGCGAGAGAATCCAAAACATCGTGGCACGCTACGTAAGCGGCGAACTCAACTAATGAATTCCATTGGGTCACGGGGACGTGTCTACTGACATAATCCGTGACCCAATTATTTTGCACGATTTGTTAACCATTTATGAATTTAGGTTGACAATCCTTCACGCGCGCGTTATACTTACTCCTGGCATAAACGTGATGACAGGAGGCAAGTATCATGAAGTTCACATCCAAGGAAATGGCCGTAACGGCCGTAATGACAGCTCTTATTTGCATTCTTGGCCCTTGGGCCATTCAGATTCCCATCAGTCCGGTTCCCATCACGCTCTGCACCATGGGCATTTATTTCGCGCTCTACGTGCTAGGCATGAAGCTTGGCATCTTAAGCGTCGTACTCTACGTTTTGCTGGGATCTGCCGGCGTGCCGGTTTTCACAAACTTCAGCGGCGGCATTGGGAAGCTTTTGGGACCAACGGGAGGCTATATCTTTGGCTATTTCTTCCTCGCCGTGATCTGCGGCTTCTTTCTGTTAAAATTCCCGGAAAAACTCTTAATGCACGTAGCCGGCTTTGTCCTTGGGACCCTCGTGCTCTATTTGTTTGGCACCCTGTGGCTTCAATATCAGTTGAAGTTAACCTTTCCGGCAGCGCTCATGGCGGGCGTGATCCCGTATATTCCCGGTGACGTTGCGAAGCTCGTCATCGCGATTGCCGTCGGCCTGCCCCTAAAAAAACGCCTAAAAAAAGCGAGACTCCTGTAATTACGGAAGTCTCGCTTTTCCATATGGTTAACGACTCTCTTTAGAAGTCAAATATGCCAAAGTAAATACGGCAGGGCTGTTCCAGTAAATGGTGATCTCATTTAAGGAATATGCCTCATATTCGTCGGCGAAGCTCTTCATGCTGGGCGTTCCTTCGGGAATCACTTCCTTCGCCTTTGCGTCCTGCCTGTGCCGGTTCGGGCCGCCGCTGACCATGCCCGGCATGCACTCCTCGATGCCGTCTGCATGCGCAGGACGAAGATGCGGGTAGCGATAGGCGTTCTCGCCATTGCCGGTAACGTAACTGATTCCCAGGGCATTGCATCCCACCAGATAATCCAGCTCCGCCGCCGCGTGATCACGCATGCTCCAGCCGCGCTTCTCCCTGGGTCCCTGCACGTAAGGCTCCACGGGATGCCCGGGCCACACAAATCTCTCCGGCATGCCAATCGTCTTGGCAGCCTCCTTCACCTTCTCTTCCAATCCGAAATAATCCGCAATGGCAAAGCTCATGCCATGTCTCATGACACCCATGTTGCTGCCCCAGCCATACTCCCACTCCGCCAAGGCAACGCCGTAACCGCACTCTTCCGACGTGCGCACGCGCTGCGCCGCGTCCTTTACGATCTCCTGGAAGAACCTCGCCATGAGATCCGCGGATTTCCCCTGCTTGGAAAGCAGGTACGCCAAGATGCCAAAACCGCCCACTTCCCCATAGCCAAGCGCCATTAGCGGGAATTTCTTTTCATGCAGGAACATCTTTAGATCATCGTGATAGCTCTTTTCTCCCGTCAGGGAATACATCTCTGCCGCAGCCCAGAAGCGGTTGGATCCGTCATCCCACTCACCATACTCTCCCGTGCCGCACCCCGGAGGATTGCGGAATCCCAGGAATTCCGGATGCGCCTTCAGCCAACCGTAAGATCTCTTCGCTGCCTTTTCCAGTCTTGCGGAAAACTCTGCGTCATAAGGCCGGTAAGTCGTTGCCGCCATGGCACAGATGGCCGCATGGTCTGCCGTGGCCGACGAAGATACCGGCAGTGCATAGAGCTGTTTCAAATCCTCCTCCGGCATCACAAACGCCGCATGTCTTGCCGTCGTCAGTTTGTGGTAGACGCCGCCGTCCGCGCGCTGCATCTTCAGGAACCACTCCAGCTCATAGCGGCACTCATTTAACACGTCGGGAACCCCATTGCCGCTCTCCGGAATGTCATAACTCTTCCCCTCAAACACCTCGGGGTACATGCGCCATGCATAGAGCAGATGCGCCAGCGCACAGGCTCCTGCCGTAATATATCTTCCATAATCTCCTGCGTCATGCCAGCCACCGGTTGCCTCAATGACGGCATCATGATCCTCCCAGAGCACCGTCTTCCCAACGTGACACGCCTTATGTACGTAAGGCCCCGCATATTCTTCCGTCAGATCGCACCCGCAGCGCAGGTAGTAATATGCCTTCATCAAATCATGTCCTAGCTTGTCATATACGTGCGGTCCAATCTCAAACCAGGGAGAATACTCTACCGAGACACTCTTTTGGTCAGACTCTGCAACGGCCCTGGCCGCCTTCACGCGATACTTTCCGGGAGTGGTGAACGCCGAGAAATCCGCCACCGTCACCTGATCGCCGGAAGCCTTGTCATAACCAAATTCCTGCGTCTCTCCCTCATGGCATATGTCACCCGCCTCATTGATCAGCCAAAACTGCCTGCACTCAAAGGGAAGGATCGCCCTCTTCTCTCCGCGTTCATAAAATCCCAATTGATTTACAAAAACAGACATGACAACCTCCAAAATCACGCGAATCCTTTTATTATATGACTCATTATACTCCCTTTCCCGAAAATAGAAATGGAGTATCAAGGGAAAGAAATGTGTTATTTTGTTCCTCCGCGGCGGCTCAAGTTTACGTTTTGTTCACAATTCTTTTAAGAATCGTTTAATTTACGCACATTGTTTCTTCATGAACGGCCTATATACTAAAATCATAGAGAAGCACAAAACACATAAATGCCACAGTTGCTTTAATTATAACTTTTTCATAATACATGCCAAGGAACCAAGTTCCTTGGCATCCTCCCTTTTAAACGGCAAATTTGTCAAAAACTTCTTTCCGGCAGAAAAGAATAATAACCCCGGGAAATAATAAACCCCAGCGTGCCTTTGTGACGTATCACCACGTGCGCGCCGGGGTTCTTTATTAAATTACTTATCAGTAAATTCTCTTATAGGTCTCAAGCCTTGCCTACGCTTCCGAAGAGCTCCATCTTCTCCTTAACGGTAGCCTTGATTGCCTCAAAGCCGGGAGCCAGAAGCTTACGGGGATCGAAGCCCTTGCCCTCAAGATCCTTGCCAGCCTCAACGTACTTACGGGTAGCAGCAGCAAATGCCAGCTGGCACTCGGTGTTAACGTTGATCTTTGCAACGCCAAGGGAGATTGCCTTCTTGATCATGTCAGCAGGAATTCCGGTGCCGCCGTGAAGAACCAGGGGAAGATCTCCGGTGAGCTGCTGAACTGCATCCAGAGTCTCAAAGGAAAGACCCTTCCAGTTTGCAGGATACTTGCCGTGGATGTTGCCGATGCCTGCTGCCAGGAAGTCAACGCCAAGATCAGCGATTGCCTTGCACTCCTTGGGATCTGCACACTCGCCCATGCCGATTACGCCGTCCTCTTCGCCGCCGATGGAACCAACCTCAGCCTCGATGGACATTCCCTTGCCGTGAGCCTTTGCAACCAGCTCGGTGGTCTTCTGAACGTTCTCGTCCAGAGCGTAATGAGAACCGTCAAACATAATGGAGGAGAAACCTGCCTCGATACACTTGTTACAGCCTTCAACGGTACCATGATCCAGATGCAGTGCTACGGGAACGTCGATGTCAAGATCCTTTAACAGACCGTTTACCATGCCAACGACTACGTCATAGCCGCCCATGTACTTGCCGGCTCCCTCGGATACGCCGAGAATAACGGGGCTCTTTAATTCCTTAGCGGTCAGAAGGATTGCCTTCGTCCACTCCAAGTTGTTGATGTTGAACTGGCCTACTGCATAATGACCAGCTTTTGCTTTCTTCAGCATTTCAGTTGCAGAAACTAACATGTACTTACCCTCCATATAAATATTTTATCATTATTCAGGCTCTGCCATCCTCACAAATCGGAATGCACGCCAGCCCGAACCTCATTCTTTACAAATATAGCATACTTCTTTTCAAAAGAAAAGATAAATCGTAAAATTCAGCCATTATCAACGTCTTTTCTCAAAAACTGACGAGATCACCGCAAAATCCACTCTTATTCTGCGCCCTCATCCACGCGGATCACCACGGTCTTGTGCAGATTCTTGATCTCCGCCACCTTATGCAGCCCGCCGTTCTCCCCGTCGAGCGTCCAGGCGATCGGCTCCTTGGCCTCCACAGTGAGCTCCGACGCGCGGAAGCAATACATCATCTCTGAATCGATGTCACGGTTCAAAAGCGAACCCATGATGCTACTCAGCTCTGCGGGATTGGTCGGCATCTTGATCAGCGTCACCTCAAACAGGCCGTCATCCATCTGAACGTTTTTGCCCGTAATGTTCTTAAATCCTCCCACGGACCGGGAATTGGTGATCATGCCAAAGACAAACTCGTCCTCGATCACCCGGTCACCGCACGTCACCTTCATCGGGAAGGATCGCACGTTGGATAGACGCTTCATTCCCTCCAGAATATACGCCATGTGACCCAATACGTTCTTCACCGCCTGGTCCGTCTCATAGGAAACGTCCGTAAACAGTCCAAAGGCAGCGATGTATACGAACACGTCTTCGTTAAAGCTTCCCATGTCGCAGGCAAAATCTTTCCCTTCCATCGCCGTTTCCGCAGCCTGCACCATATTTTTCGAAAGCCCCAGGCTCTCGCCGTAATCATTTGTGCTTCCTGCGGGAATGTAGCCAACGGTCGTACGGAAACCGCTCTGGATCATGCCCGTCACGGTCTCGTCCAGCGTGCCGTCACCGCCGCTGCAGACCACCAAGTCATAATCCTTGCTTCTGTCCCTCACGACCTCCCGCGCCTCATCCTTCCTTCGCGTCGGCACCACCGTCAGGTCATAATCATGCGCCGCGAACACGTCCAGCACGTCCGCCAGATTCTCCCGGATCTTCTCCTTGCCCGCCTTTGGGTTATACACAAACAACAGTTTTTTCTTCATGCTTCACTCCCGCTAAATAGAAAAGGCAGAACCAACGCCCCCATTGGCTCTGCCGTACCCTCCAATTTCTCTGCCACGGACATCTTATTTGCCGCTCAGAAAATGCTCAATCCCCTTTACGGCTACCTGCTCGTCATCACCGTCAGCCGATACCTCCAACGTTTCTCCGTTGTCCAGTGCAAGCGTCATCATTCCCATGATGCTCTTTGCATTTACGCGGCGATCCTTGGACTGGATATAGATCTTGCTGTCGTACTTGCTGGCTTCCTGTACCAGAAGTGCGATCGGTCTAGCTTCCAACCCATGTTCAAGATTTACCAGGATGTCCTTTACTACCATGTTACAGCTCCTTTCAAAACACAAACCAAAAAGTTCTAATTTCTGACTGACTCTGCAAGCTCACTGAGTTTGCGTAGCCTGTGGTTCACGCCGGATTTTCCAACGGGCGGATCCAAAAGCTGCCCAAGATCTTTCAGCGGTGCATCCGGATTCTCCAATCTCACCTGCGCCATCTCTTGCAATTGCGCCGGCAATCTTGACAATCCGTAATGATCTCTCAGGAATTCGATGTCACTGATCTGTCTCGAGGATGCGCTCACGGTCTTGTTAATGTTTGCCGTCTCACAGTTCACCCTTCTGTTGATGGAATTTCTCATCTCCTTCAAAATCCGCAGATTCTCCAGATTCATCAGGGAGACGTGCGCCTCCATCACGTTGAGCAGATCTACAATTCCCGCTCCTTCTTTCAAATAGACAACGTGATACTTCTTTCGAAGCACGATCTTCGCCGGTACGTCAAATCCCAACATCACGGCCTGCAATTGCTCCGCCTTGGCCTCTGTAGGACACACAAATTCCAAATGATATGCCTTACTCGGGTCGCTGATGGAACCTACGCTCAGGAATGCCCCGCGCAAGAATGCCCTTTGACAACAGGCATTTTTCAAGAGCAGCGCGCTCACGGTTTCCTCCGGATCACCAATCTTTTGAAAGAGAGAAAGCATTTGTTCTTCACCGATCCAGTTGTCCGTTTCTATATTAAATGTTTTTTTCAGTAATGTAAAGCATTTTCTTACAATCATTTCATTTTCCGTCTGAAGCCCTATGGCATAACGCCCGTCCGCGTCCCTGCCAAACTCTCCGCAAAAATGAAGGATTGCCGCCAGCTCTGCCAGCTGGCAATGCCTTGCGGGACTGATGCGCCCGCATAATTCCTGCTTTACTTCGCTTGAAAACGACATTCCGTTACCTCACGTCATTATCCACGTTTATTATAAATATCCCTGTGATCAAGCTTGATCCCATACTCGCCCTTGTCTTTCAGCCGGTCATACAGGGCATTCGCCAGGGTCACGCTCCTGTGCCTGCCTCCCGTACATCCGATGGCTATGACAAGACGGTACTTTCCTTCCTTGACATAATTGGGGATTAGGAACTGTACCATGTCCGTCAGCTTGTCCAGAAACTCTCCGGATTCCGGATGACTCATCACGAAATCCTGTATTTCCTTGTCATTTCCCGTCTTACTCCTCAGCCCGTCTATGTAATACGGGTTCGGCAGGAATCGTACGTCAAACACGAGGTCGGCGTCATTGGGAATGCCATACTTAAAACCAAAGGAGGTTACGGTCACCATCAGACTGTTGTATGTCTCATTCTGGACAAAGATGCGGTCAAGCTCTGCCTTCAGTTCCCTGGTCAGCAGATTTGAGGTATCCAGCACGTAATCCGCATCCTTCCGGAGATCCTCCAGGATCTCCCTCTCCTTGGCAACGCCATCCTCCACGCGGCCATAGGGTGCCAGGGGATGCAGCCTCCTTGTCTCCTTATAGCGATTGATCAGGCTGTTGTCATCACTGTCGAGGAAGAGGATTTCCAGCGGAACGCCCTTTTCCTTCAAGGATTTCAGGATCTCATGGGCCTCCTCAAAGTGAAGGTCGGCACGCACGTCCAGCCCAAGAACCATCTTGTCAATTTCATTTTCCGGCATTGCGATAAGTTCCACGAACTTTTCCACCAAAGTCAGCGGAATATTATCCACGCAATAAAATCCTGCATCCTCAAGCATTTTTAAGGCAGTCGTTTTACCGCTGCCACTCATGCCAGTCACAATAATGAGTCTCACGCGATCACCTCCTCAAACCTCAGGGCTGGTCAAGACGCGCCCCAAGCTTCCAAGAATGTCATAAACTCCAAAAATTATGCATTAAAAATCTCCAAGGAAAATCACTTCCGGTTCCAGCTCCACGTCAAAAGCTTCCGTGACGGTCGCCTGAACGTGGCGGATCAGCTTCATCACGTCGGCCGCGGTGGTAATGCCAGGCTGCACGTTGACCACAAAACCGCAATGCTTCTCCGAAACCATTGCGCCTCCAACGGCATATCCCCGAAGGCCAGCGTCCTGAATGAGCTTGCCCGCGAAATGCCCCTCCGGGCGCTTGAACGTGCTGCCGGCGCTGGGATATTCCAGTGGTTGCTTTTCCCGGCGCTGCGCCGCGAGAGAATCCATCGTCGCCTTGATCTGCGCGGGATCTCCCTCCGAAAGCTCCATCTCCACCTCCGTCACCACGTAATCCTTTCCCTTGATGCTGCTGGTGCGGTATCCAAATTCCATGGTCTCATTGTCCAGATTCCAAAACTCACCGTCACTGCTGAGGACCTCGACGTTCCTCACCACCTGCCGCATTTCTCCGCCGTAAGCACCGGCATTCATGATCACGCCGCCGCCAATGGTTCCCGGAATGCCGGAGGCAAACTCCAAGCCCGTCAGCCCGTTCTCCATGGCAGCCCTGGCAACCTGCGCCATGGTGGCGCCGGCCTGTGCGATGATGCGTTTTCCTTCCACGCGGACCTGGTTCATGCCGGATTGCACCTTCAAAACCACGCCGCGAAATCCCTTGTCGCTCACCAAAAGATTGCTTCCGTTCCCCATGATGAACGTGGGCATGCCCGTCAACCTCAAATATTTGCAGATCTTTTTTAACTCTTCCTTATCGCGGACGTCCAAAAGACAATCTGCCGGACCTCCCACGCGAAAGGTCGTATGGTTACTCATAGGCTCTCCAAGATGAATGTTTTCCTCATTTGTATAGCCCTTTAACGTCTGAATCACAGTCTCACTAACCATGCTGCCAACCTTTCTGCATCAAATCCGTCTCATCATGAAACGTCCCGTCTGTTACAAGCTTACTTTAAGATCAATGCCGCCGCGCCAAAGATTCCGGCGTCATTTCCCAGCGTTGCAAGCTTAAACTCTGCCTTGCCACAGGGATAAAATACGTACTTTGCAAACGCAGGCTTTACGTACGAAAGCAGGATCTCCCCCGCCTTAGATACGCCGCCGCCAATTACGAACACCTCGGGATTTACGACGGCCGCAACTGCCGCAAGGCCCTTGCCAAGATAATCCCCAAACTGCTCTGCGATCTCGATCGCCACTGCGTCCCCGGCCTTTACCGCGTCAAACACGGTCTTTGCGGAAACCTCGCCGCCGCGGAGCGCGCTCGGCGCGTCATCCTTGGCAAGTCTTCTGTTTGCAAGCCGCACAATGCCGGTTGCGGAAGCATATTGCTCAAGGCAGCCCTTCTTCTTGCAGCCGCAGCTCTCCGTCTCATTGTCCTCCAGGTGAATGTGACCGATCTCTCCGCCCGCGCCGGTTGCGCCGGTCAGGATCTTCCCGTTCACGATGATGCCGCCGCCAACGCCGGTTCCCAGCGTCACGGCTACCATGTTGGAATAGCCCTTGCCGCCGCCCTGCCACATCTCTCCAAGTGCAGCAACGTTCGCGTCATTATTGGCCTTCACGGGCACGTCGATAAACTTGTGCAGGATCTCCGGGATGTTGAGCACGCCCCATCCCAGGTTCACTGCGCCGCCCACCATGGTGCCTTCCTCATCCACGGCTCCGGGGGCACCAACGCCAATGCCCTTCACCTGATCAGCGGTGATGCCCTTTTCCTCCATCTTGGAAAGGATGGCCTTTGCCACGTCAGGCAAAATTGCCTCGCCGCCGTTTTCCTTTCTTGTGGGAATCTCCCACTTATCCAGCACGTTGGCATTCTGGTCAAACAATCCCATTTTTACGGTCGTACCGCCAATATCCACTCCAAAAGCGTACATCTTTTCTCTCCTTCATCCTTTCACTTCACAATGATTTATTTTGCCTGCCTGCGGATTATTCCCCGTTCTCAAAAAAATCCTCGTCCTCTTCATCGCGGCGCTTCGCCAGAGACTGCTGCACTCTTGCATAAAGCTCCTGTGCCGCATTGTAACCCATCTTCTTCTGACGATGATTTACGGCAGCTGACTCACAGATGACCGCAAGATTCCGTCCGGGACGGATCGGAATGTTGTGGCAGACCACCTTATTTCCAAGATATTCCGTATAATTCTCTTCCAGTCCAAGACGATCGTAATCCTTATCCTTATCCCAATCCTCCAAGCGGATCACGAGGTCAATGCTCTGCGTATCCTTTACGGAGGAAGCACCGAAGAGTGCCTTCACGTCCACAATGCCAATGCCGCGAAGCTCGATAAAATGCTTCGTGATGTCCGGTGCGGAACCGATGAGCGTGTCGTCGCTGACCTTCCGGAGCTCCACCACGTCATCCGTCACGAGACGGTGACCGCGCTTAATCAGCTCCAGCGCCGCCTCAGACTTACCGATGCCGCTCTCACCCGTGATCAGCACGCCCTCGCCATATACGTCCACCAGAACGCCGTGCACGGAAATGCAGGGCGCCAGCTTCACGTTCAGCCAGCGGATGATCTCCGCCATAAACGCGGAAGTCGATTTCTTCGTCACAAACACGGGAATCTTATGCTTATTCGCCATTTCCAGGAAGATTTCATCCGGCTGCAGCTCCCTGCAGAACACGACGGCGGGAATGGTCTCATAGCTCAGGAGCTGGTCATAAACCTCTCGTTTGCGCTCGTCAGACAATCCTCCCATGTAAGAATATTCCACAAATCCAATGACCTGAAGTCGCGCCGCGTCAAAATGCTCGAAATATCCGGTCATCTGCAATGCCGGTCTGTTGATGTCCGGCTGCGTCACCTTAATTCTTCGTACGTCGATCTCCGGCGTAACGTTTTCCAGTTTCATTTTCTCGATCACGCGAGTTAAACTTACGCTTGCCATAGTCATTTCTCCCATCTTTTTGTGATGCGGACCGCTCCGGTGCCGAGCCTCTCTCTTAATCCCGCCTGCCTTCGAAATCCGCTGACAAAAGCCTTATATTTAATCGTATCACGTTCTCTGAAAATAGGCTAGTATTTCCTTTGCCACTTTTTCATTTAATTCAGGAATCTCCAGCAACTGCTCCAACGTGGCATTCTTGATCTCCTCAAGGCTCCCGAACTTGCGCATCAGTGCCTTTCTTCTCGAAGGCCCGACGCCCGGGATCTCCTCAAGCACCGAACGCACCTGCGTTTTCCCGCGGAGCGACCTGTGATACTCGATCGCGAAACGGTGCGCCTCGTCCTGCACCCTGGTGATCAGCTTAAACCCTTCCGAACGCACGTCGATAGGCATCTCCACGTTATTAAAATACAACCCTCTCGTATGATGATTGTCATCTTTCACCATGCCGCAGACCGGAACGTTAACCCCCAGCTCCTTTAGCACCTCCAGCGCGACGTTGACCTGCCCGCGTCCGCCGTCCATCATGAGAAGATCCGGAAATTTCGTAAAGCTTCCCAGCTTTTCATCCATGCCCTTTTTCCTAAGTTCCTCCGCTTCCTCAAGGCCATGCGTAAAGCGCCTGGTCAGCGCCTCCCTCATGCAAGCGTAATCATCCGGCCCAGCCACGGTCTTGATCCGGAATTTCCTGTAATCACTGGGCTTCGGCTTTCCCTTCTCAAACACCACCATGGATGCCACGTTCTCAAACCCGTTGGTGTTCGAGATGTCGAAGGCCTCCATCCGCTCTATGCCGGAGAGTCCAAGGATCCCTGCAATCTCCTTCACGGCACCGATCGTCCGTCCTTCCTCACGCTTTAAGTGCTCGCGGTCCTGATCTAAGATCAGCTTCGCATTCTGCGCCGCAAGCTCCACGAGCTTTTCCTTGCTTCCGATCTTCGGCACGCGAAGATATACCCTTCCGCCTTTTCGTCCCGTCAGCCACTGCTCGATCAGCTCCAGATCCTCCACCTCATACTGTATCATGATCTCCCGCGGGATAAATGGCGTCCCGGCATAAAACTGCTGCAGGAATTGGCGCAGCGTCTCAGCCTTAACCTTCCGCCTCGCCTCTTGAAACTTGGCGTATTCCTCTTCTTCCCCCACGTCAAACAGCTCCTCGCCGGGCAATTCCGACACATGTGTCATGTAGTAATGTTCCCGGCCGATCAGCTTGCCGTCGCGCACGAAGAACACCTGCACCACGGCCTCATTCCCCTCCTGATGCAAGGCGATGACGTCCTTGTCCTCTCCGCCGGAATCCGTGATCTTTTGCTTTTGCGCAACGGACTTCACGTTATTGTACAGATCCCGGTATCTCGCCGCCTCTTCAAATTCCAGTTCTTCAGCGGCCTTTTTCATCTTCTGCTCCAGGTCTTTCAAGATCGGCGCGTAATTGCCATTCAAAAACTCCAGCGCTCCGTTCACCTGGACGCGATACGCCTTCTCATCCACGTATCCCTGGCAAGGCGCTAGGCACTGCTTAATGTGGTGATTCAGACACGGCCTCTCCGCTCCGATATCCTTCGGCAAGTTCTTATTACAGGTCCGGAGCTGATAAAGCTTATTCAAAAGATCGATGGTATCCTTTACCGCTGCCGCGCTGGTATAGGGTCCAAAATATTTGGACTTATCCTTCTTCATGCTGCGCGAGAACAGGATCCGCGGGAACGGCTCTCCCAGCGTCACCTTTACGTACGGATAAGTTTTGTCGTCCTTAAGGAGCGTATTGTATTTCGGGGAATGTTCCTTGATCAGGTTATTCTCCAGCACCAGCGCCTCTAACTCTGAGTCCGTCACAATGTATTCAAACCTTGCGATCAGCGACACCATCTTGTCGATGGCCGGTCCCCGCCCGATATTCTCACGAAAATAAGACCGCACCCTGTTGTGGAGATTTTTTGCCTTCCCCACGTACAGAATCCCGTCTGCCTTATCACGCATCACGTACACTCCCGGCTTTTTCGGGAGCTTCTTTAACTCTTCCTCAATCTGAAACACGGCACCTTCCCCGCTTCAGTTTTACTTTGTCTGTTCCTATGCCAAATTATAGTATAACCCATACGATGAGCACAAGAACTTTCTAAAAAAATAGGTCACGGGGACGTGTCTACTGACACGTTCCCATGACCAAATCATGCTATTTTATTTAATTGGTTCTGCAAATGTTGCGGCAGAATCGCCGTAACGCATCATCGCGTCAAGCAACAGGCCAAGGCTCTCGTAGCCCTCCCTGCCCGTCATGGAATAGACGTAGGACTCAATGCTGTAGCGGAAGGTGTTGCTGACCTTCTCACTGCCCTTCATCACCGTTGCGTAGACCGTCTTTCTCATCTGGGCCGCGTTCAGGTAGTCAAAGGTTACGTAATATCGGCCGTTTCCGTCGATCAGACTTGCGTCCGCCGGGTACTCGCCGAGAACGTTGGCTCCCGCCTCATCCTCCGTTACCACCACGCGAAGGCCCGTAAGGTCGTCCGCCTCATACTTAAACTGCACGTCGACCGCCGCCTCAAGGAACAGCGCCGCCGTTTCAATGCTTGCAAGCGGGTTTTCCACCGTTGCACAGTTCTTTTTCCTGACTGACGCGTAGTTCATCGCAGCGGTTACGTCCGTTCCCATTGCGCGCTGTTCGTCCGACAGGAAGCTGCTGACGAGATTGTCCGTCTTGTAGCCTGAGTAAAGCTGCGCCGCTTCGCCGTAGAGCAGGATGTCAACGAGAAGCCTTCTAAGCATCGCATAGTCATCCGTCTGGTAATTCACGTTGTTCAGCATGTTTTTGCAGTAGGACTTTACAGAATACGTAAGCGCCGCGCCGAGAACCTCGCGCCCCTCCTCGTTCAGCGCGTGCGGCACTGCCGTCACCTCGTCCCCCATCATGTGCGGTGCCACGCGGTACGTAAAGATCCAGAGGTCTCCGTCTTCCCTGTAGCTTGAGATCTTCCCCGCCACGCCGTTTTGCGTCACGAGAAGGCAGGGACTCCGGTATCCCTCAAACGCCGCCTTCGGCACCTTAAAGTCAATGGCGATGGTGTCGTAAAGCGTCAGGGACTTCTTCGCAACCCGCAGGTTTTCGTCGGTGACGGCGCCCAGAAGCGTTACCTTTCTCTTTCTGGCATTCAGCGAGCTTTCCTGCGTCTCGCCGTCCTTGTTCACCGCGTACACAAGGTAACCGTAGGTTATGCCCTCCTGCACGTCCTCGTCCAGGTACGTGGTTTCGGTAAGCCCGGAAACCAGCTCCGTAAAGTCATTCGTTCCCCAGAAGTTCGGCGGCGTTTCCGCGCTGACCTTTGCGATGCGGTAACTCTTCGCGCCGCCGCACTCGTCCCAACTGATCCGAAAGGCCTTTCCCTCTTGCGTGACCGTCACGTTCTTCGGCTGCAGGGGCCCGGCTGCCTGGGCGATAACTGCCTGCGAATACGTGGGCTTTCCCTGATCATACTTTTCGCGCCCCGTTGGCCAAAACTGGTTGCCCTTCCGGTATCCCCTGTCAGTGCAGACTACGGCGTACTTATAAGCTTTCCCCGCCGTAACTTCATTGTCGTAATACTGATAGCCCGTAACGCTTTCGTCATATTTCTGTGCGTTCACGACGTTCCAAACGCCGTCGCCCTCCTCGCGGTACAGGATAAAATGGGATTCCGGATAATCCTTCAACAGCTCCGGCGCGCCCCAGGTAACCAGGATGGCCGTTTCCCCCGTTTTGTAACCGTAATTAACTACCCCAACGCTTTTCACCTGTGGGGCCTGCGTCACTTCAATGACATAGTATCCCGTTTTGGACGGATCCGCCTTGGACCTGGCCACGATGGTGATGGATTCCGCTGTTTCGTTTTGCCCCAGCTGAATCCCCAGAAGGTTTATACCTTGCCAACAATTCGGTTCACAAGACGTGGTGATCTCGTCGGTGTTTCCAATACACGTGAATTCAGCCTCCTGCTTTGAATCGCCGGCCAGAACCCACGGATCTGAAGACTCGTACACTCTCCACACAAAGTTATAGTGCCGTCCGGGGAAGAACCGGTCCACGTTATCGGCGGGGAACAGTTCTATAAAGGTTTCCGTATCGGGGTCAGGCACGTATGGCTCAAAACCGCTCACGGAAAACCGTGCCCAGGTAGGATCATAATGCGACTGCCCTTCCCTGAGCGCCGCGACGGTTTCCCCGTTTACGTTCAGCACGCGGCAGGTTGCATCGTCCGTAAACTCATAACCGTCCGCCAGGGTGATTGTAACGTAAACGTTCCACTTTTCGTTTGGTCCAAACACGTGATCCGTCACCTGCGTGCCCGAGCCTTCCGGGTACCAGCTGACCGTTGCCGACGCGTGCGGGTTCTTCTTGCCCTGGGAATTCAGAACGTTTGCGGTCATGAAGTCCTTTACGTTGGCACCAAGCACCGCATTCTTTAGGTTTTCGATCTCGACGCAAACGTAATTTACCTTCTGGTCAATGCGTATCTCAGCCCTGGCGGATTCTGCCAGCTGGCCGTTTCCTTCCGCCACGCAGTATACCTTTTTCCCGTCAAGCCCTTCCTTGATGCCCGTTAGGGTAAACGACGTCCCTCCGGCTCCGTTTGGCGCGTAATTGTAGGACGACCCGCTGGCCCATCCCTTTTCCACCGCGGAAACCGGATTTCCGTTCTCATCCTCCACGTACCAGTGATATCCGGTTGCGTTTTCGGCACAGGCGATAAACGTAACGCCTTCGCCTTCCCTGCATGTTTTGTCCTGCGGATGCATCACGAAGCGCAGCTTGTTCTTGTCCTCGATGACAATGGTTCCCTCCAGTTTCTGCACGGAGAGGTCCGTCACCACCTCGTCGTTCAGCACGACCCTTGAATTAGGATTAATAAAACTGCCAAGTTCAAATAAGCGGGAGTTAAATACTTTTTCAATGGTGCATTCCCTTAAGTCGATCGTGCCATATCCAAGGGTCATTCCGTTAAACCAGCCGCCGTAAACGGTAAGCTTGGGAGTGAACTGCGTTTTGTTTAAGCCAACGTTAACGCTGGTTGATGCGCCAGATTCAAATCTTCCGCCGTATATTTCCACGGTCACGTCGCCGTCCGCCATGCCAATGATTCCATGTGTGTTTTTAAGCGTTCCGTCATAAATGGCCAGATAACAAGGTTTAACGCTGTTATCACATAAAAACACGTTTTGAACGTTCTTAGCCTTAATGCCTCCGCCTCCGACGTTGTCCTCTATGATCAGGCTGCCGTGCTTTAAGCGGAAAATACAACTCTCCCAGTCGTCCGACGTTGCCGTGCTCGTTATCGTATGGCCCGCTAAATCCAGGCAAATTCCGGTTTGTACGCTGTTGTCCACTTTTCCTATGTCAATGACGTCCACTTCATCCGTCGTAATGTCCCGGCTCAGCCTGAGGTACGTAAAGTCCTCGCTGTTGCCGTTATTCGCTTCGTTGATCTTCTCCTTCAGCTCGTCGTAACTCCTAACAACGCCCGGAAGATCTATCGTCCCTAAATCTTCCCCGTATACCGTAACGCCAATCAACGTTACGTCACCTAATTTATCCGTTACGTTGTAATGACGAAATCCCACGTAAACCGTCTGGCCGGCGTAATCGCTCAAATCCACCCAATATCGCGTAAACGTATCTTCCGTCACGTAGTCGCTCACCTTCGTCATGGCATTCACGTTGGGACTGTTACCAACGTAAACAGCCATGTTTTGGCCCTCTCTTTCCAAAATCTTGAAAGTCAGAACCGGGTTATCCGGAAGCTCTATGGCCGGCGTGATGGCCCAGTTGTCAGGCGTCACTGCAACTGCATCATTCGCCGTTTCTTTGTATGAATTTGACATTAGTCGCGGCGACAAGTATGTATCCGAGGGAATATACCACCCATCGTTATCTCCGTCTGCATCCACAAACGTCCAACCACCCATGTCAGTGAAGTCTTCATTAAAGGCAACGTCAACCTTCTGAAACGTTGCCTCAATGGCAACGCCCCCCTCTGGCATGACAAACGTGTATTTTTCTTCGTTCACTTTCGTTACGGCAGCAATTTCGCTGCCATTCCTTACGGTCAGCCTCTTAAGAACGTAATGGTAGTCATCGGGATAAACCCCGAGGGTAATGGTCTCTCCCGCTAAGGCTGCGCTTCTTGCGCAGTAAACGCGTCCGTTTGCAATCTCTCCGACGCCGGAAATGGGATATCCCCACTGTGCATAGAACGTAACGTCCTGCGTAAGGAAAAAATAATTGTTAGGCACGTAATTGATTCCACTGCCGTCCGCCTTTGTGTTCCACTTGACAAATCCTTTTCCCGCCGGTGCCTGAAACGCATTTTGCATGACGTACACGCCTGATCCGTCGAAGTAAGGACTGTTTGTATCCGTCATCGCACCGCTTCCGCCGTTTGCATGGTAAGTCACGGAATGGGTTTGCAAGGATTCCGCGACCTCAAGCACCACGTCATCCAAGTTTATGCCCCAGCAATCATGATTTGTGCCGCAAAAACCGATTTCCACGTTCCCCGCTTTCGCCCCTTCCGGCAGAATCAATATTTGCTTCGTCCAATCCTCTTTACCCTCTGCCGTCCTAAACAGTTCCCGCCACTCGCCTCCGCCAATGCGATAGCACACGCATAATTCATCAAATATTCCTCCCATTGCAGACTTAGCAGGATTTTTGTACCAGAAAGTCAGTTTTAGCGAGCCCGTAACGTTACTAAAATCACGGGCGGGCGTAATTAACCATGCCGTCAACCCGTTGTCGACGCTCTCCCAATCTACGAAAGTACCGCACGAGCTACCCGAAGAATAAGAGCTGTTATATATGGCCGTTGTCCACGTAACGGTAGTCGAATTCTCTTCCACCGTCCAACCCTCAGGACAAATGCGTGCGTCTTCAAAATCTTCGGAGAATATTGTTTCCGAACTGCCGGGGGCTCGAAGCGCACTCCTCATGCTCATTTTGGGCAGTCCCGTACCTTCTCCGGATCCTTCCTCCGCATTCGTCTCTCCGGTTTCTGCCGGCTCAGTCGTCTCGTCCGCCAATCCGGCCTCGTCTGCAGACTCGTTCTTCGCCGTCTGCTCGATTATGACCAAGTCACCGCCCTCAGCCGCATCTTCGATCTGGGCTGTCTCCTCGCTCACGGCCTCTTGCGCCATGCCCACTCCCGCTGCCAGGACGTCCGTGCCTGCCATGGAAAAAGTCAATGCAAACACCAGAAGTACGGCTAACAATCTACGCATCTTTCGTTTCATTTTGATACCTCCCCTTCTACCCCTACTATACTCATCTTACCGAACTTCCATGTCTATTTCAATAGTCAAATTCTCCCCATTTGTCCATTTTGGGACACGCGCACCCTGCAGAATGCTTTTGCCTGGCAAAAAGGACGTGCCTGATGGCACGTCCTCTTGACTCAGATACCGTAACGGACTATTCCCTAGTTATTATTTACAAATGCAGCTGCGCTGTCGCCGTAGCGCATCATCGCGTCAAGCAACAGGCCAAGGCTCTCGTAGCCCTCCCTGCCCGTCATGGAATAGACGTAGGACTCAATGCTGTAGCGGAAGGTGTTGCTGACCTTCTCACTGCCCTTCATCACCGTTGCGTAGACCGTCTTTCTCATCTGGGCCGCGTTCAGGTAGTCAAAGGTTACGTAATATCGGCCGTTTCCGTCGATCAGACTTGCGTCCGCCGGGTACTCGCCGAGAACGTTGGCTCCCGCCTCATCCTCCGTTACCACCACGCGAAGGCCCGTAAGGTCGTCCGCCTCATACTTAAACTGCACGTCGACCGCCGCCTCAAGGAACAGCGCCGCCGTTTCAATGCTTGCAAGCGGGTTTTCCACCGTTGCACAGTTCTTTTTCCTGACTGACGCGTAGTTCATCGCAGCGGTTACGTCCGTTCCCATTGCGCGCTGTTCGTCCGTTAGGAAGCTGCTGACGAGATTGTCCGTCTTGTAGCCTGAGTAAAGCTGCGCCGCGTCGCCGTAGAGCAGGATGTCTACCAGAAGTTGCCGTAACGTGGCGTATTCATCAATCTGATAACTTGCGTTGCCCAGCACGTTCTGACAATACTGCGCCACGGAATAAGTAGTCGCGACGCCCGTAACGTCCTCCCCGTCCGCATTCCGCGCATGCGGCGTTACCATCACCGTATCGCCCATCATCTGCGGCGCCACGCGGTACGTGAAAACATAGTAATTATCAACTATCACATACTCCGAAATCTGGAACGTCTCCTCATCCTTCTTCAACAGAAGATAGGGATCGTGATAGCCTTCCAACGCCCGTGCCGATACCTTAAAGTCAATGGCAATGGTATCGTAAAGCGTTAAGGATCTCCTGGCGATCTTTAAGCTACCGTCCGTCAGCGGAGCTACCCCTCCAACCACCAGGACGTCGTCCAAGTACAAATTATCCATCTTGTTGGCGTTATGGATCAGGAATCCCAGATAAACGGTTTGTCCCGCGAAGGCGCTTAGATCCACCTCGTACTTATCATAGGCGGGCGAAGCGGTGAGCTCCGCTACCTTGATCATGCTTTCTGCAGCGGGACGAATTCCAACACATACGGCCAAGTTAGGACTTTCATCACCATCGCTGCCCTTTCTCATCCAAAAGCTCAGGGTTGTATTCTCCGAAACCGTGATGGCTGGAGTAATGGCCCAGTTATCAGACGTTCCTGCGCCCACGTCCGCCGTAAGCGCACATTGTATGGAGTGAACCAGGCGGTTGCGTTTAGAATCGTAAGCGTTCATCACGTAATCCCGTACGCTCCAGTTCTTCCCGTCTCCGTCCGCATCCAAAAGCGTCCATTTGGAAGAAACAATCCCTTCAAAGTCCTCCCAGAAGACGATGCCCTCCAATTCCCTAAAGGTAGCCTCGATGGCAACGTCGCCCTTAGGCATGGTGAACGAATACATCGTCTCATCAACCTTTGTGAATGCGACGCTCCCGTTCCCTGTCCTGACAAGAAGCTCAACAAGCTCACGGTTTCCGTCAGGGCTAACCGTCAGCGTAACGGCTTCTCCTTCTCCCGCAAAGGTACAATCCGCAGAGACTGCGCCGCCCGAAATCCCGTCCTCGACGGAAACTGCATACAGCGGTTCCTCCGCCATTATAAACGTGACGTCGTCCAAGCCAAAACCTCTGCTCGAGTGGTTAATGACGTGAAAACCAATTTCCACTCCATCCATCAGCGCTTCCTCTGGCAGATACAGCACTTGTCTCGTCCAGTCTTCCCTTGCTTTTTCCGTGTGGAAAAGCTCTTGCCATTCGCCGTCCCTAACGCGATAGCATATGCTAAATTCCTCTCCCTTGGGCGAAGAGATACGCGAATAATAACGAGAACGGTTTACGTACCAAAAGCTTAACGCAGGGAATCCCGTTGCGCCGTCAAGGTCCATCACCGGCGAGATCAGCCATGCAGATTGTCCGTCTTCGTCCAGACAGGCCAAACGCGCGTTTTGGTTTCCGGAATGAGAACCCATATATTCATTATAGTCTCCAACACCCACGTTCCATTGGAAAGCCTCTGAATCTGCCTCTACATTCCAATCTCTCGGGATGCCATCGCCCTCAAAGCCTTCGTCAAGGCTGGCTATGGGATCTCTCCACTGCGCGTAAAGCGTTACGTCGCCATTGATCGTAAACGCGTCACCAGGTCTGTAAGCCGTCCCGCTGCCATCCGCCTTTGTGTTCCAATCCACAAAACGCTTCTTGCCTGCTGCCGTAAATTCATTTGGCAGTACGGTCACAAGCATCTCGCCGTGGTAGGGAGCATTGGGATCCGTCATCTCACCGCTGCCGCCGTTTGCGTCATAGGTCAGAGCGTAAGATGGTCCGTCATCCTCCAGCAAGAGATCGTCAATCGCAAGGCCAAAGCCCGATCCAAGGGCTTCAACCCGGAAGCCGATCTCCACGTTTTCCGTCTTTGCCTCTTCCGGCAGAAAGACTACCTGTCTTATCCATTCATTATGGGCTTCCTCCGGCCGGAAGAGCTCTATCCATTCCCCTTCGTTCACCCGGTAGCATACGCTGACGTCATCCGGCATATTACGGTCAGAACGGTTTTGATACCAGAAGCTCAGCTTGGGCAATCCTGCCATGCCGCTGAGATCCAGCCTGGGCGTCACCAGCGTGGTCCACTTACCCGTCTCACTTCCCGACGCCTTCCTCACCTGCGCGCAGTACTTTCCTGCATGGGGCCCGTAATTATAGTAAGTACCTATGTTTACCATCCATTTATCCGGATAATCATTGGTCTCAACGCGCCACGTTCCAAGGCATGACAGAACCTCAAAATTCTCATTTAGTCCAGTAAGATAATCCACCCACTGCGCGTATAGCGTCACGTCCTCATAAACGTCAAACTGATCCCCTGCGTCGTACCCCGCGCCGCTCCCGTCCGCCTTCGTATTCCAGGCGACAAAGCCTTTCTTTGCCGGAGCCGTAAAGCCGTTTGGCAATACCTCCACGGTCTTCCCGAGGTAATAAGGACTTGCCTGATCCGTCATGCTTCCGCTGCCGCCGTTCGCGTCATAACGCACTTCCCGCGTCTGAACGGATTCCAGCTCTTCCAGCATCACTTCATCCAGGCCAATGCCATATCCGAACTGACACTTCGACGTAAATCCGATCTCAACGTTTGCCGTACGGATTTCATCCGGCAGATAGATGAGCTTTCTCGTCCACGCGTCATGCGCATTCCGGGTATAAAACAGTTCCTGCCATTCGCCGCCGTCGATGCGGTAATATGCACCAAATTCATCGGCGTCATTGCTGTATTCTCTGTTAACGTACCAAAAGCCCAGCCTTAGGCTCCCCATGACCTCACTCATATCCAGAACAGGTGAGATCAGCCATGACGTTGCAAACAGAGTATACGACGTATGTTGTGGAACCATCCTGCTGATCGCATTACGCTCTCCGGCATGCGTTCCCGGATTCTCCTGCGAATCCCCAACACCAATCGTCCAACCATAATCTTCATTTGTCCTGGTCACGGTCCAGCCTTCCGGGATCGCTTCCTCGTCAAAACCTTCCTCTATGCCAACGTAAAGATGCTTCCACTGCGCGTAAAGCGTAAGCGGTCTCTCTATCTCGAAAACGTCTCCCACCCCGTAGCTTGCGCCGCTACCGTCCGCCTCCGTATTCCAGCCCTTAAATACTGCATGCGCCGGAGCCGCAAATCCGTTTTCCAGCACCGTTACCTGCGCCCCCCTCACATAGGGACTCGCAGAATCCGTTACGGTTCCCTCGCCGCCGTTCGCGTCATAGGTCACGGTATAATTATCCCTGTACTGGGCCTCGATCCGAACGCTACAAGCGACGGCCAATCCGTTGCTTATGGCACTGACAAGCTTTGTCAGGGGTTTTTCCTCAACCTGTCCGCTGTCCGCAAGCTCCTGATAGGAAATCAATGCATAAGGATCCGTCAGATTCTTCTCATACGACACCCTCAGCATCTCTCCAAGGGACTTATCCTTAAACTGATAAGTTACCGTCATCGCCCAGTGATCAAACGTTTGGAATTCCGGTATGCTTTCCGGCGTCATACGAAGCAGGACGTAAATGCCCTGCATCCATGCCCGCGCAGTAATGCCGGTGCTGATTTCCTCGTCAAACAGCCTGGCGTCTACCGACGTCGTCAAGTCCTCCGCGAATGCGCCCGTACCTCCCGTGATCTCGCACCGGATCAGCAGCCTTTCCGACGTTGCCGCCAGCGCAGTCGCCTGAAATCCCGGCCATTCCGTCACGCTCATCACGCATAGCAGCAAGGCCATAAACGTAACCAAAAATTTTTTTCTAAGCTTTCTTGTTTTTGCCCCCATGTCGTAACCTCCCCGTCACGCATCCGTCTTAGCCAACAAAATCCTTTGCGGAATCGCCATAGCGCATCATCGCGTCAAGCAAGTAGTCAAGAAGCGTGTTCATGCCCTTCACCGCTAAAACGTAGGATTCAATACTGTATCGATAGGTGTTGCTAACCCTCTGATCTCCCTTCATTACCGTGGCGTAAACCGTCTTTCTCATCTGTGCCGCATTCAAGTTTCCGAAGGTTACGTAATAGCGTCCCTTGTCATCGATCAGATTTGCGTCCGCCGCATACTCGCCGATCACGTGCTCGCCAGCCTCATCGTCCGTTACCACTACGCGAAGATCCGTAAGATCGTCTGCCAAGTACTTAAACTGAATGTTTACTGCAGCCTCAAGAAACAGCGCTGCCGTCTCAATGCTAGCAAGTTTGTCCTCCTCTTCCACCGTCGCAAAATTCTTCTTCCTAACCGTCTCATAAGTCATCGGAATACTTACGTCCGTTCCCATGGCACGCTGTTCCGCCGTCAGGAACCTGCTTACGAGATTGTCCGTCTTGTATCCCACGTATGCCTGCGCCGCATCGCCATAGAGAAGGATGTCCACCAGAAGCTTTCTGAACCTAGCATATTCATCCGTCTGATACGTTTCCCTGTTCAGCATGTTTTTACAATATTGCGCGATGGAATACTCCGTGCTCACGCCCTTGACCGCCTCGTCATCTTCATCCAACGCAACCGGCACTGCCGTCACCAGGTCACCCATCATCTGCGGCGCAATGCGGTAACTAAAGACATAGTAACCGTCAACGATCCCTGCATCTGAGAGCACGTTCGTCGATTCATTTTGCGTCACCAAAAGATAAGGATCATGATATCCTTCGAAGGACTGCACCGGCACCTTAAAGTCAATCGTAATGGTGTCGAAGAGCGTCAGGGATCTCCTCGTTATCCGCATGTTCGTGTCTATGCGCTTCTTAAACACTGCCGTCAGTACCCTGTCCTCTTCGCCCGTAAATTCATAAATTACGTCCTCGGATACAACTTCGCTTCCCTCCATCCAGCACTTGAACTCATATTCTTCCGTTGCGTCCGCCAACAGGGAAACCTTCTCGCCTTGGATCCAGCTTCCGCTTCCGTAGGCCTTGCCGCCTTCCGCCGGAGTCGCGCTGACGCTGATCTGGCAATGCTCCGTCGCCCCCGTATACAGTACCACGTCGTTATCACACCGCAATCTGGTACCTCTGTAGTCCCTAATTTCAGGATTTTTGCTCACGTCAAGGGCCGTGATCAGGTTTGTCGTACAATCCAAACTAGCGATTTTCGGGTTGTTTCTGAGATCCAGATTTCTAATCTGATTCTTTTCACAATACACGGCTTCCAGCTTTGTATTATTGGAAATATCCAACTGTTTCACGTCATTTCCCGTCACGCAAAGATACGTCAGCGCCGTGAGCCCGCTTAAGTCAAACTCGGAAAGGTGATTGTTCATAAGATACAACCACGTCATGGCCGTATTGGAACCGAGCGTCAAAGTTTCGAGTCCTGCATTAGAGCATTGCAGTTCCTTCAACTGTACGGCCTTACTTACGTCCAAATGGATTGCTTTACACGCGAAGGACCCGATGCCAGTATCGCCCAAGGTCAGGTTCCCAATGCTTTCCGAAGTAGTAACGTTCGCCGTCAATAATGCCGGCAGTTCGTCCAGCGTAAGAGAATCCAGCTGATTACAGAGCGTACAATCAAACGTCTTAAGCTTCGTCAATCCCACGACGTAAAGATCCTTAATCGGATTAGAACCGCAATATAACTGCTCAAGATTTTTATTCTGCGACGGATCGAGACTTTCCAACTGATTATTGGAACACCATAAAGCTTTCAATGCCTTATTCTCAGTTACGTCAAGGCTTTGCAGTTTATTATCCTCGCAACTCAAGCTTACCAACAGGGAATTCTTGGATACGTCCAAGGATTCAATTTCATTCACGCCACACGCCAGCGACGTAAGCGCAGGAAAGCCCGTAACGTCCAGCGTCTTTAGCTTATTTTTTTGACATCCTAACGTCTTTAATGCCGGCAGGTTGTTAAGCGTTAAAGTTTCCAACACGGAATTGTTGGAACAGCTCAAGCTTTCCAAAGCTGGGAAATCATGCACGGACAGGCTGGTCAGCTTATTATAATTGCAGTTTATGGTCTTTAAGGATGGTGCCTCCGGCAATTCCAGGGAAGTAAGCTCATTCGAATCCAATGACAGCGTTACCAATTCCGTCAATCCGCCAAGCTTAATGGTACTCAACGTAGTGTTCTTTATTTCTATGGTTTTTAACTTCTTGCTATTCGTCAGATCCAATTCCGTGATCTTAGAACCGTTGCAGTACAGCGACGTGAGTTCCGTAAAATATTCAATTCCCTTCAAAGTTTCAATGCTTTGACTCTGAAGAGTCAAGTTCGGAATCGCCAGCTCGCTGGAAGTGAGCCATTCATCTCCATTCTTGTTGATCGAAGTCGTAAATTTTAAATAGTTGCGAAACGCAGAGTCAGGGAAATGCTCCTCGTCAATCGGGACTGCCAGTTCAGGGATCTCCTCCCAGGTAGCCGTCAAAAAGTGCTGATATGCCACGGTAAAGGTTTCCCCCGCCGGATAAACGCCGTCATAATTCCTGACCGCCCAGCCTGCGAAACGCCAGCCCGGCTTGGTAAATTCACATTCCGGCAGAACGTATTGCTCTCCAACAAGAACCTTTGCCCGCTCCATCGTACCCTGGCCTCCGCCCGCCGAGAAATCCATGGTAGTATACGGTGCGATCGTTGCAAGCAAGGAACGCTTTCCGGTCACGATAAAGGAATAGCTTGGCTCCCTGGAAACAATCTCATCCGTGTCACGATCCTTCCAATGCAGCAGGCCATACTCCGTGTTCTGATAGGTTTTACCCGTTGCCGTTACGGTCGCTTCCGTACCATACCCGTAGGTTCCGCCGCCGGTGATGCTGACCCAGTGGTCTGGCGCATTCGTAGAGACAGTGACGGAGTACGTCCTGAGCTTCCACTGCGCCTCCAGCGTGACGTCCTCAGTGATCTCAACGCTCTCCCCAGGCTGGTAAACCTCTTCACCAAGTTTCCATCCGGTAAAGTCATGCCCCTCTATCGTCAATGGACATTCCGGGAGTTCATACTCCTCGCCCTTTTCCACCTTAACGGCTTCCATCTCACCTTCGGCCCCGTTTGGCTCAAAGCTCACAAGCCAGTAATTATCCACGTACTGCGCCTGAATCGTAATTTTGCCCTTAATGATTACGTTGGACAACTTTAAGGCTCTGATAATGTCCGCCTGCTGTTCCTCCGAAAATTTCTGAAGCTCCGGGTAGACAATAAAATCCGTCAGATCCTCTTCGTAAAAATACTCCTCGGAAAATGAGCCTTTACTATCGAAAACTTCGAGTCCCACCCTTACGTGCCAATGATCAAACTTTTGAAAGTCAGGGGCAGGATCCGGCACGTGATACAGTTTCACGTACTGACCCGACAGACAATTAAAAGAAGTGTCAAATAACCTGGAATCCACGGTCTGCTCCGGATCAGACACCGCAACGCCTTTTCCGCCCGTGACCGTAACCTTGAATACAAACGTCGACGAAACTGGCGTCTTTCCAGCCTGCGCCGTCATCCCAAATCCCGGCCAACCCAAAATGCCCGTCAGGCACAAAGCCAATGCCATTAGCATAACCAACGTGCGACTTTTCCATTTCCTTTCCCTTCGTCTCATACGTTCCTCTCCTCTTTCGAATTTGTATGCTTCCCATGCTTCAGATCTTTCCATTGGCATTTACCTACTCCACCCTCACGATACCATCATCTCACGTAATATCCCAAAAAAATAGTGCCAATGGTCATTCCATTTGGCACTATTTTAAAATAATTACTTTACTTACGATGCGAAGGCTGCAGCGGAATCGCCGTAACGCATCATCGCGTCAAGCAACAGGCCAAGGCTCTCGTAGCCCTCCCTGCCCGTCA
>CAMKQH010000015.1 GCA_946414885.1 uncultured Lachnospiraceae bacterium
TGTTCTCTGAAATCTCGGAGATCAGGCTGCCTAAGAGCCTTTTCTCTGGAATCTTCAGGGTTGCATTGTTGTTTACTTATCAAGGTGCGTTTGCTGTCAAGTTCTTGGCGACAGCTTTGTTATAATAACACGGCCGCAATCACTTGTCAACATGTTTTTAAAGATTTTTTTGATGAATTCAAAATCTTTTTTTCACTGCCATTTTGGCGGTGGAACTATATAATATCACGTTCCGCCTTACTTTGTCAATGTCTTAGCGCAGTTTTTAATAGTAATACTGTCTCCAATTTTCAACGATCACGCTTGCCTCTTCCATGCTCATTCCCGTGATCCTGGCAAGCTCCTGTACCGCAAACATCTTTTCCTGTCCTTGGATGCACTGGTTTACGTGGGCCAGGGTCGCTTTTTCATAGCTGACGCCATTGATGTAGACGTAAGACTGTTCAGCAGCCTTCTTCTCCTCTGCGTTCTGCTTTTTCCATCCGATGGGGAACAAAATTCCGCCAACAACAATCAGAACCGCGCCGACAAAAAGGATCGACTTCATGGAAGAGGGATTTGCGAGAGAGTCAATGTAATACGGAAGTGCGTAGGTCTTCATCTCTTCTTCCGAATCGAAGGCCCCGGCCTTGCTAAACCATTCATAATAAAAGTTCATCATTTTCTTGTTCATCTTCTTAAGACATCCCGTTTTCTCGGCATGCTTAGTCAGTTCCATCAGATAACCGTCCACAAAATCCCACGTGTCATCGCAAATGGCATCAAAAGTCGCATAATCCTTTTCCAAGACCTTTACGCCAATGTACCGAACTTCATCCCCTTCAAAAGCACGGATCACGTAATAAGATTCCTCAGCAGTCTTAGTTCCGTTCTCGGAAGACGTCTTGGTTGCAAAGGCACCAAACACTGCATAGATGTCTGCCGTTACCATGTCAAACGTTCCAATCTCCGATACATTGACCTCATTCAAATCCAACGGAGTTCTCATGGAAGCGACTCCCTCGCGAAATCCAATGATAGACATTATCACGCCAACCGCCAGAACGATCCCGCCAAGCTTCTTGATCTGTGCGCCCGTTTCTTTCACCTTCATTTTCAAAATTCTCCTTTGTATAAATCCTTATTTGCGTTACCAAGTCACCTTATTTCCAACCCACCCGCTTCCGCTCACGCCTGTTTTGCCTTAGCCGCGAAGAATGGAAGACGCTCCAGGAACTTTGCATATTCTTGCTCCTGGAAGACGCAAAGTGGTCTGTCCGTATTTTCCAAGCCAGTTCCCTTGATCACGGGATCCACGCAGATCGGCATGGTCTCGCCAACCATCTTAAACGTAAGCAACGCTCCCTTCTTTTGGAGCTTGTACTTAAAACTCGTCAGGTTCCAATTCACGTCCATGCGATTTCTCACGTACAGCCTTCCCTCTTTCTTAATAAAAGGAAAGATGATCAGTTCTTCTGTATTAAATGCAAGTACGTAAGGGAAGTAATAATATACGGTGGAACCTATCTTTTGCTGGATCTTCGTGTAGTAGCCGACAACGTAAGTATAATTTGCGAATTCTGAGTCCATCACGGTCGCCATTAGGTCAAGCATTTGACGTTTCTCCGTATTGTTGGCCTGTTGGTCTTTTAGGTGATTGTTTTGCTTTACGGACATGAGGATAAAGACGCAAATGATGGCGATGAAGGCTATGGCAAGGACGATAAGGGTAATGGGATCCATGTGGGAATCTCCTTCCATGATCAGATGGCAAATATATTTCAACTCATAAAATCCGTCTGCCTTCGGCAGACGTCGCCGCTACGCGGCTTTTGATTTTATTTCGTAATTGCCCGGGCGAAATCAAATGTCGCCTTCGGCGGCGCTTGGTTTTGTTTCGTGGCAACTCACAAAAGCGCATGCTGCGCATGCGTCGCCGCTTACGCGGCTTCTTCTTTTGTTTCGTAATTGCCCGGGCGAAATCAAATGTCGCCTTCGGCGGCGCTTGGTTTTGTTTCGTGGCAACTCATAAAAACCGCATGCTGCGCATGCGTCGCCGCTTGCGCGGCTTTTGTTTTTATTTCGTTTACGCCCGCTCGAAAACAAATGTCGCCTTCGGCGCCGCTTGTTTTCGTTTGCGGGCTACAAAAATGGAGTGTTGACGTATCAACACTCCAACCTTATTGGCAGATGAAACGGAGAAAGAGGGATTTGAACCCTCGCGCCGGTTGCCCGACCTACACCCTTAGCAGGGGCGCCTCTTCGGCCTCTTGAGTATTTCTCCTTGTCCGAATCTCGTCTCTACCAATATGCATTTGTGCGCTAACTCATAGCGCATTTCTCATTATACGCAAGGATTCTCCATTTGTCAATCAGAAATATTATCTTTTTACTGATCCTCGTCTCTCCTCACCCTATAGCCTGCTTTTTTCATATTTGTGATCGATCTATCCAAAGAAATATAGTCCTTGACCGTAATTTCCGAGTTATTAAACCCGCTCTTTTCAAGCAATCCGTCGTCAAGCATCTTCTGCAAATTATCTGCCACGTTCAAATACTCATATTCAATCGTTAAGATCAGTTTTTTATCTGCTTCCTGTTTTAAGTTATAATGCATGGAAGTACTTGTCTCGTAGGTCGCATATTGCTGGTTCAGCTTATTTTTCATTTGATCAACGCTGGATTGTTCCAATCCCTCAATATCCAGCGAAACTTGGTACGTAATCTTGGTAACCTTGTCTCCATTTGACGTATAGATGACCGTATCTTCCTCCGAACGGCCATTTATCGCTGAACTGCGATACATCGTCGTTATTTTCTCGGCGTTCTTTTCCACGTTTAATTTATGAATAAAGAACACAATAACCGCTATTGCCACAAGTGCAACCAGCGCCCAGAAAAACATATAGATCAGGCTCGGCTCATTCTCTTTCTTCGAATATGAATACGAGGACGAAGAACGGCTCTGTCCGCCATAGGAATTACCACCGCCGTAAGAATTGCCGCCGCCATAAGAGTTGCCACCCGTCGTACCGCCAGAATCCGGAGCGCTAAAAGCTTTGCTGTAAGCAACGGGATCCTGACCGTCACTCACGGCTTTTTCATAATCCTTTTTCAATACGGGGATCACGGTCATGCCGCATGCCATGCAAAACGTTTCATTCTCAGGCAATTCCATGCCACATTGCGGGCAAACCTTCTTTTCAGGGCCATGATCGGATTCATCCGATCCATTTCCATACATTCCCTTGCTTCCAAAAGAATTGTCTGCAACGAATCCTTCTCCCAATGGATTCTCGCCGAGCGGATTTGTCTTCCAATTATCGTTTTCCATAACCCTCTCCCCCGTTAAATCAACTATTTGTCTTCATACTCCGCGATGGCTTCCACGATCCTCCGTCGAACCTCCGTCGCGATCTCTACCGTTTTCATGCCCTGATATTCTTCATAATACATGGGTTTTAAGTAGATCAGCTTCACCGTTACGCGGCGAATGGACTGCACGTCAAACGGTATAAAGCAGTTAATCAATGCGCACGGCACGATGGGACATTTCGCCTTCTGCGCCGCCTTGAAGCTGCCTGGCTTAAACTCCTGCACCTTATTCCCCTCGCGACTGCGATGCCCTTCTGGAAAGATCAGGTAATTCCGGCCGGCCTTCACTTCCTCCGCAATCTGATTGATCACCTGCATGGACTGACGCACGTCCTCACGATCCATGGCAAGGGATCCCGTGGCCTCCAGTACCTGCTTGAGCAGAATAATGTTTTTGGCCTCCTTCTTGATCACCGCCGCAAAAGGCCTCGGACAGGAGGAATAAAACGTCAGTGAATCAAACAGCCCCTGATGATTCGGGTAAAACATAAAACCGTCCTTCTCAGGAAGGTTCTCAACGCCATGAACCTCCAACTTGATGTTTCCGCCCCAGATCGCCCGTTTCGCGATAAATTTCGAAATCTTAAAGCCGGGATTGTAATCCCCGTTGTAATGCTTTGCCACCCAGCACAGCCGGATAAACATAAAGGGCGCCAGCAAAAAATTCATGAAAACCATCAATGCAATTCTCATCGCCGGCTACTCCTTACAATAAGCCGCTGTGGCCGTTTCATACAAATTATTTCCCTCTGCGTCGATCACCACGATCACTGGGAAATCCTTGACTTCCAGCTTCCGGATCGCCTCCGTCCCCAGATCATCATAAGCAATCACCTCAGAACTCAGGATGGACTTGGAAAGCAGCGCGCCCGCGCCGCCTACTGCAGCAAAATACGTGGCGCCGTTTCTCACGATGGCATCCTTCACTGCCTGGGAACGCTTTCCCTTTCCGATCATGCCTTTTAGGCCAAGATCCAACAGTGCGGGTGCATACTTGTCCATGCGGCTGGCAGTCGTCGGACCTGCGGAGCCAATGGGCCGCCCTTCCCGGGCCGGCGACGGTCCCATGTAATAGATCACGTTATTCTTCATCTCCAGGGGAAGCTCCTCCCCACGGTCCAGCGCCTCCTGCATCCGCTTATGCGCCGCGTCCCTGGCCGTATAGATCGTTCCCGTTAAGTATACGTAATCCCCTGCCTTCAGGGACTTTGCATCCTCGTCACTCAGCGGAACCTTCACGTATCTGTCCATGTCTTTCCTCCTAAATCTCCCGCACCGCGTGCCTGTTTACGTGACAACAGATATTGATCGCAACGGGCAATCCCGCAATGTGCGTGGGATAAGTATTCACGTTGACCGCCATGGCAGTCGTACTGCCGCCGAGTCCTCCGGGGCCAATGCCGGTGCGATTGATCTTCTCCAGCATTTCCTCCTCCAGCTCCCGTACCCACGTGATCTCTGAGTGCTGATCCACGGGTCTCGTCAAAGCTTTTTTCGCCAAAATGGCACATTTCTCAAACGTTCCGCCGATGCCAACGCCGACCACCATGGGCGGGCAGGCGTTTGGTCCCGCATCCTTCACCGCCGTAAGGATCGCGTTCTTCACCCCTTCGATCCCGTCTGCGGGTTTTAGCATAAACACCCGGCTCATGTTTTCACTTCCGAAGCCCTTAGGCGCAACGGTGATCTTCACCTTGTCCCCGGGCACCACGTCATAATGGATCACTGCCGGCGTATTGTCCTTCGTGTTCTCACGCAAAATGGGATCCTTCACCACGGACTTGCGCAGGAATCCATCCACGTAGCCTCTCCGAACGCCCTCATTGATGGCATCCGTAAGACTTCCTCCCTCGAAATGCACGTCCTGCCCGATCTCCATAAAGATGACCGCCATTCCCGTGTCCTGACAGATCGGGATCATGTCTTCCCCCGCGATCCGAAGGTTTTCCTGTAATTGCTCCAGGATCTGCCGCCCCAAGGGCGCTTCCTCCTGCCTCGTCGCCTGTTCCAATTTTTCCTTCATGTCCGCGGACAAAAAGTGATTCGCCTCGATGCAGGCCTCACTGATCTTTTCCGTAACTTCACTGACGTTTATGGTTCTCATGACTTCCATTACCTCTTTTTCCAACCGTTCTTCAGAAGCGACTTATCCACGGATTTCGCGGAAATGTGATCCGCATCCTTTGACATCGAGACGTTTGCAGCCTTTACCATCGCCTGCATCCCGTCCCTTTTGTTCAAATTCCCGTACGTAATGACTACCGAGACCGTCGAACCAGACGACGTTACTTCATACGATATGGTTGGATACGCGCCAAAGAGCTCTTGGCATTTGTCCTCCCATTCACCCTTATAAGAGGCTATGTCCACGTCAGATTCACCGTAAAGGCTGATCTCCAGAACGTCCCTGATCTCCAGGACCTCATCCCCCTTATAGTCCACCTGCCAATACTCCGTAAATCCCGCTTCTTTCTCAGGCGCCACGTATTTCGCGGTCTGCTGCTTTAACTTTGTCATGGTGTCCGTCACAAAGATGGCCAGAAATACTGCGCAGGCAATTCCCGCCATGATCAAAACGGATGCCAGAAATGAGGGCTTATCCGAATAACCTCGCGCCGCGGACGCACCGAAATTACCATTTGGATCACCGCCATTGCCATAATTTCCTGAAGCATTATAGCCGCCCGCATTATCGTAATTCCCGGCAGCATTGTATCCGCCGGCATTATCGTAACTCCCGGCAGTATTGTATCCGCCGGCATTCCCATAATTATTGGAGGAATCATAGGTTCCCGCATTGCCATAATTACTTGAGGAATCATAGGTTCCCACATTGCCGTAACTACTCGTCGCGCCATAGCCGCCGGTCGTACCGTATCCTACCGTGCCATAACCGCCCGCCGCATTATTTCCGCTGCCCGCGCCATAACCGTCACTCGCGCCGCTCTCTCCGATAATGCCGGTCGGATCCGCTGACGGACTCATTCCAAAGGATCCAAAACTGTCAGATTCACCATATCCAATAACGGAATCTTTTCCTTTCGCCGCACCGTTGTCAGGATCCACGTAGGTTCCGCAACCCATGCAAAAATTATCCTCCATCAGCGGCGTTCCGCATTTTGGACACAGTCTAGCCTGATTGTCTTCCATTTCTTCCTCCCTCAGAAAATACTCTCTTCCATAGAAAGCATCGTAAATTTACGTCTGTATTAATTCTCTTCCAAAACGTATCCGCTCTTCTGCAGATCCTTCAAAGTCTTTTTAAGTGCAATGTAATCGCCGTTTCCTGCTTCCGTCTTATTTCCCCCAAGCTTAAACAGTCCCATTTCACTCATGGTCGTAATATTGTCCTTGTTGTCAAGGGATTTGTAAGTCAGATGCATGGTAATCTCATTTCCGCTCTGGGAAACGTTATAATCAATAAACGACGCATTCGCAAGGTCTGCGTAAGTCTTATCCCAATGCTCTTTATTGAAGTTAATGTCATCCTGGCTCATTCCGGTGGCATCTATGACCATCTCTTCCGTTATGCTGCGGATCTTGTTTCCAGTGGAATAAAACGTTATTGTTTCCGTCACGTTGTGACCATCCGTAACGCTCTGCTTGTGCAACACGGTTACTGCTTCCTTCTTGGACGCGGAGATTGCCAAAACGGTACAAACGATTGCCGCGATCACCATAACGGCCGTTACGGCCCCAAGCACGATCAGCTTTACGGGAATCTCCGGAGCTTGGCGTACCCTGGATGACGGAATGGGCGCCCTGCCGTATTCATCGTCATCATAACCGCCATAGCCGCCATTTCCGCCATAGGAACCGCCGCCACTGCTACCTCGTGAGGAATTACCGGAATTGCTGCGGGAAGACGTACTGCTACCGGACTTCTTCGATCTTATGCGCTCGTACTCCCGCTTCCCAACGGGTTCCACCTTTTTACCGCATCTGTTACAGAAGCTGTCACGGCCCACCATGGGCATGCCGCACTCAGGACAGAATCTCTCGTCGGAATCCTCTTCCTCCTCTTCCTCCTCATTCGGCTCATCCAGGTCATCATACAGAGAACTGGTCGTCGAATGAGCCGCTGCAAAGGAACTAACGGGTGCAGGTTTTGCAGGCTCCAAATCTTCATAGAGATTAACGGGCTTCGCCGCAGGCTTAACCAAGGTATCACTGCCATAAGGACTGGCCGGCTTGATCAAAGTATCGCTCTCAGAAGGCTGGGCAGGTTTGATCAAAGTATCACTGCCATAAGGGCTGGCCGGCTTCACCATCGTATCACTGCCATAGGAGCCGGCAGGTCTCACCGACGTACTGCCCCCAAACGAAGTATCTGGCCTGATATTTCCTCCCAAGGGATTCAGTCCCAACGGATTCGGACCAAGCGGATTCAAACCTAAGGGATTCTCCCCAAAGGGCTTCTTCTCCGCAGGTTCCGAAGCGGCAGGCTTCACTGCGGGCTTTTCTTCAAACTTATTTTCATTCTTTTTATTCTCGGCCGCCAGCAACCCTAGCGGATCGGGGCCAAGCGGATTCGGACCGAGCCCACTTGCACTGGCCACCGTCGTTGAATCCTCAAAGGACGTGTCTGGCCGGGCGCTCTCACCCAAAGGATTCGAACTTAAAGCATTTTCGCCCAGGACGTTCCCCACCGCAGGTTTTACGGACGCAGGCTTTTGCGGCGCGGGTGTTTGCTGCACGGGTCTTTGCGCCGGAGTTTGCTGCGCAGGCTTCTTTGCCGCAGAATGAACCTTCGGCGCCATGCCCATCGGTGCATCTCCAAGCGTAAAGTCTTCGACCGCCTTCTGCACCACCTCGTTCGGATCCGCGCCCATCAAAAAGCTTGCGCTCCTGTCCACGCCCATGGCGTTATAGCCCAGCATGTTCTCCTCTTCGAAGTGCAGCTCGCGCGTATCCTTCTCCAGAATGCTCACGTTCTCCGCGGCCTTGCCTTCGAAATCGTAAACTTCCTGGCCATCAACTGCCAAAGGCTGCTCCTCGGACTCGAGAACGTCATCCTCTTTGCCATTGGCCAGCATTTCATCGGCCAACGTACCCGTTTCCTCAAATGACTTTTTGGGTACGTATCTCTTCAATTTCAGCGCTTCTTTTCCAAACGAAAAGTCTGGCGCGATATCCTTTCCAAACGGATTGTCGCCCAAGGGCTTATTCACCCGCACGTTCTCCGCCTGTACTCTGGGACCGGAAGCCTTCATGGGCTCAAAATGCTTCGGCTTGAGCGCCTCCTTACCAAACGAAAGGTCCGGCGCAATGTTCTTCGCATTATCGCCAAAAGGATTTCCGCCCGCCAAAAGTAATGCCCTCAAAGGATCCATGCCCTCGGAACCGTCATTCTTTGGTGCGGAAGGAACGTCTCCCAGCTGCTTGTTATCCGGAGCACCGCCCGACATCAGTCCCAGCGGATCATCATCCGCAGAATCAAGTCCCGCATAATTCAGCGAAAATACGTCATCGTTTACGTTCTCACCCAAGGGTTTAAAATCATCATCGTCTGCCAGGGAAGAACCATTGTTATAATAACTGCTGCTGCCTTCCAGCGTAGAATCCAGAGTCCCGTCACCGTAGGGAATCTGAATGGAATTATCATCGTCATCATAAGAATAACCGTTCGAAATGACGCCGCTTTCCAAAGAAGCTCCGGCCGAAGGTTCACTGGCAGGTTCACTCGAAACGTCCTCATCATCGTAAGAAGAGCCGCTGGAAATAACGCCACTGCCAAAGGAGGAGCTGCTGGAAATGATCCCGCTGCTAAAGGTCGTAGGATCGCTCAGGGAAATGATGCCGCCCAGCACGCCGTCTCCAAAATCATCCTCCAAAGAGATAATGCCGCCCAAAGGAATCTCCTTAGGCTCCTCCTTTACGGGTTCAGGTTCCGGTTCCGGAGCGGGAGCGGGAGCTGCCTCCTCCTTCGCGCCAAGTCCAAGTGGATCAGGTCCCAAAGGATTTAACCCAAGCGGATTCGGCCCAAGAGGGTTCGGTCCCAAAGAACTTGTCCTCGCGATCGTCGTACCGCCGCCAAAAGAGGTATCTGGCTTAATATTTCCACCCAAAGGATTTATGCCCGACAAAAGGCCAAGCGGATCATCACCCAAAGGATTCGGTCCAAGCGCACTGGGTTTTGCCACGTTCGTGCCGCCTCCAAAGGAAGTATCCGGCTTAATGTTTCCGCCCAAAGGATTCACGCCCGACAAAAGGCCGAGCGGATCATCTCCAAAAGGATTTTCCTTCGGTTTCTCGCCCATCGGCGCGTCGCCAATGGGGCTACTTGCCGTCGGTTTTACAGGATCCTTGTTAGGATCGTCTCCCATCAAAAAGCTCGCGCCCCTGGCGACTCCCATGGCGTTATCGCCAAGCATGGATTCGTCATCGGGATCCTCTCCCAAAGGATTGTTCGCAAAAAAACCGTCCATCGTTTTTTCCTCCCTAACACAGTCCTTAACTGAGCTTCTTTAACACCGCGTCCAACTCATCCGCACCCGGCTCCGTTGGCTTCCAAAGAATCGTCTGTCCGTCATTTTCATATCTGGGAATCAAGTGCAAATGGAAATGCATGACCGTCTGACCTGCCAGCTCGCCGTTATTCTGCACGAGATTCAGTCCTGCGCATCCAAGGCGGTCTTTCAAAAGCGCTGCCACCTTCTTTGCAACGGGAAGCACCTTCGCCGCGAGCTCATCCGGCATTTCATACAGGTTTGCCGCATGCTCCTTCGGAAGGATCAGCGTATGTCCCTCCGTTGCCGGTCCAAGATCCAGGATGGCACGGAAATCCGCATCCTCATACACCGTTCTCGACGGGATATCCCCGTTCGCGATCTTACAAAAAATACAATTATCCTGCTTCATTTTTGCCTACCTGTTCCTTTCCCCAGTTTATGTTTCATCCATGCCTTCCGGCATCAAAAATCGTCTTCCTCGTCCCTGCCGCGCATCAGCGAAGGCAAACCCTTCGAATAGCGCTTGATCATGCAAAACAGTGATCCCAGGATCAATCCCGTGAGAAGTCCGCCGAGATGTCCGGCATTGTCCACGTTGGTGGCAGTAAATCCGCTGTAAAGGCTCAGCGCGATCATCAGGCCAACCCTGAGCGGCGTTACCATTGGCATTGGCTTCCGGTAAAAGAGTACCATCGCGAGAAGCAATCCGTCCAATCCAAAAATGGCAGCGCTTGCGCCCACGCTTCCGACGGAGGTTCCCTGAATCAGCTTGACGTAGAGCGACAACATGCCCCCGCCGATTCCGGAAAGAAAATAAATCACGCCGTACGGCAAGTGCCCGATTTCCTTCTCGATCATGGAACCCATAAAATACAGGATCACCATGTTATTAAAAATATGATCTATGCCCCCGTGCAAAAACATGCTAATGATAAAGCGCTCGTATTCACCATGCACAAGCACGCCTTCCACGGTCAGCGCCCCCACTTCATAAAGATCGTCCCCGCCAAACTCCGTGATGAGAAATAACAGCACGTTGACGGCCACTAACATAATGCTAACGTAAGGGACTTCTTTCCATCTTTTTTGACTCCACGTTCCGTTCATACATAATTCCCCACTATGCCATTACTTTACCACTTAATGCCCTTTTTCGTCAACCTTTGACAAGCACGCTTTCGCATGAAATTACGTAATCTATACAAAGTTTCCCATTGGCTCCCTCGCCAAACCCCTAAAAATGGATTACAGAGACGTATGCCTGATCGGCGGAGACCGCCGCATTTCTTACATGGCCCCCATTCTTTCCTGGGAGGGATGCAGGGTCCTTCGCTTTGACGAACCATCTCCCAGCTCACAATTTCAGGAAGCCCTTGGCGGTGCCGGAACCGTCATCTGCGGCATCCCATTCGAAAAAAACGGCAGACTTTTTTGCGAAAAAGGGGCCTCCGTCTCCGTCGCGGAGTTCCAGCGCCTTCTGCGAAAGCGTCAAATGATCTTCGGCGGACTTTTTCCGGATCACTTTCTAAGGCGTTGCGAGGAGCGTTCGATCGAATGCCATGATTTTATGAAGGACGAAGCCCTGACCCTGTTTAACGCCGTTGCCACGGCCGAGGGCGCCATTCTGGAGGCCCTCTCAAACCGGGAAGCCCTCCTTCACCAAAGCAACTGCCTCGTCCTTGGCTTCGGTCGGTGCGGCAGCCTGATCGCCCAGAGACTTTGGGGCCTCCACGCCAGCGTCACCGTAGCGGTGCGCGATCCCGCGGAGCTTGCCATGGCAATGGCGCGGGGGCATCAGACCCTCCCCCTTGCGGAGCTTCCGGAAAAAGTTGCCCGTTTCGACTATGTTTTCAATACCATTCCCGCCTGCTATCTCGGTGAAAAATGCCTGCCCCAGGTCCGGCAGGACTGTCTCATCATCGACGTCGCATCCGGCAGAACGGGCGTGGACTACGAGCTTGCCAGGGATTTGTCCCTCCACGTTCTGTTCTGCCCGGGCCTTCCCGGGAAATATGCGGCAAAAAGCTGCGCGGAGCGGCTGGTAAAATACGTCTTGCAAATTATCGGCTCAAAATCATCTTAATGCGATTTTATTCAGGAAAGGTGCGTGATCTTCATGGAACTTAGCGGAAAAAACGTGGGCTTGGCCCTGACGGGTTCCTTTTGCACTTATGAAAAAGCCTTCCAGACCCTCGAAGGTCTAAGGGACGCGGGGGCAAACCTATACCCCATCCTATCCGATGCGGCCCAGCAGATCTCCAGCCGCTTCGGAACCCCAAAGGACTATTTAAGGCAGGTCACGGCCATAACGGGACGGGATCCGATCCTCTCGATCGAGACGGCGGAGCCCCTTGGCCCCTCCTCCTTTCTGGATGTTCTCGCCATCGTGCCCTGCACCGGGAACACGGCCGCAAAGCTGGCAAACGGCATCACGGACGGTCCCGTCCTCATGGCGGCAAAAGCCCACCTTCGCACGGGAAAGCCCCTCGTGATCGCCATTTCCACCAATGACGGCCTCGGCATGAATCTCAAAAACATTGGCCTTTTGTACAATTCCAAAAGCATTTATTTTGTTCCCTTTGGGCAGGACAATTGGGTGAAAAAGCCCAACTCCCTCGTGGCACGCCTGGACCTCCTTAAGCCCACCCTCGAGCATGCCTTGGAGCATAAACAATACCAGCCCGTGCTGATCTCTTACCCCGCAACTCCGTCCCGAAAGGAGTCCTGACATGTGTGGAATCGCTGGCTTTTGTAACCTCCACGAAAATTTCCGCGAGGATCCGGGAAAATACTATCAGGCGCTCCAGTCCATGGGGCAGGTGCAGAAGCACCGCGGGCCCGATGCCGACGGCGTCTTCCTCCAAAGACACGTGGGCCTTTCCCACGTGCGGCTCTCCATTCTGGACCCCGGGGGCGGCGCCCAGCCCATGACCCGCAGCGCCAGTCCATGCGCCAACTCCAACTCCGATCCAGGCATCGGGACCGCCTTCTGCAACCACGTCGCCACCATCGTCTTCAACGGTGAGATCTACAACAGTCCCGCCCTCCGCGCGGAGCTCCTTCGCGAGGGCGCCGTCTTTGAGACCACCTGTGACACCGAAGTGATCCTTCTGGGCTATCTCATGCACGGGCTGAATTTCATCCACTCCCTAAACGGCATTTTTGCCTTTGCCATCTGGGACGACGCGGCGCAGCGCCTTCTCCTCGCCCGCGACAGACTCGGCGTGAAACCCTTATTCTACGCATTCCTTGGCCAGACCTTCCTCTTTTCGTCCGAGATCAAGGGCATTCTGCGCTTTCCCGGCTTCCCCTCCGCGGTGGACCGGGAGGGACTCTGCGAGATCTTCGGCCTCGGCCCTGCCAAAACCTATGGAAAGGGCGTATTTCAAGGCATCTCGGAGGTACTGCCGGGACACTCGCTGGAATTTGCTGGCGGCAACCCCCTCCAGACGCCCTACTGGCAGCTGGAAAGCCGCCCCCACGAGGATTCCTGGGCGCAAACCGTGGAAAAGACGCGCTATCTCGTCACCGACAGCATCCACATGCAGCTTCTCTCCGACGTACCCGTCTGCACCTTCCTCTCCGGCGGCATCGACTCCAGCCTGGTCACCGCCGTCTGCAGCAAAGAACTAAAAAGGCGCGGCCAGGTTCTCTCCACCTATTCCTTTGACTTTGCAGGAAATGACAAGAATTTCCGCGCCAATGACTTCCAGCCCTCCCAGGACCGCCCCTTCGTTGACCGCATGGTCTCCCACTGCCAGACGGACCATCATTACCTCGAGTGCGACAACGGCGACCTCTTCGCCCATCTTTTCGATGCCGTGAATGCCCGCGACCTCCCCTGTATGGCCGACGTGGAAAGCTCCATGCTCTATTTTTGCAGACAGGTGGCCCGGCATCACAAGGTCACCCTCACCGGCGAATGCGCGGACGAGATCTTTGGCGGCTACCCCTGGTTCCACAAAAAGGAATGCTTCGAGGCCACCATCTTCCCCTGGTCCATGGACTTTCTGCCCCGGACGGCCCTCCTTCGGGATGAAGTCCTTGAACTGCTGCCCTTGGAGGAATATGCCCGCAATGCATATGAAACAACGCTCAGGGAATGCCCTGCCCTTTCGGGGGAATCCAGTGAGGAACGGCGCCGGCGCGAGATTTCCTACCTGAACCTTCGTTGGTTTATGCAGACGCTCCTGGACCGCATGGACCGGACCAGCATGCACGCCGGCCTTGAAGCCCGCGTTCCCTTTGCGGATCACCGCATCGTCGAATACCTCTGGAATGTGCCCTGGGAGATGAAATGCCACGGCGGCGTGGTCAAGGGACTCCTTCGCGAAGCCTCCCGGGGACTCCTGCCGGAGGAAATCCTGACGCGCAAAAAGAGCCCCTATCCGAAGACCTACGACCCCGCTTACGAGGGCCTCCTCCGGAAGGAGCTCCTTACCGTATTGTCCGATCCGGCGCAGCCGCTGACGCGCCTTCTCGACCGGAATAAAGTTCTAAAATACCTGGAAAAACCCAGCGATTACGGCCGGCCCTTCTATGGCCAGCTCATGGCAGGACCCCAGCTCCTTGCCTACCTGTTGCAGGTCGGCTACTGGCTCCGGGCGTATAACGTCGAAGTGAGGCTGTAAGCCAATCACCCGCGACCGCTACGTGCCATGCAGGTCAAATCCCGCGCCGCTTAGCTGCGAATCTCCTTGAGGATGCGTACCACGTCGTCAATCTTTAACGTGATGCTCATGGTCAGGGGATCGATCACGATGAATTCCACGCTCTCAGGAAGGAAATTCTTTACCTCGTCAGGCGCAACGCGCACGATGCGAACGTCCTTTACGTGATTTCTGCTGTGCACCACAAGCTCGTCCATGTTGGTGAACAGACCAAGGGCGGACATCTTTACCGGCTCCTCGTCCTCACCCTTTTCGTTCTTGTCGGGCGTAGGGGTGTAAATGGGCAGCATGCAGGCCGTCAGGTTGATGGAAGGATCGTTCTCGTGTCCTTTCTCAGGAATAACGGGCAGAAGGAACTTCGCCCTTGCAAGGTTTGCGTAAAACTCCTCGTAGCGCTCCTTCGCCTGCGCCACGTCCTTATCCTTGCGGCGCAGATACTGTGCAAAATACATGCCTGTCAGCTGAACGCCCATCAACTCATTCTTTTCCTTCTCAACAGCGTCCTTAACCTGCTGCGGGAGCACCTCGTCAAGAGGAAAGCTCTCGCCGCGTTCGCCTGCGGGCTTAAAGAATACGGCATTCAGTCCCATCAGGGGGAATTTCGTCAGATGCTCTCGCACCTGATTGCGCATCAGCTTCTTCATGGGGATCACGTTGCTGTTCTCTCCCTCGGGACGAGGCATCTCCATGGTCTTCAGCTCCGTAATGCCGACTGCGTCGCCGTTCTCGATCATGTGCTTGCCGGCTTCCTCGGCATCCTCATGTGTCTCAAACAAAAACGCCTGATCATAATAATTCGTCTGCTCACACTCTACAAAAGGCATGCGCGTATACAGGGAATACAGAATGTATGCCTTGGGTAAATTTCTTAATCTCTCAATTTTCTCTTCTCTTGTCACTTGATTGCTCCTAACCTTTCCTTCGCCCGTTTCCGTGCGGCGCGTCATGCGCCATGCCACGCTCGCTCCGCGGGGATTTCCGCTCCGCAGGGATTTCCGCTCCGCGATGCACCGCCGGGCAAACAACTAGGCTTATTATATCTTGAAATTGAAAAATACGCAAGAGACAAACTCTTTACGTTCATATTCCGGCGCCCAGCCTCGCCCCGGGCTACTCTTCAAGCACCTTTCTGCACGGCCACGCCTCTGGAAATCGTTACAGCAGCGTCTTCAGGAATTCCGCGGACTTCAGCATGAATCCGAGCTGATCCGGAGCGCCAAAGTGCTCGATGGCCATGTAGCCCTCATATCCCTGATCCTTCAGCTTTTGAACAAGCCTTGCGATGGGCACGTAACCGTCACCCACGGGCACGGGCTTCATGCCGCGGCGATGCAACAATTCTTCGCCCAAAGGCACCCCAAGCTCCTCCCAGATCTCCGGCGCTTCCTCGTCCTCACCACGGTCCTTGCAGTGTACGTGCCCGATCTGATCCTTAAAGAGCTCATACGCCTCCTCAGCACTCTCATTGCTGAAGGCATAATTCCCCATGTCCAGCGTGTGCTTTAAGTCCGGCACCTGCGTAAAGAACCACTTCAGCTGATTGATCCGCGCAATGGGTGAAGTGAAGCTGTCGAAATCCTCCAGCGAAACCATGATTCCCCGATCCTTTGCATACTCCGTAAGCTCAGCGATGGCATCCCGCATTGCAAGGATCTCCGCAATTCCGCTCATGTAGCGGTCCGTCTCCTCGAAAGAGTGACTGACACGCGAAAGCTCCTTCGCCTGCTCCTCCGGAAGAAATCCTGGGATCAGCATCACGCGCCGGATCCCCATGGCCTTTGCCATGTCGATCATCTTTCTTCCCGTATGCATGCCCGCCGCATACTTATTTCCAAAGTCAAAGAACTGATACAGGTTCGAAATCTCCATCCCGGCATCCTTGATGATGCGGTTCAGTTCCGGCTTTTGCACCAGCGTCGTAAACTCCATCTCAACGCCGCTGATTCCGGCATTGCGCGCCTGCGCCAAGAGCTCCTCCAAAGACTTCCCCGTCTGCTCCACGGCCTCACGCAAATGCTCATAAAAAATCGAAAGCTTGATAGGCCCCGCCGGGCATTCGCTTGCTCCGCCTGCCATGTTTCTTTCGTTGCCAGTATTTGAAGCACTTGTGGCATAAGCCTCCCTTGCTGCGCTTACGCCGCTCGCTTGATTTGTGACACTTGCGTCACCTCTTCTTGCCTTCGCAGCATATCCGCTGATCTCCTCAGGCGCCATCTTCACTTCCTGGCACTCCATGGGATGCTTTAACCGCCGCGTCGGCGCGCACCAAAGCACCGCGTTCATGATGATCCGCTGAATGAACCTGTCATAATACGTCGGGTATGCCTCGTGTCCCGGCTGGAAATAAAAGATCTTTCCAAGCCCCCGCGTGAACGTGCAGCCGCTTCGGAACACTTCGCCGCCGGCGAACCATCCCGTAAATACCACGTCATCAGGCTTCGGTATGTCAAAATACTCCCCGTACATTTCCTCCACGGGAAGCTCAATATATTCCGGAATATATTGTGCAATAGGATGTGACGGTGCTGTCACAAACAACCGCTCGCGGTCTCCGTGCCGCCACTTTAGCGTCATCGTCGTCCCGAGAAGCTTTTTCATCATCTTGCTGGCATGCGCCGAATGCAATGCCACCAGCCCCATGCCGTTTAGCACCGCCTGGCGGATTCTCTCTGCCACCTCGTCCGAAAACGCCTCCTGCGCCATGTGACTCCAATACACCAGCACGTCCGTGGCATCCAGGATCTCCTGCGTCAGTCCGTGCTCGGGCTCGTCAAACGTCGCCACGTGCACCCGGATCTCCTCATTCTGACACAAAAACTCCGCAATACACCCATGGATCCCGTCCGGATATACCTTCCGGATATCCTCCTGCAACCTCTCATGCAAATTCTCATTCCAGACCGTTACGTTAATCATCCTAACCCCTCCTCCATTGTGTCACGGGGACATATCTGCTGACACACTTTTTTGTCACGGGGACGTGTCTATTGACACGTTTATTATCCCACGTGCGTGCCCGTTTGAAAACGTTTTTTTGTTGAAAGCGCTTTCTTACCACTTTTTGCGTAAATTTGATTGCCTAACAGCATTTTTTGCTTTATAGTAGGGATAGGGGCAGTTTGGGGAAGCTGCCCCTGCAAAAACTATCGGCGGCACCAGGTCGTCGAAAACGGGAGGATATGATATGTTAAGAACGTGCCGAAACAAGAACGTACCGCTGTTGGACGAAAATGAAAGAGGCATGATCTCCAAGCTCGCTGAGAGATGCAACTGCTTGGAGCCCATGGAGACCAGGACCTGCAAGGCCGGGGATTTCACCCTGATCGCCAAGCAGTCCGACATTGGAAACACCAAAGAGATTCACCTGATGGCTTTTCTGGAAGCAGAAAACGTCTATGAGTACGTTTCCGATGCTTACGTTAGCAGCAACATGGACAAGAGCAACTACTACCAGTTCCTCTTCAACTCCGTAAACAACTATAAAATAGATCAAAAGGCAAACGCCGAGTCCCTTGAGGTTTACAAGGAAAATGCAAGAAACCTTTTCCCGGGCGAGGAACTTTGCTATGCTTTTGGCGGTCAGCTCACCATCGCCGTCCTGAATAAGGGCGACATCCGTCGCATTGGTCAGAATAACTACGTTGTTTCCATCAACGTAAACTTCCTGAAGACGGATTCCGAGGAAGTGATCGAAAAAGATCTGAACAAGACCATCGACAAATTTTATAACGCACATAAAGACGACATTCGCCTTGCGACCAAAGCCCAGCACATCATGAAACTGTGCCTGAACCTCTCTGAGCGCGGCGCGGCGCAGTTCATCTATGAGCATGAGTACTTTGTTGTGACCAGAAATGCGGACAATCCTGACAAATTCTCCGTTAGTTACGGCAGCTGCAAGGAAGACTTCAGCAAAGCAAAGCAGCTCTGCCTCAACGACAAGGAATTTGAGAACACCGTGACCAGCCTTACGGCGCTGCAGCTTTCCAAGACCATCTACGAGTTCCTGCAGAAATGCGAAATGACCATGTTCCTTTCCAACGAAATGATGAAGGCCATGACGGAAACGGAAGCTCCCGCAGAGGAGAAGGCTGATGACAAGAATCCTGCAGACGCAAAGGCTGCAAAACCTTCCGAGGCCAAGAAGCCTGAGACAGCCGAGCCCAAGAAGGCCGACGCTCCCAAGGAAGCTCCTAAGCCCGCGCCCAAAAAGGCCGAAGACAAAAAGCCCGAAGCGAAGCAAGAGCCCAGACCCGTTGTTAGAAACAATTATCTGCTGTTGTAATCATATAATTACCGTAAACTTAAAGGAGCCCGCAAGTCTGCGAGCTCCTTTTTTCATCGATAAAATCTCCAATAGCATCCGTCCGCCACAAGCTCATATCGCTCGTTCACCCATTGCATAATCCAAGAATCCTCCGGGACGTTCGACGCGCCAAACCAACTCGATACGGCAACCACCGTCGGCTCTTTTTCCGGATTCAGCTTAAGATATTCCTCCAGACACGCGTTGTACTGTGGCGTGTCGATCGTGGAATAATTGCTGATCTCCGTTCCTGCATAGAGATACGTCAGCGAATCCATCAGCTCCCCGCCAACAAACAGGATCTTGTCCTCTGGCTTTAAGTACTTCTGAAAATCTTCAATTGTCCAAACGGCCTGCTGCTTGGTCACGTGATCGCAGACCACGCCGACTGCCGGACCGCCGCGGATCACATTCTGCACTTCCCAGATCGTCTGCACCCGTCCGTTCGTATTTCCAATGCCCCAGACCACCAGCCCCCTGTGCACCAGCACGATCAACACAAGCGCAAAAATGACATACTTGTCATCTTTGAACAAATGCTTGAAAAAGATCATGGATACCATGCCGCCAAGTACCAGATACGCCACGATCGTGATCATGCCAAGATCCGTAAGCAACATCGTCGCGAAGAATGACGCGGCCGACAGCGCCATGCCCGTCGTCCACACCTGCCTCTCCTCGCCGCTCGCCTTCTTGAATCCAAAAACCGCCAGTAAGATCATTACCACGGGAAGCACGTAAATGCTGCAATTCCAATCTATGCCAGTCTTTCTCTGAAGCGCCAGCATCACAAGCTCCAAGACGAGGAAAAGCACCGCACTGATCGTGCCCACTCTCTTACTGATCAAGACCGCAACAAAAACGCAACCTGCCACGGCTCCCATCATGATCGCAAAGCCCGTCCAGTACCCTCCAAAGCGGAACGTGGAATGGGTGTCAGAAAGGAAAACATTGCGGATCACCAACGTGAAGGTCGAAAAACCCAGCTTGATCAGAAAATATCCCAGATACGAAAGCCCCAGAACCGCCTCCGTCCCAACAAACACAAGACAATTCTTCCATCGCTGCTTCGTGTAAACAAACAGCAGGATCACAACCGCCACCGCACTGAGTACGCAGCTCGGATACGAAAGGGCCTGCAGCGCAACGCAGATCCCCGCCAGGATCAAATACCGAAGCTTATCCTGCCGCCGGAAGAACCGAAGCAGAAAACAAAACGTCAAAACCGAAAACCCAATCTCCAGGTTTGCGAACTCCGGGAAGGGCGTCTGCTTCGCCCGGAAGACCAGAAGGAACATCCAAAGCGCCTGCCCCGTGAACTTATCCGTAATACCAGCCGCCGAACCCACACCGGAAGCTTGGCCCGAACCCATACCGGAATTCTGGTACGCCCCCGTCACCGTGCGGTAAACGTACCACCCGAGCAGCCCGAACGCCGCCGTCCCGCAGATCTGCAGATACAGCACCACGCCGGCATAGGACGGCACGATCAAATGATACAGCCCCATCAATAAGTCATTTACAAAGATCGACGTCTGATGCGGCTCCCACATCTGAAGCAACATCGCGTCCCCGCGAAGATGCCGGTAAGACATGGCAACTTGATAAGCGCTGTCTGGCCCAAAGTCCGTAAAAATACTCTTTACGCATGCCAGCGCCGTCAATATCCACAATATTCTTAAGGCAATCTTTTCCTTCTTCTCACTCATGAACCACTTGCTTCCCTACTTCATTGTTCCATTGGCGGCATACCATTCCGCGAACTTCCGCAGTCCCTCGCGGATCCCGATCGTCGGAGTAAATCCATAGTCGCGCTCCAACGCCGCGCTGTCCGCATACGTCACGGGCACGTCGCCTGGCTGCATGCCCACCAATTCCCGGTGAGCCTCGAAATCATAATCCTTCGGCAACACGCCGGCGCGCACCAGCTCCTCCTGCAACACCTCCACGTACTCCAAGAGATTCTCCGGCTGCCCTCCGCCAATATTATAAACCGCATAGGGCGGAATGGGAAGCCCGTCCTCGCCCGTTTTTCTCTCCGGCGCGCCCTGCATCACGCGATACACGCCCTCCACAATGTCATCCACGTAGGTAAAATCACGCTTACAATTGCCATAATTAAAGATCTTTATCGTCCCATTCGAAGCCAACGTCTTCGTCGCCGAAAAATAAAACATGTCCGGCCGCCCCGCAGGTCCGTACACCGTAAAGAACCGGAGCCCCGTCGACGGAATGTCGTAAAGCTTTGAATACGCATGCGCCAACAACTCATTTGACTTCTTCGTCGCCGCATAAAGACTCACGGGATTGTCCACCTTGTCATCCGTGCTAAAGGGCACCTTCTTGTTCCCGCCGTACACCGAAGAACTCGACGCATACACCAAATGCTCCACGGGATAATGCCGGCACGCTTCCAAAATGTTATAAAACCCAATCAGATTGCTCTCAATATAAACGTCCGGATGATCAATGCTGTAACGGACGCCAGCCTGCGCCGCAAGATTCACCACCACGTCAAAATGATACTGTTCAAACAACGAATCAATCAGCGCCTTGTCCCCAATGGAACCCTTCACGAACACGTGCGTCGCCGCGGCAGACTTCGCCGCCTCCTCGATCAGCCCAAGCCGGTACTCCTTCAGCTTTGGATCATAATAGGAATTCATGTTGTCAAGGCTAACGATCGTGCCACTGCTCATTTCCCGCAGGAGCCTCAGCACAAGGTTCGCGCCGATAAATCCCGGCGATCCCGTCACCAAGATCGTTTTGCCATTCAGATCAATCTTCTGCTTTTGCATACTAGTCCCTCCTGAAAAGGTCACGGGTGTAAACCTTCTCCTCCACGTCGTCAAGCGCGCTGTCATAACGGTTCGCAACAATGCAACCGCACATCTTCTTGAACTTCTTCAAGTCATTCACCACAAGCGAACCAAAGAACGTACTGCCGTTTTCCAGCGTCGGCTCATAGATCACCACCGTCGCGCCCTTTGCCTTGATGCGCTTCATCACGCCCTGAATGCTGCTCTGGCGGAAATTATCGCTGTTCGCCTTCATGGTCAGACGATACACGCCAACCACCGTCTCCCTCGCCTTGCTCTCCTTTGCCTTCGAATACGACTCGCTGTTGCCGTAAGTACCCGCGATCTCCAACACGCGGTCCGCAATAAAATCCTTTCTCGTGCGGTTACTCTCCACGATGGCACTCATCATGTTCTGCGGCACGCTCGCATAATTTGCAAGCAACTGCTTCGTATCCTTCGGCAGACAATATCCGCCGTAACCAAATGAAGGATTGTTATAATAATCACCCACGCGCGGATCCAGACACACGCCCTTAATGATCGAAGCCGTGTTCAGCCCCTTCACCTCCGCATAGGTATCAAGCTCATTGAAATAAGACACGCGAAGTGCCAGATAAGTATTCACAAAAAGCTTCGTCGCCTCTGCCTCCGTCGTCTCCACAAACAACACCGGCACGTTCGTCTTGATCGCGCCCTGCTTCAGCAGTGCCGCAAACGTCTTCGCCGCCTCCTCGTTTGCCTTATCCGCGCCAACGATAATGCGGCTCGGATAAAGATTGTCATACAGCGCCTTGCTCTCGCGCAAAAACTCCGGGCTGAAAATAATATTATCCATGCCCAGCTTCTCGCGGATTTCCGCCGTATAGCCAACTGGGATCGTCGACTTGATCACGATGGTCGGCCGTTTCTTTGCCTTCGCCGTGGTATCCCTGACAAGCTTTAAAACTGCCTCCACTGCGGAACAATCAAAGAAATTCGTCTTCGGATCATAATTCGTCGGCGCAGCGATGACGATAAAATCTGCCTTCGCATAAGCGGTCGCACCGTCCGTCGTTGCCTTCAGGCTAAGTTTTCTCTCCTCATGCTCCGCCAGATACTTCTCGATATAATCATCCTGGATCGGAGACTGCCAGTTATTAATCTTCTCCACCTTCTCCGGAATAATGTCCACCGCCGTCACGTCATTATGCTGAGCAAGAAGAACCGCCAGCGACAAACCCACGTAACCCGTACCGGCCACCGCGATTTTCATCCGCTTCGGCGCTTTCACTGCATTTTCCTCGTCCTCCTGAACGATCACTTCCGACATTTGGAACCCCAGCACCTCAGACAGCGCAAGCAACTGATCCACCGACGGTCCATACTCCGCCGACTCCAGCCTCGACAAAAGCGAACGGTTGATCCCCGTCTTCTTTGACACCTCCGCCTGCGACAGCTTCAGTGCTTTCCTCTTGCTCACAACGATCTCCGAAAGAAGCTTTAAAGATAATGTTTTCATCTGCGTCCCTCTCCTTGTTATTATTAGTAACAAAATTACCATCAATCACGTCAATCAACAGCTCTATCATATGTGATTTTAAGAGGAACGTCAATACAACTTTATAAAGAATATCATAATTTCATGTTGCTAGTAGCAACATTTCGGCCCATGGCACGTCACTGCGCCACAATCCGTAACGATCCAGCCTATTTACTGCACCTGGATCCCGCGGTACTCCTCCTGCACCTTCTGGTAACTCTCCAGATTTCCGATGTCATAGCGCTTACCTGGCATCTCATATGCATACACGCTGGTCTGCGTCGCAAGCCACGCGATAAAGCTTCCCGGTGCATCCACGCCGCAGCCGCTCTCGATTCCCTTCTTCACCAGAGACACGTCCGCAGCCTTATAAATATAAAAGGGCGGAGTACACCAATGACTCTTTGGCTCCGCAGGCTTCTCCTCCATGTGAAGGATGCGGCCGTCCTCCGCCACCTCAGCCACGCCCGTCTTGCGCAGCTTATTAATGTCTGGCTCATAGTACCGCATCACGCAGGTACTCCCCTTTTCTTTCTGATACGAGATGTAATCCTTCAGCGAGAAATCCAGCAGATTATCCCCTGCGATCACCAGCAGGTCATCCGCCAGTTTCAACTCATCGATCGCAAACTGCACGTCACGCACCGCGCCAAGACGCGTCTCATTCGTCTCCGTCCCGTCGTCCAACACCGTGATCTTCAGCCTGTGCTGCGCCGCCCAATCCTCAAAATGCTTCGCAAACTTATGATTGCTGATCACCACGTACTCATCAACGCACCCGCTCCCGTCAATGTCCTCCAAGAGCCAGTCCAAAATCGTCTTCTCCTGCACCTTCAGCAAAGGCTTCGGGAAATTCTCCGTCAGGGGATACAGCCTCGTCGCATATCCCGCCGCCAAAATCAAACACTTCATAATCCTGCTCCCATTCCTTTCTCTATTCAAATGTCAACCACGACGCGCCCTAATCTCCGGCGCATCACAGCCTCTGGCACGTTCAAATCTCCGGCACGTCCCAACCTCTGGCACGTCACAACCTCGCGCCGATTCCGTCTGCCGACTCACACAAATGAAAACTGTACTTGCCCTTCATCTCCGGGAACGCCGTAAGATACTCCCGCTCCACGCGCTCCTCAATCTCCCCTGCCTTCGCAGGATCAATCAGCGCCATGCAGCAGCCCTTAAAGCCAGCGCCTGAGAAGCGCCCGCCGTAAATTCCGGGCGTCTCCGTCATGATCTCGTAAAGTTTGATCTGCTCCGGCGCGCCGCTTTCCCAATTATGAATGCTGCTCCATCCGGATTCAAACGATAGCTTACCGAACGCCTCAACGTCGCCGCGCCGCCAAGCCTCCGCGCCTGCCTCCACGCGCTTAAATTCCGTGTACCAATGCTCACACCGCTTCGCCCAGGGCACCGGCAAACGATCCTTAAATTCCAGATACGTCTCATAGCTTACGTCTCGCGCGTTCGCTTGATTAAACTTCCCATACTCCATGCCGCTCAAGGCCTGCAGCGCATACACGCCCGCCCGGAGCTCGTCCACCCGCATGTTATACTTGCTCCCCGCAAGACTGTGCTCCAGTCCGCTAAAGAAGATCGCGATCTTATAAGGCTTCATCGCCGGATCCGTCGGGATCAGCTCATACTGATTGTCCCGGCAGTCCAGATACAAAAGCTCTCCCTTCCTGCTCAGCACCTCGCAGGACTGATCCAGCGTTCCCACGTTGATCCCCACGTAATTCTTCTCCGCGTCAAACGCAACCTCGATCAGCTGCTGGTCCGAAAGCTTTATGCCATTCACCTTCGCCAGCGCATCCAAAAACGCCAGGATGACTGCTGCCGACGAACTAAGTCCTCCGATGGGAAGCGACCCCTCGATCACGCCGCAAAGCCCGACCGTCAGCGGATAACGCTTTGCCAGCGCCCATGTCGCGCCGCGCAGATAATCCGCCCAGTCCCCCGTCTTTCCGCCAATCTCCTTAATATGCCACTGCGCACGCTTCGCGAACTGAAGACTTCCCATCTCCACCACGCCATTATGCTTCGCGCTGTACGCGATATGAATTCCCTTATCGATCGCAAATCCCGTGATCTTCCCCAGATTGTGATCACTGTGCGCCCCAATCGGGCAAATGCGATAGGGCGAAAACGCAATCCCGTCCGCGTCGCGCCCATAAACCGTTGAAAATCTCTCCTCACATTTCATCTTACGTTGACCGTCCTTTATTATTTTAATGATTACCGTCAAAAAACAATCAAATAAATGTCGTTAGATCCGTATCCCAATCAATCCTGATATAATTCGTTGCATTTTGTGTGATCAGCGCATTTGGGAAATCTGAAAGCACCTTGTTGCTAAAGATCCCCTTAAATGCACCATTTCTTCCCATCAGGATCTGACAAACTGATTTACTTGCACAATCCTTTACGGATTGCATGCCATGGAAACCTGCATAACATTTCGTTCTATCGTGCCCCGTAATGCTTCCATGATGCGAAATGCAATAATAATTCGTGTCTTTCAAGTATGGGGCGCAAGTATTTACCTGATCCCAGCCAGCAGTCTCTATGTCGCCGGTGAATAACATCTTCTTTCCACCCAAACAGAACTGATATAAAACCGAAGAATTGTTGATCTTATTATCTGGTGCAGGATGACTTGCATCAAAGCTTTGGTCGGGATACAGTATTTTGATCTCAGAAGTTGAATTTCCAACAATGGGATCCACAAACTTTACCTTCAGTCTCTTCAGTTCCTGAAGAATTACGCGATACGTCGCCATCTGGCAGGGATACTTTAGATTCATCCAAACTTCCGTGTCAGAAGTTACGTATCCGTTATCGATCATATATTTTATGCCGTTTAAATGATCATAATGAAGATGCGTCACAAAAAGCTTGGAAATCTCCGTAATGCCAAATTCTCTCTTTATGTCCGCCAGACACTGACTTAAATTCAATGAATAAACCCTTAGCCAGTTTATTTCCCGCACGGAACAATCCACCATCCAGGCTTCCCTTTTGTTCCCGTTGTTAAAGACAACGATGCTGCAATTTCCGTGCCCCACGTTAACGTGAAATGAATGCACGTCCGAAATGGACGATCCCTTATCATCGGAAGCGCCTTCCGGTTTCGAATCCTTGGGAATGCCATCTAACACTCTAATGAGTTCACTCGCATTCTTACCTATAACCTCATTATCCCGCGCCCGACTAAACTGACTGCCGTTATAGTAAACGTATACGCCTTCCGGAAAAGTGCCAAGAAGGTCCCGTGCATCCATAGATTCGCCCGCATCTTTGTTCGTAACGTCGAAAGCATCCACGTCATATACGTGCCTGGCTTCCAATGGTCCGACTTCCAACAATCTGGCTTCCGATGATTCATATTCCCTGCTGATCAAGTCTGCGTACTCGTTGACCAATGCTTCCCTCAGCAAAATCATATGGTCCAAAGGTTTCTTCTCGTTATTCTCCACTATTTCATAGTTCATATAGTGTTCATGGACAAAATACAACCCGGCTTTCATGCTTTTAATTGTCTTCATTCATACGATTCTCCTAATGTCCCGTTTTTAAAAACCACTAGTTTGATGTTACCATTTTGGGGGTATGGAGTCAAGAATCCAGCCCCGCCCAGTCCTCGCATTACACGAAACATAATGTCTCCCCGTGACTCATCCGGTACTCTTTCATCAACCTATCTGCTTTAACCGCATATCCATATCCTACAGGATCTATTTTACTTAACCCTTTTAGTTTCAGAAAGTCATTTTGCGTCAAAGTCTCTTGCGCAAATAAAGTGACATTTTCTACCCTTTCATAAGGCGTTTCCGTCAACAAACACATCGCTAAATATATTACCTTGGGCGCCAACCTCGATGCCTGCTCCATGCCAAAGCCTTTTGCATAGACGTGATTCGTCACCCTTCTTGCCCCATCTAAGTAATTGGGATAATCTTCTGCCAATACTCTTCCTTTCGTAGCGATACAAAGCGCCGCAGAAATTGTATCTATTAATGCATCTTGCGGAGTGCACGCAATATCCCGATAAGATATTTCCGTTTTGCAAATCTGCCTGTATGTATTTAAAACGCAATAAAAATCCGAAAGTTCATCCACTAGAGTGCTGACGTCAAAAAACTGCTTCATGACCTCCAAGTTCTTTTCGCCAAATCGAATACCCGTTGTATGAGGTGCAAACGCAGTCAGTTTGTCACCAAGAATACAATCAACAGAAGGCAGCGTCACCCATAAATCATCTCCTTCCGTAAGCAAAATATCATTTTTTATCTCTCTTTTCGCAAGCTTTTGATAAAGGTTTTCTTCATACAGCACGTCCAATAAAATAAATAACGTTTCCTGTTCATTAATGCGAGAATCGTAAACAAATTTAAAATGTCTCTTCTCCATGCTTCCATTTTTCTTACGCTTCTGCTCCACGCAATCGATAAACGGAAATATATCCTTAGCTTTTTCTATGTATTCATCTATGTCCGTTCCGGGTTCAACAACAATGTCTATGTCCGTAGACAAACGCAAGGGGTGCGGAAGCAAAAGCATTAGACTTGTGCCTCCCTTAAACGTAAACGGGAGTCCAACTTTCACTAGCGCCTCCAACAGACCAAACGCAAATAGCGTGCGCTCAATTAAACTTGGATCACGATGACTGTCGTTTTGAATCTGTCGTATGTGTTCTTCACTGTAATTTTCCCTTGTAATCATCCTTTTCCCTCGCTCTTAGTTTTTTGAACTCATTTGCATATGTTATTAATCGGTCCACTGCACCCTTTCTTCTGGCATACCTATACATGGCATTTACGTCCACCAGATAACGCTCAAAGGCTTCCTCATAAATCAAATCATACTCTCTTGGGGATACAATCTGCGACAATAGCTTATCCACTTTCACGTCTACAAGCATCTTTTCAAGCCTACAGTGCCAGGGCACGTCTGCGCCCTTGGGCGATTCGGAGGGTAACCTCGTAATCACAATCTGATCATCAACCCGATAGCGGAAATACTCTTCCGCCTTAGGCTTCAACATAACTCTCCCGGGATAATCAACGCGAAGCGTGTCAAAAACATATTCCACCGCTTCATTTTCCACGGAAACAAAAATCGAATTATGTGCAAACAAATGATTTACAAATGGATTCAACTGCGTTAATTCAAAGATGCGAAAATCAATGGCCGGATACTCCTTTTGAATCTCTTGCGCCACGCGATTTGCTTCCGAAGAATACGAATGCACGTAGGGACGCTTTGCCTTCATACATGAATATTGATTTCTCCCAATCCGAACAATCGAACCATTTTCCACGGCCTTTCTTAATGCATATTCCAACGCATCCCCCGTCTTTACCCCATTCTTTTCTTTATATGCATCATAAAAATCATTGCGCGAAAAAATTTCCATGGAATTTAATTGATCAAAGGTCATGGCACTCTCCTCCAATTGTCACGGTTTTGGCAGTACAAGTCATTTACTGCCGTTTTCGTGTTCATTATACTCCTGTCATTGCACGTTGTCAACACGATTTCGGCAGTAATTTTTTATTTCTGCCGAAATCGTGTTGTGCAACAGCTCTCAAAACTACCAGCGAACAACTTATTTCACATAAAAGAGCCCCATCCCGTCAATCTCAGGATGAGGCTTTTCAGACCCTCTTTTTCCTTCCCGCCAGCGGTTCCGTCACGTACGCGAACCACGTGCCAAGCATGGCGCCGAGTCCATTGTTTAGCACGTCATCAACCTCGGCCGTCCCGAGTCCCGTTACGTACTGAAGAAACTCGATGCCTACCGAGATCGCCACGGCGATCAACACCGCCCGCCACCTTGGCTGCAGCCGGCATAAAATCGTTCCCAGCGGCAGAAAGAGCCAAATGTTATTGATGATCTCCTTTCGCGTAACCTGCGAGGAGAAAAACTTTTTGTATGACCAAAACAGCTCCAGCTCCGGCTTGACGTTACCGTCGTTCCGATACAGCAGCGTCATGTATGCAATGCACAACAAAAACAGGGCTAGCAGCGCCACGTTGCCCTTTTTTCCCAGGATCATTGCAAGACTTGACATCAGCAGGGCAGCAATCATCACGCTGATCAAATGCTCGAAAAGATGATTTCGCAGCGCAAACATTTCCCGCCCTTTGGCGTTGATATAAACCTTTCTTCCATTGATCCGCTTTGTTCCATATTGTCCGAGGGAAAGCGCCGCCGGTTTCCCATACTCGTCATAATAGGTTTCCGTGTCCAGAGAACCGTTATCGTAATAGGTTTTCTTGACCGTGGCGTATCCCTGATCACCCTTTTTTGGCTTTCCGTCCGCCCCAAGATACGTACAGGCGATCACGCGTCCTTTTTCATCATATTCATTGTGCAGGCCGTATTGCCCGTGGGAAAGCGCCTTCGGCTCATCCTTTACGTCAAAATAATACTCATTCTCGACCTTACCGGCAATCGGCTCCCTATCATAATACGTCCGACGCAGGATCGCGTAACCCGACTTCGTCGTCACGGGTTGCCCGTCCATCCCCAGGTACGTTGTTTTCAGGGCATTCCCCGCCTCGTCATATTCCTTCAAAATGGCATAATACCCTTTTGATTGCTTCTTCGGCTTTCCTTTTCCGTCAAAATACTCCGTTAAAACCGTATTCCCGTCCGTCGTCTTTAGCGTATACCTCTGAACCACGTCCCCCGAAACATATTCCGTTTTCTCTACGTTCCCCTCCGTGGAGACCCGCGTTTCCACCGTTGCACTGCCACTTTGCTTTTCCGACGTTTTCTTCATGACCGGGAAAGCCACAAACAGTGAAATGCCGAAAAATGCAAGCAATATGACGAGGTATATTTTTCGTCTCGTAATAAATCTTACTTTCAAGCCAAATCCTCTTTTCTTTCCCAGCGGCTCAACCCAACTCTTCGAGTTGTGTTTTTATTTCTGATGAACAAATCCCTGGCGTTCTGGGAATTCGGATCACGACTTTACCATTCTCCTCACACCATTTCACTGCCCTTTGAAAACCAGCATGCGTCTGATTTTCGCCAACTGCAAAAACGTCAAAATCGACCAAGGGAATCGTCTGATCGACGTCCTGATAAACGATCACCTCGTCTACCACGCGGAGCGCCTTAATCAAATCAATCCTTTGTTCCGTAGTGTATAACACCTTTGCGTCAGGTTTCGTTTTCAAAATACTGTCGCCATCCTGTACTGCAACAATTAAGTAATCTCCCAATTTCCTGGCATTCTCAAACAAACGCAAATGCCCGAGATGAAAATAATCAAATACGCCCACAGTGATAACCTTTTTCATCTATTTTACCCCTCTACTCCGCTTCTTTCCCGGGAAAAACAATTTTTCCGTTGGCATGGTACGTTCGATCCTCTTCCGACGGCAACGTCATGTAATCGCCATACATCGTTGTAAGATATGCGTCCGGATTCTGCATGGCCTGATACTCCCGATCCTCAAACTCCACGTAATTCCCCCCACGCACGTCATTTAGTTCAAAAACCAGATCCTTTTTGGCCAACGCGTAATACGGAAAACACGTAACGTGCTTCGTTGGGCTCGCAAAATGCTTTGTAATATGCTTTACGTACCTATCCCTGTTTCTGTCATAGTTTGTTAATTTCAATACCATTTGAATTACTTTTTTCCTTATGACGCCGGGCTTGTAACCAGGCCTTGTAAATAAAACAAACCTAAATAACCACCTGGCTTTTTTGATCTCTCTTAAAGCAACTCTTTCATCATCCGACACGTAATCAAAGGGAAAAATATCGATAAAAATACCGCGGTGCGCCAGATGATCCGTATTTTTTTCCGGAAAGAACGTGTTATTCATTCTGATTTTTGCATGAAATCTAAAATAATTTGGGTCCGTATCATGTGTCTGAAGGAAAAACTCTTTATCCAGCTCCTTGGCTGCAACCTCCATAAATTTCAAATAATCTTCCCTCAACATGCCAATGTCCACGTCATCATCCCAAGGAATAAATCCTTTATGCCTTACTGCTCCCAAAGCCGATCCACTGTCAAGGAAATACGGAATGCCGTGCTTTTTGCATATTCTGTCAAACTCATCCATGATAATCAGCAACGTCTCATGAAGTTTTTTTAGATCCTTATCCTCTAAAACCATTTTTTCCGTTTCCATCTTCAAACACTCCCCTGCAGGCTCTTTTATACACTTCGTTAGACTGCGTATAAATCCGACAACGTAAGAAGCAAAACCTTATCTTTTTCAGCATTCTCCTTTACCCATTTAGAATAGCCTGATAAGGAGAAAAACAAGTATTCAACCTCTTCATAACGCTTGTCAATGAGTCCCCTTCTGTCCATAAGGGCTTCATATGCTTCCTTGTCAATGACCTCTTTTTTAAACTTGCATTCCCCAATAACTGCCTTTCTGCTGACATTATCAATGCCAACGACGTCAATGTCGGTGGGCTTGCGGTCGTGCCCTGGTCCCCACCATCTGCCAACGTTTGTGACAAGGCACTTAAACTGCCCGTCCAACCCTTTGGACAAAACATAATGTCTGCACATCTCCTCAAACACGCTGCCCATAAAGGAATGCAGCTTATCCTTCACGTAATTCTTATAAAACACCTCACCGCGGTTCATCTCAATGGATGCCCTTGCCGCAGGAATAAAGCCGTACCAAAAACGATACATTCCGTCCGTAATCTCGTACGCGGTTTTCTTCGCATTCTCCTTTTCCGTCATGGGGGCTACTTTTGAAATCACTCCTATGGTACACAGGTTTTTTATGACGTACGCCAACGCTGCCGTTGTAACACGTGCCTTGTCTGCAATTTCATTCACCTTATTAGCTCCCCCCGCGCACGTTTCAATCACCGTATTGTACGTATTTATCGTCCTAAATTCCTGAGTCAAAAGATTGATGGGTTCTTCATAAAGATATCCGGACGGTTTGAAGAAATTGTTAATCAGGTTGTCATCCAGCGACAAATTGTCATCAAACAGCGTAAGGTATTTCGCAACGCCGCCCGTCACTCCGTACACAATGGCCTTCTCCTCGAAGCCATACTTCGGAACGAACTTCGCTGAATCGAGATAGTCAAAGGGCTTCAGAAAAATCTGATTCGTCCTTCTTCCAAAAAGCGGGCTCTTCTCGCTCAGCACTTCCCTTTCCATAAAGCCGATCGCAGACCCGCATATGATCAGATATATGTTCTTTGATGAAAGGATCGTATCTATTGCCACCTGAAACCTAGACAAAAAAGAATCGTCCGCCTCTGCCACGTACGGGATCTCGTCAAGGGCCAATACCATTCTTTCACTTTGAGCCAAATTTCCGACAAAGCGGAAGAAGCCTTCCAAGTCATCAAATGCCGCCCCTTCCATTTCAGGCACGAGGTCGCTTATCAACTGGGCAGACCATTTCCTTACATTGTCCTCCAGACTGCTCTGGCTCGCCACGTAATAGGAAGACCTCTTGCCTTTCAAAAACTCGGTTATTAGGTACGATTTTCCTATTCGCCTGCGCCCATATATGACCGTCATCTGGAATCCGTCTTTTTTATATGTGTCTTCCAAGACGCTTATCTCATTTTTCCGTCCTATAAACATTTTTCACCACTCCGTTTTGTTCAAATATGTTTTAGTAAAATATGTTTTAGTAATTTATATTTTAGCATAAGAAAATAATTTGTCAATAAGTGAGCCTTTTTATTTAATGTTTATGTGGCATTTCATCTCATATTTATTGACATTTTTCAACAAAAATCCTTTTTCATCTTTCCTCGGAATGGTTGCGCACATGTATGATCATTTCCGTCTCAACCAGCAATAGCATTGCGCCATTTTCACCAATTAATGCTAATATCCGCGCCACGCAAATGGGCACTGCCTCATTGTATGTATATATTTATCATTTAATCTACAACTTTTTTCTCAAAAAGCCCTTGACCAATTGAGATATATCTCATATACTAAAATTATAAAATATGGTTAACCATACTTCTTATTACTACTATCTACTTACGAAAGGACAAAAATGTTTCAACTGGAATTTTACGAAACGGCGGATGCAAAGAAGCCAGTATCAGATTTTCTCGATTCGCTGGACGACAAAATGGTCGCCAAATTACTAGGTTTAATGGAAATACTTGAAGAAAAAGGCACAGAGTTGCGTTTACCCTATTCCGAACATTTGGAAGACGGTATTCAACTTAGCAAAAAAACGACGCGCAGACTGGATAAAACGATACAAAAACGCAAACACTTAAATAGAGGTAAAATATTATGACACTTAAAGAATATAAAGAAAAAAGAATGCAAGATCCCAATTTTGAACAAGCATATAATGAAATCCAACCGGAGCTGAACGTGATCCGCGCCATGATCGACGCACGTATGTCGCAAAACTTAACTCAAAAGGAATTATCCGAGCGTACCGGCATTGCTCAGGCTGAGATCAGCAAGCTTGAAAACGGCACTCGCAATCCATCCATCAAGCTCCTGCAAAGACTTGCAGATGGCATGGATATGGTATTAAACATAACCTTCACTCCTAAAAGCACGTCTCTCAATACTAAAAAAATGTAATTCGTCTAACGCGTTCGTTGCATAGACAAAAGATAAGGGCTAGCAGACACTTACGTCTCTAGCCCTTTATGTTATCTACACGATTTTCCTATCCCTATTCGGTCTCTTCATATAGGTCAGGTCTTTCCAACGGCAAAATACCAGCAATGCATCGTCCATTTCTACCGCAACGTGTTCAGCGTCGTGCCTAACGGCAAGGTAAAGGAAGTGGCCAAGATGCTTTATAGGACTGACGCTCTTCTTATTTCATCATTCTTGCCACTTTCAGGATCAGATGCGCCGAACTGTTGGCATTGATCTCCCCGCGCATCACCATCTCCACCGCCTCCGCCAGCGGCACCTTCAGCACCCCCAAGTGCTCATTCTCATCCAGATGCTGCTCCGAAACCTTCCTACAATCCCTTGCCATAAACAAATGCATCCTCTAATTCTTTTACGTGTTCAGCGCTGGTATCAACCGTTCTTTCTTCGGTTTCTTGAATTCTGGGTTCTATATTAGGTTTGTCCAATGTTTTCTTACGACCTTTCTTACGAGGTCTCAAAGCATCAGGACCGGCAACACGGAAACGACTAACCCATGCAGCAATCATACTGGGATTAGTTATGCCTTCTTGAATTGCCAACTCCTGATATGAAATCTCATTTGATAGATAAAATTCTACCACAGACAGTCTTTTTTCAAAAGAATATTTTGCTTGTTGACGAGAACGCATTAAGCCTTCATCACCAAAAGAACGATAATTATTAACCCAAGTTCTTATATCTTTGGTATCTGGTCCATAGGTAGATGAAAGATATCCATACCCACCTTCACCGTTTAAATAAGCATCAACAACCTGTTTCTTGAACTCATAGCTATATTTAGCCATAAAAAACCGACCTCCAATCGTTAGATTTTGGGTCTAACTTTTGGGGGTCGGTACATACTGGGTGGGCTTTTTCTAATGTTTTCACGGAAAAAACTTAATGCTCATGTTCGGAATACTAAGCAATTCTTCTATCTTTCCGTTATCTGCAAGGTGAAAAATCTTATTTGCGACTATGTCTGCAGATCTTACTAGGATTACAGATTTGGAATTACAAAAATTCATTTTTACATCTCTTAACTTTGGAAAAATGGGAGGATAATAAATACTATACTTCCAGTTATAGGTCCCGTGCTTAAATTCTTGTTCCAAACCTTCCCTAAGTTCGTATTGTCCATTTGTAGCCGTAGTATGTTCGTCTACGTAAAAACATAAATCCTCAATGTTTTCAGGCAGAAAAAGTCCCTGCTTTATCATGTCATCCAATGCCTTTTTTACTGCCAACTTATACACAAAATCAAGATAACGTTGTTTGTCTTTTTTACTCTCGTATATGTTGTTCAAGACTCTTTTTTCATTTACAACTGCACCAAATTTATGGCAATTATTCATGGAACGAAACAGTTGAGATTTTTCTGCATTGTTTAGAAACGAAGCTTTCAATTCCGTCTTCGAATCATACTTTGCATTTTTCCTAACCACTTTTTCCACATGCGAATACATTCTTGACCATTTTTCTTTCTCGTCACTTCCAAGAATAATCAATCCGCCAAACACATATGTATCATTATTCTTTTTATCAAAAACCCCAGATTCATCTGAGTATATGTATATATTCATGTTTTCTCCCCATAAAAAAAGTCACCCGAAGGTGACTCCCCACAGTCGACGCCATTACATGACGCTTAAGCGTTAACTCGAACATGCGGGTATACAGCGCATACATCCTGCCTGTAATTTAATTATATGCACTTCCCCCCGGAAAATCAATAGATTTTTCAATGTTTATAAAAAGTTAATTCTTCTCCTCTAATATGCCAAATTACATTCTGGCAAACTATGTTTTGGCAATTTATGCTTTTGTACAAGAAAACCGCCTGTAGCCTTTACTGTTCCCACATCCCTTTTCTGGACATGTGCGTTCCCGCCACAAAACAGCATTGTTCGAATGCCAATTGCTTATATTGTGGTTCTACTTCATCCATTGCCTTCAACAGTTCTTCAAGTTTATGAGCGCATTTAGCGACTTTGAGCAACTGATCGTTATGATGTTTCATCTGTTCCTGTTGATAAAATTGCTGTATCGTTTTCTGATCAAATATCCCATATGGCGTATTTTGATATATCATATTGTCACCCCCGCATATCGAGTTTTCGGATTTACGCTTGAAATATAGGAAACATAAATACGACTGTCCCTCACCTCAGTTTCCGGTTCGCGTAACCGAACATCTGTTTGCTTTAGAATATCAGATTAATCTAAATAAGTCAATACCATAATTACACGAACTGCACAGGTATATTATCATTATGAGTCATTGTTTTGGAAAAAGCAACTTCTTTTGTCATACATAACATTTCGATTATTCACTACAACAAAAACGGCCGGTGCTGCCACCGACCATCGTCAGGGTATCCAAAGCATTTTAGGGGCACCGTTTGTTACAGGGTGCTACTTTTATCCCATTTTTAGTTCCCATCTCGACACAAATGCCCTGATTATTTTTCTTCCAAAGGGGCTCACCTCTCGCCGTGCCTCTGTGTAACACTTTCTGCAATACTCCCTTACTTCCTGAGGCGATATCTCATATTTTCCTACATGAATATATCGATCGCTCTTTTCTTTCATGTTCCCCCGAAAGCAATATGAATTGAAAACATGATAATTCATACACAATAATATGATTGCAATTACGTAATTCATGTTGAAATCTTCATCTTCGCAGTTCAAGGAACCAGGTAATGCAAGAGAATCCGCCGTAAAATGATCAAACTTACACAGATGCTCCCAAAAGATTTTTAAAATATCCTGACACTCGTTCTTAAGCGTAACTTTCTTGTATATATCTCTTTTCAGTGAAACCTCCATTCCTTGCTGAATTTTCTCCATTAATTCTATGTCCTGCGATAAAGATGCATACTTCAGCATAACCAAAGACTCATATATGTTTCTGTAAAGCCCCCTCGCCTGAACATACTGTCCTTCGATGGTCAGATTCTTGGATGCCATAAGATAGTTAAGATTATTTAATAGTACTCCACTCGCTATTTTGTGAAATAACTGACCCCCATGATCCATGTAATAAATCGCATAATACGTTCTGTACATCTCATAGAAAGCATCCACCAACACATCTATTTCATGGAGTTCGTTGGAATACTTGTTCAAGGTTTGTTCTCTGATTTGATCCACCCTCTGATTATAGTCATTTGAAAACATGTCTTCCCCCTCTATCATATACCCATCTGCAAGAAAAGCTTCAGCCAAAGGTTGACGCTTATTTCACGTGGGCAAAAGCCAGCGCAATGCTTTACAGCATCGTCGAGACGGCCAAGGCCAACGGTCTCAACACCTACCAGTATCTGGAACTTCTTCTCACCGAACTGCCCAAGCATTTGGATGACAAGGACCTCAAATTTCTTGATGACCTGATGCCCTGGTCAGACCGGGTTCAGAAGGAATGCCCCAGCAAGTATAAAAAGTCTTAACTTTTTCAAGGAACAAATGAATATGTAAAACACTTCTCAACCCCTGCAGAAATGCAGGGTGTTTTGATGTGCAGTACTCATGAATGAGGGCTTACGCTCATTCTGATCTAAAACCATTTTTACTGACATTCCATAAACTCCTTGACATATATAGAGCACTATCCGTATTGCATTAAGGAAATGAACCCACTGTAAATATCCCAGAAGCTAATAATTTCATCGCAAAAATCCTGCCTAAATCTCATAATCATCTTCAAGAAAATCTACATCTGGAATTATCTCTGATTCCCCTTGGTTTTCATCAGCGTTCTCTTTCATTTTATCTTTAAGGCGACATAAATACTTGTCACGCGGTTGAAGAATCTCCGCCTTTTCAATATACTCTTGAGCCATTTCGAATTGTTTACACCTAATAAGCATATCTATATATGTGCATATGTAATATGTATTAGACATATCTAATTCGCAAGCTTGTTTACAATAATCTTTTGCTTTTTCAACATTCTGATATCTATAAGCTTTTGCAAAAGCAAATTTTATTTTTGCTTTCTCCCAAGGCAAGTCATTATTATACCGTTCGCAAATATGTTCCGCCTCTTTTGCATACTCTATAGACAAATCTATATAATTGCGATTATTTGATAAAGCTATAGAATAATCTGCCCAGATAAATGCTCCTCTAGAATTTTTCTTCGCTGCCATTTCAAAAAATTCTTTAGATTTCACCAAGCTAACATTATCCGTGTCTAATATGTAGCAAATTGCTATTCTTAACAGAATATCATATCTGACATCACCCAATGCATCATAAATCATTATGTAGTATTGCAGTGCGTTCTTGTAATTCTTATCTTTATATAATCTATCTGCGTTAGGCTTTAATTCATCTATATAGCGACTCTTATATCGATTGAGCTTTTGTATCTGCAAACTACCTCCTAAATGATATATCAAATTAGCAAGAACAGATGGATCTTGTCTAGAAGGCGATGAACTATTCATCCCTTCAAAATATTTCACATATTTTTCATGAACGCCGAACCTAACACTCACATCCATATCAGTATAGAACACCTCACTAAACAACGGATGAAGTCTAAGCTTTCCTTGGCTTTTCTCAATAATCAACCTACTGGAAAGACTCTCTAAGCAGTAACTTAGGTGCGGATAATATTTTTCCATAAAATCCGAATATACCTCTCCCTTCGAAACCGCTATAATCTCGAGGAATTCTTTTTCATCTGATGTAAACTCTATTTCTTCAATAATATTTTTTATGAGGCCCTCTTGATATCGTTTGAATTCCTGACCATTTAGTTGAATTTCTGTTCCATCTTTTTGTACTATTAACTGCGCTATAAGAATAGCTGCAAGGGGATTTCCATATGCAGCTTGTATTATTTCCTCAGCTATTTTAGGTGCAGTTGTCCGTTTTGTAATCTTCTTATAGCAATAAGAAATAATAGAACGAATTGTATCATTATCCAATTTGGATACTTCGATGGTATTCGAAGATACCTGAGCAAGATCTCTCACCCGTCTATTACTGGAAAAAATGGTTTTTATATTCTCATACTGATCCAAGCATTTCAATAGTGTAACGAAAAATTCTTTTACTCTTGAGTCTGAAAAAAAACCATTATTATTCAAACAATGATGAAAATCATCAATGACCATAACAAGTGGAGCAATATTACTTATTTGTTTTGCATATTGACTTGCGATTTCTGAAGGCGACTTCTCATTCGTTTCAATGTAACTCAATCCCAAATCGTATGAGATTCTCTCCAAAATATATTCATATCCAATTCCTAATGAAAATCGAATTATTCTTATGTTCCACATTGAGTCTGGCGGAAGAATCTCATTTTCTATCGAGCTGATCAATTTTGTTTTGCCAATTCCTCTTAAACCATTTATAAAAAGTAATTTTTCACTATTGCTATCAAAAAATTGGGACAGTGTATTTTTTTCCGGATCCCGCCCTCTAAATAATCCTTTGTCATTAGAAAAGTCTGGTTCATTTGTCCCCATGGCTTTCTTAGTGCTATTCACATACGAAATAAGACACTCAAGCGACATCGAATAATGCTCATCAGAAAGACCTAATTCCGCTCTTTTTATTAGCATTTCTTCCGCCTTACAGACTTGATTATTTATCATTTGCTGATAGTCACAAGTGTTAATCTTCACATAATCAAGGCATGTTGATAAAGAATCCTCATCTAGGATACCTTGTTGTTCATCATGCTGGAGTCTCTTAATTACCGTTCCAATAATAGACTCTTTTGCATGAACATGACTACTTAACTCACATACCGATTGGTTTTTAATACAATGTTTAATTTGTTCCATCAATTCATTGTCTGCTTCTTTTTCCCTATACAGCAATGGCAAAACCTCATTCAATTCAATAGCCCGTGGTAATAAAGCCGTTCCAACAGAATATCTCATAGCATCAACATCTAAAGTTGCAGTTACTAATGCCTCGCAACCTTTGGGAATAGGCGAAGAATTAACACCTTCCACAAACCAATGTTTTCCTTCAGTAGCGTATGGTCCCGATATAACTGATCCACCATAATTCGCTATATTAACATAAATTACAGGTATTTCTTTATACTTTGCCAAGATCTGTAGCGCTCTGAAAGGCTCTATGTTATGTGATAATGATGGAATCACTAGAATATTTTTATCGCAGTCGGCAACAGTTTCCGTATCCACTAGTGCTTCTATGCATACTTTTATTGTCAGCGTGTAATCCCCCATATCAAAAACATCGCTAACAGGTTCCTTCGGGATCTTTATATCATTGCGTTCTGCTGAGGCCAAAAATTTTTTAAAACTATAATGTCTTATTTTACCGTCTTGAATAATGGGAACCATCGCACATCTTTTATAATTCTTGATTTCTGGATAGCCTTCTGGTAATTTTGTTACATTTTCAGTAACCATGTGCGTACCTGCCACAATACAGATATTGGTATTCTTCGTCATATTGCAAACATCATTCAATAATTCAGCCGGGATAGAGTATTCTGGAAATACTAACAAATCAACATTTAATTTTATAGATTTCTCAATGATGGCTTTTATTTTCGCTCGAAGCCAACTCAAATAATCCTCGAGAAGTTCACTAGAAATTCTTGGCGCTCCTCTAAACTCCATTAAACTTATTGATGTATGTTTTTCCCTAAAGGAAGAATAGAGCGGTTCAACCAATAAATTATGTGAATCTAAAATAACTGCCGGCTTATAATAGATTTGCGCGAATGCAATTTTTACTTTTCTCATATTTTGTATATATGGTGTTGATAACAACACCCGTCTCCTTTCAATTTTATCACAAAGCCTTTCATATAATCCCTTCAGGTACCCTCATCCAACTAATTCATAATCTATTTAAGTCATTCCCCTTTTTGAAATTACTCTCTTAATATCCTCATCAAGCATTTCGCATATGGCATCGCTATCAAATCCAAAAGCAGGGCCAACAACATCTCGAACCACAACGCTCGCAAGATCCGAAAAATGTAAATCCGGGTACTTGTTCAAGAAATGATATTTACTTTTATAGCAGTTTTTCACAGCATATGGCATACCACCGCTGTCACGTAGATATTCTTGATACTTTTCTCCCATAAAATATAAAATTGTATTTCCAATATTTTCCATTTCTGAACAAAGAACATAATCAGCTTCGTTAAGCTGATACTTTTCTGCAAACCGCTTAAATCCTATTAATCCAACTTTAACAGAATTAAGAATCATTGATCCATTATATATACGAAATTCATTTATGCTACTCTCTGGAATTCCATAACGCTTATAAAAACTTTTGGCCGTTTCTATTTCATTAGGATCATTAATACCAACGGGGACATATATTTTACAAGAGTAGTCATAGTACAGCTCCATAATAATTGTTCCACCCTTTTTCGGATAAACATATTCACACATAAAAAGGATTGAATTATCAGTAAATTGTGCATACTTAAATAATCTAATATCATTTTTTAAAAAATCGATAAGTTCCCTGCGACTAGAGTACGTTTCAAGTCTCCTGTTTTCTTTATGCGAAATGTTTTTCAAATATAGACAAATGAAAGAATATTTTTTCTCTAACAACTGAGGGGGACCAAAATCAAAGTAATAGTCTCTTTTGAAAAAATCATCCAACTTCTTTTTATAGAAATTAGATCTTTCAACCAGATATTCCACATTGCCCCTGTCTGCGGCCTTAATAGGTTCTTTATTGCTGCCACATCTGACATAAATTGAACCATCACAAATATAGGGAGCATTTCGTCCTTCGTAAACATATATAATTAATACACCTACTTCCACATTCTCTGGCGTACTAATAAAACGAGTCTCAAATTCCGGCATTGGCGAAACTCTTTTTGCTATTTGACCTATCTTTTGACTATAATCACTTTTACTAATCGGCGCAATCTTTTTAGATCCATCTTCTATCCCAATAAAAAGCCATCCTCCTTCGCAATTGGAAAAGGATGCAATTACTTTCGCAATATGATTTTTTCCACCATTTTCTAAAAGTAGCTTATACTCAATATGATGACCTTCTTCACATTCTTCCAACTGCCCAAGGTGCTCATATTGAACTTGCTCAATGCTTAAGGGTGAGCCATCATTATCCAAAAAAGGTGTATACATAAATTGTCCTCCTGCGTAAGCCATAAAGTTATAAGCGACCACTACAAAGAATTATGTTGTCCATATTTTGAAGGACTCGTCCGTACCATCATATTTACCCTTTTGAATACCCATGGACAATGAAGCAATACTACTCCCCGCTTTCTTAGGATCCAAATTAGTAACTTCATGCTCCACATATTTGACCTTTCTGGTGATTTCAGTACTCGGCATCATATATGGTTTATCCGAAAGAGACTCATATATCTCCTGATAATCATCCTTCATCTCCTGGAGAACCTGCTCAAACTGATTGATTCTTTTTTTATTATGAATTATAAATCCTTCCAACATCTTCAAATTGTATGACTTAACCTTATAAACGACCACTGGATTAAGTAAAGCTTTGATTCTCGGATTGATAAAGAATTCCTCAGGGACCGATTTTTTTGTAAATTCTAACTGCGCTGTCAACATTGACTGTGGATTGTGAAAAGACCAATTACGAATCTCATGTAACTCATTTAAGATTCTATTATTATCTTCTTTCAATTCTCTTTTTATATATCTCTTTTTCACCAAGAGCTCTCTGACATCAATATATGAGAACGAAGAAGATTGATGATCTGCAATAAACCTCAGCAGTTCACGCTGTTGATATAAAATCTTATCGTGAACCGAATCATATATCTCGGCAGGAATCACGCCGTCAATCCTATATTTCAACAGTAATTCCTCAGCTTCAATAGCATATCTTTTAAGTTTTTCCAAATCAACCATGACTGGGACAATTAAGCTTTTTAATACTACGCAGCCATCCTCCATAGTATTTATCGTAAATTGTTTGTATTGTTTATTAGACATTTCTATTATCACTCTTCCATTATCACAATCCAATTACTGTGAATAATATTCTATAGCTCCTCGACTTCCTTAAATTGGTTCACTTTGATTTGAAAATACAACTATAATAATTATATTGTATTATATCATAATATGCATATTTCAACAATATTCACCATTTTATACTATTATGACCAATAAAGTTTTCAAAAAACAGTCGGTGAAAACACCGACTGTTTTTTGAAAAATAACTTATGAAAATAGCTATTAAACTAGTACCTCACCCTTCCTTCCGCCACGGCCTTCAGATGCTCTCCATACGGGCTCTTGCCATACACCTTAGCCGACTCCGCCAATTTTTCCTTACCAATAAATCCATTAATGTACGCGATCTCTTCCGGAGCGCTGATAACGATTCCCTGTCTGCTCTGGATGGTCTCTACGAAATTGGCTGCCTGCAAAAGCGACGCCATCGTCCCCGTATCCAGCCATGCGAATCCGCGTCCGAGTAGCTGCACGTCCAGCAAACCGTCATTCAGATACATCTCGTTCAGCGTCGTGATTTCCAATTCACCTCTGGCACTGGGCTTCACCTGATTTGCCCTTGCGCTCACGCCTGCAGGATAGAAGTACAGACCAGTTACGGCATAATTTGATTTCGGCTCCTTCGGCTTCTCCTCGATCGATAAAGCCTTTCCCTTCTCATCAAATTCCACAACGCCAAACCTCTCCGGATCAGACACGTAATATCCGAAAACGGTTGCCCTGCCATTCTCCTCGGCATCCCTTACGGCTTCCTTCAGCATGGAGCGAAATCCATTTCCGTAGAAAATATTATCACCCAAAATCATTGCACCTGCTTCACCGTCCAGAAATTCTTCTCCAAGAATAAAAGCCTGCGCCAGACCATCCGGCGCCTTGGTGTGCTTTACAGCATCGTTGAAACGACTAAGACCAATGAACTAAACACTTACTAATATTTGGAACTCCTTCTTACCGAACTGCCCAAACACCCAGACGATAAGGATCTCGAGTTTCTTGACGACCCTCTGCCCTGGTCAGATCAGGTTCAGAAGAAATGCCCCTGCAGAAATGTAGAGTGTTTTGACGATCTGTACTCATGGATCTGGCCTTTTTACTTGTTAACAATCACATTCTGCTTGTTCATTTCTAGCATGCCATCAAAATGCTTTCCGTATCGCCCAATCATTTCTTTACCGTCGTTCATGTCTTTTGAAATAACAATTGGTTGCAAATCCACCGATGTACCCGTGACATTGCTGGCATCTTTGTAAACGTGACCAGTCATAACAATCGAATCACCGATTTTTATGTAGTAATGATCAGGTTCATTTTTATAACCATATATACTAAGTTTTCTTATTCTTCCTTCATCCCTCAGTTTTTCCCAAATGCCAATAATATCTTTAAGACTCTTTAAGTATTCCTGAGTTTCTTTATCTTTTTTTCGCACAAAAACTACTACTTCCTTGATAAAAGCACTTTGTTCCCTACTCAACTCATTCTGAAAAATGTTGGCCCACTTATATGAATTAACTGTATATAGGCATACTTTATCAGCTGCACATGTTTCAGAAAAAAAACTTTCATTTAGTTTCAAGGCGTGTACAACCGAAGATTGCATTTTATCTTTTTCTTCTTTTTGTTTTTTGTCCATTCTTCCTTTGGTAACCCGTGCACCGGCTATAGCTCCTATTGCGGCACCAACAATCGTACACCCGCCTTCAATAATCGGTCCTATAATGCTATTCATTATCCGCCCCTCATATAATCTTTATTTTTTTCTTGTTAACTCGCTTTTTCTTATTGGATATACTTTTTCCTTTCCCCTCTTTGCATATAGTCCCTATTTTCTCATCTGTCCCCTCCTTGTCTTCATAACAAACACATTATTGCAGCCAGTGCCTATAATCCTCAACGAAATACCTCATCTAATCATCCCAATTTGCTACTAGTCATCTTAATCTTAACATGACATGTCGACAATTTCAATCGATGTACCAAATCGTCTGGCATTTCGTATGCGCAGAAAATTATACCAATATGATTTGGTCTATCGATTCATGATGTCACCCCTTTGCACACATAATCGATTCCGTCGGTTTTCGTAAATCTGCCATATCCTTCTTCCCACATGTTTATATTAATCATAACATAACAAAAATTCCTCCCACAAGTTCACTTTTGTAACACAACTGTTCATTTTGTCGAACATTTCATCCCAGTAAATATGGGCTTAGGGGCATACTTCCGTTCAACTAAATGAACATTTTCGTTCACTTTACCGAACCTCAGATTCAATATCAGAGCTAATTTCCTTGCCTTCTTCTCCCGCCATCTCTTCCCTTTCCCCTCCATCAAAAAACCCACCCTTCAGCTCTCGCCTCCGGGTGGATCTTTCATCATTTCTTATACACTTTTCTTTCGGTCTTTTGCCTTAAAACGTGACAGTAGACACGTCCCCGTGGCCCAAAACCGTGGCCAAAACCTCGGCCCGTCACGACCACAACCTGCGGCCAGACAAAGCCTCAGCTCAAACCTTCAAGCCCTCACTCAATCCGTAAAGATCTGCACCCAGTAGTATCCATACTCGCTATTGTCAATATGGACGCAGGCGATGCCGACTTTGCCAAAGTGTTCGCTAAGGATGTTCGCGCGGTGGCCGGGCGAATTCATCCATGAAGTCATTACGGCTTCCGGAGTCGTCTGGCCAGCGGCGATGTTTTCGCCTGCCACCAGATAAGTAACGTTATGTTGATTCAAGATGGTGTTAAAATCGCTTCCGTCCGGTCTCACGTGGTCGAAAGTGCTTACGATCTCATTAGCCCTGACAATCGCTAACTGGTTCAACTCAGCAGACGCGCTAAGGGGTGAAAGACCAATTGCCGTCCTCTCCTGATTGATTAGCGTCAGCACGCTATCCGCGATATTATATCCTATGGGCTGACCGTTTTCATCCAGCCAATTTGCATAGATCGTCACGTCGCTGCCGTCGATTTCCACGAAGTTTACGTTGACGCCATTCAATCTCCAGCCGCCGAAGATACATCCTTCGCGCTCCGGGATCGGTGCCTCATAGACCCAGAAATCATAGCCTTCGCCATCATCAACTTCCCAAGTGCAGATCGTCGAATTATCGTCAGCATAATATCCGCCGTTTGCGTTGAATTTTAACTCATAAGTCTTTACCCAATCTGCCTCAAGGGTTACGTCCTCATCTACGCGGATCCTGTCGTAAGCATTTCCGTTATAGAGCCAGCCGTCGAAACGGTAGCCTTCCTTGAGCGGTTCAAGTTCATCATCCCATCCAAGGGGATACCAGCTGCCCTTGTCAACACTTGCCGTCTTGATGGTAGAATCATCACGGAACTTCGCTCCCGGTCCGGGATTATAAGTCACTACCAGCAACTTCTCCCAGATTGCATAGAACGTCTTCGAACCAGTCAAGGTCGTATCCCAATCCGTCTCTGCCGTCTGTGCGGTAGCCGTCTCAGCCCATCCAAGGAAACGATAGCCGTCTCTGTCAGGCCACGCCTGACCAACGCGATAATCACCGAGGTTCTCAAAGAAGTTCCTGGTAACCTCATCATACGTTACGCCGTTCTCGCCATATTCCATTCCCCAGCCGCCGCCGTTTGCGTCATAAGTCACAACCGGCTTTGCCTGCCATACTGCGTAGAACGTGGTGCTGCCTTGCAGCGTCACGGGATTGGAAAGCGGCTCACCATCCTGCGTGGTGGACCAACCAATAAAATCATAGTCATCTCTGAAAGGAGTCCAGCCGTCGAAGTAATACTCTCCCTCGTACCCGTCACGATAATGCACGTAATCCGTCTCGCCCGGGGTATTTACGTCATAACCGAAGAAGCTTCCGCCGTTGGCATCATACGTCACGGTTACCTTAGGACGCCACTTCGCATATACGGTGCGGCTCACGCTATACTCATAGAAATGAACCTCTTGGTTATCCACGGATGCGCCGTTTGCATCTACCCAACCGCCAAACTCATAGCCTTCGCGCCAAGGATTCTCCTGGCGGATATAAGTATAATACTCATCAAGATTACGCCACTCGTACCGAACGGTTTGATCATAGCGCCATATCGTACCATCTTCCGTCTCTTCCGTAATGGAACCCCAGCCACCGCCGTTCGCATCATACTTGACGTGCGCAATCTCATGCCAAATTGCATACAAGGTCATGTCTTCAGAGTTAGCATCCAGAGGAATCAGATCACCAGGCCGGTAATCCACTATGCCGTAGTTCGCGTGTTCTTCACCCAGTGCATAACCCATAAATCTGCACGGATAACCGCTGCAGTACGGCTCCCAACCGTCAACGCGGTACTCTTCGTTTGTCCACACGTTGTTCGAAATGCTTAATCTCTCGTATGTATCGCTATATCGGTCATACATTCCCCAGCCACCAAAGCCGCCATTTTCATACGTAATGGTTATTTCCTTTTTCCAGCTTGCATAGAAGGTTTCTGCAGTGGTGCCGGTAAAGTCAATTCTTCTGTCATCCGCACGATTGCCCTGTGCGTCTACCCAGCCGTCAAACACATAGCCTTCACGCCAAGGCTGTTCAAATCCCACGTAGTAAACGTAACCCGGCTCGCGCCAATCCATTTTTACCGTCTTCTTATAAGTGGTGCCGCCGTTCTCAGTTTCAATGAGATCACCCCAGCCACCGCCATTTCCTCTGTAGGTGACGGTCGGCATTCTCATCCAAACCGCATAGAACGTAACGTCTTCCGTCAGGATTAAGTGATCATTAGGCTGATAATCCACCTGCCCAAGCTGATAGTGATCATGACCCATCGCATAGCCCAGGAACTTATAAGGTTCGTTGCAAGAATCCGGCCACCGGCCGTCAAGATTATAATCGCCGGTCCACTCCTCACGGTCAAACGTGGTGCACTCATACTCTTCCGTATTCCAGTCATACCAACCATAGCCGCCAATATAAGTCTTGTAAGTTACGGTTACAGGCTCTCTCCACTTTGCGTAGAAGGTATATACGTCACCGTCTTCAAGGTCCAGCCTGGTTTCGTCAGCGCGATTGCCCTGTGCGTCAACCCAACACTCAAACTCAGCGCCATCACGCCATGGCTGCTCAAATCCCACGTAATACACGTGACCAGGCTCGCGCCAGTCATATCTCACGACATCTGCGTAAGCACGGCCGTCTTCCGTTACAATACTGCCCCAACCGCCGCCGTTTGCATCATAAACAATCGTAGGCAACTGCTTCCATACGGCATATAGCGTAAGAGCGCCACTTAGGTTAATCTTCTGATCTGCCGTATACTGTGCCTGCGTGCCATTCTCTACGGTCGTGTAACCAACAAACTTATAAGGACCTTCACGGTTCGGCGTCCATCCCTCGATCTGATACTCACCCTCCGTTGCTTCACGCGTGAAGGTGTCATACTCATATCTTTCGCCGTTAAACCAGCCCCAGCCACCGGGCGTGGTCTTGTAAGTTACCGTACACTTCTTTACCCAATGCGCCTCGACAACATAAGTCTGCTCATCCTCCAGCAGGATCTCCACGTCATCCGCGCGTCCGCCCGTCGGGAAATACCAACCGTCGAACTCATATCCGGGCATTTCCGGATATTCCATGCCAACGTAATAATAATGTCCTGCCTCATCCCAGTGCATCTGCCAGGTCTGATGATAAGCAATATTTCCATCGTTATCAATATACCAACCCCAGCCACCGCCGTTTGCGTCATAGATGACCATGGGATACTGCTTCCAAACGGCATACAGCGTCATGCTCTGCGTGAGATTAATTTCCTCGTCACGAGTATATGCCACGTCGCCGTCAGCGCTCAAAGCCCAGCCAAGGAACTCCCAGCCATCACGCCTTACGCCATAACCTTCCATGCGATATCTGCCAAAACTCCGCTCTACGGTTTTCGTCAAAGCACCGCCATCAAACCATCCGCCGTTTCCGTCATAAGTAACGACCGGATTTGCTCCCCAGATCGCATAGAAGATCGTGTCCATCTTCAGATCAAAATCATAATCCGTCTGCGCCGTCGTAGCCGCTGCATTGATACTCCATCCAAGGAAACAATAACCATCCCTGTGAGGCCATTCCTGAGCAACCCAGTAATTACCAGTATACGCATCGCTGGAAACTCTGGGCGTACTGCCGTCATCCCACGTTCCGCCATTGGGATGATACGTTACGTTAACTTGTTTTCTCCACCGTGCCTTTACGGTAATGGGCTCCGTCAGATTGATCTGCCATGCGGGTTCGTCATCTACAACCCAACAGTCAAACTCATAGCCAGCTCTCTGAGGCTCATGCCAGCCAATGTAGTAAAGACCTGCAGGCTCCTGCTGCGTAACGGTCGTAAATTCCGGATCATTGTCAAACTGCCAGAAACCGCCGTTCGCGTCATACGTTACTGCAATCGCACCTTCCCACACAGCCACAACCGTCGTGGGACCGGTCACCTTTACCTTACGAACAATCTTGTCACCATATTTCCAACCAACGAACCTATAACCAGGCCTTACGGGATCTTCGATACGCTCATTCATTATGTAACTCAAGTAATGCGTCCCAGGCCCAATCTTTCTCGTCAGCGTCGTCGCGCCATATCCTCCCGTCGGATTCTGATCCCATCCGCCGCCGTTCGCGTCATAGGTCAAAGGATAAGTCTCAAGCCACTGCGCCGTCAGCGTAACGTCCGCATTCAGGGCCACGCCCTCCACGTACCTTCCTTCGTACAGCCAACCCTTAAACTCATGATTCTCCCAAACCGGCTCCTCTTCCAGGGTATCCAGATAAAAATATCCTGCATCCGCAGATACGGAAACGGTATGAGAGTTGTTGGAAGCAAAGGTACCCTGACCGGCATTGTAGGTGACGGTGTAGGTGGGGACATTTTGAGATTCAGAAATAAGAACATGGTTTCCAAGTTCAGCTAGTTCTGCTTTCGAAATCTTCCTGCCGTCCGTATAAGCCAAAAGAACAATTATGTATCTCGTGCCGCTTAATACATGATAGTCCCCCGTCGTAAACCAGTTCGTCCATCCAAGATACGACTGATCCGATCCGTAACAGAACACTGCATACTTCACTCCGTCATAGGGAATGATCTCAACGGCGTTCTCCCTAAGGTCATACATTTCCGAACGAGCTTGCTTTGATGAACTTGCAATCTCACCAGTGGAAATATACAAACTGCCTATCGTTAACTTTGCCGCACTTTGCCGCACGCTAACATTTACTTCACACGTCGCACTAATTCCGTTGTTAGCCGTTGCCGTTATCGTGGCCGTTCCAGCTGCTACGGCGTTAACAACTCCATTCGTAATCGTTGCAACGCTTTCATCCGAACTCGTCCAGTTGAGTTCCGGATTTGTTGCGTCTGACGGCGATACTTCCGCACTCAGCTCCGCAAAATCTCCCACAAAAAGATTTAACTCCGAGGCGCTCAAAGTTACTGAAGCAATCTCCACAGTCTTTTCCGCTTCTGTTACGCAAATCATGCTTCCAAAACTTGCTAAATCAGAATTTTTAAGCTTTCTGCCATCCGTATAAGCCATAAGAATAATAACATGTCTTGTGCCTTCTAAAACCTGATAGCTTCCCGTCGTAATCCAGTTTGTCCATCCAAGGTACGACTCATCCTCTGCATAACAGAACGCGGCATACTTCACGCCATCTCCAGGGATGACCTCTACTGACTTTTCACTCAGGTCGTACCTGCCGGAGCGTGCCTGCTTTGATGAGCTTGTATTCTCTCCAGTGGAAATATACAAACTGCCTATCGTCAACTCTTCCACAACAGGCACTTCGCTCACATTTACTTCACAAGTTGCACTAATACCATTGTTCGATGCAGCCGTAATTGTAGCAGTTCCAGCTACCAATGCATTTACAACTCCGTTTGTTACCGTTGCTACGCTCTCATCCGAACTCGTCCATGTAATCTCCTGATTTGTTGCGTCAGAGGGAGATACTTCCGCGCTTATTTCCGCAGTGCCTCCCACAAAAAGATTTAACTCCGAGGCGCTCAAAGTTATTGCGGTAACCTCCACAGTCTTTTCTGCTTCCGTCACGCATATCATGCTTCCAAAACTAGCTAGATCGGCACTACTTAACTTTTTGCTTGCAACATAAGTCATAAGGATGGTGATATATCTGGTATCATCCAATACCTGATAACCTCCAGCCGTAAGCCAGTTAGTCCATCCGAGATACGACTCATCCTCACCGTAACAAAATACGGAATACTTAACACCGTCTCCAGGATTAACCGATATCGACTTTTCGCTCAAGTCATACCTGATAGAACGTGCTGTTTTGGTTGAACTCGCATTCTCTCCAGTGGCAACATACAAACTGCCTAAAACCAGTGAAACCGCTTCTGGGTTCCCATTTGCATGAGATACCATAGGAATATTGATTGTACTTACGACAATCAATATGGAAAGTAAAAAAGATAATGTTTTTTTCATAGTACGCCTCATCCCAACACCTCCATAATACTTTGTCAATATTTGCTTATTTTTTTCCACGCTTCTACTGATATTACTAGCATACCACGGCTGTGTATTTGATGCAATCAAAAAGGAGAGTATTTTCCAAATCTTACTCTCCCTTAATCCCCTTTCATCTCCTTGGCAAGTCCTACACCATTCCCAACACCTTTTTCAACATCTCAAAAGCTGCATACTTCTTCGCCATGGTCTTCACTGGTTGGCCTTTGCCAGTTATGTCCGCACATACCCCTACCCTCTAGCAGCTTACGTCCAGTATCTGCGCCGTCCCGTGTAGCTTCAACTCCATGCTATCCGCGGGCACGAAAACACAATCCCCCTTAAAGAAGTTCTGCATATACCCATCTCCAAACAGTACGCCACACCCGTCAACGCAGAGAAGCGCGTGAAACGAATTACTCCCCGTTTTAAAATCCACCAATCTGCGGCCTTCCGTATTCAAAATCATCCTCTCCACTTGGAAATACTTACATCTGGATAACAATTCCGACGCGCAACCGTTGACATACTTTAGCACTCTCATAGGTTGCCGGGGCGAGGTGGAGGATTTCAGGTTGGATATGTCCAGTGCCTTGTCAATGTGGAGCGGCCTCAACTTTCCGTCTTTTCCGAGCCGGTCATAATCATACAATCGGTATGTCACATTGGATGATTGCTGGATCTCGGCGATCAGGCACCCCGCTCCGATTGCGTGCACCGTTCCCGCTTCAATGAAAAACAAATCATTTTTCCGAACCGGTACATGATTCAAACACTCATTCAACCTCTTTTCATCTAACGCTTTCCTGACCTGCTCCTTTTCCATGTCGCGGTTAAATCCGTATACCAACTGCGCTCCGGGCTTTGCGGACAAAACGTACCACATCTCCGTCTTACCCCACTGGCCTTCTACCCGCATGGCATACTCATCATCCGGATGAACCTGTACAGAAAGATCAGATTTGGCATCAATTAGCTTAATCAGAATCGGCAACTCTGCCTTCCCTCCCGTCACCTGCAACACATGACTTCCAAGCAACGAAGGATCATCCCTTAACACTTCCGTCAAGGTCTTTTCACTTTCCGTAACCGTTGATGGTCCGTCTGTATGTGTAGAACATACCCATGCCTCCGCAAGGGGATAAATGGGTATGTCTAAATTGAAATCGTCATTTAATCTTGTTCCGCCCCAAAGATAGTCCTTCGCGGCAGGCTTCAATAACATCGGTTTCTTTCCAGTCACCTTTCCTACTCCATTTCATATTTCTTTTTGTCAGAAACGCTGATATCCGTGCCTAGCTGAACCTCAATCAATTGAAGCTCCGTATCTGCTATCACGGTATGCTTACATCCTGCCGCCATGGTGATGACATCGCCGACCTTTACCGTCTGTTCCATGCCATCCACTATGGTTCTTCCAGTTCCGTGAATTACATTCCAGATCTCGTCGCGCTTCTCATGACTGTGATAATTCATCTTATGACCTGCATTCAAAGTCACTTTAACCGTCATGCTGTCTGCCGTAACGTCAAGCACACGATAGGATCCCCAGCTTTTTTCAGCAAACATGATCTGCTGGTCGATCGCATCCACAAAGGGCTTGATGTAACTGCTCTGCTCCTTGTCGGATACAAGAATACCCTCTGGCGAAGCAGACACTACCAAATCCTTACATCCCATCACAAGAATTGGCACGCCCAGCTCGTTTACCACGTGTACGTTTTCACACTTGTCATTAAACCTTGCATCACCAACGCTATTTTCTTCCATCGCTTCCGTCAGCGTATTCCATGTCCCGAGATCCTTCCACTGACCCGCAAAACGCATCACCGCAATGTCCTTCTCATGCTCTACGACCGCATAATCAAAGCTTATTTTCGTAAGAGTGTCATATTTATCAAATAGATCTTGATAATCACTAAAATCGATTAATTCATGCGCCCTGTCCAAAACATAGGAAAGTTTGTACGCAAACACGCCGCCGTTCCATAGCCCGCCCTTATCAATGTACTTTTGGGCGGTCACGACATCGGGCTTCTCCTTAAAGGTCTCTACCTTTGCCACTTGATTCGTACTCGTCGGAATGATATAGCCATACTTCTCCGAGGGATAAGTTGGGTCAATACCCATAAGCGTGAGGTTTGCTGTTCCATCCTGTGCCAACTCCCAGAGCTTCTTGATCGCCTCGAAATAATCATCATTCACATATGGATCAACTGGACACACTACTACTGCTTCATCCTCACCGACACCCATCACGTCATGCAGATAAGCAGTTGCAAGCGCAATCGCTGGAAATGTATCCCTTCTGCAGGGCTCAACAGAAATACCGACGTCCGTGCCAAGTTGGTTGTGAATTGCTGACACTTGGGACTTTGATGTTGCAATTATTACGGTTGCATCCCTGTCAATGGTTTTGATTTGGCGATAAACACGCTGCACCATAGATTCATAATCCCCAGATGCATCCATCCCCATGGGAATCTCATTTCCCTGTTTCTTAAAAATCTTGATAAACTGCTTACTTCTAATGTCATTGGAAAGGGGCCACAAACGCTTGCCAGAGCCCCCTGATAACAGAACAATGTTCATTACATCTTTCCTCTTTCTGGTTTTTGAAATTTTTTCAAACTATTTCTCGACACGAAATAGCTATTACCTTCCTTCTGCCACGACCTTCAGGTGCTCTCCATATGGGCTTGTGTCATAGATGGACAACAACTGCCTCGAAGTGACTTTTGTTAATGAATACAATCTTGTGCCAGATCCTCTGGCAAGTATAATACTATTCATCTTTACCCCTTTCGGTAAAACATACATATAATATCGTTTTAAAACTTGAACAAAGCTAAAATTTGTGATATATTATATGAGTATGCATAATCTCCAAAGGGTCGATTGACTTTATGTCATCGGCCCTTTGTCGTACATGATAAACCTCAAAATTTAAAGGTATCTTTTATCCCCAACCACTTCTGATCCTTATCAGATAGATTCAGCTTAACACCATCCACGAAATACCCTTCCGCTGAAGCTGAACCTTTATATTCCCCCGACAACTTGGGCCATTGAATTCCAATCTCAGGATCATTCCAAGCCATACCACCCTCGTCATTTGGATGATAAAAATCATCACATTTGTAACAAAATTCAGCAGTATCTGAAAGCACCAAAAATCCATGTGCAAATCCTCTGGGGATCAAGAACAGATGCTTATTCTCCTCCGTCAGAAGTTCGCCATGCCACTGCCCATATGTTGGAGAATCTGATCGCAGATCCACGGCCACGTCAAATACTTCTCCCTTAATCACGCGAACCAACTTCGTCTGAGGGTACTGTTTCTGAAAATGTAATCCCCGGAGCACTCCCTTGGTTGACATGGATTGGTTGTCCTGCACAAATTCCACATTAATTCCCGCTTCTTTCATGTCTCTTTTACTATAAGTCTCCATAAAATATCCGCGACCATCACCATGTACTGCCGGGACGATCAGACACAGTCCCTTAATTCCATCCAAATCCTTTTGTACTTTAATCTGTCCCATTAAAGACCAACCTCCCATAATATCTTCTATTATTTTAACTCATTTTCCGATATCTGTATACTATATCCTTTCCGTCTTTTACGATGGTCAGTCTTCTCAAAATCCTTGAAACATTCAGTTCCACATAAGCGACAAACCCACATTGCTCGGACACTCTTCTTGAAGCTTCTCAAGCAGTTGAATCCTTACCATGTCAATCAGGCTTGCTACCAAGAAAACACCGATGGCATACTGTTGAGTGTTGCCACGGCACCTTTTAGGATAAGAAATCATGGGCAACGTGCATTTCCTTGTTATAAAACCTATTTCTTCTCTTTTCTTCTAGCCAGGCAATAGAAAACAATCCCGATAATGATCCAAGCCACCAGACAAATATAGGATTCTTTTCCTAAGGAGCAATGGAAGATGGGGATCGGAACGAGCAGCAATATAACAAAAATCAACGCCATTATGCTACCTATCACTCCAGTAATCATAATACCCATATTCTTCTCTTTTCGCGCAAATACGAAGGCGGCCATCGAAGTATAACCATACCCTATGGCTGCTCCAATGGAGGACATGTCGACAATCCATCCAAGTGCGGTTCGGCCAAAAAACGGAGCAATTAACGCAATAATCAAGACGAACAAAATTGCATGGGCCGGAGTTTTATACTTCTCATGCAATTCACCAAACCATTGCGGTAATACACGCTCTTTCGCCATGGAATAGAGAAGGCGGCTAGTCGCCATATAGAATCCTATGATTCCTGACAGAATTGCGCCAAGGACTGCCAAGCCAAGGAAAACCAGTCCCGCCGTGCCAAGCAATTGATATCCGGCATGAAACGTCGGAAGAGACAATAATCCATTCAGATTCGGAAGATCATTGATATACTCGCTCCAATTCTCATATCCTTCTGGCACAACCATAGCGGTTACCGTATTCAAGATCACATAAACAGCTGCACCAAACAGGATAGATAAGACCATGATAAACTTGGTTTTCTTTGCAGAAAACTGAAACTCTTCTGCTGCCTGCGGAATTGTATCGAATCCGACGAAAGCCCATGGTGCAACAGCGATGACCGCAAGTACGCCGGCCATAGAAGAATTACCTGGATAAAAGCCCGGTGTTAGGTTCGACAGTTTTACGTTAGGGTTGACAAGTGCTGCCACCGTGATGATCAGTACGCCTCCAACCAAGGCAAAAACTAATCCAGTTTGAAAGATACCCGTAAACTTAACACCTCGGATACTTAGATATGCAAACAGTAAAAGTGCTACAATCGCAAGAATGATCTCCCCCAGATAGATATCATAACCGGCAACGCTGTAATGGAATCCGACCTGGAATACGTTATTTAGCAGATTCCGTCCAATCAAAGCCAATGCAGTTGCATTCAATGGAACGATTGCCAGATATGACAATCCAAGGAACCAAGAACAGACGCATGCATGCTTCTGGCCAAACGCTTTCTGTGTGTACGTGAATTCGCCACCGGCTACTGGATACTTATTAATCATGAAATTATAGTTGAATGCTATAATAATCATGATTCCAGCTGCGATCGCCATGGCAATGGCTGTTCCCAAAGGCCCTGCCTTACCCAGGAATGTATTTCCCGGCATGACGAACGCGCCCCAACCGATGATACATCCAAGCGCCAGTGACCACACATTTAATGGTGACAGTTTCTTTTCAAGCTTGGTTTCCATTAATCATTCCCCTTCCATAATCTCAACAAGTCATTTTTGATACCTTTGTTTCCGGGATATTGAAGAATATCAAACATCCCCTCAAAGTTTCCTTCAATGAGAACTGCATCATTTTCGCGTACAGCCACGTCCCAACCAGTATAGCCGACACCAGGAACAACTCTTGCCGCTTCTTCAACAAGTGCCAAAACTTTATCCCAATTTGGGATCTTAAAGCCATGAAAAACAGTGCCAGTTGAAGGATGTTTATAATGCTTGTTATGCTCTCTGTCTACTGCATCAGAGACTACGATTCCCTCGTCTTTCTGGACTTGAACGGCCATCCCGCCGGAAATCACGTTATCAACGCCTCCGTCTCCATTCCCGCAACGCATTCCAACAGCGAGAATATGAACCTTACCATTCCTGAAAATTGTCGCTACCCGACAAGTATTCACAGAACCGGGATTAACACTAGCCATCAGATTATGCTGTTGAATTGGTTCTTCAATCAGTGCATCTGCGGCTTTCAGTCTTTCAAACATAGCGTTCAAATCTTCATCTTTAACAAATTCTTTATGCACCCCTCGACCCCAAGACAAATTCTTCGGTTTGGCAATAAACATCTGATTTCTAGCGCAGAATCCTTTAAATTCATCGAAAGAACAAGTTGCAGTATCCAGCCATTCTCGGCCAATATAATCCTTAAAGACTTGGAGAAACTCTACCTTGTTATCAAATATATGCCTTTTACTATAGTCCTGCACGTCTTTGAAAAACTTTCTTTTAAGAGTATGACAAACAAATCTTCTTTTTGCATGACCCTTTTTATCATAAAATTCATACTTGAAATACTCCACTGCCGAAGAACCATAGATAACAGCATTGACGGCATAATCACAAAAAGTGGGAATTCTTTTATAATCTTCATGTTTTTTCAATATGGCGAAATGTTCGTTGAAATCGTTCAATTGATGTTTAATTGGATTCATCTTATTTGCCCCCTAATGAATTTAAACCTTTCTCCCATATTCTATCATGTCATTTATCTATAAACAAGAGAAACAAAAGGACAGCTTATCTCTGGTTGTCAAAAAACAAGGCTCGGCATTAGCCGAGCCTGTCATCTTTCTTATACCTATAAACTATGTCTTCACCATTCGCCACGATCGTCAGTCTTCTGAGCATCCTCGAAACATTCAATTCCGCGTACGCGTCAAAACCGCATTGCTCTGTGACTTTCCTTGAAGCCAAGTTAGACTTTTCAATCCAGTCATATGCGCACTCGAAATCTACCATTCTGAGAACCAGTCCAATCAGTTCTTTGCCATATCCTTTACCTCGTTCAGATTCCTTTGTATAATATGGTCCGAGCACGATGTCGTTTTTTGTAGAGCACTTTAGCCGTCGGCCTCCAGGAGTGACAACACAGTATCCAACTAGTTGCCTTTGCTTTTCCAAATAGTAAACAACATATTTCCCCGGCCGCAAAAGTTCCATCAAGAGACGCACTCTTCTAACCAGCCTCATTGGCTCAAAGTCCATAAAAAGAGGCTTCATAAAAGTCGGCTCATATTTCAAAAGCCTAGTACCATTTCCTTCCCATACCGTTATCACTGGTGTTGTTCCTTCCATTCTCCAAATCTATGCAAACCGCCAAACAAAAAAGCAAACCAAGGGAGGGGATCATCCCATGAAAAGGTTTGATCAACCGTGTGCTTGCAGCTAAACCACGATGGTTTACTCTTAAATCTATCCGGCGATTTTAATAACCATAAAAAGTCTATCTGCGACATTCTTACTCTTATGTCAGTTTTATATTTGAACATCGGAGTGACAGGCAGATGAAATGCATCCTCAAGCACCTGCAGTGCCTGGTTTACCCCTGCAACAAAGCCTATTTTTGAACAAGCAAGCACTCTTGGGTTAATCTCAATCACCTTTGCCTTTCCATCTCTCGGGTCAATCATGTAATCAATTCCGTTACAACCCTTGATCCCCATTAATTCAGCAAGTTTCTTGCTTGTTGCGTGAACATCACTTCGATCTATCGTACCATTCAAAGTTCCCGTGCCGCCTTTCAAGGGATAATATCTGTAGCTTGCATAGGTGAATGCACTTTTCATCACACCGTTTCGATCAATGAAAACATTATCTGAAGCGTTCAAGCAATTATCAGGCAGACACTCCTGGATAACCATTTCCTTAAGATCTATGCCTCGAGCCGTAACATACTCCCTAAACTCCTGCTCTGAATAGAACTTGTTAAAACCCCTCGCGCCAAATCCTATTCGCGGCTTTATCACTATAGGAAAGCGAATTCCTGATCCAATAACGTCCTCCACGGAATTAAGATCAAATAATGTTACTGGACACGGCAAACCATTCTCCATGCACACTCTCATCACTTCCAATTTGTCTTGAGAACGCATAAATACGTCTTCATCATTAGTAAGTATAATCGCATACTTTGAGAGTTCCTTTTTGTGATGTGCCAAAATCTCTGCAGAAAAATCAACTAACGGGAGCACAATGTCATACTTCCCACTTTTAACCAACTTTATGACATTTTTCTCAGTTTCCTTGTATTTGGTATTCTTACACGTTCCCAACACTCTGTGATCCGGAAATCTTGAAACAAAGCCACAATTCATTTTTGAGTGACAGTAAATCGTCACTTCCAATCCTAGCTTTTTGAAGGCTCTCATATATGGGAGGCATTGTCTCGCATATCCTTCCAAAATCAAGATATGTTTTCCTTGAAACCTTGCATCCATAACAATATCACACTCCAAACAATATTTTATACAACGAAAAGACGGGGAGCAGGACTCTGCTCCCCCTTTCATTTCTTTATTACATCGTCAATCCATAGAACAACGGAACCAGTACAAGTATTGTCACATAGCTTAGTACGTCCATAAAGAATCCATACTTAAAGTAGTCGTTAAACTTATATCCACACGACATGGAAATACCCAGCGTGCTGCTTGCCAAAGGACAGCTTACGCAGACGCCAGACGCAAGCGTGATGCCGAGTGCGAACGTATAGGGATTCAATCCAAGCTCAGGCGCAATCGCAAGCACGATAGGCAGTACGATCAAGATTGCCGTAGAGTTCGACATAAACTCGCTGACTACCAATACCAACAATACAAGGATTGCGAAGAGAATAAACGGACTAAGATTTGTTCCCACAACATTGGCAAACGTATCTGCAATGATCTTTGTTCCGCCGGAGGCGTCAAGGGCTTTTGCAAGACCAAGGCATCCTGCCAATCGGCCTACAATGTTCCAGTTCACGGAAACAATCGCTTTCTTCTGATCGATGCAGCCAAAGATAATGCAAAGAACCGCCGCACTTGTACTTGTTACTGCAATGGGAAGCCATTCAGTAATGTAGAATACTACCGTAGCAACAAAGATCAATGCCATAATGATCATCTTGGTCTTGCTGTAATTACTCTCATTGGGTTTCAGTTCATACTCTTCCTCCGGGCGATTTCCCCAAATCCGTTCGCCGCGCTTACGGCCAATAATAAGACAATAGAAAAGTCCCAGCAGAACAATGATTCCGCCAACGGGAGTAAAATCGAACGTCTTAAACATCCTGGCTCCGCTGTCTTCCAAAAGCCCTTGTGCCGTCATCTGCTGAGTAGATCCAACCAACGTGGAAGCACCACCAATAACGCAACCAAATGCGATCGGCATAATAAGATTCTTCGATTTAATCTCCTTGTTTGCCAATGCCAGTCCCATAATGATCGGAATAAAGATTGCAAGCACTGCCGAGTTCGTAAGGAATGCTGACATCGCCGCGGAAACAAGATAAGTACCAATAATGAGTTTTACTTCCGATCCCTTGGAGATTTTTACGATCCAGTTTCCGATCGCGGCAGCCAGACCGGATTCACTGATTGCAGCGCCGATAACCATGACTCCAATTGTTAGGATTACGGTGCTGGATGAAAACTGACCGAAAGCCGTCTTAAAGTCACATACCTTAAAAATGACCATCAAAGCACATCCCAAGATGGCTGTCGTTGCCATCGGCAGTTTATCCCAAATGAACAGGACAATACAGAAGGCAAAAATAATTAATGAAATGACGTCGATACCCATGAGTTGCTTCCTCCCTTTTAAAATTCCTCATTAATGAAAGTCCGAGCAAACTTTCTTCGCAGCTGCAATATAAGCTTTCTCTGCTTCCGAAAGGAATTGCTCTTTTCTATAAAAAATCCCTATCTTACGGTTGATAACCGCCGTAAGCCGGTTTTTCTCATCCAAAGTCAAATCATTTGGAATTGCGATCGGATAATAAACTATGTCAGGGCTGTCATCTATCAATTTCCAATAGGATGGAACAATCGCTGCTCCAAATCCGTGATTCACCAGCGCCATCGCAGATTCTTGATACTCGCTTGTATACAGCGGCGTCACCTTTCTTTTCATCAGAATGTCCAATGCATTCCTTAGCTGCTGTCCCTCGTGAAGCGACACAAACGGAATCTTTAGCTTACTGATGTCCACGGCCCCGTTCTCCACTTTCTTTTCCACCTTAGAGACATAGTTTTTCGGCACGGCAAACTCAACCTGTTCTTCAAAAAGCTCCTCCATGCCGAACCCTTCCGTGCTATGATCTAAAAAGGTGATGATCATGTCCAGTTTCCCGTCTGCCAGTTTTTCAGCCAGTTCATCCGTCCTACATTCATCCGTCAACACCCTGATGTCCGGATGCGAAGAAGCAAATGCTTTAAGAATGAGCGGCATTAACGCAGGCGCGCGCGAAGGCCCCATGCCAACTCTAATCTCCGTATTTCTGCGTGATCTTATGTCGTCTAGTCTCTTTTCCAACTGCCGGTTCAACGTGAGGATCTGCTTTCCCGTTTCAACATAGCATTTGCCAGCTTCCGTCAAGCTAATCGGCAATCGTGAACGATCAAAAAGCTCTATCCCCATCTCTTTCTCGAGTTTTAGGATATATCGCGACAAAGCAGATTGCGCAATTCCCAAGGAATCTGCTGCTTCAGAAATGCTATTAGATTCCGCTATTGTAAGAACATATTCAAACGATTTCAATTTATCCAATTGTAATACCCCATAACCATATTGTTATATCTTCTTCAAAAATATAGTGTTCAGAATTTACTAAACACTATGTTGAATATACCATAGTCAAATATTCTTTGTCAACATGAAAGCATATTTCAATTCGTTAACTAAATATATTACTCCTCGGAAAGCAACAAGCTAATAATATTCCACGACACTTAGTCTCATTATCAACAATTACCAAAAAAACAATTAGTTTTTTATTTTTTCCTTTAGCTGGGTCGTACTAATACCCTTTGTATATGGGAAATACTCAATAGCTGCTCCTAATTTAGCAAATTGCTCTTCAGTTCTCTTATAACGCTCAGATCCTTTCCAATCATCACCGGAAAACAGTACATCAAAATGAAACTTTTCTAATGCAAGCATCTTATCATTTGTAGTTGCAATATCTACCGTCACGGCATCATCCACCACTTTTAAGGCTTTTAGTATTCTTACACGTTGATCCTGCGGATAGACTGGTTCCTTATGCTTGATTTCTCTAACATATGTATCATCACATACACCCACGATAAGAATGTCACACATTTCCTTACAGCGCTCTAGTAAATTCAAGTGCCCGACATGAAACACATCAAAAACTCCGCATGTATAACCAATATGATACTTCTTATTCATATGAACCTCCTCCTTAGGTTTTGCCTAACCAACTATTTTATTATTTGTTCCAAGTAATGTTTTCTTTGACTATTTTGGCAGGTTGTCCAGCAATAATCGAATTTTTAATGTCAAAACTATGATTTACTACTGACCTTGCTCCGACAATACAATTATCAGCAATTTTGCTACCTTTTAGAATCGTCGTATCACTCGCGATCCAAACATGATCTCCTATCAAAATTGATCTATGACGATTTATTACATTACCTGCTTCATCCATAACACTATGCCCGTCCCCATCAATTATAGTTACATTCCATCCTAGTAATGCGTCTTTCCCAATCGTTATTTCTGAGCCACAACTTATAATTACATTTGAATTGCTTGTAAAACCATCTCCGATAGTTAAAACTCCTTGCCTAGAAATATTTATTTTGTTTGCCTTTGCAATACGGCATTTACCTAAAAATCTAATTTGTCCTCCTTTTTTTATGCTCCAATAAGTTGTCCCTTCTCCCATATTAAACGGATTTTTTTTAATGCCAATGCATACCGTACCCATCTTAAAAGCATTGTTCGAAATAATAACACTTTTTCTATCACCCATCGAATCACATTTGCAATTCCACCCGATTAGAATTGGTAGCTTTAATCCCTTTATACCAAAATAAAAAACATTAAACCAAATGCTCTTTACTAGATTCACGCTTAATGCACTTTTTACTCCCTGTAGCATCGTATATGTTGGCCCTTCCTCTTCAAAGAAGACTTTTTATATGTGACTTCTAAAACAGTAACTATGAAAATCACCAAATATTACTCAACTGATATTCTCCGTCAAAAAACCTCTCAACGATTTCGCGTTTTTCAGACAAGTATTCTTTCCAAGGCGTATACGCATCATAAAAAACGGTAGAACCATGCTTCATTCCCCTTTCTTCAACAGGCGGCAACTTCATGTAATCTCCAAAATGAGTTTTGAGGCAATTATCATTCCCGATAGCAATTCGAACTTGCCTATCATTATATTTTACATAAGTAGATTTGATCACATCTTTCTTGGCATACAAATGTATCCCTTTCATCGCATATCCAGGCATGGCAATTGTATCTACCTTTTCTGTCTCTTCATCATTATACTTTCGACATACTTTATCCCATTTTTCCCATAAATATGCAGTAGAAAAAAAGAAATACAGGAAATGGGGGATAAATCCCCTTTTTCCAATTGGGCTCCCGTCTATTCGGTGCATCAATTCTCTTCGTAACCGTCTCGATTGATTAAGCTGCTTTTTCCGTTTACGACCATCAGCAATGGCATTATCAAATGGATATATTTCAATAAATACTCCGTGTTCCTTATTCTTTCCTCCAAATTGGTTTTTAATAATTGCTGTAGAATTAATATCTCGAATCCGCAAAAAAACACCATTGTTTTTTGCTTTTCCAATTCCATATTCCATCACACAATTGGGATGATTATATTTATTAAATAAATTTATGAATTTATCATAATCCTCTCGCAACATCCCTATGTCCATATCATCATCCCACGGAATAAATCCTTGATGACGAACCGCGCCTATTGCCGCCCCGCCAATGAGAAAATAATTAAGATCGTTTTCCTTACAGATCATCTCGACTAAATCTATCATATCGAGCTCTTTTTCCCATAACTTCTTGCGTCCTTCCGTTACTAAAAAACCATCTATGACTTCAGGCATAAACTTATCCCCTCTCTACTTGACATCATCAGTTTTCATCAAAATTGTTTTTCGTATTTGGCTACTGCTTGTACCCTGAGTATATGGAAAATAGATAATTTCTACACCTTTGTCCTTAAAATACTCTTCGTATCGATTAAAACGTTCTGTTCCCTGATAGTCAGACCCAACAAAAAGCCTATCATAATGCCAAATATCCCATGCATCCGAATCCTCACGACACGAATCCACAACTTTGTCGACATATTTGCAAGCGGCAACAATTTGCTTTCTTTCCTCAAGCGGAATAAAGGTTTCTTTGCCTTTCCACTTTCCGCTGTCATGCACTCCTACTATTAAATAATCACATTGTTGTTTCGCGCGACGAAGAAGGTTCAGATGGCCTACATGAAACAAATCAAATGTTCCAGACAAATAACCAATCCTTACTCGTCGATTATTATCCAACCTTCCAGATGCTTTTTTATATTGATAGCTATGTAGACCATATTCATGCGGATCATTGTGATAACGCTCCAAAACTGCTTTAAAAGTTTCTTCATATTGTGGGATAAAAAGACTATCGGCCGAAAACAAATGCTTGACAATCTCATCCGCCAACTCTTTTAAAAGGTCTAGTTGGTTTTGTCCTCCATAAAAGCGAGACCCCTTAAAGGTCGCCGGTGAAACATTAAGAATACGATTCCTTGTTCCCCCGACCTCTAATTCTATGTTTACACTTTCGATAAAACGACATATGGCCGCTTTTGATGCCGCATACAAAGCAGCTGATGGTGATGACATTAAACCAGCAATAGATCCCATAACCCCACAATAAAAAGGTTCGTTTTTTCTAATGCGATCATAGAATACTCTAAGAATTTGAAGTGTTGCCGTTGCATTAACAGTCATCATATTTTTAATTTCCGCTGTATGAAAATACTCAAAATCTGCAATGCGTCCATACCCTGCGGTAATCATTAAAACAGTTATTTCCGGATCCTCGGCAAATGATCTGAGCAGATCTTCATCCATATTGAGAAGATCAAAGTATTCGTATGAAAAGGAACCTTCAGGAAACAGGTTTTCTTCCGGTATGTTACGATCAAGAATATCCACCCAGTATCCTTTGTTAATCAAATTCTTCGATATTGCATAGCCGATTCCGTTACTGCCTCCAATTACTACCGCCTTTAACATATTCTCACTCCTATAAAATAATATTGTGCTATTTTGAAATCTTCTTTTGTACTCTTTTTCTTAATCCTTTTACAAATTTTACTAAGTACTTAAACTCATCCCTTCTCCAAAACAACAAAGTAAATACCGCTGGAATGGAACAACCCGTAATTAAAACATGTACTGCAACGGAAAACCAACCATATCCAATAAATATATTAGAACATATTACAAAATCTGCTACCGCCACAACGATACAAATTAAAAAATACAAACAATTATCCTTATAATAATCCAAAAGTGGCTTAAAATAATTAAAAGCATACTTATAAATCAATGCGGGTTCAATCAAAAAATTAGTCAAAACATAAGTTGCTATTGTGCCAAATATAACTCCAGAGATTCCCCAAAGCTGTACAAAAACGACTGAGACTATTATATTTACTATTATACTTAATAAGGGTCTGTACCAAGCTTGACGAAATATTCCACTTACCCCTCTAACTTGTCCTAGATTAACAAGAATTCCCGCAAAAAACATCTCAATGCCTATAAGAATGGGGACTGGTTGTTCTAATACATAATCAACACCAATCCATGTTTCGATTACCTCATTACTACATACGGCAATTCCTACTCCTGCCGTCCCAAACAAAAGTGCTGTCATCAAATTAACAATTCGAAAAAAAGCGTATTTTTTTTCTATAGTTTCTGTGGCAAAAAGATTTCCCATACTTGCCTTCATGGCACTAAATAATCTCTTGATCAAATCAACAAATGTCCTATATAACAACAAGTAATTTGAATATAATCCAACTGTCACCATTCCAATAAACATACTTAGAATAAGAGTATCACAAGCTTTTACAACAACATCGTTTACTTTGTAAAGAAATAACGCCCCGCAATCTTGAAACATTTCTATTACTTCTTCACGGGACAAGCGATCTTTTTCCAATACAAAGAATTGCGGATACATTATTTTAGCAATAATACCTTTTAATAAGCTATCTCCAATTGCTGTAAATACGGCAACTAATGTATAAACGAGGAAATTTCTAAAAATCACCAAAAGAATTATTTGTAAAAGACTAGTCACTATTTTTACAACATAATTGACAAGATCCAGAATATATTTTTTTTGATCCGCAGTTACCACTGTAGATCGATACGCAAGAAAAAGATAAGAAGAAACACTTTGCATTAGAAAAAGCAAAAAAAGTAAAACTGCATTGATGCCTAATTTCTGAAGCGAATCATAATCCTTTATTAATATCGGCAAAAACGGAATCAATCCTATACCAAGGAAAAATATTAATACTCCAATAATCTTGTATGCCGTCTTATAAAACTTTAATAAAACCCTTACTCTTTTCTCATCTCTTTCAACCAACGGTTTATACAATCTATAAGCAATAGCTGAACCAATGCCAAGATCCGCCAATGACAGCATGGATAAAATATTTGAGAACAATCCATTTATCCCAAGATACTCTTTTCCCAATGTATTTATAAATACAGTTCTAACAACAAACTGTAATATTACTGACAAAAGCTGTCCTCCAAATCCAGTAATCATATTTATTACAGAATTTTTAGTTCTACTATTTCCGCCCATATGGGTCTCCTTTTGATAATAAATGTTTTTAATTCCTAGCAAAAGAGCCAATTAATTATCTCTAAAAGGGCAATCTTGTCCACAAAACAGTTTTAACATCAATCACTTTCTTAAACTATCGTTATTCTAATACGGTAAGTATATTTGAAATAGGATTCTATAAAAAAACTTGCGCGAGAATGTGTCGATTAAATCAATTCCTGTTTTCCGCGCATTTGAATATATTTAGCAATTTTCTGTCAAATTCAATGCCTCGCACAGATACTTATCATTTCACATCAAATGTCTCTAAATATTTATCACTTGCAAATCAATCCTCTTTCTTTGCGAAAATCCCATACGCTTTTACTAAGAATATGACCATTTTCAATAACCATAGCTTCCTTCAGCGAAGGCGTGAGTGTTCCTTCAATCACATCATCTATGATCTGAGCACATCCTTTGCTAAGCACCTTTGTTACTGTCATGGGGAACATAGCAGGTGTATTATCAACTGCATAATGAAGTACTCCATCTACAATATATACGGGATCAGAGATAGTTGTCGCATGAGAGGTTTCAATTTCAAGGTGAGGATCACAGCTAACATCAATAATCATGGTGTGAGGCTTAAACTTCTTTAAATCCTCTTTGTAAATCAACCTATCCTTTCGAGAAATATCCCACATTACGCAATTAACTATCACATCGTAGTCATACATTTTCTGCAAAAATAATTTTTCTAATTTACGACCGTATACATCTATATCCGCGCCAAGTCCTGTAAGAATACGAATCGCTCCTTTGGCAGTTTGTCCGTTGCCAATTACGGCAACGCTACATTCATAGGGCATTTTCCCGTAATGACAAAATGCCTGCAAAACAGCTGCCTCTCCGGCAACTTCACGATTACGATAAAAAATGTAACGCCCGTTGTCATAAATCTCTTCCCAAGCGATTACGGTAAAGTTCTTCTCCAAACACTTATCCGTAAAATGAATTCCCTGCGCCGCATGCGCCCAACCGAAAAGAATCTTACCATCTTCCAACTGATCCAGATAATCTGCATCTCCGAGTTTAACATCCGTTATAATATCGCATTTGAGAGCTTCTTCTCTGGAAACAACATGGGCTCCAGCTTCAATATACTCTGCATCTGAATGACCAATGGATTCACCATATCCCATTTCAAAAAACATCATATCCGGATTTCTAAGCATTTTTACATCTATTGGTAAAATCGCACGACGCTTCTCATTATTTTTATGGCTGATTACCAATCCCATGGTTCTTTTCATTTTTATCTCCTTTGTAAATCTAATTATTCTATTTTTTAAATGCATTTCTCAAGCTTTTTTTAATATAAACATCTTCCAATACTTCTTCGGTCATTTCTCCAAAAGTCGGCTCTTTTCCACCAATTTGATTTTGACCTGGCCTAGTATTAAACTCAATCATAATCGGAGCGCCATCTTCTCTTACGGCAAAATCCCATCCGACAATATTGAAATAAGGAAGTTTGCAATGTAATTTCTTAATTGTTTCAACAATTTTCTCATATGAAGGAACATGAATTGTTTTCAATTTAATTCCCGTAGCCGTCTCATCCGTCCATGTTGATTGCCGCGTAACGGATTTTTCGTGCAACCAACCATTTGGATAAATTGCGCAAGCACTTCCCCCCGCCGAAACATTATCAACCCTAGAACCAGAACCACCTATTCTTAATTGGGCAGATAAAATATATACTTCTCCCTTGAAGTGAAAAGAAATAACACGAATTGTGTTAAGCGTGCTCGGATTGAGGCGTGCAAGGTCAGGGTGTTGCTTAACAATTCGTTGGACCACAAAATTATTGCTCATTTTTCCAAAAATGTCAGGTATTCGCATGCTCTTCTCATCGTCTCGGTCATAAAATAGAATTCCTGCCCCTTTCGTACCCAATGAAGGCTTAAAAATCAAATGTTCTTCTTGTTCGCAAAGGTGTACGGCTTCTTCCTCGGAAATTATACTATCGTTATCTCCATCATAATAGTATCCACCCATATTTTTAACTATTGTTTCTGGTTTATTCACATCTCGGAACAAAAAACTGTAAACGCTTTTATCAGCATATGCTGTAGCAAATGATTTGCTATTAAAGTAAGGCAATATATCATGGAACCATATAGGATCTGGAATATAACGCGGATCATATTTATTTAACTCATCGCAATAAAGGGCATACCATATGCGCTTAGGTTTTTGCCCAAATCTCTTCCAATAAGCAAGGACTGTTGTCCTATATTCAGAAGAACTACCTTTATATCCTCCATTAATTTTCCTTACGCGAGCTTTGATATCTCGAGGTGTATAACTGTATTTATATGCGTCTAAACGATCCGAAACCTTCTTCTTATAATACGAAATTACTGAATTAAGTTTTATATAATTTCTATATTCAATATTTTGTTTTTCCATTTTATTCTCCATTATTTACCACATTATTTAACCGCAAATGATCTTTATGTCTAGGGCTATTGTTTCATGGGAAAAAAATCCGAAAGTCCCTCTTGCATAACTTCTACGTCTTCTTCTCCGCGAACATGTTCCAGTAACATCTTTATAACTGCTTCTCAAGTATCTGATAAATTTTTCCCTAGATAATATTATCCTCATAATGCGATCAATCAATTTTAATCCTCGAAATTCCAATAACCATTTTACTGTCCATTTCTGAGCATAAATAGCAAATTCTTTTTCGAATGTGTCCCCTTCCGCTAGTCTTTGATTTCTCTCATTAAAGCTTGAATAATCAGGTTCCCGAATATAAATTATTTTTTCGTTCTCTAAGTGCACGAAATGTTTTTTTAATACAATTGTGTCATCGACTAATAATTCTAATAATAAGCCATCTTTTGTCATTGCCGGATCCGATTTTTGATGAAAATAAAAATTTCCTTGTCCGTATAACAGATATGCTCCATTATAATTCTCTTGGGTACCAATACAATGTGTGTGCTGTGCAATTACATAATCTGCTCCACAATCTGCCATTCGGTGAAACCTTTTTTTTAACCACGGTGTTGGATACTCATAAAACTCCGCCCCACCATGATATATAACTATTAAGCAGTCACATCCACGACGCAAATCTCGTAAATCATTACACACAATATACTCATCATATAAATTTACGCCTGCATTATTCTTATCTGGAATATTAAATACAGTTTCAGCAACATTGTAAATTATTATTTTTTTATTATTTATCGTAATGCATATATGCGTCTGAATAGTATCTATATTGATGCCCGCACCAAAATACCTTATTTGGTTTTGTTCTAGTACTTTTACAGTATCAATATATCCCTCCGTACCATAATCGGGAATATGATTATTGGCTAATGTTACACAATCAACACCCAGTTCAACCAACGCTCTTACCGTGTTTGGGGATGCTTTTATACTTGGGCCACATTTGGGAGCTGGTATATTTGCATCAGTTAACGCCCCCTCTAAATTACACAATGTAAAATCTGATTTTTTAAATAATTCTATTATTTCAGTTGAAAACAATCGATCTATGTTTGGTGTCGAAAACAAATCCATGTTTCTGCGTGGAAAAATATCACCACCTATAAGAATACTAGCCATTCTCGTTCATTCCTCTTTATTTGAGATTATATTGATATCATTTCTATTTACTGAAACGATTAACATGCCCCGGCTTATATTTTAATTTTAAAATGATTTTTCTCACTCCAAATTGAATGTTTGTTACCCATTTCGGATATGGACAACCATTTAGCCATTTCAGCATCACAACATTATAATGATCAGTTTTGGGGACACTAAATCCGATATATCTGAACCCTTCATTTTCGCAAACTTTCCGCATCGCTTTATTCTTTTCCGCCGTCCTTGTTTCAACATAATTAAAACCATGCTCTTTTATATCCTCTAGTATCGCCGAAAACAACATACTAGAGATATGCCTTCTCATATAGTCAGGATGTACTGCTACCATCATTCGATCAATCATTCTTCCCTTCGCACACCAATAGTTTCTTTCTACAATTCTATAAGACATCGTTCCAATTAGTTTATCACCTTCCAATGCCACAAAACATTTTCCATTTTCACCAATATGTTTTTCCAATTCATCCGCACTCTTATTCAAGATTCCAACGTGAAACCCTTTTTCCCCCTGATTAATACTGTGTGCAGAATGTAATAATTCTCTTATTTCTTCAAATGAAATCTCATCGGGTTTCTCGCAAACGATAATATCTTTCATAACACTGCCTCAATTTCGTATGTACTGAATTTATAAAGCATTCGTTTTGACATCTTTTTTTATTGTATTTCCTTAAGTCTCTTATGTCTACTAAGCATATTTTTAGGGACAAAACACCGTACAAATTTTTTAAGTTTGTACAATCGTACCATTTTTCGAAATTCTTGCCAAGGTTTAGGATCATCTGCGCTTTCAATAAATCTTTCGAGAGGCATATTTAATTGGTTATCAAATTCCTTTTGACTTATATATCCTCTTCTGAAAGTATCAAATAATATTCTCTCGTTTTGAAACCTTACCTCTCGCGCAATATCATCAGGACATTCTACCTTTTGTTTGTAAAACATATCAACCAGTATGGCCGGAAAATTAATGCCCGCTAAAGTTGCTGCGTACCCAGAACCGCCACCGCGTATGTTTATCTCAGAAAAATAAATCTTATTGTCACAATCAAATAAATCCACGCAGAACATGCCTGTAAGTTTTAATCCTTTAACAAGGTTTTCTATTTTCTCCTTAATATCTTTTATCTTATTGGAGGATATGGCGACTCCTTCTGCGGTCACCCCCTTGTGTTCCGCAACTCCTCCTCGCAGTGTCAAAATCAGTACCGGCGCCCAAGCTCCATTCCCCCAAGCGATTCCATATAAACATAACTCTTGAGATATATTTAAATATTCTTCTATAAGTACATTCTTGCCTCCTTTTTCTCTTATCACTTTCATTGCTTTAGTTAATTCTGCCTCATTGCTGCATATGGCAAACGCCGTTTTACTATTTGGTATGTCTGCACTTGCTAGCGGTTTCATAAAGCACGGATACTTCACTTCTTTTATAGCATCACTAATACCATTTTCCTCCGTATTATACTCTTTTCCAAATGCCGTGTTTAAACCATATTCCTGTGCCAAACGTTTCTGATACATTTTATCCATGAGCGTATCAATGTTACATTCCTCATTATCAATGTTACATAGATAGTAATGCTCTTTCAAAATATTATAATTATGATCTATAAATTTGCTGTATCTGTCATTCAAAGATATGATTAGTATCTTTTCATCATCACCTCTCAGCAGATCCAGAACATCTATAATTTTATTTTCATTGTATTTTAAGTAGATACTTTTTGTAACATATTTGCTTTTTCCTGCTATTTTTTTAGTATCTTCATTTAAGGCTAAAAGACGAACTTTATATCCGACCATCCCTAATGACCTTATAACTCCAAGTGCGATGGAATAAGTCCCAATCACTATCACATCGTGCATGACATATTCTCCTCGAATACAATTATCAATTTGGGGGGTACTCTACATATAAAATCATCCTGACATAAGTAGCGTGCATACCCCTTAAGACAAGTTCAAATTTTTATTCCCTCATTAATCCACGGAATATACTTCATATATTCTTTCACTATTGCAGGAATAGCTTTTTTTCATAATGAATATGATCTACATGCAAAAATCTCTTATTTTTCTTTTGTGCAAGATCTTCCATGTACAAAGCCATATCTTGATTTGGCATTTGTAACATCTCAGCGACATGTCTTATTCGCATATTTTTTCTGTTTTTATATTATTAATTTGATCATCTTTTTTTCTTTATATCCGCATATCTGAAGCCATTTCATATACTCTTTTTTTAGCAAACTGTTCTCAATGCTCTGGATATGTTTATTGGGAATAACGCTGTAGAATGAACCCAATAAAATAATATTATCCGTATATTGCTTTAAATACTCAATAAAGCAACGGAAATCCTTTTCAAAATCATCATAATCTTTTTCTTCGTATGATTGACCCAATTCATTAATTCTTGAATGATGTCCAATTTGAACATAAATCACATCCCATTTATAACTAGCAGAACAAAAAAGGCGTTTACTTGTTCGACAAAAAGAATGTCATGCAGGCCTGACGATGTCCCTAACATATCCACAGGACAATTAATCATTTTAGCAAATTGGCTGCGAACCATCCTTACCGTACTATCGCCAATTAAAAGTATTCTATGTTCGGAACTATCATTAGCTTGATCATACCAAAAATTCGACCATTCGGTAGTTTCTCGACCATTTATGCTGTCATGCGTCTTAACAGTATAATTCATTGTCCTCTCCATGTAATGCCACATTAAATGTAATTATATCGTAACTAATGAACTGCCATCATTTCTCTTCTTGAATTAATCGCAAGATTTCTTGATTTGTATGCTCCTGCATGAAAATAACAAACGGAGTGTGTGGATCAAACACAGTACTCCCATGTGATGAATTTGCACGAACAATTCTCATATAGTCCTTATACTCCACTGTTAATCTTGAATCATAACCATCCGGTATATTTATACTAGTAAACTCAAAGGGAACTTCATGCGAACTATCAAAACAATTGCTTTTCCAAATATGCTTGGGCTTTCCTCTCGAATATGCAACATAAGATACATATTCCGTTGCAAAACAATTATATTTCCCACACAAAGCCTCAAATTTATCAATAAGATTATCATAACCCATCGTCTTAAAAACGACTCGATAGATTAAATACTTTATCCTTTGCATTAATCCCTTGTATTCGAAACGATTTTTAAGACTTCCAACTTTTAATGTCCGGTAGGTAAGATTAATTTTCTTTAACCATTTATTTCTTTCACGAATATCATCGGGGACATTATCTAAAGGGAAAATATCAATGAAAATGCCATGGTTGAAATCCTTTCCAACATCATTTTTAGTAAATGCCGTTGTATTAGAATTACGCAATCTAGCGTAACCTCTGGGAAACATCTCTGAATGAGCATTTTGAAGAAAATATGGTTGCTTAAACTCTGTAGGTGCAATCTTAACCAGTTTATTATAATCCTGGCGTTTCATCACTATGTCAATATCGTCATCCCAGGGTATAAAACCTTGATGCCGTACAGCCCCAATTAAAGTACCTGAATCTGCAAAATATGTAAGTTGATACTTCTCACAAACTTTCTTAAGCTCTTCTAACAAATCTATTTCGATTGCCCATACTTCCTTCATTTTGGCTGTAATCAAAAAATCACATCTGGTTTCTTCCTCAATAAATCGGGCGGGAATCTGATTTGTAATATCTAATTCCATTTTCTCATCTCCTTGCGTTTTTAAGCAATTTTTTTATTGTTTTAATTATCCGTTTTGCCAATCGACCAGGTATATACCTAAGCGGCGTTGTTAGGCACATGAAACTAAACCAATAAAAAGGGTTATATGTAGATCGTTTGCTAAAAATCATTTCCAGCGTGATCCTCTTGCTTTTATTATTATATTTCTTAATCCCGCCTGCTTTAGAAATATCAAAATCGTAGATTAAATCATCAAAAGATTTAATTGGGATGCCTTTATTTGCTGCCCTAATAATAAATTCCGGATCCGAGCCATAGTGCGGAAGCAAAACTGGATGAAATCCGCCCACTTTTCTAAATACTTTAACCGTAAAAAACAACGAATGTGTCGTTCCACTATTACCAATACTGTTAACGTCTCGCATCACTTCTTTGCCCGTTTTGCAATCGTATGCAATGATGCCTGATGTCATTTTTTTAGTATAAGGATCGTATCCCGTTCCAGAAACAAGACAATTATTTTGCTCTAATCTCTTTAACCCAAGTTTAAAATACTCATCCGGAATGGAAATATCGTCATTACACATATATACGGCATCGTCGTCTTTAGCATTCTTCATTAGCCACTTATATGCCTTATGCAATGAGCCACCCCACCATAAATGACCATTACCATATATGATAATCGCATCCGGCAATAGATTACGAATCATTTCAGATGTTCCATCTGTTGATCCGTCGTCAACAATAAGAAGTCGCCAGTCTTTGTAGGTTTGTCTTAATAGGTTCTCAATAAAAGCTTTTGTAATATCTTTTCTATTATGAACTGCCGTTACAACATATAGCATAGCGGGTCTCCTTATTTAATCAAGTATTTATCATGCCAGAAATAATGTCCAGCCATTAAAAATCATTATAATTCGAATTGTATTTTATTATCCTTGAACATAGGATGTTTTTTATCTTTTTCACTCAAAATCACACTCCCAACATTAGGCCATTCTATTCCAATGTCAGGATCGTTCCACATTATACCGTCTTCATCTTCAGGATGATATATTTCATCACATTTATAGGCAAATTCAGCATAATCCGATACAACTATAAAACCATGTGCAAATCCTCTCGGAATCATAAACTGTCGATGATTCTCACCCGAAAGAAGGATCCCAACCCACTTTCCATATGTTTCACTGTCTTTACGAAGATCTACAGCCACGTCAAAAACTTCTCCACTTAAAACCCTGACTAACTTTGCCTGCGGGTATTTCTTTTGAAAGTGAAGACCTCGAAGCACTCCTTTTTTACTACTAGACTGATTATCTTGTATAAAATCATATTTTAGGCCCGCTTCAATAAACTCTTTCTCTTTGTATGTTTCCATAAAATAACCCCTGTTGTCGCCGTAGACCTTAACATCTATTATATATACACCTTTAATATTCGTTTCATTAAACACAAAATTTCCCATTAGTTTTCCTCAACTTATTTTTCAATTTTTTTGTGAATTGGTCATATTCTCTTCTTTTCTTAAAAAGAAAATCAGCGTAAAAAAAATGGAATACTGAAATCCAAAACAAGATAAAATGATCATACTGGCTATTAGAAGAAATAATCTTGATATCTTCGTATTGCCTATGACAAAACAAAACCTAATCACCTTAATTGCAAAATACAATCCACACGCGAGACCAAATATAGTAAAATTTGAAAGTACTGTATTTAGATTTGAAACCGCTCTCCTACTTCCTAACGATCTCATGTATTCTTCTATCAATGTTGCTCCCTTAGTAACTCCTACTCCAAAAATAGGATGAGCTTTAATAATCATTAAATTAGCAGTAAAACAATTTTTCCTGCCTAAAAACGACTCATTTTCCTCATAAATTTTACTAAATAGCTTATTATTCAACGATTCACTATATATCATTAACAAAACCATCAAAATAATTAAAGCGCATACTCCAACCTTCATCCAGGTATGATTTGTTTTATTGTTTTCTCTAAAAACAAGCGCTCCAAGTACCAACGCGAGTGCTAGATATCCTGTGGTAGAAAAAGTCAACGCAAGCGAAACTAAGAGCAATACAATGTATTTAACATCTTTCTTCTTTGCTGCAAAAAATTCTAAAGCTAGCGAAAAACATATATAAGAAGCAAATGGACCCGGTTCCCAAAAGGGACCTCTCAATTTTGTCATAAAACCAGCAGTGCGCCTTACCGGGACATTACTAATAAAAATTGTATAATAGCTACTTCCTCTTCTGTTAACAACCGTCGGTAAAAAAGACATCGGCACATTCAATAGATATAATGCAAAAAAAATAAGACCAGCGACAAGTAAAAATTTCATTACTTTTCTATAATACAGTGCGAACTCCTCCATTGAGAATTTCTCACTCATATATATAGCAAATGCGAATAAACAAATTTTAAAAAACCATGCACCAGATATATTGTCAATGCGAACCATACCGAAAAGCATTATTCCCGCTACGACAGCAAGCTTTACATACTCTCTGCCAAACACTCTTTCTCGTATAAGCAGAACCGCTGTAAAAAGAATAAAACTCCATTGAAACGCGGTTTGAAAATATGCTCTACATACCAGCCCGTCGGCAAAGCAAATTATATATAGCATTAGGAGAAACATTACTGCCTCTCTTTTCTCTATTCTGATTTTATACTTTCCCTCGTTGTTTCCCACTTTTTTCCCTCTAACAAACCTGCGTGTCCATCATTTTAAAAAAGAGCAGAATCTCGGAGCAACAGAATCCCACATATAATTATCTTCAATTTCTTTTCTTGATGCCCTGCCTAACTCATCCCTAGAACATAATGCCTTATTAATTAATTCGACCCATTCGCCAATCTCATCCGAATCACACAAATAACCGTTGACACCATCTGTTATAATATCATTCGGTCCTGGGGCAGTATGTGCTACAACTGGAAGACCATAATACATCGCCTCTAAAATCGTCATTCCAAAAATCTCTTTAGGGGAAAGATTAATAATACAATCGCAAGCAACAAAATACTTATACATCTCTGCATAAGGAACCCTTCCCACGTAAGATACTTTGTTTTCAATATCTAGTTGTTTAATATAATGAATCAACTGTTCTTCCTGCGAACCTTTTCCGATTATTACAAGTTTGGTCTTTATGCCTTGATCTAACATGGCCTTCAAAATGTCACATGCCATCAAGGGGTTCTTATACGAAACTAATCTTCCAACAAAAAGCAAAACCGTTTCATCTGTCTCATATCCCAAACTGTCTCGAATGGATATGTCTAAGTTTTTGTTGGGTTGTAATATGTCGTCATCTAATCCAACATTAATCACTCCCGCACATTTTACATTAAGACTCTCCATCTCGCGCTGCACCTTTTTAGTTTTGGCAATATTGATGGATTTCTCATAAGATCGTCGGTTTCTTGCAAGAATAAGCTTAGTATACGCTTGATTTATCCACCTCGGATTATCTGACAGAACATTACCAAAATAATGTATGCAGGGAATATTTCTCTTAGCTGACCATTCTATAACATTTTTCGACCAAAGCTGACTGTCGGAAAAAAGAATAATCCCTTCTGGATTGTACTTTTCCAAAAGTTTAACATCAAAAATACCATGAATGCCAATGTGTTTATGCGGAAGATAATAAACATAGTCATATGTGTCATCCTGTATCACCGTATCGGTTTCTTTATTCAGATACAATACCGTGACCTTATGACCAAGTTTTATCATCGCATTAGCCAAGCCAACTTCTTGAACGTTATAAGTTCCAATATGTCCAAAATTACTTGTTCCCAATCGCATAATTATCAAATTCACAAAAGGTACCTCCAACTGCTAAAATTTCCATCCCCATTTTTTATAATACTTTTTCATGCTGTCAGTTAACATCTTTTTAGCCGCTTTAGAATGATGTGCAGCTCTTTTTCCCTCGTGAATAATTTGAAACTGCGGCAAATACATAATCTTTCCTTTTTTCCTTATTGAGCGGGAAATATCGAAATCCTCAAAATACATGAAATATCGTTCGTCGAAATAACCTATAGCCTCTGCCGCTTTTTTTCTCATTGCCATAAATGAACCTGAGCATATTTCAATTTCAAAGGGTTCTTTCGCGTTCTTAACTTCCTCTTCTCTTTGATACTCTTTTAACCATTTTTTCGTGAATCCCATTTTAGGAAAAAACCGCGCGAATAAATACCGAAGTTTTGGATCTCTTTTGGGTGGACATTTTAGTTCTCCATCCATGTCGTGAACTGCAGGAATACACATAACTACTTCCTCATGCTTATCCATGTAATCTACAATATGTTGAATAAGATCTTTCTCAAAGAGAATGTCTGGATTAATGACGAAATGATATTCTGCATTAGTCACTCGCAACGCCTGATTGTGTCCGCCACCATATCCAGCATTATTCTTGGATTCTATTAACTTAACTTTAGGATATTCCTTCTTAATAATTTCCTTTGTCTTATCAACAGAACAGTTATCTACCACGTAAACATCCATGTTGTCAATGCAACTGCTATTTATAAGAGAATCCAAAACTCCCTTAATCTCATTTTCGTTGTTATAAGTGACAACAGATGCACTGATTTTCATCTTTTTCTCTTCTCCATCTCAGTATTATATTTCTTAAGACAACTTATCGAGTACGAAAACCAAGGTTTCGGATCAGCCCATGAAAAAACAAAATCATATGTTTTATGGAACTTAAAACCATCTCTAAATCGCTCTGGCGATTTCAGGAACCACATCGCACTCGCTTGAACGTGACGAACCCGAATCCCCTCTGGATAGTCGATCATGTAAGAAGTAACTGGTTGGTCAAACGCTCTTTCAAGCGTCTGCCTTACAATGTGAGCACCGCAACATACGCTAACTTTTACGCTGGCGGAAATACGTCCATTGATTTCCATCACGCGCGGAATATGATCTTCTTCGCTCTCGATAAAGCAAACGGAAGCATACCCATGCCAATTCATTAACTTAAGCAATTTTTCTGCCTGCGCCGTTACCTCTGGCATCTTGCAGCTTTCAAACAAGGAATTCGTCCCAATGCCCAATGGATACGGACGAGAAGATTTTGCCAACATGGATGTTTTTGTTTCTCCGTTGTTGTCGATAAAGGTATAAGAAACGCGATGTATTTCTCCTCGCTTCATAAACTGCTGAATAACGTACTCTTCCACCTTAACCGTTCCGCTATTGATCAGTTCATCCAATTCTTCTTTGGTTTCTGCCTTATGAATTCCACGCGAACCAGAACCAACGCGGGGCTTAAGAATCAGCGGGAATGATACCTTTTCAAGGAATTCATCCATTGATTCTTCGTCCAATTTGGTGATTGGACAAGGGATGCCATTCTTCATGCACAGCTCCATCGTAAGTTGCTTATCTTCTGCGTGGATGAATCCTTCCTCGTCCGCACATGCAAACTTAACATATTGTCTGTAGTTATCCTTATTATCGTACAAAACTTGCGTAGCTGGCTCCAACATAGGAAAAACAACATCATACTTCCCGCTAGGAATTTCTCTATCAAGAACCTTTTTCAGTTCCTCCATGTCGTATCTGGTTTGTGGTTCCAGGATTTTTGCGTTAACGTACTTTGAAGTATAGCCCACGTCATGTTTAGACACGCACAGAGTCGTGATTACGCACCCAAGATCATGAAGTTCCTTCAAAACAATGGCACACTGCCTGCCATAACCATCGAGAACTAATACTCTTACACCCTTAAAATCCATATGCGCTCCTTATTCACTCTTCAGCGGATGTACCGCTTTATTTATCAAATAAGTTTTTTCATTTTTTCCCAAAATCGTTTTGAGAACTCCATACCCGCAATTCACAATCCATCGCGGGAACCACAAAACAATCTTGGCCCGGCCTTCTGCCTTCTCTGCCTTGATGTAATCCGGCGTCCACATCGGCGAAGGATTCTTTATGATCCGAATGTCATTCCGTGGTTCTTCCTTGCACCAGCCCACCATTGCCGCAACGGCATTTTCAATGCTTAGGATCTCAAAGCTTGTCCCATTGCCTACTCTGTAAGCAATATTGGGATACTTAAGGTAATATCTCTTCTGAATGTCTCTCTTAATTGTTTCCGTATAAACCGGACTAAAGCGGAAGATTGTATAGTGCTTCACCTTTTTACACTCCTCTTCCGCCATTGCCTTACTCTTTCCATACTTGCTTACTGGATGGATCGGCGTATTCCCGTTTACCGGTGCCTTTCCGTCATAAAATCCAAATACGTCCACCGTGCTGATGAACAATAAGGGCTTTTCGCCTGCCACTTCAAACACGTTCTTCGCGCACTCGACGTTGACGTGCTGATATCGCTCCCAAGAAAGATCATCTTCTCCAGCAGTGTGAGCCAAGGCCGCCAAATGAATAAATCTGTCAGCTTCCTGAGCAACCTCAGCAAGTTTGGCTTTGTCTGCCAAATCCACTTGAACAATGCCTTCCCCCGCGATTCTGTCCACGGCAATCACTTGATATCCAGCTTCACTAAGTCCCTTTACTACTTGAGAACCTATCATACCCTTTGCGCCAGTGACTAATACTTTCATTCTTACACCTCATCAAGGGCACGCCTGTCCCCATTTACGGCATCAATCATTTCTTTCAAAATCTTTTTCTGCGGTTTTTTAATGATCGTTCCGAGAATACAGAGTACGGTATACCAAATCAACTTAATGTCATAAAACACGGTCTGCTTTCCGATATAGAACCGATCCAGCGCCAGTCTGGTCGGCGCTACCTTTTCCATGTATTCCGCTTCGTCCTCAATCTCATCCCCATAGAGGTAATCATAAAGAGCAGCGGGGGAGGTGAGTCCGGCTTTTACCTGCGCTACAATTGCGTTTTCGCCGCCTCTCGTGATCGGAATTTGATCAACTGCGGCCGGTCTAGGCCCAACCACGGCCATGTCTCCCAAAAATACGTTCAAAAGCTGGGGTAACTCGTCAATCTTTGTGGCTCTGATGAACTTGCCAAATGGAAAGATGCGATCTTGATCCGGTCTTAAACTCTTTTCATTTGCACTTTTATCAACGCGCATGGATCTAAACTTATACATTTTGAAAGTGCGGTTATTTTTCGTAACTCGGTTCGCAAAATAAAAGATTGGCCCAGGATCAGAAATCAGAATGCCAATGATCGCGATAATCCAAACGGGAATCAAAACGATGAGTGCAATTCCGGAAGCCCCTATGTCAAATGCCCGTTTAATAAACCTGTAAAACAAACTCGGCTTCATAATGATCCTCACATTCTGTAGAACACGGATTCAAATGCTTCTGCGTAGTTACAACCTGCCTGAACGCCGCGATATGCCGCAATTCCGGTGATTGCCTCTTCCGATCTGGGATGCGGATAAGGACGCATCACGCCTTTATAACATGCCAATGCCTGAATCTTCAAATCAACTCCGTCTTTTCCAACTTCCACAAACATGTTGGGAGCGAACCGGTTAGACGAAGAATCAAAGGACCATTCCGTGCTGGAAGGAACTTCCATGTAGATAAACTGCTTCAATGCCGGCACGCCGGGTCTCCTCTGGAAGAGACGCGATGCAGCTTGCGCCGCATAGCTCGTCATGACGTGATCATTATTAGTGTCAGACGGATGGTGCGTATAAATAACCTCTGCCTTCCAATCCTCGATTGCATGCTCAATAAACTGAACCAATTTTAAATGTGGAACCGTATTCATTTGTATATTGGGGAAATCTCCGGCGTAAGACTTTTGAATGCCCATGATTTCAAATGCTTTTGCCTGATCGCTTTGCAGCGTATCCGACAAATTAACCCTCGCTCCCGCTTGATTCACCAAAGTCGCAACAGCCACGTTGTGTCCTTCGGAAACAAGCTTATGTATTGTTGCTCCCGCTCCCAAAACTTCATCATCCGGGTGTGCTACTACAAATAAAACATTCATATCTCATCCATCCTTCTGCTTATTCATGTAATCCGATTGGTTGCCCGTCGGGATCCCTGAAGAACACATACCTGCATCCAAGCCAGTTCGTACAGATGGGGCTATACTCGATCTCAAACCCAGCCTCCTTCATGGCCTCCCGAACCTCTTCCATGCTGCTCTCCAGCTGATCCACCTTGAACGCCAGATTTCTCAAGCCTAAATTCTCAGGATTGTCCGCCCGCTCCGGGTGCTTCGGGTCCACAAACAGCATTAGCGTCATCCCATGCCCATCCATCATCACGACCTCGTCATACTCCCGCATGGTCCGAAACGTCTCCTCAAAGCCGAGCACCTTGTAAAAGGCCACTGACTTCTCTTCCGATACTATGATCGCCAAATGTCGTAATCCTTTTATCATCGTTACGCCCTCACCTTTTCCTTGCCCGCCATCTCTTTTGTAAAACCCCATAATAGCCCACTATCCCATAATCTTAAAAATTTTAACACAATTTTAATAAATCGTCTAGATTTTTTCTTCTCTTTACAGAAATTTAATCAATTCTTGCCCGCCCCTCCCATTTCTTGCCCTCCCCGCCCCATCGATCGAGTCTCCGGGACGTGTCTACTGACATGTTTTCCTGCCGGAAAACGCGTCAGGTAGAAAGGAATTCAGCTAATCCAAAGAAATCGCCTGGCCAAGATGAAAAGCAAAATGAAAAGCAGGGGCTGGAATCTGACGATTCCAGCCCCTGCTACCTATTGAATTATCCTAAACGCATATTTATAAACTTATGCCTTAATTCGGTCTTAATTCGCTTTTAACAAGAAATGGATTCAACATAAGCGGTTGTTGACCATAAGAAGACGTAATCTGCCCAATGAGTAACGAAACTCGGCTCATTAAAGGTGCTGTAATAAAATCTCCATTCTTAATAAGTTCTTCTGCAATGTTAATTTTGGTCCAATCATGTTCTGACCGTCGCTCATTAAACCTCAGATTTGCCCCAAAGGAGATACTCAAATTGAACATCATCTCTGGCGAAAACACTAGATTCCTAGTTAGAATTACTTTAACGCCGTTTTCATTTACTGACGCCTTTACATTATCCTGACATGTCAATGCAATGTCTCGTATTTCATTGTCATTAGTAACATCTATTCTTTTATAAATTATACTATCTAAATAAATCTCCTGCTCTGGTCGAAAATACTCAACTAAATTCGCTATCATATCGATTTACTCTCCGTCTTACTATAGTTAAGCTTAACTCTATTGTAATCAATAATATTTGATCCGCTTACTGTCGTCTCATTGTCATATCTTGCGTTCCTCATTTGAATCGTCTCCGTAAGGTTTTTAACACTTTCAACAAATGCACGTGTCTGGCTTGAATCATTATCAAGGTATTCCTTAATTGCTTTTTCTACCTCTGAGTTAAGAGAGTGACCGTTCTTATCTGCAAATAAGGCAATTCCCCTGTGTAGTTCAGGTGAAATACGCACATTAAAAGTTCCTTTATACTCCTTTTCCGGCTCTTTTCCAACCTCCTTACAAAAATCAAGATAATCATCCACTGCGGCGTGAAATTCTTCCTCAACACAAGAAATATCCTCTGCTTCAAATTCAACAAAATCATTAATGCCTTCTATCTTGCCTCTCAATGACATCGAATCAGCGTCAAACTCTATCTTAGTGTGATACCCCTTATATTCCATCACATTCATCATCATTATAATTCACCTATCTCTCTTAAATAATCCGCCAAATATCTAATTGCACCCATACTCATCACATCCCCGGGATGTGGTTTATGTAGCATTATTATACGCTGATCACTTTCCCTATAGAACTTTACTCTTGATCCCGATGTTTTTCCTTTATTAGACTCTTCAAATCCAAGTTGCGAAAGTACACGCTTTGCCTCAGAATATGTATAATCTTTAGGGTATAAAAGTAGCCGTTCTTTAGCTTTTTCGAATGTACTCATGCAGAAGTCCCCTTGCAACTACTCTATAGTTGCATTCTATCATATTTAGATTATTTGTCAATAATCTAAATTTTGCTTATTATATCTTAATCTATTACAACATCCTTCGCATACGCATAAGAAATAATCTCTCCCGTCTTTGTCGACGAATATCCTTTCTCCTTGTGCGAATACTCTGATATTTCAGCAGAGCCAAAATCCTTAAACTTCACGTACACACGCTCTAGCACGGCCATTTCTTGCTCCGAAAGAATCCCTTCCTCAATGTCTCTTTCAGGAATTACCTCGTGCTTCTCATAGCCATTTTCATAAAACACTTCTATTCGAATAATATGATCTGCTTCCATATTTCCAAGCAAGATATCCGCTTTATCTGGCACCGGTCCATATGGAAGATGAGCATACGTTAATCCAGACATTGAAATCCCGTTTTCTTTATAAAACACCATGTCTGAATAATTTAGCAGCTTCATCAATTTCGTTTTGTATAACCCGGCACATTTATTCGAAAAGAACAGAACCATGGCACATATCTTTTCATAATCAAAACTTTTAAAACCATTTTCGATACATGGCATCTTAGAAAAATACAGATTCAAAAGTTTTATCCCTCTCCGCCGTTTTTCCTTATGTTCTAATTCGTCAATCGCCTTCAACAGTTGCGCTTTTAGTTTTTCATCTATTGTAGCTTCATTGTTGGCAAGATAAGCGCGCATGTTCTCAGGATCTCGCAAAAATATCAACATGCTGTTATGTGCTTTGTCTTGAATGGAACCATTTTCATATCTGAAAATGGTTTTGTCTCCCCAATTCAAAAGCTTTGCAAGCCCTCGCTGGCTTAAGCCATACTGCTCTCTAATATCCTTAATCTCTTTAGGCATAAGAAGGTTGTGCTTCTGTCTGTACTCATTGTAAGCGTTCAACAGCGTTTTCGAATCAAGTTCCTCACAAAATAATTCTTCGCCGCAATCTGCGCAGGTCAGGATCTGAGCATCAACCGTAACGTCCTCACCACAAATTTTGAAAGTCTCTTTTCTGGTAACAATCTTTGTTTCAACATCTTTATCACATCTTTCGCAATATTTTCTCATCATTCACACCTCCATGACCTAACTAAAAATCTCCCGCAACTATTAAGTTTTTCGCTTTTGTGAGAAATAAAGAAATGTCCGAGATGCTCGCCCTATTACACACGCAACCACCTCCTCATACTTAACATTATACCATCGCATCCAATCTTGTCAACAAAAATGCGGTCATTTGACCGCATTTTTGTTGCGTCACGGGGACTTGTCTACTGACACGTTTCATTTTTTAGGAAAGACTGCACTCTTTTATGCAGAGCTCACCAAGGATCTCGTAACTGCCTATGACGAAGAATAACGTGCCAATTCAAAAAGGCGCAGGAATCTTACGACTCCTGCGCCTTTCTTTTTGCTTCCATATCCTCCCGCACTTCGATCTTCTGTCCGTCCGGATCCCATAGATAGCAATACCTCTCGCCGCTCACGTCCCGCATTCTGTGTGCGTCGGTGTAGTTGCGGACAATGCTTTCGTAATCGTCCACGACGATGGAGAAATAGCGGATTCCCAGAGGCTCCGGAATGCGATCCCGCTTGGGGCGGAAACGATCCACGAGAAATTCCAGGACGATGCCGTATCCCTCCAAAACTACTTCGGTGGTGTCAAGCCGTTTGCGACGGCTCGTTTCCCGAAAGCCCAAGTCCAAATAAAAGTTGATCGTCTTGTCCGACGATGCGATGAGCGAAATGTGATGTAATCCCGTTGCCATAATGTCTGCTCCTTTCCTTTTGTATTTTTCGGCGCAGGCATTTTTATGCCTCAAACCTCTTGGATTTTATCACATTTTCATGCAGTTTTCTACCCATCTTGCATTTTTCGCCCTTGTTCCATGCAGTATTCGCCCTAAAGTGGGTCACGATATCTTTCTTTATCGTGCGGAACTTCTTCTTTTGGAGGCAGTTTGCGTAGCACGTTGTTGCTTGTATGTCAGACCGCCGTCAGATATACTTTTACTATCATTTATATCTTCAAGGGAGGGAAATAACGATCATGAACAGAAAAAGATTTTTGATCACGTTACTGGCAGCAACGCTGCTGTTGGTTTCCTGCGGTCCAACCGTGCCAAAGGAAAGCACGGACGCCTCAATTGTTTCCTCGGAGGCTTCGACCATGTCTAACGAAAGCTCAGACGCTGCAGTTGTTTCCTCGGAGGCTTCGACCATGTCTAACGAAAGCTCGGACGCTGCAGTTGTTTCCTCGGAGGTTTCGACCATGTCTAACGAAAGTTCGGACGCTGCAGTTGTTTCCTCGGAGGCTTCGACCGCGTCTAACGAAAGCTCAGACGCTGCAGTTGTTTCCTCGGAGGCTTCGACCACGGAGGAGTCCAAGGTTTTTCCGCCCCGGATCACTCTGAGCGGCAATCATGATGATCACGTCATCACTGACCAGTTTTGTTACGTTGAGGGAGAAAAATATTTTCTTCTTTTAGACAAGGACGTTGACCTGCCGGGAGATTTTGGCGACAACGTAGAACTCATCATTGATGAGATTGAAAAGTTAACGGGCTATACGTTCAGCATTCCATCTACCGTTTATACGTGCGACAACAGCACCGTCAGGTTTGGGTACAATCCCTGGGATGGATTTGACTTTGGCATGAAGGTGCCCATTTACCTTTATCCGGACAGGGAAAGCAAGGGTTACATTTCCAGCGCTTCGTCAGAGTTTATGAATCTGCAGCTGTATGAATTATACAGCAATGACTTGTGGAATTCCGTGCCTGCATACCGCGATAATCCTTGGCGCCGCGATAATTACGTCAACTATGAAACCGTCGCTCATGAATTGACGCACGTGTTAACGTGCAGGCGCACAGCCCTCACAAAGATCATGACGGAAGGCTGCGCGGATTACGTTGCGGAAAAGGTTATTAAAAAGCTCGCGGACGTCACCGGGCAATATGATTTCGTGGAATCCGCTGCCCGCATGGACTTATCATATCACGTAAAGAATGAAGTGACTGCCGAGAATGCAGAGGAAGTTTTCCGGAATGACTATTCTGATTTGTCCACCATAGAGCGCGGTGATGAATATACACTTGGAAGAATGTTGTGCCTATTCCTTGAGGAAGACTATGGCGCGTCCTCCCTGCACGATTATATCGCGGCAGTTGCAAATGCAGGTTATGCTTACCCCGAATTTCTCAGCGATCCTAGCCCAAATGACATTAACAAAATGACGGACTTAATGAAGACAACCTTCGGCAACGACGTCTTCACAAAATTCGGCGCCTGGTACCAAACCCACAAGGATCAATAAAGCGCGCTAATTACCGCAAGCATTCAGTGACGTGATAGCTTGCGGTAAACTTTTTTAAATAACGTCAACTTTGCAGCTTGCCTCCGGAAGTCCCTGCGCGCGCACGGTCAGCGTGACTTCCCCGGCCTCATAGCCCGCGCGCAGGATGGCAAGCGCGTGCCCGCGATACGAAACGGTCTCATTGTCCGTATAATCTTCCTCCGTTATGGGGTTGGCCGTACCAAAGCCTGCAAGGGTGGCCACGGCGCCCGCCGACACACCTGCATCCGCGCAGCTTGCCTCCGCGCCAAGCTTTGTCTCCGCATCCGCGCAGCATGTCTCCGCCTCAAGCTTCACCTCTGAATAGGGCACGACGCGGCCCTGCGCGTCCACAATTTCAATGTTAACGTAAATCACGTCATGCCCGTCTGCCTTCATGCTCTGCTTCTCGGGAGTGAGGCGAATGCCGACAGGCTTTGCCGCCGTCGTAAGTGCGGCGCGGCTAACTTCCTTCCCACCGTCATAGCTGACCGCAACAACCTCTCCGGGCTGGTAAACTGCGTCAAAACGCACGCTCCTCGGGAGCGGACGCTCATTGGAAACAGGCTTGCGTCCGATGGACGTACCGTTCACGAAAATCTCCACTTCCTCTGCCTTCGAGAAAACAACAAGCTCTACGGGCTTTCCTTCATAGCCCTCAAAGCTCCAGTCAGAAAGCACGTCCGTGAATCCCCACGCGCTGATGAGCTCCTTCTTGCCATAGTTTTTCGGATGAACGGTATACAGATGCGTCGTCTCGCTTCCCCAAATGACGCTGCGATATGCGCCCTGCGGAAGCTTCTTTCCGGTGATGTCAAAATCTGCGTCGTTGGCCGTGCGCCAAGGGAAAGGAGACGTGGTCTGGGGCATCAGTGCCCACTGACCTCTTTGCAGGAAGGGATCCTCGGGATCCAGGTAAACAGACTTTCCAAGGCCTGCCTCACCCAGATAATCCCATGCCGTCCAAGTAAATTCGCCAATCACGTACGGCAGCTTCTCCACGAGCGGCCAGCGGAAGCCAATCTCCTTCGGGAAATTCTCCGATCCAAGAATCACGCGGTCCGGGAACATCTCATGATCCTTCTCATAAAGATCCTCCATGTAATTGTATCCAACAACGTCAAGCCCATTCGTGAAAGGCTCCGTCCCCGTCTCCCACAGATTCTTTGAGGCATCGTCCGCCGCGTTTTGCTGGCTGTTCTGGCCCTCCATGAGCTCGTCGTCAAGTCCGCTCCAAAATGAGCAAATTCCATTGCTGACGGGCCTCGTGCCGTCCAGGCTCCTCATCTTCTCTGCAAGCTTTGTCGCCAACGCATACCCGTCATTTAAGCCTCCGCGCTCCGGAATTTCATTGCCCGTGGACCAAAGGATCACGCTGGGGTGCGAGCGGTCCCTGCGGACAAACGCCGTCAGATCCTTCTCCCAGTACGCATCAAAGAACTGGTTGTAATCACCGCCGCGCTTCGCCATTCCCCAAGCGTCAAACGCCTCGTCAAACACGTACATGCCAAGTCTGTCGCAGGCCTCGATCAGCGCCGCAGACGGCGGATTGTGGGCCGTACGGATCGCATTAAATCCTACCTCTTTCAGCTTCTTCACCTTCCGCGCCTCGCTCTCATAGAGCGAAACCGAACCGAGCAGACCATTGTCATGATGCAGGCATCCGCCCTTTAATTTCACCGTTTTTCCGTTAATCCTAAGGCCGCGCGCCACGTCTGCCGTGATCGTCCGGATGCCAAAGAGAACCGTCGCCACGTCACTCTGCCTTGCGCCACTTGCGCCGGGTTCCCCTTGCGCGTCAGCCTCGCTTGCCACACGTTGCGTCATATTTTTCCCCGCTTCTCCCGCGATATTCTTCACTATGCCTTCTTCCTCGCAGGGAATAAAATGCGTGCGGTACGCGCCAAGATCCGTCACCTTCGCCGTCACCTGGTATAAGTTTGGATGATCTGCATCCCAAAGCATGGGATTCTCCACGGAAAACGCCATCCGCGCCGTCTCCGTCGTCCGGGCGCCCACGCAGATCACGCGCCGCGTAACAGCCGCCACGCATCCCTCTGCGGTCAGCGTAAGCTCGACCTCCACCAAGCGCTTTTCCAACGTATCATTCTGCACGTCCACCTGCGCCTCCAAAAAGGCCCGTCCGTCCGCCACTTCCTTTGTCGAAACAAAGATGCCGTCCACGGGAACGTGAACCTTCGGCCCGTGCACAAGCTTTACGCCGCGGTACAGGCCGGAACCGGTGTACCAGCGGGAATTGGGCTGCATGCTGGCGTTGACGTTGATCGTGATGCGGTTCTCCTTCCCAAAGGTCACAAGGTCCGTCAGATCCACGTAAAACGGCGCATAGCCATAATGCTGCTGCCCCGCCTTGTAACCATTGACGTCGACGGTCGCATTCAGCATCACGCCGTCAAACTGCAGTCCAACGCGCTCTCCCTCCCATTCCTTTGGGAAAAACACAAATTTCGTGTAATTTGAATTTCCTCCGGTAAAATATCCCATGTCCATCTTTGCCGGCGCATCCGGCGTCACCGCCGTACTGATCATGCCATCATGCGGCAGATTCACCACCACGCCGGGATCCTCCCGGAGCATCCCCAGACTATCCAAAAATCCTCTTCGAAACGTCCACTCCCGATCCAATGCTATGCTCTGCATACTTTCCCTTCCTCCGCCTATGATTTCATATTTTGGGTCACGGGGACGTGCCTACTGACACATTTTTGATAAACCACACTCGCAATATGCTCGAGGGGATGGCTTGAATAGTATCCCTCAGGCATATTTGCCAAGCGTCGGTACTTAGGAGGCGTATACGAGCGGAGACAGCATTTATGCTGGTCCCGTTCGTGACTCCTTAGTACCGCTACGCTGCAAGTATAGCGCGAGCGTGCCTGAGGGACACTATCAAGCCTCAGCCCCGAGTTTTTGGGGTTCTAAACATGTCAGTAGACACGTCCCCGTGACCCCATTTGTCTCTTTCACACACTTAAAATCAGTTTACCACGTTTCCACGCAAATACAAATCAATTATCTTGTACATCCCATGGCTTTTCTTGACGTCTGCATATTGCAAAACTATAATTTATTTAAGCGGCGGACATCCGACAAACCATGGCTAAAACTAAGATCTTGGTGTAGCTTACCGCTCATGACCAAGCATGGCTACGGCAATGACCTTGACGTAAATTGACTTTCGGAAGATAAATGTGTCAGTAGACACATTCCCGTGACACAAAAGGAGGAAGAAGCATGGGAAATTCAGAAGTTTATTTGTTTGGACAGATTCTTGGAACGCATTCATTTTTGCTAAAGGACGGCTTTCTTCAGCCAGATGAGTATTCTGAGATCAAAGATCAATACTTCCTGCCTGGCGGCGAGACGGGCACGGCAGCGACGGTACTGGATTCACTGGGCGTCTCCGTTAAGATGGCCGGCACGTGGATTGGCACGCAGGTCGCGCCGATGTTGAAGAATTTCTATGCAGACAAGAAGGTGGATCTTTCCCTTTTGGAATATATGGAAAATGACCCCGGCGTCATGGACTACGTCGTGATTGCAGGACTTGTGCGCTCTCCCATGGGCAAGTTTCAAACGCTGTTTTCCACGGGAAAGCGTTGGTGGAACGTTCCGAAGGAGGAAGATCTTGCGGGCTGTAAGGCTGCTGCCATCGATCCCTTCTTTGGCGAGGAATCGTTGCTTGCCGCCCAGATTTGCCAGCGTCTTGGCATCCCTTACGTCACCATTGACAGTCCGCATTTCTCGCCCCTGCACAAACACGCGGCGGTCAACGTCGTGTCGAAGGAGTGCGTCTCCGAGCATTATCAGGGGCAGGATCCGGAAGCCATTATGGAGCAACTCATGAACGAAGCCGAAGGCCTCACGATCCTGACCCAGGGCGGCGGCGACATGCTCTATGGCCGGAAAGGCGGCAAAATTCAACGCATGAGGCCCTTCTACGTTGAAGTTAAGAGCACCCTCGGTGCCGGTGACACCTTCAAGGCAGGCTGCACCTACGGAATTCTCCATGGCATGAGTGACGACGAGCTTGTGCGCTTTGCAAGCGCCTGCTCCGCCATCGCCATCTCGCGCTTCCCCCTGCCCCTGAACCCGCCCACCCTCGCCGAAGTCCAACAAATGATCCGCTAGCAAAAGGCCCTGGAACCAATGGTTCCGGGCCTTTCTTGAGAGGCGAAAGTAAATATGTTCAAGCCTGCGCTAATTAGAACCACCACTCTACCTTTACGATTTCGGGGTCGTTGCTGTTGTAGCGTACCGTATGGGTACTTCTGGTGGAGGAATAGATGCTCAGCTCGTAACTATCACCAGACTTATCCGTGAAACGCAGATGACCGCTGCCGGAGAATGCTCCCTTAGGTCCCTGTGCATCAACGTTTACAACGTAATCATAGTATCCAGGGGATCCCGTAAGCGTCATGCCGTATACACAACCACCGTCATTGAAGGTAACGATATGGCTCAGGTTCTCCTGGCCATCGATTATCAAGTTGCTGTTCACTTTCCAATACTGACCCGGATACTGCGGTTCTGCGTATCCCCCTTTATCACGCTTTTTACTTACAAAATACGATCTGTCGTCCATCTCTTTTCCCCTTTCTCATTGTTTTTTGAGAGCAAGCCAATTCTTGATCTCCCTGACAATTTGAATTATAAGCGAATTTCTATAATTTGTTGGCAATATCCGCCATCAGGCAAAAATTCGCTTTGAAAGGTAAAAAACGAGGGGACAATGGTAAATGCATCTTCCGCTAATTCACTTTTTCCTTGTGCATGATCAATTCTTCCTTCGTGTACGTCAGGACTCCCATGTCCTCCAGATTGGTGGTGTTGACAAGAAGATCCTGTGGCGTCACAAAGGCTTCCTGATATTTCAAAAGAGCCTCCAGAACCTTTTTGATCTCCTCCGCGGACACAAAGCCTCCTGCACGGGCCTGCAGCATTCCACTCTCACCAACAGTCTCCAATGTTCCTTCTGTTTCCAGCTCTCCTGCAAGAGCGTCATTCTCACCTACGCCCTCCGCATCCTTCTCTCCAACCAACTTCAAGAAGTGCTTTCCAAACTGATAAACGGTCGCGATGAACTCTTCGGAAACCTCTGCACCGCCTATGTTCCCGGCACTCGCTGCAAGCCCTGTACCTTCCACATTCCCGGCACTCGCTGCAAGTCCTGTACCTTCCACATTCCCGGCACTCGCCATAAGCCCCGAACCGTCAACGTTCCCTGCGTTCTCCGCCACTTCTGATTCCTTGCGTTTCGTCAGCTGCTCCATCAGCTCCCTGCAGCAATCCTCGGCCTCCGCCAGGTGGTTGGTTGCACCTAACAAATGCTTTTTCTCCGGCGCTTCCACGCAATATTTCTTCTCCGGATTCTTCTCAAGCTGAGCGATGATCTTCCGGATGAGATTCGGCACGGTGGTTACCTTTTCATTGTAATGAATCTTGTATTCCGGCCCGTTTTTCAAGGCTGCCTCATCATAGCAGGCCGCCGCGAACTGCGAGCAGACCATGGGCTTGTCCGGATCGTGGAACTGAATTTCATTGGCAAGCCGGATGAGTTCATAGCAGGCAAGCCTCACCAGGTTCTTGACAAGCTCTCCCGTCAGGGTGTCCGGGATAAAGTCCCCGATGATGATATAGAGTCCAAGGAATACCAGATTGCTCTTGGGATATGGCACCTTCTCCTCTACGTATTTCATGGCGTAATCCACCACCACGGAAGTGTCCGGCGCATTCTTTAAACGGCGGATATAGATCGTGCGCTCCCCGGGATCCGGCAACATCTTCCGAATCGTGCCGTCGCCCTCTTCATTGACAAGATAAGCGGGATTCCGGTCCACCAGTCCCGTGTGGCTGACCGAGGATTGCGTCAGAAAAACGATCACTTTCGAAATCCATTCATCCGACGGTGAAAAAAGCATGATGTCTCCGGGTTTCAGTTCGTTGATACTAATTGTGTCTGCCATAGATAACCTCCCTCATATTTGTTATTGTATCTGCAACCTTGCAGATAATTTTCTCAGTGCAAATAACTCTTCAAAGCCTTCACGTTGTTTCTGCTCAGCGGGATCCGGTCCTTCAAGTCCTTGAAAAACAAGTCATAAGTGTAATTGATCCGCGGGCTGAAACGGTCCACCTTGGAAAGGTTGACCAGAAAGCATTTATGCGTCTTGAAAAAATAGAGCGGCTTTAGCTTTTCCTCGTAAAAGCTAAGGGGTTTGTTGCCGCGATAGACCTGCGTCTTCGTGTGAATGAACACGCTGCTCTGCACGGTCTCGAAATAATAGATGTCCTGCGTGTTGATGAGCACCACGTCCTCATCATGATAGCCGCAAATAATGTTCAGGGCGTAATCCAACCCCTGCCCCAGCGCATCGAAATTCACGGGCTCCTCGTCCGCCTCCCTGCGTCGTTCCAAGTCCCTTCGCATGCGGCTCAAACATTGCTCCAGACGCTCCTTCGTGAAGGGCTTTGGAATGTAGTCCAGCGCATTCAGTTCAAATGCCTTCAGCGCCCCTTCCGTATGGGCCGTGATAAAACAAATCTTCACGCCGGGATGAAGGAGCGTGATCTGCTCCGCTATGTATAGTCCGCTAATGTTGGGCATCTCAATGTCCAGAAAAAGAAGGTCACAGGGCGTCCGGATCAAGTAGGAAAGCGCCTCCACGGAATCCGTAAACGTCGCCGCAATTTCCACGTCCGGATAGTTTTCCAATTGCGATTTTAGATGTTGGACGGAAGTATTCTCATCGTCCACGATCACGACCTTCATAGTTGTTGCCCCTCCTTTGCATAAGAAAACGAAATGGTAGTTCCTTCCCCCAATTGACTTTCAAAATGCAGCGTCTCGCCGCAATATTTCCCCAAGCGGTAATTGATGTTTGCGATTCCTACGCCCTTGCTCCCTGCGCTGCCAAGATTCCGGAGCTGAATCTCATTCATGCCTTTTCCATTGTCCTTCACCGTGAAATGATAGCTCCCCTGCACTTCCGTCACGGAAATTCCGATGGTTAGCGGTTTCGAATCATATCCGTGCTTGATGGCGTTTTCCACCAGCGGCTGTAGGATCATCGGCATGATCTTTATGGCTTTCAGCTTTTCTTTTACGTGGATTTCCAGCTTGATCGCATCCTGAAGCCTGATGTTTTCGATCGCCACGTAGGATTTCAAAAAATCGAACTCCTCTCCCAGCGTGTAAAAGACCTGCTTCCGGTAATCAAACTTATGCTTAACCTTCAAAAAGTCACAGAACTGCAAGAGCAGCGTTTGCGCCTTTGCCACGTCCTGATTCATAAAGTACGACACATTGTTCAGGGTGTTGAACATAAAGTGCGGCGAGATCTGTGCCTGCAGATACGCGATCTCCATGGAATCTGCCAGCTTCGCGTTCTGATAAGCCCGGTCCACGTCCTTCAGCAGAATGTTGATCTGGCACAGGATAAAGAAGAGAATGCCGATAATGAACGCATTTTCCCTGACGTAAAGATGCAGGCTCTTTCCCGTGTCCACGAAATAAAACTGCGCGCAGGACAGTAAAAACAGCACGATAATGCTGAGGAGCGACACCCCCGCGTAACTATTGGGACGGCGGATTTCATAAATGGTCTGGATCAAATGCGGTATGAGATTCAGGACCAACAGGACGAAGCAAAATCCACCCATCATCGAAGCCGTCGCGTAGGTGGGCGCGAGAATCAGGAGCACCAGATAGATCAGGTTCACGTACTCCACGACGTAATAAAGCGTTTTCCCTTTTTGATTCGGGTAAATGTATTTGTAAAAATAAAAGACGGAAATGATCAATATGGTGCAGACAATGAACTGCGCCTTCATGGGAATGATCAGGGGCAGATCCTTAAAAAAGTAAAAGAAAATGGTCTCATCCAAAAGACTTTCCAAGAGCGCGCTGCCCACGCAAAGAGTGCTCAGGCAAAGACCTGTTTTACGGTGCGAAGTGGCGCAGGTGAGCAGGAGAAGATAAATGCCAAGACCCACGAAAACGCCTATGATCGCAGCGCTTTTGATGGTCTGCATGGTCTGGAAATAATACACGTTTTCCGTGGTGCCAAAGTACAGACTCTTCACCAGACCGCCGTGCTGACAGTGATAATTGGACACGTGAATGGTGATCGTCAGGTCCCGCTCGTCCGTGTGCAAGAGGCATACCTTCGGCTGCCAGACACTCTTTTCCGTGTCCTCCTCAGCGCCGGCTTTCTCCGCAGCACCGTTTCCTGCTTCGCCGGTTTTTCCGGCAGCGCCCTCGTTTCCCGCTCTGCCGAGCTGGCCTACCTCACTGACAAGCACACCATTGCAATAAAGCCTGTACGCCCCAGACACCAAGGACGTTTTGAGGCCATAGGTGCCGGGCTTGTCCAGCCGGATCTTAAGCTGATACGTACCTGTTTTGATCTTATCTTTTTGATTAGGGGAAAGTTGATACAGGGAGCCGGGAACCTCGATTTCCTGCGCCGCCGGATATGCCACGGCGTCCGCAATGCCTGGATAAGCCTGATGATCCGTGCCACCCTGCTCCGTTGTTTGCAAAGAAACTGCCGCGATCGGATCCACGTATTCCTCTGGCCAGAAAATCCAGTTTCCGTCCAAGGAATAAATGGTGCTTTCCAGATCCATTCCAGACAAATCAAGAAATCCCCCGGTAATCTGATTGACCCGAAGGTTATAGTTAGAATAAGAGAAGACAATTAACAAAATAACTGCAACAAAAAGAACTGTCGATGCGACAATGCGATAGGATTTGTTTATTAACATGATATGCTTCTCTGCTTTCAGGCAACGCCCGCGATCCCCCCCGGCGGACGCTACCAGTTAATGGAAACTTTTCCTTCTCCATTATAACAACAAGAAGTTTTATTTGTCACCATGAAAGCAGAAAGTTTATAATAATTTTAGATATTACGTCGTTTCGTTTTCGGAAACTACTTATAGTTCACTCCTTGCCATGGTCTGGCTTACTCCAAACTGGTGACGTTCACGATGTTCCCTCGGGAAATCCAACGAAACGATATCATTGGTACAATGATCGCAAGCGCCAGCAAGATCGGGGTGCAGAGCAAGAGGGGCGCGACAGTGAAATGATAGGTGAAGAAGGCACTTTCACCCTCCAACTTCTTTAGGATTACGTACGCCACGGTCGAACCGATCCCCGCGCTTCCAAGAATCGTCCAAAAGACATAGGTCGCGCTTTCCCAAATCAGCATTTCCTTCATCTGCCTGCCCGTCATGCCGACGGCCTGCATCACGACAAACTCTTTCTTTCTCGAGATCATACCAGTTACGACGGCATTGACGAAGTTCAAAATTCCAATGATGGCAAGAATGACCGTCAGCGCGCCGCCCACGACTGTAAACATCTGCTGCACCCCTTTGAACTCATTCAGGTAGTCCTGCTTCGTTTTGAGTGTGATCCCAAGGCTTGACGACAAAGCCTTCAGCGATGCCTCCGCTTTGTCATACTTGTCTTCCTCCGCCATGATCATGAGATTCAAGGCATTCGTTTCTTCCGTGAAATTAAAGAATTCGTTTTCCGGCACGATCACGTGGGCATAGAGATCAACATAGGTCTTCGTGCTCAGCGCATACGGCACGTCGCAGATCGCCATGACCTCATATTCCTTCTTTTTGTCACCCACGGAAACCGTAATTTTGTCGCCGACGTCGCACAGGTCATCCAGCGGATCATCTTCTTCGATATAAAGCAGTCTTGTATATACCAAAGCATAGTTTCCCGTGGCAAATTTCACAGGATCAATGCTACCCTTCATCACTCCCAAATGCTCCAAGAGCCCCTCGCTAATGCCATAAAGGTCTGTCTTAACGCGCCCGGCCTCAAAGTAAGGTGTCCCCTGCACAAGGTTCCTCAGCGTGAGATACTGGTCAAGCTCTCTTGAATAATTCAAATTCCCGCTTTCAACGACTTTTTCCCACTTCTCCGCGTTAGCCCGCTGTTCAAACAGCGTTTGCGCCCTCTCCATGGATTTTCCGGAAAGAACTGTATCTGCTTCAACATAGTATACGGCATTACATTCCTTCACGCCATCCATTGCGCGGATCACGTCAATCTTATCCTGCGAAATTCTGGAATTGCTCTGATAACCTCCGTATTTATCGCTCAGCATCTCAAAATCCCCCACCATCAGGTGTTGGAACATCTTGTCCATGTCAAGCCCCCGGAACACCGTTGCGATCGTGTTAAAAAGCACGAGGCTTAACGTCAGGGAGAGAACGACGATCACCGCCTTTTTCCTGCTTCTTTTCATGTTGCTGCGCGCAATGGAGAAGGGCGAAACCTTTCGGATCTTCTTTCCTTTCTTTGACGAGATCTTCGTCTCATTAAAGCGGAGCGCCTCGATGGGGGAGACCTTTCCGGCAATTTTTGCGGGCTTATTTGCGCTAAACGTCACCGTCACGTAACTAAACAGCGCCGCGATCAGGCAGATCAGCACGATTGCCTTGGGGCTTAGGCCCTCATAGCCATTCGTCTTTAACGAAAACATCGGCCGAACAAACCGGAACAGTACCTTTCCCATGGAAAGTCCGATGAATAACCCAACCGGAATGCCGATGAAGGCATAAATCCCCGCCTGGATCCGTACCAGTCTGTGAATCTGGGGCGGTGTCACGCCAATGGTCTTTAGAAGGCCATATTTCTGGATGTTTGCAGTAACGTTCAGCTGGAAAATATTATAGATGATCAGGTAGCCCGCAAAAAAAACCAAGAGTGCCAAAAATATAAGCCCTGCGATCCCCTCATAATTATCTCTAACCGAACTCATGGAATAAGCCCAGTTAATTCCCATGTCGTAACTGTAATCCTTGTCCTGATCGATCCTGTTAAGCAGGTCACTCAGCTTCCCTTCAATGTCAAAGCTGTTTTGAAAATTGAAGTCCACCTGCCAATAACCGCCATACCTCAGCATTCCTCTCTGCTCGTGAAATCGCACTGTAGGTGTTGGCACGTATTTGTCGGCAAATTCCCGGGAAACCCATCCAAGCTGCGCCATGCTAAGACCGTCGCCCACCCAAAATCCGCAGAGGGTGAATTCCTTTTTGATCTCTTCCCCGTCAATCTTCAACGTGAGTGGCACCCGGACCCCCAACTCCTTCGGCAATCCAAGCGCTTCCAAGATCAATGAGCTAAGTGCAATCTCCTCCATTTTTTCAGGTAGCCTTCCCGTCGTCGGCTCACTAAAGCATGCCCTTGCAGCCTCTGCATTTCCTGCATGGTTCACTTCCGTATAAATGTCGTGAAGCTCTTCATTTATGGCAGTCCCGACAATGATCCGGTAGACCACGTCCCTTGTCTTGGAGTCCCTTGCCACCTTCTCATAATCTTCCGGCAATACGTACTTAAGTCCTGCCATGTGGTCGCCGCCCACCATGCGCATGTTCTGATCCTGAAAGGCTAAAATGGTATTCCCGCCAATGCTGGCAATGCAGGTAAACATAATACAGGTTAGGATGACGGAAAGGATCATAACAATGTTCATCCGGCGACTCGTCTTTAATTCCCTCAGCGCCAGAAGTCGGATCATTTGTTGATTCTTTACTTTACTCATGACTCGCATCACCGCCCTTTACAATATGCCCGTCCTCAATGCGGATCACGCGGTCCGCCATCTGGGCGATCGCCTCATTGTGAGTGATCATGACGATAGTCTGGTTGAATTTCTGGCTCGACACCTTTAGGAGGCTTAGCACGTCTGCGCTCGTCTTGCTGTCCAGATTTCCCGTGGGCTCATCTGCAAGAATGATGGCAGGTTTCGTCGAAAGGGCGCGCGCGATCGCAACTCTCTGCTGCTGGCCGCCGGAAAGATTTCCCGGCAGACGGTCCTTTAAGTCCGTAAGCCCCAACATCCGTATCACCTCGTCAACAAATGCCTCATCCACGTCATTTCCATCCAACTGGATTGGAAAGACAATGTTTTCATAGACATTCAGCGTGGACACGAGATTGAATGCCTGGAACACAAATCCAATCTTTCTCCTGCGGAAGATCGTAAGCTCCTCATCCTTCATGCCAAAGACATCCTTACCGTCAATAAACACCTTGCCCGTCGTCGGCCGGTCCAACCCGCCCAGCATATGCAGAAGCGTTGATTTTCCGCTCCCGGAAGTGCCGACGATCGCAACAAACTCGCCTCGCTCCACGGAAATATTCGCATTCTCCAAGGCCAGCACTGCCGTCTCCTTTTGACCATACTGCTTTGACAAATTCTCTGTTTTCAAAACTGACATGTTGTTTCCTTTCTGCGCCTTTTCAGACCAGCCAATTCCGTGCCTCCCAAAACCAGCCAACTCCGTGCCTCCAAAACCAGCCAATTCCGTGCCTCCAAAACCAGCCAATTCCGTGC
>CAMKQH010000016.1 GCA_946414885.1 uncultured Lachnospiraceae bacterium
AATTCCTGTTTTCCACTCCAGGCGGTACTGCTTCCGCACTTTACTACCGCTCGAATTCCTGTTTTCCACTCCAGGCGGTACTGCTTCCGCACTTTACTACCGCTCGAACTACATTTTTCTTCGCTAGGCGGTACTGGTTTCACTTCTCACTGCCGCCCGGCGAGTTCATCCAGCATTTTCTTCTTGTCGGGGCTTCTCATGAGCGTCTCGCCAATGAGTACCGCATTGACGCCGCCCTGCTCCAGCCTTGCGATGTCTTCGCGGGTCTTCATGCCACTCTCTGAAACAAACAATCGATCCCTGGGCACCAATTCCCGCAGTCTGACGGAATTTTGGATGTCCACCGTGAAATCCTTCAGATTCCTGTTGTTCACGCCGATGATCCTTGCTCCGGAGCGAAGCGCCATCTCAACCTCCTGCTCATCATGCGTCTCCACAAGCGCCGCAAGGCCAAGTTCCTTTGCAAGTCCAAGATATTCGGAAAGCTCCAGGTCAGAAAGCAGGGCGCAGATGAGAAGCACTGCATTGGCTCCCATTTCCTTTGCCTGATAAAGCATGTAGGCATCCACCGTAAAATCCTTCCGCAGAATCGGGATGTTGATCTCCCGCCGGATCTCCCGCAGATACTCATCACTTCCCCTGAAGTAAAACGGCTCCGTCAGGATGGACGTGGCGCTTGCCCCCGCCTTCTCATACTCTTTCGCGATCTCCAAATACGGAAAATCCGGTGCGATCAATCCCTTGGAAGGCGATGCCTTCTTCACCTCACATATGAAGCTCATTCCCTCCTTTGCCAGTGCCTTTTCAAAAGCACTGCCTCCGCAAGTTCCTTCCGCCTTCTCCTTCGCAAGAATTTCCCCGACAACCGCCCGCAGCTCCTGCTCCGGAACGTGCCTTTTCTCCACCTGGATTCTCTCTCTCGTTTTCCCTGCTATTTCATCCAATATTGTCATATGCCTAATCCCTATAATAGCGCTCTCTCGCCTTTATTCTAATCCTTATTTTCCAATCCTACTCTTCTGTCCTACTCTTCTGTCCTTATCTTTTCTCTTGTTTTCGTTCTTATTTTTTTCTCTCATCACTGTTGCATTGACGATCCATCTCAAACCGTAAGCTTTCAACAACCTCGAGGGGGAGGGTCAGGTTAGTCCTTCTCAGGCATGTTTGCCAAGCGTGCCTGAAAGGACTATCTGACCCCGCCTCCGAGTTCCGCATCTTACTTATTCGTCAACGCAACAAACTCTTCCATCTTCTTGTAGGCGTCACCGTTGTCGATGGTCTTCGCCGCGAGTTCCACGCCCTCCTTGAGGGAAGCGGCCTTTCCTGCCACATAGAGCGCTGCGCCGGCATTCATCAGAACGGCGGTTCTCTTGCCGCCCTGTTCCTCGCCGCGGAGCACTGCCTTTGTGATCTCTGCATTTTCTGCGGGCGTTCCGCCAAGAAGATCCTTCTGGCCGCAATGGCTAAGGCCCATGTCCTCCGGCGTGATCACATACTTCTTGAAGCTGCCGTGATCGATCTCGCAAACCGCCGTCTCGCCCACCGCCGAAATCTCATCCAGCTTTTCTCTTCCAAATACCACCAGACCCCTTTGGATACCAAGGTTGGAAAGCACCTTTGCCAGCGGCTCCAGGAGCGCCTCCTCATAAACGCCAAGAACGATCATGGAAGGACATGCGGGATTGGTCAGAGGCCCAAGGATGTTGAAGATCGTGCGGATTCCCAGCTCCTTGCGGATGGGGCCCACGTACTTCATGGCACTGTGATACTTCTGTGCAAACAGGAAACAGATGCCTGCCTCGTTCAGAACCTCTATGCTCTTTTCCGGTCCGATCGTGATGTTTGCGCCAAGCGCTTCCAGACAGTCTGCGGCACCGGATTTCGAACTTGCCGCACGGTTGCCGTGCTTCGTCACGGGCACGCCGGCCGCTGCGATTACCATTGCCGACGTAGTCGAAATGTTAAAGGAATTCGCATTGTCTCCGCCGGTTCCGACAATCTCCAGCGTAGACTTTTCCGAATGGAGCTTTAGGCTATGATCCCGCATTGCCTCAGCAGAACCGGTGATCTCCTCTATGGTCTCGCCCTTCATGGAAAGCGCCGTAAGATATGCACTCTTTTGCACCTCAGACGTATTGCCGTCCATAATCTCATTCATCACGGCCTTCGCCATGTCATAACCAATATTTTCTTTTTTGCTCAGCAGAATGATTGCTTTCTTGATCGTGTCTGCAGATGCCTTCTTTTCAGGTGCAGGCTCCGCAGCAGTCGCGGTTCCCTTGCCCAGGAAATTCTCCAGCACGCGATTCCCTTCCGGCGTTAAAATGGATTCCGGATGGAACTGCAGGCCATAGACCGGTGCGCTCACGTGCTCTACCGCCATAATCTCGCCGTCAGCCGTGCGTGCCGTCACCTTAAGGCACTCCGGCAGGGTCCCCTCCTGCGCGGAAAGAGAATGATATCTTCCCACCGTCATCTCATCATGCATGCCCGTAAAGAGCTTGCTGGAGGTATCGATCTTTGCGACGCTCTGCTTGCCGTGCATCAACTCCTTGGCATAAGTGATCTTACCGCCAAGTGCCTCACAGATGGCCTGATGTCCAAGGCAAATGCCAAGGATCGGTATCCTTCCCGCAAAGGTCTTCACCACGCTCTCGCAAATCCCTGCGTCTGCGGGTCTGCCAGGACCAGGCGACATGATAATGTGATCGGGTGCAAGCTTTTCAATCTCTTCCACCGTCATCTCGTCATTGCGGATCACTTTGACGTTGGGCTCAATGGCTCCGACCATCTGATACACGTTATAAGAAAAACTGTCATAATTATCAATCAGTAAAATCATCTCCGTATCCTCCCGTCTTACTCCATGCCCTCGCTTGCCGCGAGGATGGCTTCCTTCACTGCCGCTGCCTTCTGCAGGCTCTCCTGGTACTCTTTTTCCGGAACGCTGTCTGCCACGATGCCCGCGCCGGATCTGATAAACACCTTTCCATTCTTGGCAAAGGCCAGACGAATGCCGATGCAGGTATCCATGTTTCCGGTGAAGGAAAGGTAACCGATGGCACCACCGTAAATGCCTCTCTTATTGTTCTCCAGTTCATTGATGATCTCGCAGGCGCGAAGCTTCGGTGCTCCTGAAAGCGTTCCCGCGGGAAGAATGGCATCGATGCAATCCAATGCATCCTTTCCGTCATCAAGCTGACCGCTGACGGTGGAACCAATGTGCATCACGTGGGAGTATCTCTCGATCTCCATGTACTTCTCCACCTGCACGGTGCCGATCTTGCTGATCTTGCCGATGTCGTTTCTGCCAAGGTCTACCAGCATGTTATGCTCAGCTCTTTCCTTCTCATCCGCCAAAAGCTCTTTTTCCAGCGCCACGTCCTCCGCAGGCGTCGCGCCGCGTCTTCTGGTGCCTGCCAAAGGATAGGTAAATGCCTTTCCATCCTCAAGCTTTACAAGCGTCTCAGGGCTCGCCCCCGTAAACTCGCCGTCCGCGCCAGAGAAATAAAACATGTAAGGGGAAGGATTCTGTGTCCGAAGGACTCTGTAGGCATCGAGCAGGCTTCCCTCCATCTCTGCCTCCATGCGGTTGGAAAGAACAACCTGGAAGACGTCACCCTCCTTGATATATTTCTTTCCCTTCTCCACCATGGTGCAGTACTCTTCCTCGCTAAACAATGCGGTGAAATCTGATTTTAACTTGATGGGATCCGCCTTTGCCCGCTCGCCATCCGCGATCAGGCGGCTCATGGCATCCAGTTCCAACAAAGCCTTATTGTAATTGATCTCCAGGTCATCCGTCTTTACGTTTGTGATAAGAATGATCTTTTGGCGGAAGTGGTCAAATGCGATCACCTTGTGGAAGAGCATCAGGTTCACGTCGGAGAAGCCTTCCTCGTCCTTCGCATCCAGCTTTAGGGTCGGCTCTGCATATTTGATATAATCGTAGGAAAAATATCCCACCAAGCCGCCGGTAAATGCGGGAAGCTCCGGAAGCACGGGGCTTTGGTTCTCCTTCAGCACCTCCCGGATGCAGGTCTTGACGTCCTTCGTCTCCACCTGCGTCGTCAGGGCCGTTTTGATCTTCGTCTCGCCGTTTCTGCAAGAAATCTCCAACACCGGGTCATATCCAAGGAAGGAATAACGGCTCCAGCGTTTTTGGGAGTCCGCACTCTCCAAAAGATACACGTGACGGCTGACTCTCTTTAAGATACGCAAAATCTCGATGGGCGTCTTTGCATCCCCGAAAATTTCCGTTGCCAAAGGAATCACGCCGTACTTCTTTGTTTCCGCAAGCCTTTTGCACTCTTCCAACGTCTGATTCACCTTCATGTCTGATTCCTCCTTAAAATTTTGAATAAAAAAAGTCCTTGACAATACGATCTCTGTACTGTCAAGGACGGGTTTACTCGTTTCCCGCGGTGCCACCTTGATTCACTCCCCTTAGGGTAGTGCCCTTATCGGATACCAACATATCCTGTGCAATTTACGCATGCCTTACGTCGCCCCATACTCTGAAGCCCGCTCCCGCGTTCCTCATTTCTAAGCGCCCTCCGTGGTCCATTTAACAGCCTGCATTTCCAACCTTTCTCAGCATCCGGTCTCTCTGTAAGCGCATTTACTGTTTTTATCTCCACTTCCTCGGTTTGTTCCGCTATGAAGTTTTCAAGGGAATCACGTTCCCCGTTGGAAAGAATCATAACTCTAACTTTTTTAATTGTCAATACATATTTTTTGTCTTTTTTAGGTCATCGCGAATCACAAAATCGCTGACTTTACGGTTACTGTAACAGTTCCGCGTTTCTGAGGGTGCAATATCTGTACTGACCTTCATAATAGGTGTCAAACGTTCCCACCACGGTGATCTCCGCCAACTCCTCCGGATAATCCGCAGGATACTTGTGTTCGCCTGCAAGCACAAATTCGATGCCCTGGGCGCAGCAGGCCGTCGCATCCCGAATGATGCAGGAATAGTACTCGTTGCCCGTGTTTTCATCCTTGAAATAGGTGAAAGCACCGCTCATCTTGACTTTCTTCCCCAGATAATCATCCGGGGTCATCATCATGTTATACACTTCCGAATACACCATGGTGCTGGACAGCGCCGTCAGATCCACGTCCACTCCCTCCGACGCCACGGACGCCGTTTCCGTAGAAGCCTGCGTGTCACTTTCCTTCGAAACATCCTGACCGTCTCCTGGCACTTCCGAAGCCGCTTGGGATCCATCCCCAGTGCCTTCCTTTGTCTCTATGTTTCCCGGATTCTCTTTCGAATCCGCATCCCCGATACCGTCCTTCGTCTCTGCGTTCCCGAATCCCTCCTTCGAATCCTCATTCGCTGACGAGGCCGTGACCACCTCTTCCGAACCCTGCACCTCCGAAGACTTTTCCATCTCTGCATTCAAAATATCCTTGACGCCCTGCGTCGCGCCGCCGCGCTTTGCGGAACCCTCTGCCGATCCACACCCCGTCAATATGGCCACCGTTGCCACTGTCAACATTACCTTCACAAATTTTCTCATCAACATCTTCTTCCTCCCATGATCTTTCCTGCCACGCAGGCCATCAAAAAAGCCACCACGTCAACTGCCACGATCGTTGATCCCACCGGCGTTCCCTCAAGAACGGAAACAACAATTCCCAAAAAGGCACAACACACGGAAAGCACGGCGCTGCAGATCGTCACGGCCTTAAAGTTGCCAAACATTCTCATCGCCGAAAGCGCCGGAAAGATCACAAGCGCCGAGATCAAAAGGGAGCCTACCAGATTCATGGCAAGCACGATAATGACGGCGATGACCGTCGCGATCAAAAGCTGATACGCTTCCACCTTCATGCCGGTTGCCTTGGCAAAGCTTTCGTCGAAGGTCACTGCGAAAATTTTATGATAAAACAGGATAAAGATCAAAACCACTACGACGGACAGGCCAATGCAAAGCCATACTTCCTGATCCGTCAAGGTCAAAATGGAAGTCGATCCAAACAAAGTGCTGCACACGTCGCCCGACAGATTGGAGGACGTGGAAAACAAATTCATGAGCAAATAACCAAAGGCAAGCGCTCCCACGGAAATCATGGCGATGGCGGCATCTCCCTTGATCTTTGTGTTCTGTCCGGTGTGAAGAAGCAAAATGGCGCTCAGCACCGTGATCGGTAAGATAAGCAACATGTCATTTGAAAGGTTCAGCACGGCGGCAATGGTCATGGCGCCAAAGGCCACGTGAGAAAGACCATCCCCAATAAAGGAGAAGCGTTTTAGCACCAGCGTAACGCCAAGGAGTGAGGAACACAACGCGATGAGAACGCCCACGATCAAGGCCTTTTGCACAAGCGGCAACTGGAAATAAGTGATCAGCGTGTCAATCATGGTGCTCTCCTTCCTCCGCATCCGCGGTCATCTCTTTTGACCTTTGAAGTAAAAACAGCTTTCCCAAGTCGCTGCTTAGATAGGACTCCTTGGTTCCATAGAAGGAAGGAGTTCCCACGTGAAGCACGTGGCTACTGTATTGCACGGCAACGTTTACGTCATGCGTGATCATAATGATGGCAACGCCTTCCTGATTGAGTTGCTTAATCAGCTCATACATTTCCATCGTTGCCTTGGGATCCAGTCCCGTCACGGGTTCATCCAAAACCAGAAGCTTTTGCGTGGCGCATAGCGCCCTGGCAAGGAGGACTCTCTGCTGCTGCCCTCCTGACAATTCCCGATAACTGCGCCGTGCAAGCTCCTTGATCCCCATGCGCTCCATGTTCTGCTCTGCCAATGCCTTCTCTTCCTTGCCATAAAAGGGATGAAGCCCTGCGCGCCCAAGGCAGCCGGAACGCACGATCTCACGGACGGAAGCCGGAAAATCCTTTTGGATCACGGTCTGCTGCGGCAGATAGCCAATCTCATCGCTTCGAAGGCCATCCTGAAGCAGGATTTCTCCCGCAATCGGCTTTTGAAGATGCAAAAGCGTCTTCATCAGCGTTGTCTTTCCTGACCCATTTTCTCCCAAGATACAAAGATAATCTCCCTTACTTACCGAAAAACTGATATCCTTTTCGACTGCCTGTCCCTCATACCCGACGGCCAGATTCTTCACCGTGATAAGGCTCATCCCGTTGTCCTTTCCGCACGCAGTCCTGAAAATCTCTTTTGCCGCGTGCCTTATAACGTCATTCATGGCTTGACTGTTCACCGCGCTTTTCTATTTGAGCGCCTGCTTCAGCGTCTCCAGGTTTTCCTCCATGCTCTTCAAATAACTTGCGCCCCCTGCCACGTCCTTAGAGGTTGTTGACTGCAGGGAATCCAGCGTCAGAATCTGCTGATCCTTTGCATTCGAAGCAGAGCGAATGGATTCCGCAATTTTGTGATTCTTGCCTTCGATGGTCATGATCGCGGGAAGTCCCAGTTCGTTCAGTTTTCCTGAAAGGAACGTGATGGTCTCAAAGCTCGCCTCCGATTCCGCCGAGCATCCTGTAAACGCCGCATAATAGCTTAAACCGTAATCATCCGTCAGATACCGGAAGGGAAATCTGTCACCAAACAAAAGCGTCTTGTACGTTGCACTCTTGACGGCTTCCTTGTATTTCTCATCTAAGGCGGTAAGCTTTGCCTGATAGCTTTCGAGATTTGTGCGGTACGCGTCCTTATGCGCCTCATCCAATTCGCACAATGCATCAGTGATTACGCCGCAAAGCACGGATGCATTTCTGAGAGAAAGCCACACGTGCTCGTCAAGCTCCTCCTCATGGCTGTGCGCATGATCATGATCGTCACCATCCTCATGATCATGGTCACCCTCATGGTCGCCATCCTCGTCATGGTCACCCTCATGATCATCATCCTCATCGTGGTCACCGTCATGATCATGGTCGCCATCCTCATCGTGGCCGCCGTCGTGATCATGGTCCTCATCCTCGTCATGATCATGTTCATGCTCCATGCCCTCCACAATCTCCTCCGCCTTCACGGCGTCGCCGAGCGCCTCTAAGAGATCGATCACCTTCCTGTTGGAATTCTTCGACTGCTTTAATACGTCGTCCACCCATTTGTCGGACTCACCGCCCACGTAAATAAACAGGTCGCAGTTCGTAATCTTCACAATGTCATTTACGGTCGGCTGATAGCTGTGAAGATCCACGCCATTGTCCAAAAGCATGACGATCTCCGCATCTGCGGCGTCACCAACCAAATTCTTTACCCAATCATATTCCGGAAAGATTGTCGTAACAATCTCCAATTTTTTTGCGCCGGAAGAATCCTTACCGGCCGCCTTTCCTACCGAACCCTTCACTTCACACGCGCAAAGAGTGCCTGCCATAAAAATGGCAACGAAAAAAAGAGCTAAAAAGCGTTTCATCCGTAAAAACCTCCGTTAGTTCAATATTCAATTTTATTCATGGGAAATACTTTGAGAATGTCTAAAATTTGGGAAGAAATCCCGAATCAAATATTGAGCCGAACCTTGCGTGAAACAGGCGTGGCGATGCCGCGGAAGTCGTCCGCGTCAGCCCTCTTGCTGCCATAAAGAGCGGCAAGAATGCACAAGAACCCTGCCAGCAGGACAGCATCCTTGACATTGTTTACAATCTGAGCACACAAGTCCAGGCAAAAACAGATCTCACAATCCTCGCCTGCGCAGTCATGTCCTGATTCGACCGCCATAAAGAAAAACATGAAAAGAACGCAGCAAACTACCGCCGCTGCCGTGATCATGGCAAATGTTCTTCTCTTCCTTTCCAAAAAACGAATCATTGTCTCAGCCTCTGCAAGTAAAAAGTTCTAAATGCAACTCATTTGCATTTAGAACTATAACACTTTTTCAGAATTTGTCAAGCGCTTTCCATTTCCTTTTTGCCAAAATGCAACTTCTTCTCATGGCTACGGAATGCTTTCGGACGCACAGACGGAACCAAACCCCACCTTCTCGTTTGGATAAATTGTCTCCCCGCGGATGGGCTGTGCGCCGCCCCGCAGATAGGCCTTAATCTTCTCGCCGTATAAATAGGGATCCTTTCCCCGGACGATCCCCCATTCCATCAAAAGCGCCGCGCTGCCGCTAACGATCGGCGTGCTGAAGGACGTGCCAGTATCATAGGAATAGCCCCCGAGAACGTCCGGCGCCAGGATCCCCACGCCGGGGGCCACCAGGTCAGGCTTGGCAGTCCCATATCCCATGCGCTCTCCAAGGGCGTTTGTCATGCCATAGCCCCTGCCTGAAAAATCAGCATAAGCTTCAAAGGCAGGATCATATGCCCCAACCGTGATCACCTTCGAAGCCGATCCCGGAATGGTCAGCGTCCTCTCTGGAGTCGGTTCCAAAAAGCCGGTTCCCCGGTTTCTGGTCACGGCTGACGGCAGGTAAAAGGAAAAGGCACCCGTGACAATCCTTACGGGTTCCAAAAGGAAGCGCCAAATCCCCTCCTGCAAAAAGGTTCCCGGCTCCTGCGGCAACAGTTCCAGATAGATCTCCTGCGATGCGGAATAGGGCGTTGGCTCCCCAAAATATACCAAGATCCTCGCATCCTCCACGCGCAGCGCGTATCCTCCGCCACTGGTGTCTTGGCGCTCCGGCATAAGGCTGGCGGTCGTGCCTCCCGGGGCGCGCAGCAAGATGCGAAACTGATCACCATAATACTTCCAAAGCTGCACGCTCAAATGCCTTTCAAACCCTGCGATCGCAAGATCGATCATTCTCTTCCCAGTAAGCTTTCCCGCAACGTGTCCCGAAGAATTCCCCTCATTGCCGCTGCCCACGCAGATCACGCATCTTCCAATCTCCGCCGCGTTGTCGAGGAACCGTTCCAGGAGCGTACTGCCGTCATGGGCACCGTAGGTGTTCCCAAAGCTTAGGTTAATGACCAGCGGGCGCTCAAGCTCCTGAGCCTTCTTTACGCAATAGGTCACGGCCCTTAATATCTCCGTCGTCTTCGAGTATCCCGTCAGATCGCCGTTATCTCCTCCCAGCTTTACGATCAAAAGATCTGCTTCCGGTGCCACGCCCTGATAGGAAGTCGTCCGCGATGCCGCCGCGATCCCGGCAACGGCCGTCCCGTGTCCGGATACGTCGATCGTGGGCATACGTTCCCATCGCTCCGCCTCCGTCGGCAACGCGAGCGTCTCATTGATCCAATCCGCGTCAAATTCCGCGCCCTCAAAAAAGCCCTGCGGCGGGCCTGGAAGCCGTGTTTCACGGAAGCCCTGAAACTGCCCTGACAACCCTGATTCACCAATGTCCTGCGCCATCCCGTCCGGCGTGATGGTCTGATCCCAGAAATAGCGGATTCTCGTGGATCCATCCTCCTTCCGAAACTCGCTTCTTTGATATGCAATGCCGCTGTCGATCACGGCGACGAGTACGCCCGCCCCACTCAAAAAAGGGTCCCTGGCAGTCACGCCGGCAATGCAGGCGCGCGCCGAGGGCCCTTCCTGAACAAAATAAAAATTCTTGGGCTTTTCCACGTATTCAATTTGCGGATTGGCGCTGACCTCGTCCACCAGCGCTTCCGGCACGGTCAGGATGGCATACCCCGCAATAAGCGGCTCCACAAGGATTTGCGTGTCTTCCAGCGCCAGGGACTCCCCACGATTTCTCGGCGCCGAGGCTTCCCCAGAATCCACCCTTCTGCCAAGGGTTGCCGGATCTCCGTTATACTTCACGATCAGCTCCCAGGTTTTCGCCCCGGGATCATATCCCACGTTCAGGTTCAGCGTCTCCTCCCTGACTTCCTCCGGCGTTTCCAGCGCAAGATTCAACTGATTTTCTAGCTTTTGGGACATTTGTTTCCCCTGCCAATACGTGAATTCCCTATATTCTATGCTTCCTTATTCTCCTGTGCCTCAACAAAGTAAAGTCTCGCCCCAAAATCAGGATAATACCTCACCTGATCATTATAACCCGTTCCGCCGAAGGGCTGTTTCAGGTTCACGCCGCCGCGCATGAGCACGTCGCCCCGAAGAAGATAATTCTCCGTCTCCCCGTCCAACTTCACGAACTTCGCCACCATGTTGTGCAACAGGGAATCCTGCTTAACGTGAATGGGCGCAACCGTGTTGACAAGGTCTCCAAAGCCTTTGACGTTGTATTTCAGTTCCCGGTTCGTAAACTGATAGATTCTCTCAGGATCCAGCGCTCTCGCGCGAAGCCGCATCGAATGTGAGTTGGGAATGGCAAAGCGCTGAAGCAACGCAATGAACTCTCTTGTACGATCTTCAGACACGCAGTACCACTCCTGCAGATTTCCTGCGCCATCCCATAAGTTGCTGACGCCATGCCCGTCCTGACTTCCCGTGAAGCTCTTCCCGCGAATCCAACGACCAAACTGCAAAACGCTGCGCCATTCTTTATAAAGCGCGATTTGTACCTTGATTGCCTCCAAATCCTCTTTTTTTGCGTCAATCAAATTAAGTTCATATCCCAGAACGCCAAAGCAAGCCACTGCAAAACGCGTCTCAAGCGGCGTCACTCGAAGCGTCTGATGGTTTGGACAGGAAGATACGTGCGCGCCGATCACGGACTGAGGACATCCATAGCCGTACCCGTTTTGGATCTCCGCGCGGCACAGCGCATCCGTGTCATCACTCGCCCAGATCTGCGGGAAGTAACATAAAATGCCTAGGTCAAAGCGATTTCCGCCGGACGCGCAGCCCTCAAACAAAATCTCGGGAAAGGCTTCCGTGAGTTCCTTCATGCAGCGGTACAGCCCCATTTGATATCGGTGAACCACCTCGCCCTGCCGTTCCTTTGGAAGTGCCTGCGAATAAGCGTCACTGAAAACGCGGTTCATGTCCCATTTTACGTAAGAAATATTGGCGGAGGAAAAGACTCTGCTCATCTCGTCAATTATATATTGCTGCACCTCCGGATTACTCAAATCCAGGATTCTCTGGTTCCGTCCTTCACTGTGTGCCTTTCCCGGCACCTCCAGAACCCATTCCGGATGGGCGCGGTAGAGATCACTGTCCACGTTGACCATCTCTGGTTCCACCCAGATGCCGAAATCCAGTCCCATGGCATTGATCTTCTTTGCCAAGCCCTTTAGGCCCCCGGGCAACTTTTTCTTGTTCTCCGTCCAATCCCCCAGCGAGGAGGTATCGTCATCCCTCTTCCCAAACCAGCCGTCATCTAAGACAAAGAGCTCGATTCCGACACTCTTTGCCGTCTCCGCAAGCTTTAATAATTTCGACTCGTTAAAGTCAAAGTAAAAGGCTTCCCAGCTGTTTAACAGGACAGGCCTCTCCTTCTTTTTCCACTTACCCCGGACAATATGTTCCCGCACAAAGGCATGCAGGTTCTTGCTCATGCCATTTCGTCCCGTTGCGGAAAAGGTCATGACCGCTTCCGGCGCCTCAAGGCGCTCCCCTGGCTCCAAGTGCCATGAAAACCCCTGGGGATTGATGCCGGAAACCACCCTGGTCTTGCCGTAAGGGCTCACCTCCATGGCCTCATAATGGTTTCCAGAGTAAATTAATTGAAACCCAACACAAGTGCCGTAATCCTCGGACGTGTCCCGCTTTTCCAGGAAGAAAAAGGGATTGGCGCGATTGGAGGAGGTGCCCGTCGAAGAGGAAAGCACGTACTTTCCGCCAGTCAGGGGAATGCGGTTCTCATGCATCTCCCTCGTCCACGCGCCGGTAAAGCTCCTTGCGATCCAATCATCCTCGTCCAGGTCCGTCAAGAAGCTCAAAAGACGCTCCACCGTCACGGGCGATCCGCCTTCATTTACCAGCACGGCACTTCTGCTGATGACGTTACAGTCCTCATAAACCCAATAATACAGTTCCAGTTTTAACTGCTGCCATGAGTCCCTTAGGATGACCTTCAGCTGCTGCACCTTCCCTGCTTCATCATAAGACCCCGGGAGTGTTCGAAAGGGCTGTTTTCCCGTGCTGATCTCGTGGCTCTCATAGACAAAATCCAGCGTCCTTACGCCGTCCTTCCCAACAACCTCCGCCATGGGTTCCCGCACGTCACCCTTGCCTGTCGCGGAGCATTCCAGGGCGCAGTATTCTGGCGAAAAGCTCTTGTCCTCCTGGTCATAACACAGCGAATTGCCAGGGGCAAACGCCTGCTTCTCAGTGAGGGCTTCCACCTGACTTTCCGCCAGTTTCACCGCAAACTCTTCTGCCTGACCATCCGCCAACTTCTCCGAAGCTCCTTCCGTCAGCCCTTCGGGTGATCCCGCCTTCCCGAACAAGTCGATTTTTTCGCCATAATAAACATGTTCGAGCAGCCCGTTGGGGCGTGCCCGAAACACGTAAGTCGTATCTTTGGTTGACAGTTCAAAACATCTCATCCATTCCCTGATCATGCTTTTCTCGCTTTCCAAAACCCTGAAAACTATTTCTTCAGTTGCTCAGATATTTCCTGTACCTTTTCTTCCGTCAGGATGAACTTCTTTGCGAAAACAACGATCGCAATGAATAGTCCAATCACGGGAAGAATGGTCATGGTCATGCGAAGGCCCAGCTTTGCGGATGCAGAAACGTCCTTTGCAAAATCGATTACCTGCTCAGCCTCCGTCGTCTCCTTGTTGGACAAATGATTCAGCGAGAGGCAGATGGATGCGGCAAATACCGCAATGCCGGATGCCAGCTTCACGACAAAGGTTTGCATGGAGAAGATCACGGATTCATCCCTTCTGCCGTTCTTTAGCTCGCCGTAATCCACCGTGTTGGCCAGAAATACCGTCGTCAGCACCTGCAATACGCCGTTCGCCGCAAAGATAAAGAATCCGGGAAGGAACAGGACGTAAACGTTGGACATGTTGATAAAGGCAATGGCAAACAATACCACGTAGCCCGTGATGGCACTGGCAAGGGTAATATAGAAAATCTTCACGTTGGAAAATTTCTTGCGCAGCAAGGGATATGCCACCATCATGGACAAAATCTGGATCGCGCCGCCAAACATGTTAAACAAGGTGTAGCTGTTGTACCATTCCGTTCCCCCAAAGTCATACTTAAAGAAATAGATGACCAGATTGGACGTCAGATAGATGGAAGTGTTGATCAGTACGATGGCGATCACGATCACCATGGCCTGGTCATTTGCAATAAGCGCCTTAAACATTTGTCCCACTGACGGAGAATCTACGTTAACGGTGGATTTTTCCTTAATGGCAAGGCAAGTGATGATGATAAAAACCACGAAGAGCGCGGCAACGATTATGGCAAACCACTGAAATCCCATGCGCTCGTTATTTCCGCCAATGGCGTAAACGATCTTCATCGTAAAGATGGTGACAAGGGCGGATCCAACGCCGGCACAGGATCTGGCGAGGGTCGTCAGGCCTTCCCTTTCCTTTCCGGACTTTGTGAACGCCGGGATCATGGACCAATAAGGGATGTCCATCATCGTATAGGTCACGCCCCAAAGAATATAGGTGATGGCTGCATATGCCACGAGTCCTTCGCCGTTTAGCTTTGGCGGCGCCGAAAACATCAGGATCAAAACCACGGCATTCGTTAACGTGCCGATCATCAGCCAAGGGCGAAACTTTCCCCACTTGGTATTCGTCTTTGCCACGATCACTCCCATGATGGGATCATTAAAGGCATCAAAGATTCTGGCGGCAAGCAAGATCACGCCCATGGCAAATGCGCTCACTCCAAGGACGTCCTGGAAATAATACAACACATAGCTCGCGGAAAGCATGTAGACCATGTCCTTTCCAACGGCCCCAAGTCCGTAGGATGCCTTTTCCTTCATCGTTAATCTCATGTGATCTCCTCCTTGATTCTGAGCTTCTCACTCGAATTTTTCGATTCGAAACGTCTCAAAACGTTCATTTTGCGGAAGTCACTACGCCTCCACGGTAAAATCAAATTCCAGCGGCTTAGCCCCCTGGGATTTTACAATCAGCTTTCCGCTGCCGCTCCTTCCAAGGGTTCTTACGTAAGTTCCCGTCATGCCGCCCTGAAAAGCAACAGTGCTTGGACCTACAAGTTCAATTTCGCCCTGCACCTCAAAAACTACGGGATCATTGCAAAAGCTTAACAGATTTCCAAATTCATCCTGCATTTGGATGCGAATGGCTGCTACGTCATAGGTATGATCTTCCTTCAGCGCCACGTGATCCACGGTTCCAAAAAGCTTCAAGCCATGCATGGGCTGCTTTTCCACCGTCTTTACCACCTTGCCGTCCTTGATGGCCTCAAACCGATATGCCGTGGAGGTTCCTCCCCAGTCACCCACGTACTTGTTGTAAAGCTCCGTCGCGCGTTCCATGGTGATTTGCCTCATGGCAATCAGCCTCGCTGAAGCAAGCTTTGTCTCCAAGGAAAGATTATTGAGTCCCACCCTGGCCACTTCATTCATGATCTTCTTTACCTCTTTGGCCAGTCTGGGCTTCATGCCCTCCTTCGTCACCAGCACGTCGCCCACGAAATCATCCACCACCAACGGGCCGTGCGGCAAATAGGGATACGGGGAATCCTCCTTCCGGTACTCCTGCATGAATTCGCCATTCTTATACATTTTCACGGAATCCGCATTTGTGAAGAGATAGATCATGCCACGATTGCACCCGGGGTGTTCCCCAATGTCCATGGACGAACTCGGCATGAGCATCGGTACGTCATCCTGCTGACTCTGATAAACTGCTGCCGCAAGCTTTGGATTCCGAAACGCATCCATCACGCCGTGATAGCAGATCCGGTCGCCACTTCCAAAGTCCTTATGCGTGTTATAGTCAAACATGCACCAGCCAAAGGATCCGGAAACGTCTTCCTCCCGCAAGGCCGCCTCCATGACGTTGGCATGCCGCAGGGCATGCTCCACGCGTCTGTCCTCGCAGTCAAAGGCCTTCGTGGGAAACATGTGACCATTGTACTCCGTGATGAGATAAGGCTTTGTCACGTCGGAAGTTACGTTCTTTTTGGGCTCACAGCCCTTATTATTTCCTTCATGCACAAATTCATTGTAGGTATAAACGTCCTCTAAAAGATGACTCTTTTTGATGGCGCGGACGCCTCCCGTCTGTCTCGTGGGGTCCAGGCGCTTCGCCTCGGCATTCGTCCTAACGTAAAAATCGTCATCATCCATGGATTCATTGATTCTGACGCCCCAAATGATGATGGAGGGGTGATTCCGGTATTGCAGGATCATGTCCCTGACGTTCCTGACCGCTTGCTCCTTCCATTCCTCATCACCGATATGCTGCCAGCCCGGCATCTCCGTAAATACAAGCAATCCCAGCTCATCACATCTGTCCAGGAAATAATGGCTCTGGGGATAATGTGAGGTTCTCACGGCATTGACGCCAAGTTCACGTTTCAATATCTCCGCATCATTTACCTGCAAAGATTTAGGTGCGGCATACCCAATATACGGATAGCTCTGGTGACGATTCAGGCCGCGGATCTTGAGCTTTCTTCCATTCAGATAAAAGCCGTCCCTGCGGAACCTTGCGGTTCGGAACCCAAATACGTCAACCCTTTCGTCCAACATCACGTCACCTTGAAATAACTGCGTTTTCAGCTGATACAGGGCAGGATTCTCCACGTCCCAGAGAACGATCTCTCCCAGCGCTTCCAAGCCGTCTGCCGCATAGTCCGTCGCTCCGTAAATGCCTTCCTCACCGCCAAACCTGCTGGCGCGCTTTGCCGTTTTCTCAGGCTCTGCGTCAGAAGAGAGCTTCTTTTCTCCGAGAAACACGTATTCTCCCAGATCCTTTCTCCGAAGGAACTGTTTCACCTGGTACGCAACCGGCTCGGCAAGACCACTCAGCCTTGCCGCAGCAAAGCTTGCGGAATTCACCTTGATGCGGCTCCGGACGCGACTTCCCGTCATTTGAACCGTAGAGATAAACACGTCCTCCAAAAAAGCTTCCTCATGCAAATCCAGATACACGTCGCGATAGATTCCGCCAAAGGTCATGTAATCAATTACAAAACCGAAGGGCGGCTCGTTTAACGTCTCCCTGCTGTCCACTTCCACGGCAAGGACGTTATCCTCCCCAAGCCTTAGCTTTCCCGTCAATTCCATGCTAAACGCCGTGTACCCACAGTGATGCTCCCCGATTTGCTCCCCATTTAGGAACACCCTGCAGGCATGTCCAACACCGTCAAAGGTCAGCCTGATGCGCTTTTCCTTCCACTCGGCAGGTGCAAAAAGGATCCGTCTGTAGCCGCTGACCATCTGATAAATGCTCTCATCAAAATAGTGTAGCGGCGTCTCCTTACAGGTGTGCGGAAGGCGCACCTCCTTAAGGCTTCCCGCATATTCTTTTTTTGTCAGTTCTACTGAAAACTGCTCCGTAAATCCCCACCTGTCATCCAGGTAAATCCTTTGTCCCATGCCTTCCTCCGAAATCCTATCTTACTGCAATGCCGTTGACTAAGACGTCAACCACGTGATCCAGTGCCTCGCCATAGCTCAAATTGTTTACGATCAGAATGTCTCTCTGGAAAAACTGCTCCAGGCTTGCCTCCAACATCATCTTCACAAGGCAAAGCGGCACGGGCCTGATCACGCCTTCCTTGATGCCCTTCTCCAAGAGCGTCAGCGTATTCTCCCAACCGGTCTCAAGTCTTTCCTCCACGCGCTTATACGTGCTGGGATATTTCTCCTTCAATTCATACAGCTTGCGAAGGTCGATGTCACGATAGCTCTCCGGCATTACGCCAAGGATCTTTCTGATCTTTTCAAGAGTGGTCAGGGACTTGTCCTTCATTACCTCTTCCTCGCTGACCTTGATCTGGTCAAAGAGATAATCCACCATCTCCAGGAACATCTTTTCCTTGTCGTCAAAGACCTTATATATCGTCTTTTTGCTGATGCTCAGCTGCTTTGCAATGTCATCCATGGTGAATTTAAGGCCTTTTTGGTTAAATACCTCCATGGTTCCGTTCAGTATCGTTTTTCTCAGTTCCGTATTCATTTCTTTCCTCCTTTGCGATAACGCAGCATTGGTTAACAGTTCCTTAGCATCATTATATCAAAGCAGTTTCCATTCTGCAAGAAACTCATTTTACAATATTCGTTTCCTTGCTTTGTCTAATTTGCACAAAATAAATAGAGCATGGGTTCTCCATACTCTATTTTGCACTAAATATTTCCATTTTTTCAAATTATTCCGAAAAATATTCTTTCATTACCTTTATAGCCATCAGCGTGTCCTTTGCGCCTCCAGTTTCCACTGCGGAATGCATGGCCAGCTGAGGCAATCCCACGTCAACGCTGGGAATGGATACGTGGGAAGTTGAAATGTTGCCAAGCGTGCTTCCGCCCGGGACGTCAGAATGATTGACGTAAGTCTGGCATGGCACGCCGGCGCGCTTACACAAGCTTCGGAACTTTGCTGCCGTAACCCCGTCCGTCACGTATTTCTGCGCACAGTTAAACTTCAACACCGGACCGCCGTTTAGGCAAGGCCTGTTGGTGGGATCCGCCTTCTCAGGATGATTGGGATGAACCGCATGTGCATTATCTGCAGAGATCAAATAGCCAGCCGCGATCCACTCCCTTTGCTTCGCCGCAGAAACTCCGAGGCTTTCTCCCACGCGAAGAAACACGTCTTCCAGAAACGTGGAATCCGCGCCCTGATTGGAACCGCTTCCCACTTCTTCGTTGTCAAAGATGGCACAGACGGTAGCATATGCGGCCGGCCGTGTCTCGGCATGGCTCTCCGTCAGCGCGTAAACGCACTGGAGATCATCCAGCTTTGGTGAGAGGATAAATTCTCCGTCAGCGCCAAGGATTCTTCCCTCATCGCGCACGTACAGGAACAGGTCATTTCCAAGGATTTGATCCGGCTTAACGCCTGCTGCCTTTGCCACGATCTCCATAAACGCAGAAGCTCCATTACCGTCACTCTTCTTCCCATCGGCCGTCTTTAACGTAAACAGGGGTTGCAGGTCCGTCTGAGGCTTGTACTCCATCCCCTTGTTGACGTCACGGTTCATGTGAATGGCCAGATTGGGAATGACCAAAAGATCCCGGTCCACGTTCACCAGCTTCGTCTTGATTTCCCCTGTCTTTTCGTTTTCGATCGCGACCCTGCCCGCCACGGACAGCGGTCTGTCCAGCCAAGTGGAATGGATCATGCCGCCGTATTTCTCCACGTTCAGCGTCACGTAAGCGTCGGCACACCTTTCCGGATTCTCCTTCACCTTAAACGTCGGCGAATCGCAGTGCGCGGCCGCCACGTGCCAGCCCTTCATTTTCTCCTTTGCGTCAGGCAGGCGGAAAGCGATCAGGGCAGAATCATTCCGGATGACGTAATAACTCTTTCCCCAAGCAAGCTTCCAAGTCTTTCTTTCATCCAGCTCCGTAAATCCATGGGCGCGGTAGTTCTCCGCCACTTTTGCGATCACGTGATAACAGCTGGGACAATCCTTGATAAAGCGGAGCAACCCCTCCGCAGTCTTCCTGCTTTCTTTCATGGCCATCTCCATCCTTATTGCTTATATACGATCTTGACAGCCATCTCGTCAGCAGCTGCCTTCCCGCAAAAGATTCCCGAGATCGCAAGGGCGAAATCAATGGACGTGCCCATGCCCCTGGAAGTGATCACGTTACCGTCGATCTCCACGGGTCCTGCCGTCACCTGTGCTCCCTCCAGATGGCTCTCAAAGGCGGGATAACTGCATGCCCTGCGTCCCTTTAAGAATCCCCTGTGGCCAAAAATGCTGGGAGCCGCGCAAATTGCCGCAACGTACTTTCCCGCATTGTAAAAGGCATCGATCTGCTCCATCAAGGGCGCGCACGCTTCAAGGCCCTGGGTTCCCTTGCCTCCTCCCGGAAGAACCAGCATGTCATACGAAGAAAAATCTGCTTCCCCCATCGTCTTATCCATGGTCACCAGAATTCCGTGAGAGCCAAGCACCTGCCGTTCTCCATATGCGGAAACCATCTCCACCTCGATCTCGCATCTGCGGCATACGTCCACGACGGTCAGTGCCTCAATCTCTTCAAAACCTTCCGCAAAGAAAATACCTATTTTACTCATTCGTCATCCCACTCCTATTCTTTATTATATTTCCATTATGCCTCAAGAAGTCCTTCCTCAGTTCCTCCATGGGGTTCAAGCCACAATGCCGTCAGGACAAAGAACAAAAAGCTCAGACACTGGTTTACGAAGAAGGCGGCAATAATGCCAATCCATACGTGCCCCAGAACAACGGCAAAAACCAAGACGAAAATGTCCGGAAGCATTCCAAAATAAATAAACGTGATCTGAATAAACTGTTTGATCATCAGCGCCGCATTCTCCGGCAGAGACACGTTAATAAACGCACCAACAAGCGTTGAATAAACGTCAATGGAAAGAACCGGCAGGATCATGAGCAGTGCCACAAGGGGATTTCCGCCCATGATTAATGCACCAATCACCAAAGGAAGTGCCAGATCTGCCATCGTGGAAACAATGCTGGCCAACAGGGAATAAAAGAGCTTCGCCCAGGTGCTCTCAGGGATCATGCTGAAATACGACATCTTAACGTCTGTCTCCAAGGGATTCCCCAGGGAACGGATAAACACCATGACGGCAAAAACACCCACCAGGAGCAGCACGTTGTTGGTCTCAATGGAAAACCTAGCGGTCAAGCCAACGGCTACGGCCGTTACCAGGTAAAGTTCCATGGTCTTGGTAAGAAAACCAAAATGTGAGAAACGTACGCGATTATACCAACTCTTCCAGAAGAAAACGTTTGCTCCGGCACCATGCTTCATGCCATCCCTGAGAAGCTTTTCGCTCCGGTCTTTTTTCCTTCTGATCATGCCATTCTGGGCTCTTGCCGCCTCCATGATCGCAGCGACCTCTTCGGACTTTGCCATGGCGTCCTCGTAGAAATCCACCTTAAGGCTCCAGATGACCCAGATCATAATCGCTGCGCCTGCAACCATCAATGCAAGGAAAATGAGGGCACCCACAAGATCTGCATCATAAGCCGCCCTGCAAAATCCCTTCATCCATCCCCAAATGGGAATCCACTGCGTCCCTTTGGCGTTAAAGAAATTGGCTGCCGCCGGCAGGATCTCAAGTCCGCTGGTTCTCTGATACAGGAAAAACGGGCCGGCGATCAACGTCAGGCAAACGACAAGACCGGGACGCAACAATCTCTTGAAGGTCGGGAAAACATTTCCCACCAGATAAAACAACAACTGGAATAACGTTGAGAAAAAGTTGGCAAGGCAAAAAGCCACAACCAACGCAATCGCCGCCCAGATGCTCATCCCTGCGTTCAAGATCAAGTTCGGCAATTGGAACAACATGTAAAATCCGATCAGCAACATCTGGCCAAGCTGGTTAGCAATACGGAACATCATGACGGACTGGGGTTTTAGCGGTGCCGAGAACAAGAGCGTAACGTCCGCCGGCAAAAAGATTTTGCCTGCATTTTTGTCTGCCCCCAGCACGGCCATCACAATAATAATGGTAAAGATCGCAGCAACGATCAATTCCATAAAGGCGCCATATCCGATCTCATCGCGGAGCATGATCTTGAAGGAGGACTCAGGCTCCCGTGCTTCCTCTGTTTCTTCCGTTTCCACCTGCTGTTCCACCTGTTGCTGCGCCTTTTTCTGATCAGCCACCTTGGACACCGATGCCGCAAACAATCCGATGATCACGCCAAAGACCACGCACACCAGGATAAACACGACTGCCCAAGACTTAAATATTTTCTTTAATTGGTTGAGAAATGAATGAACCGCATAATACAAAAACAATCTCATAACGGTCACTCCTTCCCGGCATCTTCAGCTTCCGAATGCTTCATCTCTTCCTGATCAACGCCTTCCGTCACGTCAAAGAAAAGCTGCTCCAGCGTTCTGCCGTCCTTCTCCAGTTCTTCCTTCGTAACGTTGGCCTTAATCTGGCCGGACTGCATGATCAAAGCTCTGTCCCAAAGCATGTCCACGCTGTCAATAATGTGGGTGCTCACGAGGAGGGTTCTGCCCTCTGCGCGCATCTCCTCAAACATTTCCTTCAGTTGCTTAATGGCATGGGGATCAAGACCGATCATGGGCTCATCCAGCAGGATCATCTGGGGCTGCGTCAAAAGGCCCATGCAAAGATTTAGCTTCTGCTGCATGCCCTTGGAAAGCTCGTCGCCAAACTTTTTCTTTTTGTCTGAGAGTTCAAAGCGCTCCAAGAGTGCTTCTGCCTTCTCCTTATAATTCGTCATTCTGTAGGCCCTCGCCAGGAACTCCATGTGCTCGGAAACCGTAAGATTCGGATACAGGGCGGGCATCTCGGGAATGTATCCCAGGATTCTTCTCGCGTCTACCGTCTTGTTGGGGAAACCGCCAACGGTGATCTTTCCTTCATATTTCAAAAATCCAATGATGGATTTCATCAGCGTACTCTTTCCCGCGCCGTTCGGTCCAAGCAATACCGTAACGCTGCCGGGATCCAAATGAAAATCCACGTCGTTACATGCCAACAATTTCCCATACTTTTTCGTTACGTGTGATACGTCTAACATATTTTTTGTCCTTTCGTTTTTTCTTCTTGCATCCTCCGATGGCCAAGTCATTTCCGGCCTCGCGTAAGTTCCGTCTTGATCATTATATCTTAGGTCATCTTCCGCGAAAAGCGCAGAAACCGCACGTTATGACTTCTTTTATGTTCGAATTACGCACGATGCCCATTCCATCACATAGATACTACATGTATCATACGCACAAACGTCCTCTTAGATGGAAACCATGTTGCGAAGGGCTACGTTTTTGTTGTGAATCGCAATTCAAAACAGTTGGAAATAATTTGCTTTTTTACTATTCAACCACAAAATTTTATGCTATACTTTAAATTGTGGAATGAGAAAATATATCATCAGTTCATTCTCATTTGTTTAGCAGAAAGGTATTACAAAAATGGAAATAGAACGCAAATTTTTACTAAGAAGACTTCCCGACAATTTGGAATCCTATCCCTGTCTTCAGATAGAGCAGGCATATCTGTGTGTCGACCCGGTAGTGCGCGTACGCAAGGAAGATGATCATTACTACATGACCTATAAGGGCAAGGGCATGATGACCAGGGAAGAGTTCAATCTCGAACTCACGGAGGATGCGTATTATCACCTTCGCGCGAAGGCGGATGGCAACGTCATCTCCAAGAAACGCTACCTGATTCCCCTAAAGAACCCTGGATTTAAGGAAGGCTTTCCGACGCCTCCCGCTGATTACACGCTGACCATTGAAATTGACGTCTTTGACGGATATTTCCAGGACCTCATCCTCGCGGAAGTGGAATTCGGCAGCAAGGATGCTGCGGAAGCCTTTGTTCCGCCCGACTGGTTCTTCGAGGACGTCACCTATTGTAAGGAATATCACAATTCCTACATGGCCATGATGCAATTTAATTAGCTCATAGTATGGGTCACGGGAAAATGTGTCAGTAGACACGTCCCCGTGACCCAATTTTTTATTGCTCTCTTAATCTTCCGTATGTTCTCGCCAGCTTATGGATCTTCTTCGAAAGCTCTTCCGTGCAGGCTCCCTGGCTCATTCTCCATTTCCAGTTATCCCCAAGCGTTGAGGGCATGTTGATCCTGGCTTCATTGCCGAGCTCCAAATAATCCTGCATGGGGATGATGGCCGTGTCGGCAACGCTGGAGACGGCTGCGCGGATCATCGCCCACAGAAGTTCATGGTCATCCGAGCAATTCAGGTAATCCATCAGGAAAGCATTCTGCTCCTTGCTCCTGCCGCGGATCCATCCCAACGTCGTCTCGTTGTCATGGGTTCCGGTATAAACCACACAGTTCTTTTCATAGTTGTGCGGCAAGTACATTCCTTCGCCGTCAGGGCCTTCGTCAAAGGCAAACTGAAGCACCTTCATGCCGGGATATCCCGTCTCCTCCAGGAGTCTGAACACTCCCTCCGTCAGAAGGCCCAGATCCTCGGCGATGACCTTTCGGTCAGCCAGTTTTCCCCTTCTTCCGGTTCCCTTGTTGCTCTTGTCAGCCATCTTGCGGGTCAGCACCTCAAAGAGCTCCGCTCCAGGTCCCTTCTCCCAGTGGCCGCCCGCCGCCGTATCGTCGCCGTAGGGCACAAACCAATATTCGTCAAATCCCCGGAAGTGATCCAGTCTCACAATATCATACCAATTATAGCAATAATTGATGCGCTGATACCACCACGCATAGTTCGTCACCTTGTGAAATTCCCAGCGATACAAAGGATTTCCCCAGAGCTGTCCCGTCGCTGAAAAAGCGTCCGGCGGGCACCCCGCCACGCCAATGGGCTTTCCGTCCTCATCCACCTGGAAAAGTTCCGGATGAGCCCACACGTCAGCACTGTCCGGCGACACGTAGATCGGAATGTCTCCGACAATCTCAATGCCAGCCCTGTTAGCATACAGCTTCAACGCCTTCCACTGTTTGCTAAACTCAAACTGCTGGAATTTATAGCAACGAACCTCGTCCGCAAGCTGCCTTTGATACTTTGCCATGACAATGGGTTTGCGAAGACGGATCCCTTCCTCCCAGTCCATAAGTCCCGTGCCCGGGAAGGCATCCTTCAACGCCATGAACATACAGTAATCATCCAGCCAGAAAGCATTTTCCTTGAGGAATGCCACGTATTCCTTGTTCGTCTCCAGTCCTTTTTTCACGGCTCTCTCCCATGCTTTCCGAAGCAACGGGAATCTGCCGTTATAAAGTTTTCCGTAATCCACGTAATTCGGATGATCCCCAAAATCAACCTCGTCACATTCCTTTTTGGTCAAAAGACCGTCCTGGATCAATGTCTCCAAGTCGATAAAATAAGGATTTCCCGCAAACGTGGAAAACGACTGATACGGTGATGCTCCGTAACCAGTCGGTCCAAGTGGCAGGATCTGCCAAAGCTTCTGTCCCGCCTTCTTTAAGAAATCGACAAACTCGTAGCTCTCCTTTCCAAACGTTCCAATGCCGTACTTGGACGGCAGGCTTGAGATCGGCATTAGTATTCCCTGTCTTCTCATAAATGAATTGCCTCCTAAACCCGATGATTTTTCATTTTCTCTTTATTCTGATACATCAATTGATCCGCACGTTTCGCGGTTGCATTTAGGTCGTAATCAATGCGATTGTCATACCTTGCATAACCGCACGCGATACCGATCTGGATATCCTTGCTGACTTTGTTATATTCCTCGATCGTGGCTTCCATCATCTTCTGCCGCTCAGCACAGGCAGCCATTCCACCCTCAGGGATCAGGCAGTAAAACTCGTCACCGCCCATGCGGTAACAGTCGCCAATGACGCCAAAGGTGTTCTTGATGATCTCCGCGCTGTCTTTGATATACTTATCTCCCATCTCGTGACCCAGATGGTCATTGCAATATTTCAAATTGTTCAGGTCCAAAACCACCACGGAATAATTATCCGGACGCACTGCATAGGGATCCGTGTCAACGATAAATGCCGCGCGGTTATAAAGCCCCGTGAGCTTGTCATGGTACGCACGGTTTTCCATGTTCTGCGCGCCCCTGCCTGCATCGATCAGCTTTCCCGATTCACGGAATACGGAAATGCCAAGCGCAATGGAATAGAGCAGGAAACCTACGATAACAAAAGGCGTGATCTTTTTGCCATCCGTCAGATAATAAGAAGCCAAGTCGATCAACACGCCGAGCGTGACCAACGTCATTCCCAGGAGATTGCTCCGAAGCTTTGCGTTCCATCCGCTCCGCTTCAGTTCGCGCGCCGCCATGTACAAGATCACGACGATGGCGATCAAAATGGACGCCTGGATCAGAATCAGGATCTGCCTAAAATCCGCCAGACTGAAAAACTGCAGGAACAATCCAAGTCCCGTCACGCCCAGGCTGATCCAGCAAGGAACGTACCAGATTTTAAACTCACGCGTTGTGTACAGATTCATCATAAACAACACAAACGGCACGACGCACAGCATCATGGCAATAAACGGGATGAGACTAAACACGGGCAGGCCGTTAAAGGGCATTTTCATCAGTGCCGTGTCAGACGCACGCCACATGCCCACAAGCACTGCAAGCCATCCCAAAAGTGCAAGATCCTTATCTACTTCCGAATTCTTACGGTTGTAGAAAACGTAAATCATCATCGTGCAACCCACTATGATAAGCATCAGACTGACTATGACGGTCCCAAGCTCTTTGCGAAGATATTGCTTTACGATCTCTCCCTTTTCTCCCAGATAAAAATCCGGGACGCCAAAGGACAGATCCGGATAAACCGGCGTCAGCTTAACGCGGATGTCTTCCCCGTTCAAATCCTCCGTGAGTAAAACGTCATTCCAAACGCACCCTGGCGTCTTCGAGATTGCCTTCCTGGAAGAAGGTCCCATGGAATAAATGCATTCCGCGCCATGATACACTTCCACGTTCAAATGAATGGTATAAAAGATTAAGTGACAATACTTGCCGGTAATGCCGTCCAAGTGAAGCATTCCCGACCAGCTGTCATTTCGTATGGTGGTTCCCTTTTGATTGTCCGTACCCTTGACCTGCAGCAGCTCCTGTCCCGTTTCCGGCAACGCAGGTTCCATGATGACCCTGTATCGGACACAATAATAGATCAAAAGCGCCGTCAAAGCCAAACAAACTGCAATGTAGGTTCTAAGAACGCCCTTCGTCATAGCCCTTTCTCCCAGTTTACGTTCCTAATCATTTGACTGTTGCTGTTTCATGCGGAATTTCTCTTCATACATCATTTTATCTGCCCTGCGAATGGTTCCGTGCACGTCCGCATCCTCTACAGGATCATAAATGGCGTAACCACATGCGATTCCCATGTGAATGTCTCTGCTGTTGCGGTTAAACTCGTCCACGCGGGCCCGCATTCTCTTAGCACGCTTTGCGCAGCCCTCCATCGTGTCATCCATCAAAATGGCGCCAAATTCATCGCCTCCCAACCGGAAGCAACGTCCCCTGTCCCCGAAGCAATCCATGATGATTTTGGCACTCTCTTTGATGTAAACGTCGCCCTTGTCATGTCCAAGCTCGTCGTTACATTTCTTCAGGTTGTTTAAGTCAAAGGCCACCAAAATGCACTTCTTGGGGTCATATTCCTTCCCCCCCAAAAAGTCTGAATATGCAGCACGGTTGAAAAATCCCGTCAATGCGTCATGGTAAGCAAGCTTCTTGTATTGCAGCGCCTGCATGCCAACCTCCATGCCCTTTTTGGATGCGCGGAGGCGGTTGTAGATCAGGACCAGAAGGAAGATCAGGAACAGCAACATGCTCATTGGGAAGTTTGTAACTCCCGTCGTTCCAAAATACGTATAAGCATCCAGTGCCGTCCATACAAGTCCCAAAAAGGTAACCGCCAAGGCGGTCTTTGCATCCTTGTCAAAGCCCTCTTCCCTTGCGTAAACTCCAACCCCGACGAAGCAACACAGAATGGTGATCACCAGTACACCTTCTGAGATAAATACGGTCTCCCTAAAATCCGCGATCCCGAAAAACTGTAGCAAAATGATCGCAATGATCCCGGCCAGGGTTAAGACGTCCGGAACCTTCCACGCCGTACTCTCATACGTATTTAAGATGTCATAGATCAGCTTTTTCATCATCAGCGGAAGAAACATTAAAGCGATGAACGGCAAGATCGTCAAGATCGGAGCATCGGTTGTAAAGAACGCCATGAAATTACTGTCCAGTATCTTCCAAAACCCGATCACGATGGTAAACAGGGAATGCGAAATGGCGATGGACACGTGCTCTTCCTGATCCCTGCCGGCTATAGCCACAATGATCTGGAAAACGCCGATCAGTATCACGCTGACACACAGGATCAGAATTGGCAGATTCGAAAAAATAATTTTCTTGATGATCTCATATCCATTGCCGAACATGAGCTCCGGCATGGGATTCACGCCTTTGTAGATTGGCTCAACGTCAATGCGGACGTTCTTTCCGTTGTCAATGTCCTGAAAGACCACTTCGTTATAAACAATTCCCGGACTTTTCGGAAGGACCAGGCCGGGTGCCCTCTCCATCCGGTAGATTTCCTTTCCGTCTAAATAAACCCTGACGTTCTGATGCTCCGTCATGAAATATAACGTATCATAATCCGCATGCACGTCCTGCAAGCAAAACATCAAGATTGTTTTTTCACCCACGGGAGCCTCATAGTCCTGAACGACCGTGCGGGAATAATCCGTAATCTCAACGCAGCCCGTCAGACTTTCCTTCCTCTGAACGGCCAGGCGAAGATTTAACAGACCATATAAAAACAAGAACATAAACAGAATGCTCACAAAGCCATAGGCTCGAAATATCGTCTTTCTCATGAGTACGTTTATTCTCCGATTCGCGCTGCTGGTTACCGTTTCCATTGAGAAAATAAAAACACGGGAATTTGCATAAAATCCCGTGTTAATTATATCACTTTTTTATTCACTTTTCAACAAAACTATAAAATATATGCAAAGTATCCTGCGTACGCGATCAACATCACTAATCCGCCGAGTCTGCCCAGCTTGTGGTTCTTTACGACGCACAGGAAGAGCAATACGACCGTCGCAATGGCAACGCAGCTGTCCACAACAAAGGAAGAAGCGTATGCAACGGGAGTGATCAGTGCGGTGGTTCCTGCCACAAAAAGGATGTTAAAAATATTGCTTCCAACGATGTTGCCAACGGCAATGTCCGGTTTCTTCTTCAAGGCGGCAGTCACGCTGGTCACCAACTCCGGCAGCGACGTTCCAAATGCCACAATGGTAAGACCAATAAAGCGCTCGTCCATGCCAAACATTTTCGCGATTTCCGTCGCAGCATCGATCGTCACGTTGCTTCCAAACACGATCATTACCGCGCCAACGATCACCATGCCAAACAAAAACAGTACGGACCTTTTCTTTTCCTCCTTCTTCTCTTCTTCCTGCGGTGCATTTCCTTTCCTTGCCATCACCAAAAGATACAAAAGATACAGAATCATAAGACCCCAAAGGATTCCGCCCTCAAGCCTGTTTACCGCATTGTCCCAAAGCCCTAAGCCTGCAAGGCCAACCGTAATCAGTATGGTAAACGGGATTTCATACCGCACCGTGGATTTCTGCACCGGTATCGGGCAAAGAACTGACGTCAGTCCCAGGATCACAAGCACGTTCATGATATTACTGCCCAGCACGTTACCGATCGTGATCGCCGCGCTTCCCTTCGTTGCCGCCGAAATGCTGACGGCCGCTTCCGGAAGGGACGTACCCATCGCAACAATGGTAAGTCCGATCACAAGCTGCGGAATGCCAAGCCTGTCCGCGATTGATGCCGCGCCGTCCACAAACCAGTCCGCACCCTTTGTCAAAAGCACAAAACCCAAAACCAATAACAATGCCTGAAACCAAACCGTATTCATCATATGCTTTTCTACCTCGCAAATAATAAGAAAGACTTTTAGCACCAAAGAGTGCTAAAAGTCTTGTTCTTCCTCGCCTTATCGATGAAGCGCGCAACCACGACGGGTGTGGCCAGCCCATGGCCCAGAGCGTCGGGGTATGTTGATTGCGCGATGATAACTACTCCCTCTTAACTAACTTGTAACATAGCATTTTTTGAAAAAAATGTCAAGATTGTTTTGGTCTATTGCTTCGCTCTCGATTCCTCCAGGGAAGAGAACAGCATCTCGATCAACTCCTTGTTCAGGACCACGGACTTTCCAAACGGATTGATCACGACACCGGAGATTTTCGGGTCATGAAGACCGTACGCGAGCACGTCCTGAATGGAACGGTTCACGCACACGCCTTGCTTCTTTCCCTTCGAGAGCTCCTGTTCATCCGTAAACATCGGAATCCATTCCTTGCCGCTTTGTTCGCGGACCACGTCGATGACCAGATGCATCTCACGGTTGTACGTAAGGCCGTCGCCCGACTTCTCCTTAGCCTTTACGTTGCCCGTTACCTTGTCCCTGATCCCGGATTCCTCTTTCTTCTCATTCTCATCGCGCATGGGCGCAAAAGCCTGTCCGTCTTCAAGCATGCGCTGCAAAAGCGTATCCCGAAGGAGCATGAAATTATCTTCATTTCCAATCTCATAAAAGGCCTCAACCGCCCTCTTGATCCGGCGATTGTCGTCCGGGGAACTGATCTCCATGACCGGCTCCCTGTCAAGCAGCTTGTCAAAACGTTCCAACACGCGAAGGATCTTTCTGCTAAGGTACACTTCACCGCGCATGACCATTCCCAAAGGAATGCCATAAAACGCTTCCGCCATGGAACCTGCAATGGCTGCCAGCGTATCCGTGTCACCGCCCAGGGAAACTGCATTCCGGATCACGTCCTCAAAATTCTTTCCCTCCAGAAACGCGATGATCGCTTCCGGAACGGTATGCATGCAATCTTCCACGTGATGATAGCCCGGCCTGATCTCATCCAGCGTTCTCGACAGATTATAGCCAAACTCCTTCTCCACGTACTTCTTGATCTCACTCTTTGAGGTCTCATTTCTGGCCAAAAAGATCACGCTCGCGGTCGCCTCGGCACCCTTGATGCCTTCCGGATGGTCATGCGTCACCCTTGCGGTTGCCGCCGCTACTTCCCTCGTGCGGTCAACGGTATTGTAAAGCCATCCCGCCGCGCTCACGCGCATTGCGCTGCCGTTGCCATAGCTGTGATACGGCTTGGCAAGCTCGCCCAGATGAAGCCACTGATAAAACCTTCCGCCATATCCCGCATCTGGGTACTTATGTCCCCATTTTTGCATGGACGCGGTCACTTTCTTCTCAATCTCCTCCACGGAAGCATCGATCCCGGCATCCATTAACGCTTCGCCAACCGCAATGGTCATGACGGTGTCGTCCGTAAAGTAACTCTTCACTGAAAAGAGCTCAAATTCCTTCGATTTGTTCCCCATGTCAAACTCGAAGGGACTGCCTATGATATCCCCCAAAATCGCCCCGTACATTCTACCTCCTCTGACCGTTCAGAGTCCGGTCAACGCTCCTAAAATTATACCCCAATTCTCTTTTATTTTACCCAAAAATGCGTACCCTTGTCAACGTGAGTTTTCCATGATCACGTTATTCAAAAACCCATAAATGAGTTATTCTCCGGGCGCAGTTTGTCCAAACAGTCCCAGATCATACAAATGCCCGTAATAGTCGGTGTTCAAGACGTTTTTGCAAAAATCGTATTTCTTTCCAACGAGATTTTTCACCTTCTTCACGTAATCCTCCGGAATCTCCGCATTCTCATCATAGGGTTCAAACTTTCCCTTCTTACAGATCCCCAGATCCGTCTTCCAATTGCTCCGGTCAAGAATGGCGATCGGCATCGCGTCGGAAAACACGTCCCTCCCAGGCAAAAGCCTGGAATCCCATTCCGTCCCGAAGAGGTTCGAGAGCGTCGGTAACACGTCAATGCTGCCTACGGGATCACTGACAACGATCGGATCATATTCCTCCAGGCATCCGCACCAGAGGATCAGGCGGTTGTGATCCCTTTGGAACACGTTCTCCACCTTCTCGCCGTACAATTCCGAAAGATATTTCATGTTCCCGTAGCCGGCGCTGCTGCCGCCGTCAAGCCCGTAGGGATAGTGATCCGCGCTGATCACGATCACGGTATCGTTTGCGATCCCCTTCTCCTCCAGCTGCGCCACAAGATACGCCAGCGCATCCTCAAAATCAAGGTTTGCTGCCAGATAAGCCTTGATCGGCGTTGAGCCATCCACGTCCGCTACCCTGTCCTTATGCTTCTTTGCCATGGCGTTGCTGTTAAAGCCATAATTGCTGTGTCCGCTCACGGACATGTAATAAATATTAAAATGCTCCTGATCAATATACTCCGGGATCGTTCCCACAAACATGTCACAGTCGCTCTCCGGCCAAGTCGGTCTGATAAATTTCTCCATGCCATTGCCATAGGCCATAAAGCCCTCAGAGTAACCGAGATTATTGTGGGTTTTGTCCCTGTCATACATAGTGTAATTGCCGTTGTGATAAGCCTTCCCGAAATATCCCAGGCGGTTCAGCTGGTTTCCCATGGTAAAATAATTATTCTGATCCGCCGTCCTCTTCACGGAGCTGCCGCCAAGGACCGGAAAGAATCCAAAGATATTCTGGCATTCCCCGCCCGTCGTACCGGCGCCCGCAGGCTGATAGTAATCCGTGAACTGGATTCCCTTTGTCGCAAGGCGATAGAGCGTCGGCGTTAAATTCTCGTCTATGACTTCTGCCGTAAACGCTTCCGCCGAGATAAAGATCAGATTCTTTCCGGCAAAGAGCCCCGTCATGCCATTCTTTTTCGAAGGCGTCAGTGACGCGACGTAGGCATCGATCTGCTTGTAGTTTGCGCCGTCCGACTCTGCCAGTGTCTCAAAATCGATTTCCATCTTATTCTCTTCTTCCAAGATGGTCTCCGATAACGTGATCATATAATCCGACGGGATGGGCGTTGGCGTCGGCTCCGGCGTAGGTTCGGGAGTCGGTTCCGGCGTAGGTTGTGGCGTATTGTCCGGCAAGGGTGCATCAGTCGCCGCCGCAACTTCACTCGTCACCTGCGACATTTCCTCCGTCCTTTCCCCAATCCCTTCCGTATTCTTTTCACAGCCGGAAAGCGCAACAAGCAATGCCGCGCCTGCCGCCATTAAAGTAATCCCAACCTTTCCGCTCCGCCGTTTCATTTTTCTGTCCCTCCATTATTTCATGTTTCCACTTGGCCCGCCTGCGTTATTTCCTCACCCGAATATTTTCGGTTTTCTTCCTCGATGAGTTTTTGGATCCAATCCTTGTCCACCAATTGATCCAACGCGTCTGCCAGTGCGGACTCATCCGCGAACACGTCAAATTCCTGTTGCTTTCGCTCCAACATCATCACCATGCTTTCATCCACGGTATTTTCACAGAGTAAGTGATAAACCAATACGTTGCGCACCTGTCCCATGCGATAAACACGTGAGATTGCCTGATTTGTCAGGGAAGGTTTTATCTGCGGTTCACAAAAGATAACGACGCTGGCGGACTGCACATTCAGTCCCGTACCTCCTGCCTGAATCTGACAGATTACGGCACTCCCCGCCGGGGCATGGGTCAGTCTGTCAATCACGTCCTGCCGCTGCGTGACCTCCGTGCTTCCCGTGATGGTGCCGATGCACCGCTCTCCCAAAAGCGCTTCCACCTTGTCAATTGTCTCACGGAAGAAGGAATAGATCACCATCTTTCTTCCATCCTCCATCGCATCATGACATATCTCCAGAAGGCGCCGGGCCTTGGAGGACGTCTCCGCGTCTTCCCATAAAAATGCAACCCGCCGCATGGAATTAAAGCTCTTTGCCTCAACGGCACGTACGTATTCCGCGCGATCTTCCGGCGTGAGTTCACACCATTCCTGCATCTCTTCTATGGGCGGCAGTTCCTCCAGCACCTGTTCCCGCTGCCTGCGCAGATATACCGGCGAAAGCAGTTCCCGGAATTCCGGTGCATGACTCATAAAGGCATTCTTCCGCACTTCCTGCACCATGTCGGGGCGAAGGAATTCAATCAATGAACACATCTCTTCCACCTTATTTTCCAAAGGTGTTCCCGTCATCATCAGGATTCTGTCCGACTCTTCATTCAGGGCATGCACGTGCTGGGTTCTTTGCGCATCCGGATTTTTTACGTAATGCGCCTCATCGATCACCAGCATGGCAAGCCGCATTTTTTTATCGATCTCCCAAACGAACTTTCCCATGCTCTCGAAATTTGTGACTGCCACGCCGCCTTCCTCGCGCCAGACCTGAAACTGCCGCTCCCACGAACTTCCGTGAAGCAGGTAAGCTTCCATTTCACTAAACTTCTTGATCTCCCTGCACCAATTGATCAGAACGGACGCGGGACAAATGACCAAGAACTTGCTCTTCGGATCTCCCGCGTACACGTCGCACATGGCTGCGATTGCCTGCACGGTTTTCCCAAGTCCCATTTCGTCTCCCAAAAGAACCCTTCTTTCAAACAAAACGTACTTCGCGCCAAAGAGCTGATAGGATCTGAGATTCCCCTTAAAGCAGCTCAGTTCGATCGGGGATTCGTCAATGGCTGCTGCCAGCTGGGCCGGAATGCTGCTGTAAATCAGTGCATTCTCCCGCGCCGACCCGCCATACGTTTCAAGCAACGCATAATAATCCGCACTGGACTCTTCAAAATCCTCCAGGCATTTCTCCAAAGTCATGCTCTGGATCTCATGATATGCGTTTGCCCAGCTTCTTACCTCGTCACAATCTCCTCCGTCCAATAGTCTTTCCAGATCCTGGGCGGCCTTAGCCGTGCGCTCCTTAGAATCCTTTGCCGAGAAGAACCAGTGAAATCCATTTTTAATTTCAATTCCGGGTAGCACGTAAGTTACGCCCTGGCGGAATCTTTCTCCCACTTCCTTCACCATCGACCGGACGTGATTGCCCTTACGCAATCTGGAGATTGCCATGAGAAGCTCTGCATTGGGGACTTCACCCTCCGCCGTTTTCTCAAGCGAAAACCTTACGTGCACGTGCTTTGCCATGCTGTTGACAAATTCCGTAATAACGCTCCGAATGGCCTCCGCCTGTTTTTCCCCGATGCCGTTGATCGCCGTGAGTTCCCAATCCTTTAATTTGGCAAGCTGCAAGAGATTGTCATAACCAGCCTCCCGCAGGGCTGAGGTCCGGATGCCCGCCTTAGAGTTTTTTAACTCGTCCACGGAGATTCCTTCCAACGCCTCTAAGGCCCTAAGGCCGATCAGCCTGGAGCATTCCTCTTCCACTTCTTTTTCCTGTCGTTTTTGGTCATCATTCATAAACTGAACGTAATCGTTCAGTTTCTTCGCCGACTGCATCAATTGTTTGACGTGGTTAAAATCTAATTTTTTCATGCCGCCCTCCGCACCATGTTCATTTTATCATTTTTTGTTGTGATTAACAAGGATTTTGCCCGCCGTCTTGACGAAAAAGACGCTTTGATCTACAATAGTCTCCACGCACTAAAAAAGGGAGAGAAATCATGACGGAAGGTTCCATTTCAAAAAAAATACTGCTGTTCGCACTTCCCCTGTTTCTCGGGCAGCTCTTACAGCAGTTATATAACATTGCAGACTCCATGATCGTCGGGAAGTATCTTGGCACGGACGCGCTTGCGGCCGTCACTTCCTCCGGAAGCCTGATCTTTTTGCTTGTTGGGTTCATCAACGGTCTTTTCATGGGTTCCACCGTCATCATTGGCCGTCGAAACGGTGAAAAGGACGAAGCGGGGATCAGCCGCGCGGCGCACACCTCCGTGGCATTCGGTCTGATCGCAGGACTTGTGCTCACCCTGGCAGGCGTAACGATCACGCCGCTACTCTTAAAGCTTATGGGAACGCCGGAGAACGTCATGCCGAACTCCGTTTTGTACTTCCGCATTTACTTTCTCGGCGGCCTGTCCAACGTTGTTTACAACACCTGTTGCGGCATTTTTCAGGCCATGGGAGATTCCAGGCGCCCCCTGCATTACTTGATTGTCAGCGCCATCACCAACGTCCTGCTGGACCTGTTATTTGTTGCAGTGCTTGGCTTTGGCGTTGGTTCCGCGGCCGCTGCCACGGCACTCTCCCAGACGCTGAGCGCATGCCTTGCGTTTACGCGACTCTTGCGCGAAAAAGGCCCGCACCGCATTCATCTTTCGAAGATCAAGATCGACCCGCCACTCCTTGCCGCAGAATTAAAGATCGGCTTCCCGACGGCGATCCAAAACAGCGTGATCGCCATCGCCAACGTCGTGGTGCAGTCCAACATCAATGCCTTCGGCTCCACCGCCATGGCGGGAAGCGGCAGCTATTTCAAGGTGGAGGGCTTCGCCTTCCTGCCCATCATGAGCTTTAGCATGGCCCTTACGACCTTCACCTCACAAAACATGGGCGCCCAGAAGTTCGACCGTGCAAAGAAGGGAACGCGCTTTGGCATCTTCATGGGAGTTGCCTGCGCGGAGCTGATCGGTCTCTTGTTCTTCCTGTTTGCGCCAGTCATGATCGGTCTCTTTTCAAAAGAGCCTGACGTCATCGCGATCGGCGTGCGTCAGGCCCACGTGGAAACCTTATTTTACTGTTTGCTCGCGCTTTCCCACTGCATGGCCGGGATCCTGCGCGGCGCCGGGAAAACCTCCGTCCCCATGATCATCATGCTGGCCTGCTGGTGCTTGATCCGCATCACCTACATCACCATCGCGGTGCGCTTTTTCCCGGACATCCAGACGATCTTTATCGCCTACCCGCTGACCTGGTCCCTCAGTTCGATCCTGTTTACCATTTACTACCTCAAGGCCGATTGGGTGCACGCGTTTCAAAGAAAAAGCGAAGACTTATAGGATTTCCAGTTTCAGAAGAGCTTCCCTTGCCAGGGAGAATGCTTCAAATCCAGTGAGCTTCTTTCCTTCCTCCACTTGGATGGAGACAGGCTTTCGCTCGAGTCCCGCAAAGCCGTCAAAGTCAAACAGGTGCGGCTCCAGGGACAAAAATCCATGGAAACCGTTTACAAACATGCGGGTCAAAATCTCCTTCACGTTGCCGTCTCCGCATCCTGCGGGCACGACTTTTCCGCTCCCCCAGATGGCATCCTTTACGTGAACGTAATCAATATGTTCTTTTAAGAGTTCATATGCCTCCAGCGTGTTTTGTTCCGCTTGCACGAAATTTGCGAAGTCAAAAATGCCGCGGAAATTTGCGCATCCGAGCGCATCAAAAAGTTCCTTGCATTCCTTTGCCATTTCTCCATAGATGCCCTTCTCATTTTCATGCAAAAGCACCACGTCCGCGCTCTTTGCATAATCCACAAATTTCCCTAGACGGTCGAGCACTTCCTCCTTTACGCCGTCCTTGATCCAAACCTTTCCCTGTCCGTCCGTCTCTCTCGGCACGTAAAAGCTAAACATGCGGATGTTTCTCGTGCCCATCTTATGCGCGATCTCGGTGGCACGCTTGAATTCCTCAAAGTGTTTTTCAAACGGATCCGTGATGCCAATCTTTCCCAGGGGAGACCCGACTGCCGACAGCGCAATCCCGGCATCATCCAATCTCTTTTTGATCTCCTCCACCTTTGCGTCATCATGATAGATCAGGTTGTTTCCGTCGACGCCGCGCATCTCCACAAAATGCATGTCCAACTTCCTTAGGCTCTCGATCTGCACGCTTAAATCCTGAGCGATCTCATCCGCAAATCCGGTTAATTTCTGATACGTACTCATTTCATTCCATCCTCACTTTTTCTTTTTTACACTTAATACGTCCCCTTGGTGTCAAAGGTGATGCCCTTGTCCACCTTCTTCTTCGAAGTTTTTCTGCGCTTATTCAGTTCTTCCAGGAAAAGGTCCTCGTCAAACAACGTCTCCGATGCGTTTACCGTTGTCCCCGACGCCGGCATGCCATCAGGAGAAAGCACCACCGTCTTGCCCAGCCAGGAAGATAAGAACATTGCATTTGAAAGGGTTAGTCCGTTGATACCTTCCTTGCCCTCGGCAACCAGCGGCCCGCCGTTTAATATCCTGTCAGTGAATGCTTTCAGAACGCCGACGTGCTGCTCATTTTGGCCATCCGTCTCAATCTCGATGCGCTCCATCTCCGGCACGGCAAATCCATTCTCTGCAATCTTACACCAGGTTCTCTCATTTGTTTTTAACCGGTCAAAGATGAGTTTTCCGTGTTCGCAAACGATCTTTCCCATCTCAAAGGTCAGTTCCAGGCGATTTGTTCCCGGAGCATCGCCCGTCGTCGTCACAAATACGCCCGTCGCGCCTCCGGCGAATTCCATGTATGCCGTCACGTCATCCTCCACCTCAATGTCATGCCATTTCGCCTCATGGCAAAATGCACGCACCTTGACCGGCAGGCCACAAAGCCACTGCAAAAGATCAAGCTGATGCGGGCACTGATTCAAGAGAACGCCGCCTCCCTCACCGTCCCAGGTTGCCTTCCAGCCTGCCGCGTCATAATAACTCTGGGTGCGGTACCAATCCGTGATGATCCAGTTCACGCGTTTCATTGCCCCAAGTTCACCGCTCGCAATCATGTCGTGGAGCTTCCGGTAAACGCAGTTCGTACGCTGATTGAACATGATCGCAAAGACCTTGTCACTTTTCGCTGCCACCTCATTCATTTCACGCACCTGTTTCGTATAAACCCCTGCCGGCTTCTCGCTGATGGCGTGAACGCCGTGCGTCAGCGCGTAAATCACAAATTCCGGGTGGAAATAATGGGGCGTTGCGATCAGTACGGCGTCCACTTCGCCTGAGTCGATCATTTCCCTGCCATCCAGAAAATGCTTTACGTCCGCGGGCAATTCCTCCTTTGCCCAATCCAGCCTGCTTTGGCGCACGTCAGCCACCGCAGTCAGACGCATCTTTGGCACCATGCCCTTCGCAATGTTCATCGCGTGTCCGCTTCCCATGCCGCCAATTCCAATGATTCCAAGCCTTACTTCTTCCATTTTTCTTTCCCTTTCCCCATGCCTTTCCATAATACTTTTCCATAATACTTTTCCAGCCTTATGAGTTCCTCGCAGACTCATAAATCTGCATCACGGTCTGAAAAACGTTTTCCACGCCCTTCAGGTCATTTTGAAACCTTCCGCCGGTGCGAAGGCTCCGGTAGAAGTCCCGGATGCAAGCCTTATGCCCGCAGCCCCAGTAATCCTTGCCGATTCCTTTTTCCCATTCACGGATATAATGCTTGGGCGGTTCATTCTCTACGTATACCGTCACCTCAGAACCGTTCAGCGTGATGCGGCCTTTCTCACCCTGCAATTCCAGAAGAATCGGTGCGTCAGCTGCATAACCGGTAGACGCATAAAAGCACCCGCGTTTCTCTCCTCCAAAGGCCATCCATGCCTCGACGGTGTCCTCTACCTCAATCCTAGACGATAAATGATGATTGGCAATCGTCGCTTTTACGGTCTTGGGTTTTCCCAAGTATCGCAGGAGCAGGTCCAGCGTGTGTATGGACTGATTGATCAATGCACCTCCGCCTTCCGTCTCTATCTTTCCCTTCCAAGAACTACCCTCATAATAATCCTTGTCCCGCCGCCAAGTCACAAACGCCCTGCCGCCAATGATCTTACCAACCTGCTTCTCTGCGACCAGCTGATCCATAAGAATCGTCGACTCGTTATACCTGTTTTGGAAACAAAATCCCAGTTTTCCCGGATATCTTTGATTTTCCTCCCGGAGTTTTTGAAACTGCTCCTCCGTGGTGGCACAGGGTTTCTCCATAAATACTGCTTTCCCGCTTTCCAGAAAACCAATTGCCATGGGCACGTGGAGGTGATGGGGCGTACAAACGTGAACTACGTCCACGTCCGCGTGACATACCTGCCGCCAATTATCACAGATCAGAACGTCCTCAAGGCTTCCCATGGTTTCCGCCAATTCTCTCGCCCGGCTCAGGTCCACGTCGCAAAATGCCGTCACCCGCACGTCTTCCATTCCGCCAAGCACCCACGCATGTACCTTGGCAATCCCGCCGCAGCCAATGATCCCAACTTTCCTCATGCCCGTCCTCCCTTCGCTCAGAAGCTACTTGCACGTCACGTTTTCCTTTTATGCCTATTGTAATTCCTCCGCGCATGTTTTAATATATACATATAATACTATTTTTATATACTTTTCCGACTTATGGGAAATTCCGCACGTCAATATAACGGGAAATCTGTCATCACGCATCTCATTAGACAAAAATGGAAGGAGCTGGAGAAATCATGAGCGAAAACAACAAAAAACACGGCGCAAACAACGTAAAAAGCGCCGGCATTTCCATGTTCCCCGTGGCACCGCCCTTTGACGTGGCTTATCGTAACGAAAAAGCGCCTTATCCCGTGGGACCTCATTCCCATAATGCCGCGGAATTATATTTTACGCTGACGGACCTTCCTGACGTGCTGATCAATGACACAGTGTCTGCAGTTCCCGCCGGAACGCTTTTGATTCTTCCGGCCTTTTGCATCCATCAGCTCTATCATGAGACGGGCATAACATATGAACGCTACGTTCTGAGCATCCATACCAAGTGGTTAAACGGCGTTTTCTGTGAGGGAGCCACTGCCTTCTCATATTTGGAAAACAGTTCAAATCCCGTCCTGCTCTCTCCAAACCGCACACAAAAAAAAGAGCTCCTTCGTCATTTCAACGAGTTGCTCTCTCTTTCCAACCAAACCTCACCGGAGGCCATGGTCAAGTTCTTTCAATTTCTTTCCGTCATGCATGGCATGGTAAACGAATCCGTACCAAACGACCCGCCGAAGCTTCCTGTCTCCCCTTCCCAAAAAAGGGTAAATGAAATCATCGCCTATCTCTTGGAGCATCTTGCAGAAAACGTAAAGCTCTCCGATTTGGCTTCGCATTTTTACTTGCATCCCGACTACCTTGCCAGGCTTTTTAAGAGCCACATGCATGTCTCCATCGGACATTACGTAGCCCTCCAAAAGATCAGCGCAGCTGAGGCCATGCTCCGGGAAGGTCAGACGGTCGCGCAGGTTCAGGAAGCCCTGGGATACTCCAGTTACGCGTATTTTTTCAAATCCTTCCAAAAGATCACCGGGATTTCTCCCAGCAAATACCGGGATCAATACCGCTGATCACGGCATTATTGCGGCTCGATCGCAAGGCAAAGCGACAAGACCAGCAGCGTAATCAAGTTTACAAGTCTACCTCCGTTTTTTATCCTCATGTCCAAATCCCCCTTCTACCCCCTAACCACTCTTCCATTCCTTAACCGTAAGGAACCAAAAGAAAAAAGCGAAAAGTCATTGAATACAATGATTTTTCGCCAGATGCGGGCAACAGGACTTGAACCTGCACGGGGTTACCACCAGAACCTAAATCTGGCGCGTCTGCCAATTCCGCCATGCCCGCTTGTGGTCGCCCTTTTCGCATCAGACGACTTTTATATTATATCCGCCAACATCCGTGACGTCAAGCCTCGATTGGCGTCAATAAAACGGCTTATTCTCCAATGTGAACAATGATCTTGCGGTAAATCCTAATCAGGAAGAAACTGGTCATGGCCACGCTCATGAATTCGGCGAGCGGGAATGCCCACCAGATCAAATCCACGTTGCCGCTCAATGAGAGCAGGTATGCTGCGGGAAGCAAAACAATTAGCTGTCTTGCGATGGAGACGATCATGCTGTAGGTACCGTTTCCGAGTGCCTGAAACATGGAACCCGTAATGATGCAGTAACCAGCGAACAAAAAGCTAAGGCAGATCGTGCGAAGCGCGGGAACGCCTTGCGCCATAAGCTCCGGCGTGGGATTAAAGAAGCCAATGAGCTTGTCCGGGAAAATTTGCATGGCAGCAATGCCAAGCAGCATAATGACCATGGCATACGCGATGGCCGTCTTTAAGGTTTCGAGCACGCGATCCTTTTTCCCAGCGCCAAAATTATATGCAATGATAGGTACCATGCCGTTATTCAATCCAAACACCGGCATGAAGATGAAGCTCTGAAGCTTGAAATAGATGCCAAACACGGTCTGCGCCGCGCCGAATGCGGCAAGGATCAAATTGAGTCCGTAGGTCATCACGGAACCGATGGACATCATGACGATGGACGGCGCGCCCACCGCATAGATCCGCTTGATCAGCTCTTTTTGCGGCTTAAAGCCCTTAAAGGAAATGAGAACCTCCCGGTTAAACTTCACTTGGAAGAAAATGGCAAGACCACCGGCCACCCACTGTCCCATAACCGTTGCGATCGCCGCGCCGGCAACACCCATCTTCGGGAACGGTCCAAGTCCAAAGATAAGCAGCGGATCAAAGATCAGGTTCGTGATGGCGCCGCCGAGCTGCGTGTACATGGAAAAATGCGTTTTGCCCGTGCTCTGCAGCATACGATCAAAGGTGAATTGCATAAACATTCCCAGACCTGCCATGCAACAGATGGAAAGGTAGGTCACGCCGTATTCCTGCACCTCGGGAATGGGCGACTGACTTTGAAAGAAGGGCCTGCTGAATAATAAGCCAACAAAGAAAAAGACAACGAAACTCATTACCTCCAGAAATATTCCGTTGGCAGCGGTGTCATTTGCCCTCTTAAACTCTTTTTCCCCTAGGGATTTGGAGATAAACGCATTGATGCCGACGGCAGTACCGCCCGCAAAAGAAAACATCAGACTCTGTACCGGAAAGGCGAGGGACACGGCGCGGAGAGCGTAATCATTGACGTCGCTGATTCTTGATACAAACATGCTGTCCACGACGTTATAAAGCGCCTGCACCAGCATAGACAGCATCATGGGAATGGACATGGTCAATAATAGCTTCTTGATCGGCTGCACGCCCATTTTATTTTCTTGTTGCATTGTTTTTTCCCGTTTCATCATTTCTTCCTGCTTCTTTGTTTCTTCCTATTTGTTTCTTCCCGCTAATTTCATCCGGCTCACTTCTTCCAGCTTGCTTCCCTACCACCCTTTTTCAAATTCAGCATTCCTTCCATGCAGACAAATAATGCGGTGCCGGAAATCCAAATTACCCAGCACCGCAAATCATAGCATACAAAATAATTTAATTCAATCCCCAATTCATTTTGCATTTTATCTTTAAGACCAGGCTTTACTCCTGTCCGGAACCTGCCTTGAAAAAATCATTCAGCTTCAAAAGACAATTCATGAGTGCATTCATCTCCTCCGGATCCAAATCCTTCACGGCGGCGCGGATCATTGCCTTGTGGAAGTCCCTGTGGTGGAAGAAAGCCTTCCTGCCCTTTTCCGTCAGCGTAACATAGACCACGCGCTTATCCGTCGTGCTGCGCTCCCTAAGAATGTACCCTTTCTTTTCCAGGCTGTTCATGTTGACCGTCAGGGTGCCCACCGTGACGCACATGGTCTTTGCGATCTGAGACACGTTGCGCGGCTCACGGATGCCGATCGCCTCGATGATGTGCATGTCATTATTGCTAATGTCTTTGAATTCCTCCGTGATGACTGCCTTCGCTTCCGTATCCATCACGTGATTAAACAGATCCACCAGCAATTCATTTAACGCAACGCCGCGCTTTCCATTCATGCTACGTCCTCCTCATTCGTCCCAGACAAGCACGCAGGCACCATAGGTGAGGCCCGCGCCAAATCCGGCCAAAACAACTTTGCTCCCTGCAACCATTTTACCACATTTCTTGATTTCATCAAGTAAAACAGGGATGGTCGCAGATGATATGTTTCCATAGCGGTCCAGATTATATGGCACTTTCTCCATCGGAACGTCCAATCTTTTCGCGATGGTTTCCAGGATGCGAAGATTCGCCTGATGCAGTAAAAACAGATCCACGTCTTCTGCCTTCAAGCCAGCCTTTTGAAGCGCCTGCTCAATACAGAGAGGTACCTGCCTCGTGGCAAAGCGATACACTGCTCGGCCATCCATGTGGATCTTATCCAGTGCGTCCGTCTTACAATGAAGGGCAACCCCTCCCGGACCGTCACAGCCCTGAACGACGCTGATGATCCCGCGCCCTTCCGCCGCCGGTTCCACAAATACCGCTCCCGCACCGTCGCCAAAGAGAATGCAGCTTCCGCGATCCTCATAATCCACGAGCCTTGAGAGTACTTCACTTCCCACCACCAGCGCGTTCTTGTAGAGCCCAGTCGAAAGGTAGGCGTTCGCCGTCGCCAGTGCAAACAGGAAGCCCGAGCAGGCCGCATTCACGTCAAAGCCAGCGGCATTCACCGCCCCCAGCCTGGCCTGTACCTGGCATGCACAACAGGGAAAGAATTCCTCCAAAGTACAGGTCGCGATCAGGATCAGATCCACGTCCTCCGGCGTTTTCCCCGCATCCTCCAAGGCTTTCCGGCATGCCTTTTCGGCCAGCGTCACCACGTTGTCACCCTTTACAATTCTGCGTTCTTTGATTCCCGTCCGCTCAACGATCCATTCGTCAGACGTATCGACCATTTTCTCCAAATCCGCGTTTGTCAACACGTGCTCCGGCACTGCGCTCCCGGTGCCTGAGATCCTTATACCCATTCCTGTTACTCCCTTCGTCCGTCATTTTCTTACTAACTCTTTACTACGGTCTGGCGTCTGTTTTTGCTTCCCAGGCGGTAGTATTCCGCCCTATCATTCCCGCCTGGCGGCTGTTTCCGCTTTCCCGGCGGTACCATTCCGCCAAAGGCAACGATTCTCCTGTCAAATCAATACCTGCGGAATCTGGCGTAACGGCACTCTGCGATCTCTTCGCCGCTCATTCCGTCAAAGCCCCGCAAAAATGTTTTGATCTCTTCCTTTAGGTTCCCCGCAATTGCCTCCGCCGTCTGCTCTGAAGCCCCGCCGTACTCCGGCAGGATTTTTTCGATCACGCCAAGGCGCAATAAATCCTGCGCCGTGATGTTCATGATCTCGCTGGCCTCCTTTGCACGGGAGCTGTCCTTCCAAAGGATCGACGCAAAGCCCTCCGGCGAAAGAATGGAATACGTGGCATTCTCCAGCATCCACACTTCATTTCCCACCGCGGTCGCCAGCGCGCCGCCGCTCCCGCCCTCGCCGATCAATATGCAGAGCACGGGAATCTTAAGCCCCGCCATCTCCATCAGATTACGCGCGATGGCCTCGCCCTGTCCGCGCTCCTCTGCCTCAATGCCGCAGAATGCCCCGGAAGTATTGACAAAGCTAATGACGGGACGCCCAAACTTTTCTGCCTGCTTCATCAACCGAAGGGCCTTGCGGTACCCTTCCGGACGCGGCATGCCAAAGTTTCTCATCTGACATTCCTTCATGGTTGATCCCTTCACGTCCGCAATGACGGTCACAGGCTGCCCATCCAGAAATGCAATTCCTCCCACAATGGCAGGATCATCTCCAAAAAGCCGGTCCCCGTGAGACTCAACAAAATGATCAAAAACATACCCCGCGTAATCCAGCGCGGAGGGTCTTTGCACGCGACGCACGGCCTTTACCTTCTCCCAGGCGCTTACTGGTGCCTGCAGGGCGCTCTTTTCCTTTAATATCTCGCTGAGCACAAATCTCTCCCCTGCATTTGCGAACTCAGCGAAAGAGCCGCTTCTGCGCCTTTCATGCGTCTTGATCAGGAAATATAAGGTTTTCCTGACGTTCATTCTCTTTACGATTCCGTCCACGAAGCCGTGCTCCACCAAGAACTCCGCGGACTGAAAACCTTCCGGAAGCTCTTGACCAATGGTCTGTCTGATGACGCGCGGACCCGCAAACCCGATCAGCGCTCCCGGCTCCGCCATGATCACGTCTCCCAGCATGGCAAAGCTCGCCGTCACGCCTCCCGTGGTGGGATCCGTCAGGATCGTCGCATATAAAAGGCCCGCTTCGCCATGCTTTCTTATCGCTGCGGCAGTTTTCGCCATCTGCATAAGGGACAGGATCCCCTCCTGCATTCTCGCGCCTCCTGAGGCGCAAAACAAAAAGACCGGAAGTCCTTCCTGCGTTGCCCGTTCCACGGCTGCGGTCACTTTTTCACCATATACGCTGCCCATGCTCGCCATCAAAAACCTTGCGTCGCATATGCCGATCACGGCTTTCTCCCCAAAGATCCTGCAACTTCCGACGGTAAAGGCTTCCCGGAGTCCCGTCTTTTCCCGCGCCTCAGAAAGCTTCTCTTCATAACCTTCATAGTCAAGCGGGTTTACGGGCTCCATGTCCGCAAACCATTCTTCAAAGCTTCCCCTGTCCGCCGTCATGCGGATGCGCGCATTCGTGCTGACGCGAAAATAACCATTACACTCCGGGCAGACGTAGCGGCGCTTTGCCACCCTTTTCTTGTCAACAAGTTTTCCGCATTTCGGACACTTGATTTTGTCGTCTGTTGCCCCGGTCTCCGCAGGCTTTCTTCCGTCCGCCTCATTCTCGGCCTCGTCATCCTTATTGTTCTCCTTGAAGGCTTTCGCCCCAGAGGCTGTCGTTGCAGCATTCCTTTCCATCACGCGACAAAACAACCCTCTCCTGTTAGTCCCCGGCCACTTTTTCTTTCCAAAACCTCTAGTCATGTCTACTCTCCGATTGCAAACGTAAGCTCAGCGCGCGCGGCCAGCTTGCCATCTACGGTAGCAGTCGCCTCGCCCTTCCCCATGGGCCCTTTCACCCAAAGGATTTTTGTCTCGATCATAAGGACGTCGCCCGGACGTACCATCTTCTTAAATCGCGCCTTGTCAATCCCGGCGAAATAGGCCGTCTTCCCCTTCCACTGCGGCTGGCCAAGGAGTGCAACCGCTCCCGTCTGGGCCATGGCCTCAATGATAAGAACTCCCGGCATCACGGGATTTCCGGGGAAGTGTCCCGCGAAATATGGTTCCCCAAAGGTCACGCACTTCCGTCCTACTGCCCGAAGTCCCGGCTCCAACTCTTCTATCGTGTCAATCATAAGAAATGGCTGCCTGTGCGGCAGAATCTCCATAATCTGCGTTGTTGTATATACTGACATTGATGCCTCCTCAAACTCACGGATTTCACCGAGCATTGTATCCCATGCCCTGTCATCCATTGTACCTGCGGATCAAAATGCATGCATTGTGGCCGCCAAACCCAAGCGAATTCGACATGGCATAATCTCCCGCATACTCGCAGGCCTCCTTGCAATAATCCAGATCCAATTCCTCATCGCATTCCCGAAGACCCACGGTGGGATGAAGCCATTTGTCTTCCAGTTCCTTCACACAGGTAATCAGCTCCACGGCGCCGGCAGCGCCAAGCAAATGCCCAATCATGGATTTGGTTGAATTAATCTTAAGGGCGTAGGCATGTTCGCCAAACGCCGCCTTAATTGCCCTGGTTTCAAACAAGTCGTTATGATGCGTTGAAGTCCCGTGTGCATTCACGTAGGCTATCTCCCCCGCCTCCACGCCCGCATCCTCCATGGCGTTTCGCATGGCTGCCGCCGCGCCCTCGCCGCTCTCTAAGGGTGAAGTGACGTGATATGCATCTGAGGAACATCCATAGCCCACTACTTCCGCCAGGATCTTCGCGCCGCGCGCCTTTGCATGCTCCAATTCCTCCAGCACCAATATGCCGGCGCCCTCACCCATGACAAAGCCGCTTCGCTCCTTATCAAAGGGAATGGAACAGCGCGCGGGATCCTTACTCATGGAAAGGGCCGTAAGTGCAGAAAATCCGGAGACCGCCAGCCCGCAAATGCTACCCTCTGCGCCTCCTGCCAGCATCACGTCCGCATCCCCGTACTGGATCGTGCGGAATGCCTCGCCAACGCAGTTCGTTCCCGTGGCGCATGCCGTCACCACGTCCAGACTCTTGCCCTTGATCCCGTAGGCGATGCTGACGTTACCTGCCGCCATGTTGGAGATCATCATAGGGACCATCAGCGGACTGACCTTCCTCGGTCCTTTTTCCGCAAGCTTTGCATACTCCCGCTCCGCCGTCTGAAGGCTCCCAACGCCGCTTCCTATGATGCAGCCTACCCTGTAAGCGTTCTCCTCCGCGATCTTCAGACCGGCATCCGCAATAGCTTCCGCTGCCGCGGCAACCGCGAACTGTGAAAATCGTTCCATGCGCCGCGCGGATTTCTTGTCCATAAAGTCTTCCGGATGAAAATCCTTCACCTCAGCCACTAGCGTACAGTCATAACCGGAGGCATCAAACTGCGTGATCGGTCCAAAGCCCGTTTTCCCTGCCTTCACGGAATCCCAAAATTCCGGAACCGTATTCCCGATGGGCGTGAGCGCTCCCATGCCCGTGATCACGACCCTTTTGTTATGCCCTATGTTCTCTCTCATATTGCCATCCCTCCGTCCACGCACAGTACCTGCCCCGTAACGTAATCCGACGCCGAATCCGCCAAAAATGCCGCAACGTTTGCCACGTCCTCCGGACTGCCGATCCGCCCAAGCGGGATCCGTCCCAGCAGCTCTTCCTTAGCCTTCTCCGGCATCTGCTCCGTCATGTCTGATGCAATCAGCCCCGGTGCGATTGCATTGACGCAAATGCCCCGGGATGCCAGTTCCCTTGCGACGCTTCTCGTAAGACCGATCAGCCCGGCCTTCGAGGCAGCATAGTTCGCCTGACCGGGATTTCCAAGGAGCGCGGAAACGGAGGATACGTTGATGATCTTTCCGCTCCTTTGTTTCAAAAACGCCTTGCTTGCGTGTCTGATGGTGTTGAAGGCACCTTTTAGATTCACGCTCATCACGGCGTCATAATCTGCTTCGCTCATGCGCAGGATCAAACCGTCCCGCGTTATCCCCGCATTATTTACCAGGACGTCAAGACGTCCATATTTATCAAGCACGGTTTTGATCATTTCCCCGCAGGCCTCATAATCAGCCACGTCGCATTGCAATTCCTGCGCCTTTCCGCCAAGTCTCTCGATCTCTTCCACTGTCTCCCTTGCCGCCTGCGCCGATCCGCCATAGTTTACGATCACCGTAGCGCCCTTCTTTGCCAGCGCGATCGCGATTGCTTTGCCAATCCCCCGCGAAGCGCCCGTCACCAGTGCCACCTTACCCTCTAACATAAGTTGTCTCCTCAATTCATTCCGCGGCATTGTTTACACATGCCCAGCCGCTAATGCCTTCCTTCAGGCTTTTTCTTGTTTCAGTTGCTCCAAGACTTGACGCATCTCCTCCACCGTCCCGATGGAATGGCACGTCACGGAAGGATCGATCTTTCGAAGAAATCCCTTCAGCGTCTTTCCCGGACCAATCTCCACAAACGTATCAAACCCGTCCGCGATCATCCTTTCCATGCTCTGCTGCCAACGAACGCTACTGCAAATTTGTCTTGCTAGGAGATCTTTCACGCGTGACTTGTCCGTGACGTAAGACGCATCAACGTTGGTCACATACGGGATCGCCGGATTCTCCAGATTCACGCCCTCGAGTTCCTTTCGAAGCGCCGCACCGGACTCAGCCAGAAGAGAACTGTGAAATGGCCCGCTCACGTTGAGAGGAATACAACGCTTTGCTCCTGCCTTTTGCAATTCGTCCCTTGCCTCCTCGATTGCCGTAAGCTCTCCCGTGATGACGATCTGCCCAGGGCAGTTATAATTGGCGATTTCCGCCTTACTTCCATGAATCGCCGCTTCCACCTGGTCTCCGGAAAGCCCAAGCACTGCCATCATGCCACCGCCCACGGGATAGGCCTCCTGCATCAATATGCCGCGCCGCCGGATGATCCTGAAATAATCCACGGGTGCCATAACGCCTGCTGCCGCCAGCGCTGCGTACTCCCCAAGGCTTAAGCCCGCAAAGGCGTCAGCCTGAAGTCCCAGCGACTCAGCCACCTCAAACATGGCCACTTCCGTCGCTAGCATGGCGATCTGCGTGTACTCCGTCTGATTCAGCTTTTCATTCTCCGTAAAGCAAAGCGTCTTCACGTCCAGTCCTGCTGCCGTTCCAGCCAGTTCATACGTCTGCCTTGCCACCTCAAATTCTTCAAAAAAATCCTTCCCCATGCCAGGATATTGGCTCCCCTGGCCGGGGAAGATCACTGCCGTCTTACCCATTTGATTCCCTTTCCCTCCATGCATTTGGGGCTACCGTTCCGTCTATGTTTCAGTCGCCTCATGGCCTTTATTCGCCCTTCAGTCCAAGCAATTCTTCTGCCTGCGCGGTAACTCCCTCCACGATTTCCCGGCACGTCATCTCTTTGGAGATCAGTCCGGCAATCTGCCCCGCCATCAACGTTCCGTTCACCACGTCACCGTCGATCACGGCCGCGCGAAGGGATCCGAGCGTCAGCTTCTCCAGCTCCATAAAATCCGCGCCCTCCTTTTCCAACTTTAGGTACTCTCTTGTCATCTTGTTGCGGATGCATCTTACCGGATGCCCCGTTGACGTACCCGTCACGGCGGAGTCCACGTCCTTTGCCTTTATGATCTTTTCCTTGTAGTTCTCATGCACGATGGATTCCTTTGCTGCCACAAAAATCGTTCCCATCTGTACTGCCTCGGCGCCCAGCATCCTTGCTGCCGCAAGGCCTCTTCCGTCTGCAATGCCGCCTGCCGCAATAACAGGGATTTTAACTGCATCCACCACCTGCGGCACCAACGCAAACGTGGTGGTAGATCCAATGTGCCCGCCACTTTCCATTCCTTCCGCGACAACCGCGTCGGCCCCAGCCCGCTCCATAAGCTTTGCCATTGCAACGCTTGCAACGACCGGGATCACCCTGACTCCCGCCTCTTTCCAAAGCCCCATGAACTTGGCAGGATTCCCGGCACCCGTCGTCACGACCTGAACGCCCTCCTCCACGACAACCCGTGCCACGTTCTCCGCGTTCGGATTAAGGAGCATTACGTTCACGCCAAAAGGCCGGTCCGTCAGCGCCTTACACTTGCGGATCTCCTCGCGCACAAGCTCCCATGGCATGGACGCTGCTCCAATGATTCCAAGCCCGCCCGCATTTGAGACTGCCGCGGCCAGATGATGCTCAGCCACCCATGCCATGCCCCCCTGTAAGATCGGACGTTCAATCCCTAAAAGCTGCGTTATCCTCGTCTTCATCTTATACTTCCACGCCCTTCTCCTTCAGATACTCTATCACTGATCCCACCGTCGTCACCTTTTCAAGGTCTTCCGAAGGGATCTCAATCTCAAACGCTTCCTCGATTGCCATGGCAAGTTCAAACAAATCGAGTGAGTCTGCAGACAGATCCTCCTTGAATCTCGTCTTCTCCGTGATCTCCATCCCCTCAACGCTAAGCTGCTCCTCAATGATCTCAATGATTTTTTCTAGCATTTCTTTCCACCTCCGCCATATTTGTTTGAATTTCAAGTATTTTGATTATCAATTTATCAACAGTTAGAATCCTACTATAAAATATTTTGATTGTCAAGATATTTTTATCAAAAACGCGACGTCGGGATCGCCCCCGTGACCAAAAAAGGCATCTGCCGCGTTTTGCGGCAAATGCCTTTAATCTTTAACGATTGATTTAGTTAATTACGCTAAAAGCTTATACATTAGAAGTTAACGCACTTAAAGACACGTAGCCTTAGAAATTCTATAACCCGAGCAGCTGTTTCTTCTTAGCGTCAAATTCTTCCTGGGTGATAATGCCGTCATCAAGGAGCGCCTTGTACTTTCTAAGCTCTGCTGCCACGTCAACTTCACCAGACGAAGCGCTCGCGGGTGCGTCTGCAGTATGGGAAGGCTCCTCATCCTCTTTCTTCTTCATGAACGGCGAGGTGAACTTGGAGAAATCAAAGAGTGGTTTGCTCTCGCCGTCACTTGAACTATCCATGTCAAAGCCAAAGAACTGTTTTAAGCCGCTGCCTGGCTTCTCTTCAGGCTTGTCCTTGCCAAAGTCATCCCTGCCAAACACGTCGTTGCCGAACGTATCGTCATCGTCATCCGATGCGGGCGTCTGATCGTAGGTGCCATCCATGATCTTCTTAAACTGATCGCTCTGTGCCCACTCAATGCTCTCCAATGCCCTAACCGCCGTCAACGGATGGGATTTGGTGCTCAAGGTAAGGAACTCCAGCGTCTTGTCCCAGGTGGAGTTCTTCACGATCTCACGATACTCCTCTGCCTGCTTCAGGAACTCATCCTTGCTGATCACGCCCTGTACGTTCTTGTCAAGACCGGCAAAGCGCATGCACACCTCTGACATCTTATCGGCGGATCCATCGTAGATCACGGCTGCCCTGTCTGCAGAAAGCTCACTGCAGCGCATCCAGTAATAGAACGCGATCATGAGAGGCATGGTGAGCAGACCGGAACGCATGATGGACGACGTGGAATTCAAAAGGATCCGTCCCATTGTGGAATACAGCACGTGATGACATGCAATGTGACCGCACTCGTGTGCCAGCACCGTGGGGATCAGTTCCTCCGGCATGGTGTCCAAAAGCCCGGAAGTGATCACGATAAACGGCGTCGTGTCGCCGTAAGTATATGCATTGGGATTGACGTTCAGTTCCAGATAGAGGTCCGGCACGTCGATGCCAAGCTTCTCGCAGATGGGCGGAAGCATGTTGTAATACTGGGGCAGCTGATTCTCACTGATGCGGATCCTGCCGGACATGTTCAAAATGCGGAACTGCCGTTCATTCCAGATCTTCATCAAAGCCTTCATCAACTGCTGAAAGCCCGGAATCGCCTTTAATGCATTAAGTGCCGCCTTGTCAGACTCATGAACGTAATAAGATGAATCAATTGCCATAATAATACCCTCCTCCGTGATATTTAAATTATTATCATTTTAACATTTTTCATGCAGGTAAGCAAGAAATTCCTTTGTCAGGCCTCTGGCCATATTTCCGCCAATGGAACTCCATCACGCCTCAAGCCAAATTTCCGCCGTGAAGTTTCCATCAAGCCTCAAGCACGCATTCTTCCGTCAGCGCTGCGTCTGACATGTAAAGCTCCAGACGACGGATTGCCTCGATCACTCTGCATCTAAGGCTTTCGATCTTGCTCTGAACGTAAATGTCCACGATGGGATTGTCCAGAATGAAATCAAAAGCAATGGCTGCATCGCCCAAACGCATGTAATCCACTTTTACGTAATCCACGTTATTGCTGCGGAACCGCTGAAGGTTTCTCATGGCCTTCCTGATATGCTCATTGGCATCTTCCATCTTGGTTTGCTTGATCGTCGTTACGAAGATGCCGCCGCAAAAGATGTCAATGATGCCCCAACCCACGGCGCTGTCCAAATCTCTCTTTGCTGCCCTCAAATGCATCAATGCATAATTCCCTGCATTCACTACGTCTCTTTTTTGTACTTCGTAACCGATTCTCATGGTAAACTCCCTTCTGGATTCAAAAAGAACCATTGTCTCCTTCCTTATGGAATTATCTTACCATGAAAATTTACCGGAATATATTGCAAAATAAACACGATAGCAGGAATTATCGTGCTTATGGTCATGCTTGCTTTTCTAACCATTTATTCAATATAATTTATACGTAAATAAAAAGCGCTGAAATCCTTGGATTTCAACGCTTTTTCCATCTGAAATGAGGCATGGGGGATTCGAACCCCCGACAACTTGATTAAAAGTCAAGTGCTCTACCGACTGAGCTAATACCCCACGTTATCTGCGTTACCAATATTAGGTAACGTTAGCAGGGCTAGCTGGATTCGAACCAGCGAATGCAGCAGTCAAAGTGCTGTGCCTTACCGCTTGGCGATAGCCCTATGTGTTAGGCAGCAAGCGTGCCCTCAAAGACACAATCCCGTAATAAAAGGGTGGGTAAAGGGATTCGAACCCTTGGCCTCCAGAGCCACAATCTGGCGCGCTAACCAACTGCGCTATACCCACCATAGTTGATCATTATAAGTAGATCTAAATGTGCCCGAAGGGATTCGAACCCCCGACCCACGGCTTAGAAGGCCGTTGCTCTATCCAGCTGAGCTACGGACACACAGTGCTCCGTCAGTATCAAACCGACGATGGATATTGTACCTTACTTGAGAGCTTTTGTCAACCTAATTGTTTTATTTTTTCCGCAGAATTTTTTATTTATTTGCCAGACACGGTGACGACGCCCACGTACCCTTCATATGCCGCCGAAAAGACGTGCTGTTTTACCTTCTCCGTCACGTGACCGTCCCATGAAAAATGTAGGTGCCCGCAAAGGATCTGGCAGACGGGCGTATCTTCGGCGTAGATCATGTTCAAAAACTCCCGCGTCACGTCATTCGGCTGTCGGTCACAGTCCTCGCCCCAGAGAAGCGCACGGTCATTCCACGCATCGCGGGATGCTTTTTCCAAGCTGTCATCCACCAGAGACTGGATCGGCACGTGAGTGAGCAATATAATCGGTTTTCCCACGGAAAAGAGTTCTTTCATCTTCTCTAATCCTGCTTCCGACAACTGCTCCGTGGAATTGTTCCATCCAACAATCAGGAACTCTTCGAACTCCATGGTCATGACGTCCTCCCAAGGAGAAATCTCCTCATGGTACGCAAGGCATTCCTTCTTGCTTACCCCCTTCAGAAAATAGGGTTCCAAATCATGGTCTGCCCTAACGTAGGTCCAGGGAGTCTGTAATTGTTCCAATCCCCTTTTTAGGCATGCCAAGTTTGATTCAGAAGCAAAGTCAACCATGTCAGCGCCAAACAGTAAAGCGTCACTTTTCGAGTGCTCAAGATACTCTGCCCACTTTGGCCAAGCGTCCTCCGCGGTCATGCCATTGTGAGAAAAAAATCCCTTTCTATTATGGACTTCTTCCTGCTGTTCCGGCGCGATCTGGTCGTTTTCCGTAATGAGATGCAAGTCCGACAGATATAACAGTTGCCTGCTCCCCTTCATGCCAGGGATCTTCACTTGAACCTGCTCACGGACAACGCCCTCTTCAAAGGTCTTGAAACTTTCAGCCTCTGTCGGATCCGCGCATCCGCATAAACCGATGCCAAGCGCAAAACATATCATCATAATTTTCAAAAAAGAGGAAACCCTGGGGTTCCCTCTTTTCAAACGCATCTTACTTTTCACGTCATCCACTCCAACCCTTGATCAAATCATTTTCATTATACCTCTTGGGGGGAGCAAATACAATTATCTTTGGACTCTTTTTTCTAAAATCTCCTTAATTTTTCCTCATGAAATCTTATCGCCCGGTAGCATACTTTTTTGCGGAATCGCCGTAGCGCATCATCGCATGCAAAAGCTCTGGCAGGTTCTCCACCTCGCTGACCGACTGCGAAGCCGCGTAAGACTCGATGCTGTATTGCATCGTGTTACTGACCGCATTTGAATCCTGCATCACCGTCGCGTAAACCGTCTTTCTCATCTGGCCGGCGTTCAGTTTGTCAAAGGTTACGTAATACCGTCCGTTTTCATCCACTACTGAAGGATCCGGCGTCAGCTCATCCAGCACTTTCTCGCCATCGCTGATTACCACCTTGAGTCCCGTCAAATCCTGTGCAGTAAACTTAAACTGTATGTTCACCGCTGCCTCCAGGTACAGCGCTGCCGTTACAATCTCCGCCCGGCGGTTCTCGTCACTTACGGTCGCGAAGTTAAGATCCTTTACGTTTTCATAAACCATTTGCACGGACGCATCCGTTCCCATGGCGCGCTGGGCTCTTGTCAGCTTCCAGCTTGCCGGTTCCGCCGTCTTGTAGCCCGCGTACGTTTGTGCCGCGTCGCCGTAGCGCAAGATGTCCACGAGAAGCCTTCTAAAGGGTGCCCACTCATTGGTTTGATACTTTTCCATGCTGAGCATGTTGTAGCAGTAATCCGCCACGGAATACTCCATGGAAGGCCCCATTACGTCCGCTCCGTCCACATTTAGCGCGTGGGGCACTGCCGTCACCACGTCGCGCATATTGTGCGGCGCCACGCGGTAACTAAAGATCATCAATGTTCCGTCATCACTCGGCTCCCACTCGGTAATCTTCTTCTCCTTGCCGTTCTGCGTTACCATCAGGTAAGGATCATGGTATTTGCCCTCGATTGCCGATTTTGCGACCTTGAAGTCAATGGCAATGGTATCATACAATGTCAGGGACTTCTTCGAAACAGCCAGGTTTTCGTCCTTTAAACTCGGCACGATTACGAGATTCCGTGCCATGTATCCATCGGGCAGATAAACAAATCCATTCTCTCGGAATTCGACGTCCATGGGAGACGCAACGAAGCTTCCGTCCAACTTGATCTTGCTCGCCGCACTGCGCGTTCCTTCCGCAGTAACGGAAGAATTCCGTATGGTGGTCCATGCATCCGAGGTTGCTCCAAAGATTCCCCACCAACCAGACGCGGCAATTTCGGAATTCCGGATTGTTACCGGGGCTTCGGCACTTATCCCGCATCCATAGTTCTCGGCCAAACCCGCTAACGTCAAAAGCCCATTGGTTTCAATCGTCGCAGGGCCAAGAAGCTCCAAGGCGTCCTCCTCGCCGCTTCGGATCGTCAGGGGCGCCGTCGTTTTAAGAATCAATCCGTTCACGTTGCTCGAAATGCCATCCCCGTTTTCATTCGCAACGTTCTTACTCAGCGTCAGTATCTTTGTGATCCCGTCATAGCTTGCCGCACCGTTGCCCAGGACGTCGCCGGCGTTGGCCGAAGTAACCTGCGTGCCTCCAACCCATAATTCATAGGAAACGACTGCGGATTCAGACAAAAATCTCGCTTTTACGTTCACGTCACCGGCCGGCATCACAAATTCGTACAGCCCGTCACTCCTTCTCGTCAGGGCAACGGTTTGCTCACCACAGGTAACGTTCAATTCCGCCAGCTTGTATCCGCCTGCCGGAGTTGCGCTTATCGTAACGACTTCTCCTACTCTCTTATCATCCGCATCCGCCTTTACCGTACCATTTGATGCAGGTTCGACGTCCACGTGATAAAACGCATCCGTACTAACCTTCAATTCCACGTCATCCAAGCCAATGCCCATGCCATTGTCATCCGTTGCGCAGAACCCAATCTCCACGTAAGCTTTTCTCGCTTCCTCCGGAAGCAGTATTTCTTCCATGGTCCACGAGGAATTATTTCTGTTTACTTGATAAAGCTCCAACCAATCGCCGCCAAGGACGCGATAACATACCTTAAGTGAATCCGTACGGATCAGATTTCTCCGATTCACGAACCAGAAACGCAGCACGTAATTGGGGCCGTCCGTCAAATCCAGCCAAGGCGAAACAATCCATGCCGTCGCATTCCGTTCCACGTGCGTAATCAGGGCATTCTTCTCACCGGAGTGCGCACCGGGGGAAGTCTCTTCGTCGCCCGTCCCAACGGTCCATGCATACGTTTCATGATTGCCTTCCAGCTTCCAACCGGAAGGGAGACTTCCGCCTTCAAAGCCTTCCTCAATCTCAGACACCGTTGCGGGCAGATCCTCCCACTGCGCGTAAAGCGTCACGTCGTTTTGAATCTCAAATGCATCTCCCGCCAGATATGACGTTCCGCTTCCATCAGCCATGGTATTCCACGCAATAAACATCTTTCCTTCGGGCGTAGCAAAATTATTTTTCAAAATCGTCACGGTCTTGCCAACCTTGTAGGGACTTCGGGAATCCGTCGTCTCACCACTTCCGCCGTTGGCGTCATAAATCACCGCGTAGTACGGACTCAATTCCCCAATGCCGACTATGGAAACGTTATCAACGCCAACGCCGCCTCCGAATTTGCAAACTGTCAAAAATGCGATTTCTATGTTTTCAGCCTTAGCTTCATCCGGCAGATAAACCTCTTGCCGCACGCCATTAACTGTTGCTTCTTTTGCTACGAACAGCGCATGCCATTCACCGCCGTCAACACGGTAACATACGCCAATTTCATCCGTCCGGCCATCATATTCTCCGTTTTGATACGTAAAGCTTATTTTAGCCTTGCCGCTGACGTCACTCAGGTCCAGCAACGGAGTCAGTAACCATGCTTTCTTGCCGTAATCCTCCACTGCGGTAAACTGTACGCCTGCGAAATAATTTGAACTTCCCTTAATGGTCCATGCATACCCTTCGCTTGAATTCACGGCAGACCATCCCTCCGGAATCGTTCCTCCGTCAAATTTTTCATCCAAAAACGTTATCAATTCTGACGCGTTAACCCACTGTGCATAAAGAGTTATGCTTTCCTCCATCAGAATAACGTCTCCTTGACCATACGTTATTCCGCTGCCATCCGCTTTCGTATTCCATCCCATGAACTCCATTCCTGCGATCGGTGTAAATTCACATGGCAGAACGGTAGCTCCCTTTCCGTTTAAGTAGGTCTTGCTTGTCATCATGCCACTGCCATTGTTCGCATCATAAGTCAGGGAATGTGTAATGGCATTGCCATCTTCTCCCGTCACTAAAACGTCATCCAAATTCAGCCAATATAGGCTAGCCACGTTGTGATGCAGAAAGGCAATATAAATCGTTTGTCCCTCATATTCGCTAAGATCCACATAGTGTCTCCAGTAACAGCCATATGGGGCAACGTCGCTGCCCAATTTTTTCATGCTGGCAACGTCCGTGCTCGTACCAACGTAAACAGATAAGCTTTTTTCCTCTTTATATAATTCTTGACCTTTGATCCAATAAGACAGCATCGCATTTTGGGGGATTTTTATGGCTGGCGAAATGGCCCAGTTCTCAGGTTCCAAGAGGGTCTTTGTATCCCAGAAAAAAGAAGCCGAACTTAACGATCTGGGCGACGAATGATAACAAACTGGATCAAGCCACTTTTCGGAATGGTTTTTGGAAACAACGTTCCATCCATACCCGTCTCCATCTCCATCCACAAAGGTCCAGCCATTCGCGCTTCCGCTGTCAAAATTCTCATAAAACGTGATATTCATCCACTGCGCATAGAGAGTCACGTCTCTCTTTACTTCAAAATAATCTCCCTCCCAATAGGTTATTCCGGTGCCATCCTCTTTCGTATTCCAACCAACAAATGCCTGTCCGCCAGGTGCCGTAAACTCACAGGAAGAAATAGTCGTTGCTTGTCCCCTGATAACCGTTGACTTTGACGTCGCGCCGCTTCCGTTGTTTGCGTCATACGTCACGGAACACTGACTGCCGTTAATCAAATCCCCAGTAATCAAAACATCATCCAAGTTTATTCTAAACTCATTCGAGACGTTATAATGTCTAAAGGCTATATAGATTGTTTGCCCCTCATAATTACTAAAATCCAATACGTATTGCTTATATTTTTGATCGGCAGTATAGTCGCCCCCTACCTTCGTCATGTTGGCTACATTCGTGCTCGTGCCAACGTAAACCGCCATTTTTTCTCCCATTTTATCCGGATCCTGTCCCCTGATGCAGAAAGACAGAAGCGCATTTTTAGGAACCTCTATGGCCGGAGTAATGGCCCAATTGTCAGGAGTCAGCGCACCGTTTTCCCATGATGCGGAAGTAAAAAGCTTTGTTCCTGAATAAGCGATTTGCCTTCCATGCACATCCGTAGGGTACTCGGAGCAATCATAAACGAACCAACCCTTATCGTCACCGTCCGCATCTACGAGCGTCCAGCCAATTGGCGCATCCTCACCTTCAAAATCCTCGTAAAAAGCAATTCCCTTTTTAATCTGAAACTTGACGTCAACGACAACGTTTCCTTTGGGCAAAACAAACGTATACGCCTCCGCGTCCTCCCTGTGAATTGCCACGCTCTCTCCGCCTTGCTTCACGCTTAACGTTTCAAGTTCGTAAACGCCATATGTTTTAATGGTCAAGTTAATTGTTTCCCCCGGTTCCGCATAAGTCCGATCAGCCTTTATGCTGCCACCTAAAACCTCTTTCGGAAGGGAAACGGAATAATACTCATCCGTCAATTGCAGAGACACGTCATCCAAATGCACGCCGACATTAAATGTTGCCTGTATTGCCCTAAAACCGATTTCCACGCCCTTCGTCATCGCTTCGTCGGGAAGCACCAGCATTCCTTGCGTCCATTCCTCATTTGCTCCACTCGTTTGAAAAAGCAGATTCCATTCACCGCCATTTATTCGATAATATGCACCCAAATCGCTATGCATGTCAGAGGCAGTTGGATTGGAATACCAAAAACTAAGCAAATAGTTGCTAGCAGCGTCGGACAAATCCAACATTGGTGAAATCAACCATGACGAGCCCGATTCATTAGCGTATGCGTACGGTACATACATCATCTGTTGGCCAGAGTGGGCTATAGTATGAAAGTTTTGCTCACCATAATACCAATACTCAGCCTGATCGTCTTTATACTCATACCAGCTTTCCAGAAAGCCATCGCCTTCAAACCCTTCATTTAAGTCTGAGACGAACTCCAACCACTGAGCATAAAGCGTAACGTTCTCCGTGAGTTCAATAGTTTCTCCTGGATAAAATCTCTCTCCGCTGCCATCGGGCTCCATATTCCATGATCTAAAGTATTTATCAGGAGGTGCCGTAAACCCATTTCCCAACAGCAAAGCCATCGTACCATCAGCATAGGGAATATTAGTGTCCGCCATCGTTCCCGTACCGCCATTTGCTTCATAAGTGATCACGTAAGTCTGTGCAAAAGGAACCGCCTCCAGCACAACGTCATCCAAATACGCATCGCATTCACGGGTATTCTCGCATTTAAATCCAATCTCCACGTTCGCACTTTTCGCATTCTCAGGTAAATACGCCGTTTGTCTCGTCCAAGCATCATGTGCGGCATTTGTTTTGAACAGCTCTTGCCACTCTCCTCCACTAACGCGATAGCATACCGTCAATTCCGCGAACTTTCCCTGATTACCCTTGTTAAGATACCAAAAGCTTAGCTTGGATACGCCATTTACTTCGCTAAAATTACACATTGGGGTAATCAACCACGTAATTTGATCATCAGCCGAAGCAGATCCCCCTTGCACAGCCTGATAACCTGAATGACAAGTGCCATAGGTTAGCTCCCACTTGTTAGCTTTCGAACCGTTTTCCAACGTCCATCCTTCAGGAATCTCGTCTCCTTCAAAACTTTCCTCCAACCTGACTGGTTGGTTTTTCCACTGTGCATACAACGTTACGTTTTCCCTAATGATAAAGGAATCGCCCGGCAAGTATGTCGTTCCGCTGCCGTCGGATTTCGTGTTCCAAAACAAAAAGAATTGATTGGAAGGCATTGTGAATCCGTTTGGCAAAACAGTAGCCTCGTCAAGCACGCCATACGGACCATGGGCATCCGTCATCGTGCCGGTACCTCCGTTTGCATGATAGGTCACGGCATAAGATTGTCCGGAATCAATAAGTACTACGTCATCTAGCAGAAGCCCCCATCCGTCATGATTCACGCATTCAAATCCAATTTCTACGTCAGCTTGTTTTGCACCTTCCGGTAAAAACAGAATCCGTTGTGTCCAGTTTTCATTTGCTGATTCCGTTTTGAACAATTCCTGCCACGCTCCGCCGTTCACGCGATAGGATACGCTAAATCCATCGACGGCATTTTCTCCTGCTCCATTTAAATACCAAAATCTTAATTCTGGCAAACCAATTACGTCGCTTAAATTAAGTTCGGGAGTAACAAGCCAGACCGATGCCCCTTCACTGCCCTGCGCGTGCATTCCAACAGTCGAATAATATCCAGAGTGACTGTCATAGCCAGTGATGCTCCATTCAAATCCATTATAATCCGTTTCTTGCTTCCATCCTTTTGGAATTCTCGCATCTTCAAACCCTTCTTCTAAACAGGTTATTTGATCTTCCCATTGTGCGTACAACGTTATGTCTTCCACAATTGCGAAGTTGGCACCCGGGCCATATGTTGTGCCGCTTCCGTCAGCCATGGTGTTCCATGACGTAAAACACTTTTTGGGCGGATGCGTAAAGTTATTATCCAAAACCACAACCCTTTGTGCGAACTCATACTGGCCATTGGCATCCACCATCTCTCCCGTGCCGCCGTTGGCATAATAAGTCACGGAATAATATTGTGGGGGTTCAAAAATCGCCACGTCATCAAGACATATGCCAAATCCATCATGATTTACGCCTTTGAATCCAATTTCAACGTTAGATTTTTTCGCTTCTTCAGGTATAACAATGCTCTGTTTTGTCCAATCATTATAAGCCGCCTCTGTTTTGAACAATTCCTGCCATTCATCTCCGTTAACGCGATAGCATACGCGTAGTTCTTCAAACTTGTCTTGACCTACGTCGTTACGGAAATAAAAACGCAATATCTGCGTTTCAACGTTGCTGAAATCAAATGCCGGTGTAATAAGCCAAGCCGTCTCACCATCCCGTTCCCAAAGATATCTCAACCATGCAGAGTGGCTGCCAGAGTAACTATTTTTAGACGTAATCCCCCAATTGTATCCCTCTGTGTCAGTTTCCAGCCTCCACCCCTCAGGAATGCTTCCGCCTTCAAATCCCTCAAAAAAGCCGGCACCAGAAATGCTTATGGAATTTGATGAACGCAGACTGCGCAACCCAAAGTTTCCGCCAACCTCTTCACTGGCAATCGTCGTTTCGCCCACGGCTTCCCTGGATTCCGTCACTTCCTCAGATTCGCTTGTCTCCTCTGGATTCACGCCCCCCACGCGTTCCGTTGATTCTTCACCCTGAGTTTCTTCCGCATCCGCAACCGGCGCTTCGGTTGTTTCTTCACTCTGGGTCTCTTCCGCTTCCGGCGCTTCGGTTGTTTCTTCACTCTGGATCTCTTCCGCTTCCTCAACCGGCGCTTCGGTTGTTTCTTCACTCTGAGCCTCTTTCGCTTCCTCATCTGGCGCGTCCGTTGTTTCTTCACTCTGAGCCTCTTTCGCTTCCTCATCCGGCGCGTCCGTTGATTCTTCACTCAAAGTTTCCGCCTCAGGCGCCTGGGTAGTGATCACGCCTTCCTCTTGTGCAGCCTCCAAACCTGCTGCCAACACATCCGTACTTGCAACGGAAAACGTCAAGGTAAATGCCAACAGCATTGCCAACAGCCTGCGCATTTTTCGTTTCATGATTCTACCTCCTCGCATTTGGATCCCTAAATCTTACGTAATGCCCTAAATCCCCTTTTTTCCCGCCTATTTTTATTGTATCGTTTTCCCTTCCGTCAATCAACAAGGAAATTACTTCATCCAACATTTTTATTAATCCCTGTCCATGCTTTAAAATAAAATGTGCCCGGAGGATTTCCGTTTCCTCCGGGCATTGTTATTTAACATATTAATTTTACAGATCGCGGTTTTCAGGCTTAGCTTCAGGTCTCTTGAAGCAAGCAAAGATTTGCTCGAGTCTGTCCTTTTTCATCTTCGGCGTGATCAGGCTGACAACGGGAACAATGATGAGTCCTGCCAGCATTGCAAAGGCGCCGCAGTTAATTGGCGACTGCAGAACCGTCGGGAAGGAGCTTCTTGCAAACAGGTTGACGGTCATGATGCCAGCGCCAAAAATGAAGTTTACAAGAACGGAAAGCTTGGTAACGCCCTTCCAGTACATGCTGAGAATGAACGGAGCAAGGAATGCGCCTGCGAGGGCACCCCATGACACGCCCATGAGCTGTGCAATGAAGGTCACGTTGCTCTTATACTGAACGATGGCGATCACGGCAGAGATCACAATGAATACCACGATAAATACCCGCATGATCAGCACCTGGGTCTTTTCCGTCATTTTCTTGGCAATGGTGCCCTTGATCAGGTCAAGGGTCAATGTGGAACTGGATGCCAGCACCAGCGAACTTAACGTGGACATGGATGCGGAAAGTACCAGGATCACGACAACTGCCACCAGGAACGGTGAGAGCTTCTCGATCATGGCAGGAATGATGGCATCAAAGCCAACGGACGCCACGTCGATGTCATAAAGTCTTCCGAATCCGCCAAGGAAGTAACATCCACCGGCAACGACCAGTGCAAAAGCTGTGGAGATGACGGTTCCCTTGCGGATCGCCGACTCGTTCTTGATGGCGTAGAATTTCTGTACCATCTGAGGCAGTCCCCAGGTTCCAAGGGAGGTCAGGATCACGACGCAAAGAAGGCTGAAGGGATCCGGTCCAAAGAAGCTTGCGAAAAGGCCCGGCATTTCAGAAACCTTTGCATCCGTCACGTTCGCCAGCTTTTCATATGCTGCCATGAAGCCGCCCTGGCTTGCAAGCACTGCAAGAATGACTGCTACAATGCCGACCAGCATAACAATACCCTGGATAAAGTCATTGATCGCCGTTGCCATGTAACCGCCGGCGATGACGTACACACCGGTCAGGATCGCCATCACGACGATGCAGACGGTGTAATCCAACTCAAAAGCCATGCCGAACAGTCTGGACAGACCGTTATACAAAGAGGCGGTATAGGGGATCAGGAAAATAAATACAATAATGGAGGAAATAATCTTTAACATCGGCGAGTCAAATCTCGTGCCAAAGAATTCCGGCATGGTCTTGCTTTCCAGATGTCTCGTCATGACGCGGGTACGTCTTCCCAAAAGAACCCATGCCATAAGGGATCCGATAAAGGCATTTCCCAGGCCGATCCAAGTCGATGCCAGACCAAACTTCCAACCAAACTGGCCTGCGTAACCTACGAAAATTACGGCTGAAAAATAAGATGTGCCATAGGCGAAAGCGGTCAGCCAGGGACCTACGCTTCTTCCTCCGAGCACAAAACCATTGACGTCCGTGGCATTCTTTCTGCAATAAATGCCCACGCCGATCATCACGCCAAAAAACAACAGCAACATCACGACTTTGGTAATCATTTGCTTCTCCTCTCCGCTTCTAAGGGGCTTCTTTTAGTCTACTTACTTTCGCGCATAAACGCTTTAACGCGTTGCGCTTTAAACCATAACACTTTAAATTGATAAAGTCAAGAGGAATTTCTTGACATGAGACATAAAAGAAGTTATAATCGTCCTTGTCTGCGGGGTGTGGCTCAGCTTGGCTAGAGCGCCTGGTTTGGGACCAGGAAGTCGCAGGTTCGAATCCTGTCACCCCGACTTGTGAAAACACAAAACAAACGCGCGACGCCATCCCGGCACCGCGCGTTTTTCATTCGCATTTCATTCACTTTTCCTTATCGTCCCGTCAATGTTCCAGATAGGCGATCGTAAAATGCAGGTCTCCAAAACGATCCGTTTCCATAATGCAATAGGAGGGCTTGCGGCCTTCCTGACGCGGATAGGAAAGACTTCCCGGATTGACCAGCCAGATTCCCTTCTCCTTTGTCACGGAGGGTTTGTGCGTGTGTCCGTAGCAAACGACGTCGACGCCGCGTTCCACCGCCTCCTGAAGCAGATATTCCGTACTCATGGAAATGTAATGGGTATGACCGTGCGTCACCCAGACCTTGTACTTGTCGACGGTGAACTCCAGCTCCCGCGGCAGTTCAGAGAAAAAGTCATTGTTTCCCGTCACCATCTTCACGGGACAGGAGACTGCCTGCTCCAATGCATATTCACTCCCCTCAATGTCGCCGCAATGGATGACCATGTCCGGCTGATGCATTTCCATCACCTTAAAATAGTTTTCATTTCTTCTGTGGGTGTCACTTACAATAATGACCTTCACCGTAGCTTCCGCCTTTCGTACCATTCATTTCCCTTAGATCTTCTTCAGTTCTTCCTTCATGAGGCGAAGTGCCTTGCCCCTGTGACTGACTTGATTCTTCTCTTCCTCGGAGAGCTCCGCCGTGTGCTTTCCATAGGGCGGATAATAAAAGATGGGATCATAGCCAAATCCGTTACTGCCCTTCTCCTCATATCCGATCCTGCCCTCGATGGTAGATCTCGTAATGATCTCTCCGCCGTCAGGAAGCTTCGCCGCAATGGCGCACACAAACCGCGCCGTCCTTTTCTCATCAGGCACGCCCTCCAGCCGGCGGATTAGCTCCGCATTTTTTACGCTATAGGGCGTATCCTCTCCGAGATATCTTGCGGAATATACGCCAGGTTCCTTGCCGAGGGCATCGATCTCCAGTCCGGAATCATCCGCCATGACAATGCATCCCTGCGCCTGGGGCTGCGCAGCCACGGCACGCACCTTGATCAGCGCATTCTCCTCGTAGGTCTTTCCGTCTTCCACGATGTCGATCCGGATTCCTGCTTCCTTCATGGTGCGGATCTCAAATCCCGCATCCGCCAGGATCATTTCGATCTCCTTCACTTTCCCCTTATTTCCCGTCGCGAAAATCACCTGTTTACTCATCTTTTGAACTCCTCTTTGGAGGCTTTGGCCCCATAAATTGATAATAATACGTCTTCATCATGCCATTGTAGATCTTGCGATTCTTGTCTGCCTTGCGCCCAATGTATTTCTCAGCATCCTCATAGGCCGTGATCACGTTCAGACTCCACGAATCCAGGTTGCGATACCGCTCCCCCAAGGTCTGGTACAGCGCAGGCATCTCATTTTTCTCCTGTAAACGTTCGCCATAGGGCGGATTGGTGATGATAAATCCATATTTCTTCGGGTGACTTAAGTCCTTTACGTCCCTGCGCTGGAAGTGAATGAGCTTGTCCACCCCCGCCAGCTTCGCGTTTTCACGCGCGATCGTCACCATTTCGTTGTCAAGATCATAGCCCTGAATGTCCGTTTCAACGCTGAGATCCACCATTTCATTAGCCTCGTCCAGGGCATCATACCAGTTCCGCTTTTGCACGACGTGATCCCAGTTCTGCGCCGTGAACTCCCGGTTCATGCCGGGCGCCACGTTTGCCGCCATCATGGCAGCCTCAATGGGGATTGTGCCGCTTCCGCAGAAGGGATCGACCAAAATCCGGTCACCGCGCCACGGCGTCAGCATGATCAAGGCCGCTGCCAGATTCTCCGCGATGGGCGCCTTTGCCGTAAGCTTCCGGTAGCCACGCTTATGAAGGGATTCTCCCGTGGTGTCGAGTCCAATCGTCACCTGGTCCTTTAACAAAAACACGCGAAGCGGAAAGCTCTCTCCCGTCTCCGGCAACCAATTCACGTGATAAACGTCCAAAAGCCTGTTTGCGATGGCCTTTTTCATGACGCGCTGGATGTCGGATGGGCTAAACAGCTTGGACTTCACGCTGGCAGCCTTGGTCACCCAGCATTTTCCGTCGGAGGGAATGAATTCCTCCCACGGGATGGCCTTGGTCCCTTGGAACAATTCCTCATAATCCGTGGCCTGAAAGCTCCCGACCTTGATGAGCACGCGCTCCGCCGTTCTCAGGAAAATATTGGCCCTGGCAACCGCTTCCTCGTCTCCCAGAAAGGTTACGCGTCCGTCCGTCACCTCCGTGACGTCATATCCGATATCCGTGATCTCTCTTTTTAAAAGTGCCTCCGTGCCAAAATGGCATGGAACGATCAGTTCATATTTCTTCATTGTTTTTCCCCGTATTTGCAGGTTCTCATAATATCCTAACTAGTATAAACAATTTTTTTTAATATGTAAATAGGGATGCCAAAAGGCACCCCTATCGAAGCCAGTCCCAAAACAATTTTTTCAAAAAAAGCGCGATCAGCATAATTACCAGGAACGGGAACAAAAATTTCAAAAGAAAAATGACCACGGCACATACGCCAACCAGTACGGCAATTCCGCACGCCGACCTAACCCATTTCGGTGCCATCAGGAATTTCGCAAGCCAAGGCACGTTCGTTCTGGCACGAAATACGCCGTCGTTCTCATTCCCCGCAGGATCCGGTTCCGTCGAATCCGCCGCAGTGACCATTCTGTCGTATGCCTCGTTCGCATCCAGGATCGTCCGCGCGATCAAACGCGGCGATCCCAAGGTCTCCATGACTTCTTTTTCCGTTCGACCGCGTCGCATTTGTTCCTCGACGTAATCATTATAATATTGTATGTTATCTTCGACCTGACTCGCTTTCAGTTTCCCGTTAAGGGAGACCTGAAGCTGATTCAGGAATTCATTTTTATTCATGCGTTTCTCCACTCATCTTTTCAGACAAGGCCCCCTTTACGATAGCTCTATTCTAACATGCAAAGCTAGCTTCGTAAATATACGCTTTAGAAAGGTTTTCTTAACTTTTTATAAACTATCGACTTGCGTTTTTTCTCTTGAAATAATCAACACTATCCTATATAATTTAGTCATGTCATTTTGTTTAGTAAATAAACCAATACTATATGCAAAGGAGAGTACCCTATGAAATTCGGTTATTTTGATGACGCGAACAAAGAATACGTCATCACAACCCCCAAGACTCCGCTTCCTTGGATCAACTACCTGGGATGTAATGAGTTTTTCTCCCTGATCTCAAACACGCAGGGCGGCTACACCTTCTACAAGGACGCAAAGCTCCTTCGTCTGACCCGTTATCGTTACAATAACGTGCCTACGGACATGGGCGGCAAGTACTTTTACGTGAAGGACGGCGATACCGTATGGAATCCCGGCTGGCAGCCTACCCAGACTGCGTTGGATGAGTATGAGTGTCGTCACGGCATTGGCTACAGCCGCTTCACCGGCAAGAAGAACGGCCTGAAGGCTTCCGCACTTGCATTTGTTCCCATGAACGACAACTGTGAAGTGACCCAGCTGACTCTGACCAATGAGAGCAATGAAAAGAAATCCGTAAAGGTATTCTCCTACGTAGAATGGTGTCTGTGGAACGCGGACGACGACATGAAGAACTTCCAAAGACTCCTTAGCTGCGGTGAGATGGAAGTGGAAGGATCCACAATCTATCACAAGACCGAGTACAGAGAGCGCAGAAATCATTACGCGGTTTACTCCGTAAACGCACCCGTTGCCGGATTTGACACCAGCCGCGACGAGTTCCTTGGCGCATACAGAAGCGCTGCCAACCCCGAAGTTGTTGAGAAGGGTCAGTGCACGAACTCCATGGCAAGCGGTTGGTCTCCCATCGCATGTCAGCAGCTGAACGTGGAACTGGCACCCGGCGAGAGCAAGGACTTCGTGTTCGTTCTGGGTTATATCGAGAATCCCCAGGAAGAAAAGTGGGAAGATGCCGCAATGCAGGTGATCAACAAAAAGCGTGCTCACGAGATGCTTGCCCGCTACGCTACCACCGATGACGTTAAGAAGGCTTTGGACGAGCTTCACGCTTACTGGGCAAAGCTCCTTTCCAAGTATCAGGTATCTTCCAAGGATGAGAAGGTTAACCGCATGGTGAATATCTGGAACCAGTATCAGTGCATGGTAACCTTCAACATGTCCCGCTCCGCTTCCTATTATGAATCCGGCATCGGCCGCGGCATGGGCTTTAGAGATTCCTGCCAGGATCTGCTTGGCTTCGTACATCTGATCCCTGACCGCGCAAGGGAGCGCATTATCGACATCGCTTCCACGCAGTTTGAGGACGGCAGCGCTTACCATCAGTACCAGCCCCTGACCAAGAAGGGCAACTCCGACATCGGCAGCGGCTTCAATGATGATCCCCTGTGGCTCATCGCAGGTACCAGCGCTTACGTGCGTGAGACCGGTGACGTTTCCATTTTGGACGTAATGACTCCTTTTGATAATGATGCGAGCAAGGCAACGCCTCTCATGAACCACTTAAAGAGATCCTTTGATTACATCGCAACCCACAAGGGACCTCACGACCTGCCTCTGATCGGACGCGCAGACTGGAATGACTGTCTGAACCTGAACTGCTTCTCCGAGCATCCCGGCGAGTCCTTCCAGACCTTTGGTCCCAGCGAAGGCCCCGTGGCAGAATCCGTATTCATTGCAGGCATGTTTGTAAAGTACGGCGAGGAATATGCACAGCTCTGTGAGTTAAAGGGCGACAACGCCGAGGCAGCAAGAGCCCGTGCTGAAGTTGAAAAGATGTATGCGGCTATCCTGAAGGATGGCTGGGACGGCGAATGGTTCGTTCGTGCATATGACGCATTCAGCCATAAGGTTGGTTCCAAGGAATGCGAGGAAGGTCAGATCTTCATTGAGCCTCAGGGCTTCTGTGTACTGGCAGGCGTTGGCGTAAAGGAAGGCCTTGCCGAGAAGGCACTGAATTCCGTAAAGGAAAAGCTCGACACCAAGTACGGCGTAATGATCCTGCAGCCCGCTTACACCAAGTATCACTTAGAGCTTGGTGAAGTATCCTCCTATCCGCCCGGATACAAGGAGAATGCCGGAATCTTCTGCCACAACAATCCTTGGGTATCCATCGCTGAGACCGTGATCGGCCGCGGCGACCGCGCTTTCGAGATTTACAAGAAGACCTGTCCTGCATACATCGAGGACATTTCCGAGATCCATCGTACCGAGCCTTACGTTTACTCCCAGATGGTTGCCGGCGCTGACGCTCCCAGACATGGTGAGGCAAAGAACAGCTGGCTTACCGGTACCGCTGCATGGACCTTTGTAAACGTTTCCCAGTACATCCTGGGCGTATATCCTACCCACAACGGATTGCAGATCAATCCTTGCGTACCTACCGGCTTTGGTGATTTTGATCTCATCAGAACCTACCGCGGCGTAAACTATCACGTATCCGTAAAGAACCCGAACGGCGTTCAAAAGGGCGTGACTAAGATCGTCGTTGACGGCAAGGAACTCATCGGCACCTCCGTTATCCCTTACGAAGCAGGCAAGACCGACGTAACCGTCCAAGTTGTTATGGGATAGTCGCAGAATTGCTACACTAAATAAAAGAGCATGCCACACGGCATGCTCTTTTTTATTTCTATTATTGCCTGGCGGCAATTTTCATTACCAGGCGGTAACGTGTCAGTAGACACATCCCCGTGACACATTGGGTTACCAGCGCTCGTAAGGGCAGGACTGGGCGGTCAGGGAGGCTCGGAGTTCCACATAGCAGCCACAGGCCGCGCACATGCCTTCCAGAAGCCGCTCGCATTGCTTGCAAACGTTCAAGCGGCGTTCCCGTTCCGTCTCAGCAGTCCTGTCGCCTTGGGGAATGTCTTCGATCATGCGTTGGATCGTCTCATAAACCTTTTCCTGACCAGCCATCTCCCGGATTAAGCATTTCTTGCATATTCTCGTCTCCGCTTCCACGCGCTTCACGCCCTCCGCCCTTCTTAAATATTTCTAACTTCCCGTAATCCCTCTTCCCTATTGATTCCGGCAAGATAAGTTTTCGCGTAAAGAAAGAGAACGACTGCACCCGAAGGCGCAGCCGCTCTCTGGTGTTTTCTGACTAAGAGGTTACCGCCCTAAGCCGTTCTTACACTTGAACGCGCTCATAACAATGCTCCACTCTTTAACCACTCAAGTGACGTTAGTCATTCTACCTTATGATTGACGAGACTCTAGGCGCCCGTAGACCCTTCATGCAGATTGCGCAAGTCAGTCTTAGTCTTAGAAAGCTTCCGCAGGTATGCATGAAACAGAAGCCCTCGGAATCGAACCGCGGCATCACGCCTGCTCCCAGATCAGCGGCTTCTGACTCTTCCTACTTATCAGTATAAAATAATTTTGTCCAAAACGCAAGCATAGCTTTATTTTATCTTCTTCGGTCTCCGCGTTCCAAGTAATAAACACGCTTATCCTCATACATGGCCAGATCGGCACGCTTAAAGACTTCCTTGAAATCCGCATCTTCCAATGGACGATAAACCGCCGATCCCTTGGAAAGGGAAAGCGGCTCCACGTAGGCCTTCTCTTCCTGATTAGTCTCAGCCAGCTTTTGGTCAAGCTCTGCAAAAAGTCCTTGCATGTCCGATTCAGTCGCATTTCTGATAATGACAAAGAATTCATCTCCGCCAATCCTGAAAAGATGTTCCTTTCCAAATACCGACATCAGAACTTCCGCCGCATCAATCAATGCCAGATCTCCGCGCTCATGTCCATAATTGTCATTAATGACCTTTAAGCCATTTAAATCCAAAACCGCTACGGCAAAAGAGGCTACTTTGTTCGCAATGTCCTCCTCCAGGCTTTCAATCTTTGCATCATATGCCGCTCTGTTGCCAACCCCCGTCAGGCTGTCAATATATGCCTGCTTGTGAATGCGGGAGATGTGTTTGCGCAGTTCCTCCTGCATTGCCTCGATCTTCGAGCCCAGATCCTCAATCCCTCCGCCGCTGACCTGCGCCTCTGATTTTTCCGGCAAGTTCTTTCCCGCAACGGCATATTCATTTCTCATCTCAACTTCATTGACAAGTTCTTCGACCTTTCCCGCCAATTCGTTTAAATGTTTGTATAAGACGCCATATTGCTTTCTTTTTCTGCGCGTGAGAATCACAACGACGGCAATGCCAATTACCATGGACAGCCCCGCCACTATAATCACCGTGCCAATCAGGCTCTTTAATTGATCCTCATACCAATCTGCGCTAAAGTCTACGGCCACGATTCCGCCAACCCTGCCATCTGAAGTAAATACGGGGCTGTACGCACTGTAGAAATTTCCCCAGGCATCTCTGTATGGCACGTCATCCACGTCCGCCTTGCCCAGACTCGCGGAATACAAAGCATCCGTATATACGATGGGCGATCCAAACTCCCCCGGATCCTCCACCGTTGGATCCACCGAGAACACAAACTCCTTATTTCCCAAGTCCTTAACGCAATAAATATATTGCAGCTCAATGTTATCCTGGAAATGAGTCAATATCTCCATAACCTTCAGAAACTCTTCCGAGCCTTGGTCTTTTGCTTCTAACCGCACAAGGACGTCACCGTCGATCATGCTCGCCGCCGTATTGGAGATATCCAGCATTCTTTTTTGGATCGAAGAAATCAGCGCGTTGCTGGCCTGCCTGGTCATGAAAAAGCCAAGCGTAACGTTTACGACCAGCAGGAAAATGACCACCAGGATCATAAGCCAGTTAATCCTGCCGCTTTTTTTCACTTTCATCACTTCCAACCTCGTCCACCAAAATATACTTCATGAAACACGATCCTATTATACCAGATTTTTCCAGAATCGTCAAAACCCCCGCCATATTAAATTTCTTTTATTATAAACCGTTCGAAAAACGATTGATCTCCTCCACTGCAAATTCCAATTCCGTGACAAGAAACTCTTCCGCCTTGGAATACGCGTAATAGCAACAGTCCCGCGTAGACAATACAATGCACTTTCCCTTCCCTCGGTAATTGTATTCCGTCTGCACGGATTCCAGGGCCCTGTTCGGGATTTTGAGCGGGAAGGCATCCCTCGTGATGCCTTCGTCTTCATCAAGCGTCAATACAAAGCCTTCCCCGTTATGGCAAAGGCGCCCCGTCCCCAGGCTGACAAACCCTTTTTCATTTGGCAAGGCCTCCACGGTTACCTGTACGTCAATTCCCTTATAAGCACCCTTTTCCACTGCTTCTCTCACAAGGCCTCGCTCCCAGCGGTACCAGGAAGGAACGTCGTACCTTTCTTTTGTGGCTTCCTCTTCCAACTCCCCGTCTTCCGCAAGCGTCCACCTCTTGTTACAGGCTTCGCACCAAAGCGCCGTCTTACCGCTTCTCATTTTCCCCTTGGCCATGCAGGACCGGCACTGGTATAACGGCAAATGCAGGCCTTCCGCGCGGTTTTCTTCCTTGATCTTGATCCCCCGTTCCTTTTGGTACGCATATTCATCATAGCAGAGTTTCTCCTCCACCCTGCGCTGTATCTCCTCTGCGGACGCCGCGCGAAGTTCCTCCGCCGTATAAAGCAGCTCTGCGGTGCTCTCCATTTTCACTTTTCTTGTATGGCCTTCATCCCAAAACGGATTGGCCAGATAAGCCCCGTGACTGTAGATCACCACCAAAGGCACGTCCAAAAATTTCGCAAGTCTGCCTAGATTCTTGGGTAAGTTGGACGTGATCCCCGCGTCGCAATGCCTGGACTCCGGGAAAATGACCACCCCTTGCTTTAACTTCTGAAGCGCATAGCGCACGTTGAGTAATACGCTCACGTCCGGAACGTACCTTCTTTTCCCGATACAGCCTCCGGCCCGGTAGAGCTCATTTCCAAATGCCGCAAAGCCCTCCATGTCCGAAACGTAATTGCAGTTATGCGGATAAAGCATTCTCGGCACGATATAATAATCCGAAAATCCCTGATGCGTGGAATATGCGAGAAAAGGCGGTTTTAATCCTTCCATGCGGATTTTCGTTATTTTCATCCCTGCCGTGGAAAGCTTTGAAAATCCCCACAAAAGCGCCAGAAGGAGCCCCGGCTGCTTTATCGGTCTTCTTTTCATGTCATAGGGCGTCATGTCCCTCTTTTTGTTCTTTAGTCCCATGTCTCGTTTCTTTCCTTAAAGTGTCATGCTCCGACTTTTACTTTGATATCCCCAAGGCTGTCTTTTTCCATGAAGTGTCCTATTCCGGCTTTTTTACCTTAATTTCCCAAAGTCTGTCCTCTACCGTGATACGTACTTCTCTGGCTTTCTTACCGTATATGCGTATCTCGCAAGCTTCCTTGAGTAGCTTTCATAAGGCTCGTCCGCATAGGCCGCCTGCCCAATCAGCATCTCAAACCACTCGTCATTTCTTTCCCTTCGAAAGGCATCCTCATGCTTCAGCGCCACTACTTTTTTCCTTCGTAGGATTTCATAAGACTCCCTGGTAAGGTCTTCCACTTCATAGCCAATTCCCTTGGAAGCCAGCGCTCTCGCAAAGACAGTCGAATGCGCGTCCTCCGTCTTTGGCATGACGTCCCCTTCCTGATAGCACACAAACAAGATCCCGTCCTTCTTTAGCCAACTCATGATCTGATCAATAAAAGCTGACATGTCCGGCGCAAAATACATGGTATCCATGGAAATGACCAAATCGAAAGAATCCTTCGGGAAATCCACTTCGCCGATGCACCCCTCGATAAAATCCGCACTTTCGTCCGCTCCCCGTTTTGCCTCCGCTATTGCATTTGCCGAGTAATCAAATCCATGCACCCACGCTCCCGTTTTCCCGTGAATCCACTTCAGAAGCTTACCGTTCCCGCAGCCCACGTCCAGCACGTGAAATTCCCTTCCTGAATCAATCAGCTTAAGGATCCTCTCCGCTTGTCGCCAATCGCTAAACCCATCCTGCGAAAAGTCATCCCCAAAGGCTTCCCTGCAAAACTCCGCAAATGCCTCCGACTTCCCCGCCATGGCATAAAATTGCTCATATTCCTTATAAAACGTCAACTCTTCCTTCCGCATTTCCCCTCCATGTGATCCGTAAAATACTCAATCCCTGCTTACGACTGAACCTCATCATTCGCCTGCTGAATTTCCTTGATCATGGCATTCTTCTTTTTTGTGTCCAGATAAATGCTATAGTAATATATTCCTGCCAAAATAACATAGGGAATGGAGAAAGAACGGTAATACTCAAACCATCCTCTCGGCGAAATCGGCTCGATCACGCTGACGCATAAGAGCAAAACGGCGCATAATCCGCAAGCCAAAAGATATTGGACGACCATCATGGCAAGGGGACTTACGTTAGTAAACATCTCATAGAAGGAAAGAACAATGGAGGCAATCAGGCAGAATCCAAACATGATAAGTACGTTTGCGTTGTTCGTCTCCCATCCCGCAAACACGTTGGTAATTGCCCCAGTGACGGAAACTGCCGTATAAGAGATGCACAGGCCAAGTGCCACTTTTTTAACATAGTTCTTCATCATTGCATCCTCCGTATTCTCTGTAAGTATTCGTCAAATTCTTTCTTATAGCTTCTGTTCACGCAGATCCTCTCGCCGTTATCAAAATATGCATAGACCTTCATGTTGAAATCCGGCTTCAGCTGCCGGATCTTAAACACGTTGACAACATCTGATTTCGACACTCTGACAAAGCCATAATTCCAGAGCAATTCCTCACATTCCGCGAGAGTCTTCATTATGCGGTAGACGCCCTCCTCGGTATATGCGAAAAGCTTACGCTCCACGTAATCCAGATAATAGATTTCTTTGGGATCAAGCACAATGCCTTCCCCGTCATCCAGATCTTCATCAGCCGGTCTACCGATGAGCGACGGCCTCTCCGAATTCACCACGTCGATCAACTGCCGTATCATGGGACGCATATTTGCATAATAGACGTCCACGTGCTCTTCCTTTATCTGCTTGTTCTCAAATAAATTAAGCTTCATAGCCTCTCCCGTACCTAAATCTTATACGCCAAAAATCAGCTGCAAGACTCCTTCGCGCCACATACTTGCATAAAACCTCATTCCCCTCAAGCATCATGCGCCTGCAAAAAGTCCGTCACGATTTCCATGTATCCTTCCGGATCGTCAACCATTCCCTCTACGTGCTTGCTGTCAACATAGGCGATTTTCTTATCCGCCGTACCAACATGCTCATATACTTCTTCCACCTTTTCAGGCAGGCAAACCGTATCCTTCTTGGAAACGATGATCAACGTAGGAAGCTGGATTTTTTCTGCCTGACGAATCGTATCACCGTCATTCACGTCAATGCCGCATGCGATTTTCAAATAAGCCTTGCCACTGCCCATCACGTAATTGACCATGGGCGCATGCATTTCTTCTTCATTGTCTCCGCCAATGCTGGAGCGAACCATGTATTCCATGCCCGGAACAGGGCTGTCACAGATGACCAGATCCGCCGCATTTTGCTCTCCTGGGGTAACGCCAGCCGCATAGATTGCCGTTGTCTGGGCTCCCATGGAAAGACCGTGCACGATCACCTTCTTGCTGCCGATCGTCTCCCTCGCATAAACCACCAAAGCACTTACGTCAAGCGATTCCTTAATGCCAAACGTGACTCTGTCGTCAGGATTCTTACCGCTCCCCCGCTGATCCAATGCGATCACATCATACCCCTGCTTTAAGTACTGCTCCGCCAACGGATATGCGTGATATCTGTCTCCCCCTGCACCATGCACCAAAACAACCAATTTCTCACTGCCATTATCAAAGTAAGTCGCCGGAACTTCATTGCCGTCCGACGCCGTAACGGAAATCTCTTCCCCCTGACACAGCTCCTCTACCTTTGCAATGTCATATTTCCAGCTCTCCAGCTGCCGGAGACTGTTATTATGCGTATCCTTTCCCTTGTTCATATGGAGCGTATTGTCCGCAACGATCGCCCCCGTAACAATCGTCGTAATGATCGCAGTAACTACCAGCACCGCCGCCAAAATGATGATTACCAACCTAACCCTATTCTTTTTCATTTGTGAATTCCTCTCTTTCCTTAAGATGAATTCACAATACCACGTCCTCTCACGCCCCGCCGCCAAATCTGCACAAGTTGCGTTTCCAGACGTATAAGTTGCAATCCCCTTCCCCGCCTAACCCTATTATATTCCCTTTCCACCAAAAAACAAACAAAACATAACCCATGCGTTAGAGGTTGCATACACACAGGCGATACGACCCCCGGCTCACGTGCGACACGCACGCGATACGTGCGTTAGAGGGCGCTGCTCGTCCGGGGGACGAGCGCTTAGCGCCGACCGAGCCGAAGGCGAGATACGAACCCCGGTTCGCGGGCGACACGCACGCGAACAAAACAAAAGGGATACACCTTCAGGTGTATCCCTTTCGTTTTCTTCACGTGCGTTAGAGGATTCGAACCCCCGACCTTTTGGTCCGTAGCCAAACGCTCTATCCAGCTGAGCTAAACGCACACAACCGTTGCATCCCTGCAACAGTATGTATTGTAACTTCTTTATTCCAAAAAGTCAAGAACATTTTTTCAATTTCCAACAGTTTCCATTCTTTACTTCTTCTGCGCCTCCAGCCGTTGCGCATTATCCTTGAGGTTCCTCATCAGTCCCTCCACCTGCTCCACCATTCTTCCGTTCTCCTCACAGGCATCATACGTCTCACTTGCATGGGCGGATACCTGCTCCGTGATCGCCGAAATTGTCTGGATCTTCTCCACAATCTCCCCGTTCGCGGCACCGAGAGAATCGATGGCCTGCGTAAGATCCCGGATCTGGTCGTTAATGTTTACGGTCTGCTCCGCAATGCCGTCAAAGCGCTTTCGCACCGCCAACGTGCTGGCTACGTTCTCCTCATTATTTTGGGTCGCCGTCGACACTGCCTTGGAAACGTCCTTCAGCTCTTTATTTACGTTGCCAATCAACTGTGCAATATTGATCGTGGCGTTTTTCGTCTGTTCCGACAACCTTGCAATCTCATCAGCCACAACTGCAAAGCCTTTTCCCGCTTCTCCCGCGCGCGCCGCTTCAATTCCGGCATTTAGGGCCAGCATTCCCGTATTATTAGCGACGTTAGTAATCGTTTCGATGATCAGATTCATCTTCTGCGTATATGTATTCAATTCATCCATTTGATGAAGCACAGCCTCATTGGTGCGGATGGATGCCTCCATCTGATCCGCCAGGGCAGTCATCTTCTTCTGACCTTCTTCTACCAGGTTCGCCGTCCGCTCCATGTTTTCCTCGATGGAAACGGAAGCATCCTTCACCCTATCGATGTAGTTCTGGATCTTCTCCGTCTGCTTCATCTGTTCCTGGATGGAATCAGCCGTCTCGGCACTACCCGTATTGACCTCACCCATGGCCACGCCGATCGAAAGTACGGATTCTCCCAGCACGTCCAGTTTTTTCGAAACGTTCTCCACGTTCGTGGTGATGGTGGACGCAATGCGAAGCACTTCCTGCAACAACCGGTTCAGCTCGTCCTTTTGCTTCTTAACGTTGTCAAGCTTCGCTTCGTTTACGCGCCGCATGGTAACGGTATTGATCCATAAGAAAACCGTAAGAACAAGGAACAAGATGATTCTGATCTCCAGATCAGGCAGTTGATCCTCCGAATAGCCATGGATGGAGGCATGGATTGCAATGCTAAGCACGTTCAGAATGTTTGTCAGAATCCCGAACAACATGCAAAAACGTAGGTCCGAATACCACGTTACAAGGAAAAACATGGGAATTGCATAGGCGAAGGGCAGTATGTTATCCGTCGTAAATAGCACAAAGACATAGAGCACGCCAAAGCATCCCGCCATCAGATATCTCATCTTATCGGAATCAGGCTTTCTCTTAAGGACGGCACGTTCTCCCAAAATGGATCCCACTGTCAAAAAAGCTACGATCAAAAAGTAATCCCAATCTCTTGCCCCCTTCAGGGATTCCACGAAATAAGCGATCAAAATCGCGGAATTCATGATCAAATGTCCCGTGAGAACTTGCTTATTGACGTACGCCTTCTCATTCAAAGCGACGTTTTTCCTTATGTTTCTTCGTCTCTTTTTATTCTTTGCCCTTGCCATGCTTCGCCTCCGGCCTTTGCCCACGTCACAAAAACATACTTTAGTTGATTTATTATATCATATGGAGTCAAAAATTGGTATGGAAAAATTTCTTTTTCTGTTATACAATGGTCAGAAAGATGAAATGATTATTTTAGGAGGCTCCCTTATGTTAGAGTTGAAAAACCTCTCTTTCCAGGTCCCTGACGCGAACAGTTCAAAGAAAGAAATCATAAAAAACATCAATCTAAAATTAAAGGATCACACTTTTACCGTCATCACCGGCCCTAACGGCGGCGGTAAATCCACCCTCGCCAAGCTGATCATGGGCATGGAAATGCCTACGGATGGCCAAATCCTTTGGAATGGTCAGGACATTACCGCCATGAACGTGACCGAACGCGCAAAATTGGGCATCAGCTTCGCCTTCCAACAGCCCGTTCGTTTCAAGGGCATCAAGGTAAAGGATCTGATCACGCTTGCAGCCGGCGAAAAACTAAGCACCTCGAGTGCCTGTGAATACTTGTCCAAAGTCGGTCTTTGCGCTCGCGACTACATCAACCGCGACGTGGATGGCAGTCTTTCCGGCGGAGAACTGAAACGCATCGAGATTGCTACCATCATCGCCCGCAACACGCCTCTCTCCGTCTTCGACGAGCCTGAGGCAGGCATTGACCTGTGGAGCTTCAATAACTTGATCAAGGTTTTTGAAGAAATGCATGAAAAGCGCGAGAATTCCCTGATCATCATCTCCCACCAGGAGCGCATCCTCAACATTGCAGACGAGGTCGTCGTGATTGCTGACGGTTCCGTTAAGGCGCAGGGCGCGCGTGAAGACATTCTTCCGGAATTGTTAAACGGAACTTCCAGTTGTAAGTTTTATCAATAAGATTGCATGGAAATGATTGAATGAGGTGATTACGCATGGATCAAATACAAATGACGTTATTAGAGCAGATTGCCGGACTGCATGAAGTACCTGCCGGCGCTTATAACATCCGCGCAAACGGTGAAAGCGTTTCCCGCGGCACGACCGCAAACATTGACATCGTGACCAAAGAGGACAAGCAAGGCATCGATATCGTTATCAAACCCGGCACCAAGAAGGAAAGCGTACACATTCCCGTGGTGCTCAGCCAAAGTGGTCTGAAGGAGATGGTATACAATGATTTCTTTGTAGGCGACGACTGTGACGTGACGATCATCGCTGGCTGCGGCATCCACAACGGCGGCGACGAAGCCAGCAAGCATGACGGAATCCACAGCTTCTTCATCGGCAAAAACTCACACGTCCGCTACGTGGAGAAGCATTACGGCAGCGGGGACGGCAAGGGTAAACGAATCATGAATCCCGAGACCGTCGTGGAACTCGGTGAAAACAGTTTTATGGAGATGGAGACGGTACAGATCCGCGGCGTCGATTCCACAAAACGAAGCACTTCCGCCACCCTGGCAGCCGGCGCAAAGCTGATCATCACTGAGCGTTTGATGACGCACGGCACGCAAACAGCCGAGTCATATTTCAAAGTGGACATGAACGGCGAAGGTTCCAGCACAAACCTGATCTCCCGCTCCGTTGCAAAGGAAGATTCCACGCAATTGTTTGTCTCCGAGATCAACGGAAACAATCGCTGTGCAGGCCATTCCGAGTGTGATGCCATCATCATGGATCGCGCGAAGATCGGTGCCGTTCCCAAGATCACGGCAAATCATTTGGATGCTGCCCTGATCCACGAGGCTGCCATCGGTAAAATTGCCGGAGAACAGATCACAAAGCTTATGACGCTTGGCCTCACGGAAGCTGAGGCTGAAGAACAGATCGTAAACGGATTTCTTAAATAAAATAATGGGTCAGGAGGCACGTCCCCCTGACCCATTCCTAATTTGATTCAATTTATTACTGCGTCAAACGCTTAATGATGGAAGATACCTCTTCCGGATCAAACGGCTTCGTGATAAACTCATCCGCTCCACGCTTCAGCGCCTCCACCATCTTCTCCTTTTGCCCGGCCGCCGTGATCATGACCACCTTCGCAGCGGGATCAAATTGCTTGATCAGCGTCAGAGATTCAATTCCGTCCATCTTCGGCATCGTAATGTCCATGGTAACGAGATCCGGCTTTACTTCCTGATATTTCGCATAGCCCTCTTCTCCGTCAGCCGCCTCTGCCACAACCTCATAACCTTGGTTCTCCAAGAGGTTACGTAAGATTCTCTTACTGGTTCTGGAATCGTCTACAATCAAAATCTTAACTTCTGCCATGTTCCTTCACCCCCTCTTAATCCTGCTTAATCGCAGCAAACTCGCAAAGCTTACCGTCAATCTGAATCGTTACGACGCATGCCGCGTCATCTGGATAGGCAACGCCATCCACCTCATACAGCGGAGGCATTAATTCCAGGAAGTTTCCATGATTTCCGCTCAGGGAAGTCGCATACATTCCGTTGATGCAGTTCAAAAGCTCCGCTGCCGCATCGAGTGCGTCCTCATCCAACTCCTCAAAATCTTCCTGTCCGAAGAAGGATGCTGCCGTAAGGAGCGCTCCGTCAACCTCTTTGAAACAGTTCGTCCACTTTCCGCTTTCCCCTTGCATTTCCTGTACGGCCATGGGAGCGTTGGAATCCAGGCTCTTCATTTCCGCCTTAATGATGCTGGCATGTCTGTCCACAAGTCTGATCAAAGTCTTCATGGCGATTGCGATCACCGCTTCATATTCCTTCGCTTCTTCCGTAAGGAATACGTCCACGATCTTATCAACGTCGTCACTCTTGATGTCCTCAAGTTCCGTATTGGTGAGACACTGATTCATCTTAAACTCTTCAAGAACGTTGGCCACCTCGCCGATGGTGATCAGTTTGTCATCCTCTAAGGCCTGAATAAACGCCAGATAGGCGTCACCTTGACGTTTTAAGAGTTTTCCTACCTGTTCCTCCGTAAGATACCCCTTGTCAACGGCAATGTCACCAAATCTTTTATCACAAATCGCCTGCAGCCGGTTTACTTCCTCTGCCTGGGCAAAAGTCATGAATCCTTCCGACACGGCGATCAAACCCAGTTTCACTCTGACGGCATCCATCTTATCCAAAGCCGCACGGAATTGCTGCTGGGTGATTCTTCCGCTATCCATAAGATATTTGCCGATAATGCTCTCAACCATACGCTCCCTCCAGTCTTTCCTTAGAAGTGATTTCTAGCAATTTGGAAAATTTGTACAATAAATATAAGATAATTATATCTTGAATCGGTAAAACTGTCAAGAAATTCTGATAGTTGCGCCTGTTTTGTACTATCATTTTAACAATTTTTTCCGCATTTATTTGTATTTGGCAAAATATGGTCACTACATTTTAAATTTTCACATATTGTTTGTATATATATCGCCCGTTATCTTTCCGTTCTTCTGATTCAAATTAATTCTCTTTGTTATTCTTCTCTCGAATTAAATAACTTGTGCACTGTATTTTTTCGTTTCTCCATTTTCAACCGTCTGTTGTTCTATTTTTTTGTCGAAAAATGCCCAAAATTGGCGTTGACTCTTTAGGTTATTTTAGACCCCTTTTAAAATTCCATCCGTATTTTGACCGATTTGTTTTTCAATATTTCGTTAATTAAATATCGGCATATCGTTTTTTAATATTCCAGGCCCTTATTTTATATGAGTTTAACTGGCATGACATATTGGGCGACAATATATATGACATTCGATTAAATTACAGTTGACATCATTGGTTTTTGAATGTTATTTTTGCATTTCATTTTTTATTATATGTTATTATATCGTTCGTATTTAAATCTATCGTTATTTTATTTTTCATCTGGCCTCATATTCGCCGCTCTCATCTCCTACTGGCAAAAATCTACCCGTTTTTCCAAGAAATGCTCGTTATTCCTGCATATACCATGCGTTATTTTATATATTATGCAACTTTTAATTCATTTCAATATGGATCCCATAGATTTTCCTTCATTTTTTCCGTCAAAAAAAGAAGAGCCTACAAAAGACTCTTCTTTCGATTATTCCTTATATTCAACGCATTTTTCCTAGTGACGTTTCCGTCAGGCAACTGTTATGAAATTCCTCTTTAGATTAAGGCAGTGCTAAAATATCTCTCTGCGCGATCTGCCAACACGGTTGCGATCACCTTGTCCTTGCCATACTTTTCTGCCATCTGCTTTGCTGCCCAAACGTTTGCACCTGATGAAGTTCCGACCAACAGTCCCTGCACCCTCGCAAGCTCTCTAGCCGTGTTGATCGCATCATCATCGCTGACTTCTACGATGTCGGTAATGATCTTCGTGTCCAGAATATCCGGAATGAATCCATCTCCAATACCCTGGATCTGATGCAAACCAGGTTCATCTCCTAAAAGCGCGCTTACGTTCTTCGGCTCTACGGCCACAACCTTCATCTCCGGATTTAACTCCAAAAGATACTGGGCAATGCCCTGAAGCGTTCCGCCACTGCCAATGCCGGAAACAAAAACGTCAATTTTCTTTCCTAGCTGCTCTGCAATCTCCCTTGCCGTCGTACGATAATGCATATCGGGATTTGCGGGGTTTTGGAACTGCTGGGGTACAAAATAGTCATCCGACGCGGAAGCAATCTCTATGGCCTTTTTAACGCTGCCGTCGATGCTAAGTTTAGGATCCGTAAGAACTAATTCCGCGCCAAGCGCGTGAATGATCTTCTTTCTCTCCTCACTCATGTTTTCCGGCATTACGATGATCACCTTATATCCCTTACGGACACCGCAAAGTGCAAGACCGATTCCCGTGTTTCCTGACGTAGGCTCGATGATCGTCATGCCAGGTTTAAGCTTTCCAGACTTTTCCGCATCCTCGATCATGTTTAACGCGATCCTGTCCTTGATGCTTCCTCCGGGATTCAAGAATTCCGCTTTTGCGAAGATCTGTAGTCCCGTCGACTGCTCCAAGCTCAAAAGGGGCGTGTTGCCGATAAGATCTAATACGTTTGTATAATACATCCCTCTTTTTCCTCCTGTGCGTATTTAAAATTTACTTTAGGGGTAAATTACTCTATAATTTATACAAATGCCTTCATCTCTTCCATGAAGTCTTCTTCAATCTTGATCAATTTCTTCGCCAGTTCATGCGCTTTTTCATCCGCGTCAGGATACTTATTTACGTATTCACTGACGGATTGTATGCCCATGTTGCATCCGTCCATCATTTTCTTTGCAGCTTCCTGGTTATTGGGATGCATCAACATTCCCATTTCCAAGCTCATCCAGGAACCGATCTCGGCCATCTTGGGCGGCGTATCCTCCTTGCTGCCGTAACTTCCCAGCATGGACGCAATTTCTTTTTCCAACGAAGTATGCTTTTCACCGTACGCTTCCATCAGCCGGCTTAAGCTTTCGTCCGTGACAAACTCCCGGATCTGTTTTACGCTCTTTTCCGCCATCTGGCAACCGATACCGCATTCCTTCAAGAGTTCCACGGTATGCGTTATCTTTGAGTCAAATTCCTGCTCTTTAAAGTTTTCCATAGTGACACCTCCATTTTTCCTTAGTATGTCACCAAAGCAGAAAACTATGCGGGAATTATTCCGCGCCAAGCAGCGTCACCATGTCCAGGATCTTCCACTCTCCGTCCAAAAGGCCGTAATACATGCGGAAATTCGTAGTGTCTACCTTCTTCTTTCCAGTCTTTTTCAACACCATTTCCTTATCGAAAAACACTTCACAGGAAAAGAATTCCTCATTATAGCGAACGTAATGATCTACTTTTTCATTCTTAAACACGGGGGTATTGTGGTCACTGTACATCCACATGTCTTCCCTGCGATACGTATCCGCAAGCTCCAAATAATAAGAATCCTTGGGGAACATGTCCCTGATGGGGGATACGCTACCCTTACAGCCTGGAAGGTCAACGGAAAAGAAATTCGTGTACCTCTCCGTCTGCTCCAGCACCATTGCCTTAAGATCACCAGGCATCTCAGTTTCTTCAAACTCCGTGTAGGAAACCTTTGTCAAATTATTTTTCACGGAAGTCTCAGCATTCATGACTGCGCCGTCTTTGTTCAGAATTTCAACCTTAGGCGCTTCCAGAAGCCCTTCCACGCGATATTTTACGACACTGGGCACTTCAACGTATTCTTTTGCGTAAGCAAATTCATCCGACGTCTCAGATCCTTCCAGGCGCTCCCTCTCATCGGCCAAAACACCGTTGATTTTCACCTGACAGTTGTCCAGCGCAGTTACTTCTACGGCATTTTCGCCCTTTACTGATTTCATTTCCACCTTGTCCAAAGACCATTCACTGATCTTTAGCAGATTTAAGAACAACGCTTCTGAGGAAGTCTCCTTCAATGTTACGCTGCCAACGACTTCGCCGTCTGCCAGAAGGTCGTATTTCGGCGCGGAAGGGTCTTGTACTCCCCTTGAAGTCCTATAATCCAAAATCTTACCCGCAACGATCTTCTGGGCCTCTCTGGAAAAGGCTTCCTGCGTCTCAAAACGGGACATCTCGCCGTCGATCGTCACGTAGGACTCAAGACCTTGCTTCAAAAGCTCTGAGATCACGCCATCCATGGAATGAACCGGCTGACTGTCCTCATAGCGGATCAGGCATTGCTTTACGTAGCTGACTGCCCGGATCCAAAAGATGATCATTGCGATGACAAACAGGGCATAGAGAACCCAAAACAGAGGAAAGCGTTTCTTTGTCGCCTCTTGCTTCATGACTTACTCCGCCTCCTTTCCCATGACCACAAAGCCCGTGGGCAATTTCCAGGAAGACGTGGAATAATACAGCGTCACGCTGGTCATCTCATACGTATCCTTGTAATACATGGCAGAGGAACTTCCGCCGTCCAGGTTTGCCGCATTGACCGCTCCATATTCCTCCATGATGCTAAGAAGGTCTGCTGCCGTCGCGCCAAGATGTCCGGAAGCACCGCGGCCGTCCGTCACCAACATCAAAACCGTGCCGTCAGATCTTTGTCCTATGGCCGTCCTCGGGTTTGCACCGCTTCCGTTACCACTGATCTCTCTTGCATTTCCGTTAATGATCAGCTTGGTAAAATGATTGCTGTCGCCATTCTCTTCATCCTTGAAGCTCACCGCGTCGCGGATGCGTTCCGACTTGATCACTTCCTCTACCTGCTTTGCCGTCATGCCGCCTACGTCCTTGATCACAAGAATGTTGTCTTCGTTAAAGCCAACCATAACGTCGCCCTTTTTCGGGTCATTATATTGAATCTGGCCCTCACAAACCGTAACTCCCTTAGGCCGTCCACCCCAGTTGCCCTCTGAGAAGTATTCTCCCCCGTTAATTCCGGCAACCGCATTGGTCTTTTTCACGAGTTCCTCAAGCGTCACGCCGTTTTTACTGTGATTCATGTCTGACCAGGGATAGATCGTGGATAGTTTCACCTTGGAGGGATCCTTGATCACCATCATCTTCGCCATGTACGCACGGCCCGTCATTTCTATGATGGCAATCCCGTTTTCGTCAAAATCAAATTCTTCCTCCAATTCATCGCTGCTGCCGCCCGGCCCCTCTTCCGTACTCTTGATGACGATCAGATTCGGGTCTACGTCCTCCGTTGTCTGAGACATGGCATTCCGGTTGGTGATCGCCAGGATCTCCTCCTCGGAAAAGTACCATGATGCCAAAAACTGCAACGCTCCCGTCTCCAAAATGGTGGAGACAAAGAGATCCCGGGCCGTCTCGGACGGTCCGTGGCATATGGAGTAAAGCGTATAGTTGAGTCCTGCAAAGGTGACGCCAAGAAACGTGACGATCACCAACAGGATGCGAAACAAAACTTTCCTGAATTTCATAATAGTCCTCTTATAAAAGCAAATCTATGATTTTACCTCTAAGGTAAATTTACTGTCTGAATACCCAATGTTGCTGGATCCGGAAGCTGATCATAAACAGAACCACGTCCACGATCACCTTCAGCCAAACCTCCAACGCGGCGCCTGCATCACAAAGCGTGCTGAGCAAAAACACCAGTCCGTAGGAGCACGCCGTCTGCACCGCACACAACGCATAATAGCGGATCAAGGTCTGCTTCATCGGTGCTTCACTCCGGAATACCGCCTTCCTGTTCAGCGTGTAGTTGAACATGGAGGATATGGCCCTTGCGGGGAATACGGCACACAACAGCTTGATCCAGCGCGACACCTTCTGATCCAGCAAAAAGACAAGAAACGTAAAGATCAGGTAATCCACCAAACAGGAGGCCGCGGAACTAAACATAAAAGAAAAGATAATGCCATAGATGCGGAAGGAATCCCGCACGGGATGAAAATGCGTGGATTTGTTCTCTTCAATGTATACCGTTTCGATCACGACCTCGCGGAACTTGATCCTGTCGCGCTTTAACGCGAAGATCATCTCTGTCTCATATTCAAAGCGTTCTCCGCGAACCTTGGTCATCATTTCCAAATGCTTGAACGGAATGGCCCTAAGTCCCGTCTGCGTGTCTGACAGCTTAATGCCGCAAAACAGACGCAAAACCACGCTGGTGATCTTGTTTCCCATCCGGTTGTGCTTCGGCACGTAAGGCAGGTTAAAATTTCTGCAGCCAAAGATCACGTCACCCGTCTCCGCCATCTTTTCCGCACAAGCCTTGATGTCTTTAGGAGTATGCTGGTTGTCGCCGTCCACGGTCACAACGCCGGTCACGTCCTTGCGGTTTTCCAAAATATAAGCAAATGCCGTCTTTAACGCTCTTCCCTTGCCCTTATTTACCTCATGGGTAAGTACGGTTACCTCGGGATGCGCAGCCGCCTCTTCAAAGGGTCCTTTGTGGGCTTCGTCGCTTCCGTCGTTTACGATCACGATGTCCTCGAAGCCTTCCTTCAGCAGACCCTCAACAACCATATTCAGTTTTTCATCCGGATCTAAGGACGGAAGGACAATCGTAATCCCTTTCATATCTTCTTCCCATGCAATCTTTATAAGGTTTTGGGACACTTCCACAGAAATCCCATTAGAACATATTATCATTTTTTGTCTAAAAAGACAATATGGGATTTCACATTTCGGGAAAACGTGGTATGCTGTTGGGGAAATCAAAGACACTTTTGGAAGGATTTTACCCATGAAAAGATTACTTCAGGCCTTAGAATGCCTGTGTCTCATATTACTATGCATTCTATGTCATCCCCTTTCCGTAACCGCGAAGGAACTGACGCCACAAACTTCGGGCAAGGGAAACAGTATTACCGTCACGGCCAAGGACGGTTCACTCATCGGTGCCGTCTACGTCAAGTGGAATAAGGCTGTAACGCCCTATACCCTCATTACGGATTCAGAAGAACTCCCCTGTGGAGAGAACGGATTCCTTCATGAATTCATCGCCCTTGACAATCCAAGCAACAGCCTAACCTTTCAGATTCCGGGTGAAAAACCCATGGGCATCTATGAGATCCGCATTTTTACGGATAATGACGTTCCTGCGGACGTTCAGATTTGGGAACCTGTCTGTGAACGGCCTGACATACTGCTTATCTCCGCTCACGCCGATGACGAGATTCTGTTTATGGGCGGCATCATTCCCACCTACGTGCCTCAGGGTGCCAGGGTACAGGTAGCTTACGTAACGGAGTTTTGGAGCACGACTCCCGTAAGGGAGCACGAAAAACTGGACGGTCTCTGGGTTGACGGGCTTCGCACCTATCCCGTCTGCGGCAATTTCAAGGATATCTACTGTGAGACTCTTGCTGACGCAGAGAAAAAATACGACGTCAACGAAATCGCCTCATTTGTCCAGGAGTGCCTTGAACGCTTCGAACCTCAGGTTGTCGTTACTCATGACTTTAACGGTGAGTATGGCCACGGATTCCATCAGATCACGGCAAGGGCCGTGGCACAGGCACTGGAGCAGTCTTCCTACGATGTCCCAAAAGCATATTTCCATCTGTATTCAGAGAATAAGATCCACATGGACTTAAACCAGCCCATCGAAGCCATGGGCGGCAAAACGGCCTTAAATATTGCAAAAGATGCCTATTTACAGCATAAATCCCAGCAGTGGTGCTGGTTTTACGTATCTGACACGTATAAGTATAGTTGCGCCGACTTTGGACTGTATAAGACTACCGTCGGCGTTGATGAGACGAATTCCATGCTGGATCATTTGGAGCTGCGCGCAGATCAGGAACGGCGTGCGGAGGAAGAGCGTTTAGAACAAGAGCGCTTGGAGCGGGAGCGTCTGGAAAAAGAACAGGCTGAGGCCGCAGAAAAAGAAAAGCTCGCCAAGATTGACGAGCAGTTAGCACAATTCCAAGAAGAAGCAGAAGCCAACGCACAAAAGGCTGCGCAGGAGCTGGCTGCGCTTGATCAGGAGCTAAAGGCTGCACGCCTTCGCTCGACGATCCTAATCGTCGTTGGCGTCCTTGCCCTTCTCTTCTGCGCTGGTTTCCTACTCTTTCAACTCCGCCGTGACCACGGTGCCAATCCCGACTAACGCAACAAGGGGACGTGTCTACTGACACGTCCCCTAAATTCTCATCCATCAGCGGTTCTTGCTCCAAACCAGGGGCGAGAACAGTACGATCATGGGCAAAAGCTCAAGTCTTCCGGCCAGCATGTCAAACATCAGCACGATCTTGGAGAAGGCACTGAATTGTCCAAAGTTCCCCGTGGGACCAACTAAGGAAAGTCCAGGTCCAATGTTATTGATGGTTGCGGCTACTGCCGTAAAATTCGTCGTAAAATCAAAATTATCCAAGCTGATCAGCAAAACAGATCCCGCAAACAAAAGTGCATAGATCACGACAAACGTATTCACGGAACGGATCGTCTCATTCTCCACGACCCTGCCGTCCACCTTGATCGTCTTAACGCCATGGGGATGCTTGATGGTAAAGATTTCCTTCACGGCGGTCTTCACCATGATGATAATTCTGGAAACCTTCATGCCGCCGCCCGTACTGCCCGCGCAGGCACCGCAAAACATGAGCAACACCAGAATGGAGCAGGAAAACGTCGGCCATTTGTCAAAGTCCGTCGTGGAAAATCCAGTGGTCGTGATGATGGAAGCCACCTGGAAGAAGGAATGCTTTAACGCATCCAAAGGTCCCGGGAAGAAATGGCGTATGTCATAAGCGATCAGCAATCCGCTCGCCAAAATAATGGCAAGGTAAGTCTTTACCTCTTCACAATGCCACACGTCCTTAAACCGCTTCACCAAAAGCAGATAATATACGTTAAAGTTCACGCCAAACAGGATCATGAACACGGTGATGATCACCTGCTGTGCGGAAGAATAGGCTCCGGCGCTGGAATTCAGAACGCCAAATCCACCCGTACCCGCAGTGGCAAGGCTGATGTTCACGGCGTCAAACGGACGCATGCCCGCCACAAGCAAAAAGATCATCTCTACTAAAGTCAATGCAGTATACACGCCGTACAGGATGAGCGCCGTATTCTTTACCCTGGGCACCAGTTTTTCCACGGAAGGGCCCGGGCTTTCCGCCTTCATAAGAAACATGACGTTGCCGCCCCGAAGCGGGAAAACCGCAAGCACAAACACCAGCACGCCCATGCCTCCGATCCAGTGGGTAAAGCTTCTCCAGAACAGGCAACACCTGGACAGAGCCTCCACGTCGCTTAGGATTGACGCTCCCGTGGTGGTGAATCCTGAGATGGCTTCAAATAAGGCATCCTCCAGATGCGGGATTTCCTTGCTGATCCAAAAGGGCAATGCCCCAAAGATACTGAGTGCGATCCAGCTCACGGAAACGCTCACGAAGCCTTCCGTCGCATAGAAATCATATCGTTTGGGCTTCCGGATCACCATCAGAACGCCCAGCCCCATGCTGATCAGGGCACAGATCAAAAATGAAATTGCGCTTTTTTCCCCGCAGATAAATCCGATCAACATCGGCAGGCACAAAAAAACGCTTTCAAAACACAATACCGCCCCAAGGACGTATCGTATCATGGAATGGTTCATCGCTTATTCCTCCAGAATATCGCCTGCATCCTGCAGTCCTAAATGCGTCGTCACGACGATCACGGAATCGCCCGGCATGATCTCCGTTTGGCCGTCAGGGATGACCAATTTATCATTTCGGATGATGGCACCGATCAGCAGACCTTTCTTTCTTTTCATCTTGACCAGGGGAATCCCCGTGATCTTGGAGTTCTCCGTAATGACAAACTCCAGTGCTTCTACCTTGTCGTCATACATCCTATACAGCGTCTTCACGTTGCTGCCGATGGAATTCTTGGTCGCCCTGGAATATCTTAGGATCTTCTGCGCCGTCAAAAGCTTCGGATACACGACGCTGTCGATATCCAGATTATGAATCACCTCATTCAGCTGTTCCCGGTTGATCTTGGTCACAACCTTACGGCTGACTTTTCTCTTTGCCATGAGGGAAAGCAATATGTTCTCTTCATCCAGATTTGTGAGTGCCACAAAGGCATCCATGGTATCGATGCGCTCCTCTTTCAGGAATGCTTCGTCGCTTCCGTCCCCGTTGATGATGGTTGCGTGAGGAAGCGCTTCGCTGAGCTCCAGACAGCGGTCAGGATTTTTCTCGATGATCTTCACCGCGATTCCCAGATTATCCAACATCTTTGCCAGATAGAGCGTGATCTTTCCGCCGCCCACGATCATGGTGTTCTTTGCGCGGTTCGTGTTCATGTTGATCTTTTCAAAGAATTGCTTCGCGGATTTTCTGGAGGTCACCATGGATACCACGTCCCCTGCCCTCATGATAAAATTACCATCGGGGATGGACACCTGGCCGTCACGGTCCACGGCACAGATCAGGAAATCACCGCCGATCATGGCGTTGACGTCACGCAGCGTCTTACCTTCCAGCTTCGACTCCGCCGGAATCTTAAACCGGATCATTTCCACCTTGCCGCCTGCAAAGGAATCGATGCCAAGCGCACTCGGGAAACCAAGCAGGGACGCAATCTCAGATGCTGCCGTCTGCTCGGGATTGATGATCATGGAAAGTCCAAGTTCCCTTTGCAGGAAGCGCTTTTCCTGACTGTATATGGGATTGCGGACTCTGGCGATGGTCTGACACTTTGAAGCCTTTCTTGCGATCACGCAACAAAGAAGATTCAACTCGTCATGCTCCGTCACGGCGATCAAAAGATCCGCCGTTTCTATTCCTGCCTCCTTCAAGACGCCGTAACTTGAGCCGTTTCCCACCATGCCCATGACGTCATATTCCGTGGCAAGCTGACGGACAACGTCCGGCTTTATGTCCACGATACAAATGTTATTGTCTTCCTGACTCAGACTGCGAACCAAGGCCGTTCCGACCTTTCCGCCGCCTACGATCACGATCTGCATGCTATACCCTCCAATATGTCCTATAAAAACAAATCTAAATTATAATATACCACTTTACGCGCTTAACGTAAAGTTTGAAAAAGGCGATGACCACAGCCATCGCCAACTTTCTTTCGGTTTGTCTTACTGAATCTCTTCAATCTCTATCCCCGTACCTGCAAGGAACTTCAGCTCCTCCGGGAAATAATCCAGGATCGACATAACCACGTCGCCTCCGGATTCCGCGTTAAAATCATCGTAAAAAACAACGTTACCCGTCATGCTGACGATTCCGTCTTCCGTACAGCCAAAATTCACAACCAAAGGATATGCGTCTTTGTAGCAATAGAGCAGCATTCCCGAACCGCTTGCCATGTTTTCGTCCAGAAATAAGTTTCCCGTTGAAATGACGCTTGCCAATGCGACTGTTTTGGCTGACTTACGGGCATTCAGCACGGTCACAAAACTTACGGCGAGTCGTCCTTCCATATCCTTTCTTAACTCCTCGGACAATTCGTTTATCTTTAGGGAATTTCCGTCTAATGCCGCGGTAAACAATAAATTATTGAATTCTTCCTTAAACCTTATGCGATAAATCTTCTCGGGAGAGGAATAGTCACCGGAAACAAGTTTTTGATACTCATCGCCCGTGCATAGGCTTTCGTTCCCCATCATTTCCAGATATGTTTTGCTGCGGGCCTTCTCCAACGTTAAATCCAGCGTTTTCCGGGCATGCTCTAACAAATCATCCGTAACTACTTTCTTTCCTTCTTCCTTGTTCTTTTCTTTGTTTTCTTCCTTGCTCTCTTTCTTGTCTTCTTCCTTGCTCTCCTCCTCACCCTTATTTACGCTCTCCGAGGAGGTTTCCACGCTCGAGGCTTCCTTGCTTTCCTTAACGTCCTGACCTGCCTGATCGCTACATGCGCCAAGGCAGAGCGCCATTGCCGCCGCAGTGATCCAAAGCAATAATTTCTTTGATTTCTTCCAGTCTTTCCTTGCTGCTTTCATTTTTGTCACTTTCCTTTCTAATTATGCCTGATATTCATACTCAAACGTTGCCTGATCCGTTACGAATTGGAATACCTGCTCGTCTCCAATCCAAAACTCATAGGCCGCCTTGCAGGTGGCACTCTCGCGGATGGTTCTCACCATGCTGCCCGCAACCGGAGCACGCAAGGCCTTCCCTGAGGCCTCTATCAGCCTCACCTTGAGCTTTTTATCCCCCTGTACGATAACTGCACCCCCGTCGCGTATTTCGGCCGCTTTTGCGCCCAAATACGTTGCAAAGCGATATTCCTGCCCCTTCCAGTAAACAAATCCAATGATGCCCGTAAAACGGAAGCCTGGAAAGGGGATGTCTGCCACGGAAAGCATGAGCGATCCGTCCTGAGGCAGGAAGGTCTGTGTCCAAAGATATTCCTTGGGGAATGACCTTCCCGTGTCACCCTCCCAATAGCCTTGCGCATTCTTAAAAACAAATTCCTCGCCATTCACCGTAAGCCTTCCGCTGACAAGATGACTTACGCTGCCCACCATGTGGCGGCATTCCATAAAGGGAATCATTGCAAACGGTCCCATGATATCGTATTTAAGCGTCGTGATCGGTCCAAATTCCAATTTGCCCTGAATGGAAAGCTCCTCCGTCGCTACGTCAACGCTGACGCCCCTTCTGCTAAAACAGTTTTTTCCAATCTTTATGAGACTCCCCTTCTGGAAATAAGCTTCCTTGGGAAATTCCGCGGCCCATGCGCCGTTTTCCGTGATCACCTGTAGCGAGCAGGTCCTGTTTTTCCCGTCGCCGTGGGTGGCCGCGATCATCGCAATTGTCTGCGTCTCCGATTGGATTTTGTAATAATAGCCATAGAAATAACCTTTCACGTTCACGCCACCTTTCCCTTTCCACGGATTTTTATTGTTCGAGAATATTACGCGTCTTCTTTACCTTGCTCACCGCCAAATTGTTCGCGAAAAGCCGTGATATTCCTTCCGTCTTCCTTGCCATATATGGCGAAGCATACCCTTTCAAAGCACCGTCCATACTCTTCCTCAACAAGAACTTGCTTAAAATACGCCGCAACTTCCTTCGGATTGTTTCCGAAAGCCCCGCATCCCCATGCGCCCAGCACCAGATTCTTATATCCGTGATTTGCCGCCATCCTAAGCATGATCCTGATTCTTCTAAGCATTGTCTCACGGATCGTGGCAGAGGGCGTAAGCACGGCCGCGCCGCGACGGTTTGGCGCAGGGATCGTCACTACCCCAACGTGAAACGGCTCCTCCAACAGTTCACATTTTTCGTTGCGAAACACAAGCACGTCCGGCGAGAGTAGCATGTAATCAGACTCCACGGTACTTAAATGTGAATTGTTGTAACGGTACATTTCAGCTGCTTCCCTGGAATGAATGGAGGCATAAAGCGTGCTGCATCTGCACAGTGCCTCCTCCTGCGCCGTTGCGCCTAAGAGGAATCCACCCCCGGGATTGTGGGCGTTGGCAAAATTCATGACCAGTGGATTCTCCAAACGGTGCGCAGCCTGATAGGAGTCAGCATTGCAAACTTCAAAGATGCAAGCTCCATCAAGATATCTCTGCGACAGGTCCCATGCCAAAAGATCCTCTCCCATCTTGGGAGAGATCACTAGCACGTTATCATAATTTGCCTTCGGAAAAGCGATTGTACGTCCATCCACCTGGTAACTTTCTTCCTGCGTTATTTTAATCGTCTCCCTCGCAATCTGAATCAAGTTCATCTTCCGTCACCTCCGTCAGTGCCGTTTCAAAAAGCGCCTCTCCCAACTCCTGTTTTAAGAATGCCAGATTTTTCTCTGCATTTACTTTCTGCAGATGTCCCTTGTATTTCATGCTAGCATTCAGCCCCTCCCATCGAGATTCCCAGGCAATATAAAACATCAAAGCCATAATGGGCAGATACGTGACGCCCAAGGCGAACAATACCGTCCATTCGTTAATTCCCCCTCTCGATAATAAATTCCAGTAAAGCCAACACATTGTTGCGAAAATGCTCCCGGTTATTCCTCCAAAATATCCAGCGTAGGAGAGTGCGGATTTTTTCTGAGAAGCAGGCAATGTATATACTACTTTCCCCGTCTGTCCGTTGACGTAAGCAACGTACTCCCCGTCATCTCCATAGAAAACACAATACCATATGGGTAAAAGCACCAATGTTGAATTTTCAATCCAAAAATCAGGCTCCGAACTTAGCATTACCGATTTAGAATAGTATAACTTCTTTTTCATTTCCCGGTTGAACGCAGCCTGTATCATCTTGGATGCCGTATTTTCAGCTTCATCCTTCCCTATTTCACATTTTACGGTAACGCTGTCTTCCTGTAAAACGTCCTCAACGGGCATGATCTGAGAATTAGGTACAAGCTGCGAATAATCGTAAGGGGCTAAGCCACAGGTTATTACGTCCTCCAAATCATGAACGCCGTCAATGGAAAATTGATCAAGATGAATCTTTCCTCCCATTTCTGCATATTTTGAGTCCTCATTTCCATCCACCTTGTATCTCCATATCTGATGATCCTCATAAGATATGTCCAAAAGCCAAAACGGAACGTACGCCGGGATCATTTTTACCTTATTTTTCAGGAAATCCTTTGATAAGTAAAGGCTTTTCTCCATTTGCTGCATCAGTTTTTCCAATGCTGCCTCTTTCGTTATCTGAAAGGGGAGTACGTATTCTGGTTGCAATTCTTCTTCGGGTTGTTCGTCTTCCTCAGGTTGTTCGTCTTCCTCTAATTGTAGTTCATCCTCATATTGCAGTTCCTGCTCCAGCTGCAGTTCATTCTCAGTCATCTTCTGTTTCCTCCTGAGTACGAGCCCTTTTTAATCCATTTCTAGCTATAATCATCCCAGGATCTATTTCAGTCTTGCAATAAAATTTAGAATCCGATTCATCCGTAGAAAATTCTATCAGCTTCACTTTTGTACCAACGTCATTTGATTTTGCGATCTTCTTTTGGACTATCGCATACGTAATGATACCAGCAGGGATCATCATGATGACAGAATATGATAAAATAAAGATAATTCCATACATATTATTTTCCCTCCGTTTCCCAATATATTATCTCATTTTGCATAAAATTTCAACTAAACTGCACGCACCTTACGTCATAATAATATATAAAGAAAAGCACAAAAAAACGCCTCGATTGCTTTTGGCGTTTATCTTTATTGACGTTATTTTGTTATATTGCATAAAAATGGGGCCTATAGGGCTCGAACCTATGACCCTCTGCTTGTAAGGCAGATGCTCTCCCAGCTGAGCTAAGACCCCAAATTTATTTACATATTGCTTTTTTCAAGTCATTTGTTGACTTGAGCGACCCAGATCGGGCTCGAACCGACGACCTCCGCCGTGACAGGGCGGCGCTCTAACCAACTGAGCCACTGGGCCAAACCTAAGGGAACGTTAATTGTACCCTCAAAACCGAAATCGAAGGAAACACGCAAGACTAAAACTAAATTGTTAAGACCAATCGCGGGAATCTCTTCCCGGCTTTGGTTAAGCC
>CAMKQH010000017.1 GCA_946414885.1 uncultured Lachnospiraceae bacterium
TCTTCACTACCGCCCAGCCAACGTTTTCGCCTTCCAGGCGGTACCTTTTCGCTTCTTCACTACCGCCCGGCCAACGTTTTCGCCTTCCAGGCGGTACCTTTTCGCTTCTTCACTACCGCCCAGCCAACGTTTTCGCCTTCCAGGCGGTACCTTTTCGCTTCATCACCACCGCCCTGACGCCGTTTTCGCCTTCCGGGCGGTACTATCTTGCCCCGTCCTGCCGCCTCGCGAAAGCACGCGCCGGCTGGCATCCCCATGGAACAATTAGCCGGCTGCACTTAGCGAACCAACGGCCGAATGGAAAATTTCAAGGAATGTCTGAGGAGCTTTAGCTCCGAGTTTTCCTTGAAATTTTCTACTCCATGAGGACGGCAGGCGAGCTTAGTGCAGTCCGTGCCGTTCCATGGAGATGCCAGCCGGTGGGCGCTCTCGCATGGCGGCTGGGCGGGCGTTCATGCCAGCCGGTGGGCGCTTTCGCGTTAGGCTTGAAAAAAATCGGCCACCCGAATGGGCAGCCGATTCAAAATTTACGTCATAATGGATTAGTTCTCGGAGCCTTCCTCCGCAACGGTGATCATATTGATCTCCTGAGTGTCCTCGCCATCCTCAGACAGCTGGATCATCATATTGTCGTCAGAAAGCGCGTCCGTGCTCAGCACCGTGTTGCGATACCGCTTCATGCCGGTACCAACGGGGATCAGCTTACCAATGATTACGTTCTCCTTCAGACCGATCAACGGATCGATCTTGCCCTTGATGGCTGCCTCAGTAAGAACCTTCGTGGTCTCCTGGAAGGATGCAGCTGACATGAAGGAGTTGGTAGCCAGTGCAGCCTTGGTAATACCAAGCATTACCTGCTTTCCTTCAGCGGGTGCCTTGCCTTCCTTCACAAGCTCCTCGTTCATGTCCTCAAAGTCAAGGACGTCAACCAACGTGCCGGGAAGGAATTCCGTGTCACCGCTGTCCTCGATGCGAGTCTTCTTCAGCATCTGACGAACGATCACTTCAATGTGCTTATCTGCAATGTCTACGCCCTGCAGACGGTAAACTCTCTGAACCTCGCGAAGCATGTAGTCCTGCACGGCGCGGATACCCTTGATCTTTAACAGGTCATGAGGGTTAACGCTACCTTCGGTCAGCTCATCGCCGGCCTCCAGTATCTGGCCGTCCATCACCTTAATGCGGGAGCCGTAAGGGATCAGATATGCCTTAGACTCGCCGGTCTCCTCGTTGGTGATGATCACTTCACGCTTCTTCTTGGTGTCGCGGATCTCAGCCTTGCCGCCGAACTCTGCAATGATTGCAAGTCCCTTGGGCTTACGGGCCTCGAAAAGCTCCTCGACTCTGGGAAGACCCTGGGTAATGTCGTCACCTGCCACGCCGCCGGTATGGAAGGTTCTCATGGTCAGCTGGGTACCGGGCTCACCAATGGACTGTGCAGCAATGATACCAACTGCCTCACCTACCTGAACGGCTTCGCCGGTCGCCATGTTCGCACCGTAGCACTTAGCGCAGATGCCGAACTTGGAACGACAGGTCAGGATCGTACGGATCTTCACTTCTTCGATGGGGTTGCCATCTTTATTTACGCCTACGGTCAGGATCTTCTGTGCACGGCTGGGCGTGATCATGTGATTGTGCTTCACGATCATGTTGCCATCCTTGTCGAAGATGTCTTCGCAGGTAAATCTGCCGGTAATGCGGTCCTTCAGGCTCTCGATGGTTTCCTTACCGTCGGTGAAGGCCTTTACTACCATGCCGGGAATAGGATCATCCTTATCCTTGCGGCAGTCCGTCTCGCGAATGGACAGCTCCTGGGATACGTCAACCATTCTTCTGGTCAGGTAACCGGAGTCTGCGGTACGAAGTGCGGTATCGGACAGACCCTTGCGGGCACCGTGTGCGGACATGAAGTACTCCAGTACGTCCAAGCCCTCACGGAAGTTTGACTTGATGGGCAGCTCGATGGTTCTACCAGTGGTATCAGCCATCAATCCACGCATGCCGGCCAGCTGCTTGATCTGCTGGTTGGAACCACGCGCTCCGGAGTCAGCCATCATGAAGATGTTGTTGTACTTATCGAGGCCGGCAAGCAGCACCTTCGTCAGCTCGGCATCGGTCTCGTTCCAGGTCTCTACTACTGCACGATAGCGCTCTTCCTCGGTGATCAGACCACGACGGAAGTTTGCGGAAATCTTATCTACGGTTGCCTGTGCGTCAGCCAGCATCTGAGGCTTCTGTGCAGGCACGGTCATGTCGGAAATGGATACGGTCATGGCTGCTCTCGTGGAATACTTGTAGCCGATGGCCTTTACGTCATCCAGAACCTCAGCGGTCTTGGACGCGCCGTGGGTATTGATGACCTTCTCCAGGATCTGCTTTAAGCCCTTCTTGCCTACGTGGAAGTCAACTTCCAGCTTCAGCAGGTTCTCAGGATTGGTTCTGTCAACAAAGCCAAGGTCCTGAGGAAGGATCTCGTTGAAAAGGAACCGACCAAGCGTGGACTCCACGTTGCCGGTCACTTCCTTGCCGTCAGCATCCTTCTTGGTAACGCGAACGGTGATGCGGGAATGCAGGGTGATTACCTGGTTTTCATATGCCAAAATGGCCTCGTTCACGCTCTTGAAGAACTTGCCCTCGCCGATGGCGCCGGGTCTCTCCTGGGTCAGGTAGTAAATACCAAGTACCATGTCCTGTGAAGGCACTGCCACGGGGCCGCCGTCGGAAGGCTTCAACAGGTTGTTGGGGGACAGGAGCAGGAAACGACACTCTGCCTGTGCCTCAACGGACAAAGGAAGATGCACTGCCATCTGGTCACCGTCGAAGTCCGCGTTAAATGCGGTACATACGAGGGGATGAAGCTTAATGGCCTTACCTTCCACCAGAATGGGCTCAAATGCCTGGATACCAAGTCTGTGCAGGGTAGGTGCACGGTTCAGCATCACGGGATGCTCCTTGATCACCTCTTCCAGAACGTCCCAAACCTGGGTGTCCAGTCTCTCCACTAATTTCTTTGCATTCTTAATGTTCTGGCTGATGCCCTTAGCCACCAGCTCCTTCATAACGAAGGGCTTGAACAGCTCGATTGCCATCTCCTTAGGCAGACCGCACTGATAGATCTTCAGTTCGGGACCAACCACGATAACGGAACGGCCTGAGTAGTCAACACGCTTACCCAACAGGTTCTGACGGAAGCGTCCGGACTTACCCTTGAGCATGTCGGAGAGGGACTTCAGCGCTCTGTTTCCAGGGCCGGTAACGGGTCTGCCGCGACGACCGTTGTCGATCAGGGCATCCACTGCCTCCTGAAGCATTCTCTTCTCGTTGCGCACAATGATGTCAGGCGCACCGAGCTCAAGCAGTCTCTTCAGACGATTGTTTCTGTTGATGATTCTTCTGTACAGGTCATTCAGGTCAGACGTTGCAAAACGGCCGCCGTCCAGCTGTACCATGGGACGAAGATCGGGGGGGATGACGGGGATCACGTCCATAACCATCCACTCCGGCTTATTCTGGGAGCCGCGGAATGCCTCCACTACCTCCAGTCTCTTTACGATGCGGGCACGCTTCTGTCCAGTGGACTCTGCAAGGCCCTCGTTCAATTCAACGGATTCCTTCTCCAGGTCAATCGCCTGCAGGAGCTCCTTGATGGCCTCAGCGCCCATGCCAACGCGGAACTTGTTGCCATAGGTCTCTCTGGCCGTCTGATATTCCTTCTCGGAGAGGATCTGCTTGTACTCCAGATTGCTCTCGCCGGGATCCAATACGATGTAAGAAGCGAAATACAGCACCTTCTCCAGCACGCGGGGAGACAGATCGAGGATCAGTCCCATTCTGCTGGGGATGCCCTTGAAATACCAAATGTGGGAAACGGGCGCTGCGAGCTCAATGTGGCCCATGCGCTCTCTGCGGACGCTTGCCTTGGTCACTTCAACGCCGCAACGATCGCAGACCACGCCCTTATAGCGGATCTTCTTGTATTTACCACAATGACATTCCCAGTCCTTCTGGGGTCCAAAAATTCTCTCACAGAACAGACCGTCTCTCTCGGGCTTCAAGGTCCTGTAGTTAATGGTTTCAGGCTTCGTTACCTCACCGTGAGACCACTCGAGGATCTTCTCCGGTGATGCCAGGCCGATCTTGATCGCGTCAAACGTCATGGCCTGATAATTATCCTTGTTCATTTCTGGCATTTATGGCACTCCCTTTCTGCTAATCTGCTATTTAGCCCCGGCTGCCGGAAGCTATTCCGGACAGCCGTTTCGGGCTACGTGGTTTGGCGACGATCACTCGTCTCCGTCGTCATAGGAATCATCGGCATAATCATCGTCAAACGCGAAATCGCCTTCCGGCTCAGCGTCTACAAACTCGCCGTCCTCACTGAATTCCTTGGTCTGATATCCCATGGCACCAAGCGAATTAGCATCATAATCGTTATATTTGCGGTCATCATCAAGATCAAAGCGATAATCGGTGTCACCGTAATCGATGTTCTCCATGATCTGGACTTCCTCGCCGTCCTCGCCCAGGACTCTGACGTCAAGTCCAAGAGCCTGCAGCTCTTTCAGGAGCACCTTAAAGGACTCAGGAATGCCTGCGGGAGGAATGTTGTCTCCCTTAATGATCGCTTCGTAGGTCTTTACGCGTCCGATCACGTCATCGGACTTCACGGTCAGGATTTCCTGCAGGGTATAGGATGCGCCATATGCCTCCAGGGCCCAAACTTCCATCTCTCCGAAACGCTGTCCGCCGAACTGTGCCTTACCACCCAAAGGCTGCTGGGTAACCAGGGAGTACGGGCCGGTAGAACGAGCATGGATCTTATCGTCTACCAGGTGATGGAGCTTCAGGTAATGCATGTGACCGATGGTTACGGGGCTGTCGAAGAACTCACCCGTACGACCGTCGCGGAGACGAACCTTACCGTCTCTGGAGATCGGAACGCCCTTCCAAAGCTTTCTGTGATCCCTGTTCTCGGACAGATATTCCAGAACCTCGGGCAGAAGCTCTGCCTTGTGCTTGCTCTCGAAGGTCTCGCCCTTCCATTCCTTGCCGTCAGCGGTGGTGGTCAGGCCGTCTGCCTTCCACTGCTTTGCCTCAGCGGCATCGAAAGGAAGGTTAGCGTAATCGTTGGCCAGATCCAGCGTATCCATAATGTCGTGCTCGTTAGCGCCGTCGAATACGGGGGTAGCCACGTTAAATCCAAGTGCTTTTGCAGCCAGGGAGAGATGGATCTCCAACACCTGACCGATGTTCATACGGGAAGGCACGCCCAGAGGATTCAGCACGATGTCCAGAGGACGTCCGTTGGGCAGATAAGGCATATCCTCAACGGGAAGCACGCGGGAAACGACACCCTTGTTACCGTGACGACCTGCCATCTTGTCACCGACGGAGATCTTTCTCTTCTGTGCGATGTAAATGCGAACGGTCTGGTTTACGCCGGGGGACAGCTCGTCGCTGTTCTCGCGGGTAAATACCTTCGCGTCAACTACAATGCCATACTCACCGTGAGGTACCTTCAGGGAAGTGTCACGCACTTCTCTTGCCTTCTCGCCGAAGATGGCGCGAAGAAGTCTCTCCTCTGCGGTCAGCTCGGTCTCGCCCTTAGGCGTTACCTTACCAACAAGGATGTCGCCTGCGCGAACCTCTGCGCCGATGCGGATGATTCCGCGATCGTCCAGATCCTTCAGTGCGTCATCGCCGACGCCGGGAACGTCTCTGGTGATCTCCTCGGGTCCGAGCTTCGTATCACGGGCCTCTGCCTCATATTCCTCAATATGTACGGAAGTGTATACGTCCTCCTGTACGAGTCTCTCGGAAAGCAGAACTGCGTCCTCGTAGTTGTAACCCTCCCAAGTCATGAAACCGATCAGAGGGTTCTTACCAAGTGCCAGCTCGCCCTGGGAAGTGGAAGGACCGTCAGCGATGACCTGTCCTGCCTCCACGTGCTCACCCTTGAAGACGATGGGCTTCTGGTTATAACAGTTAGACTGGTTGGAGCGGGCGAACTTCGTCAAATGATATTCTTCGCTCCCCTTGTCATCATAATTAATGCGGATCATGTTGGATGCCACGTAATCCACGGTGCCGGCCTTCTTAGCCACTACGCACACGCCGGAGTCTACGGCAGTCTTTACTTCCATGCCGGTGCCGACAACGGGTGCTTCGGTGAGAAGCAGGGGCACTGCCTGACGCTGCATGTTGGATCCCATCAGCGCACGGTTAGCATCGTCGTTCTCAAGGAACGGGATCAGAGCCGTTGCAACGGAGAATACCATCTTAGGAGACACGTCCATGTAGTCAAACATTGCCTTGGGATATGCCTGGGTCTCCTCGCGGAAACGACCGGATACCATGTTGTTCACGAAATGTCCGTTCTCGTCCAAGGGCTCGTTTGCCTGAGCTACGTGATAGTTGTCCTCTTCGTCAGCAGTCATGTAGATAACTTCATCCGTTACGCGGGGGTTCTTCGGATCGCTCTTGTCGATCTTACGGTAAGGAGCCTCCACGAAGCCATATTCATTAATTCTTGCATAGCTTGCAAGAGAGTTGATCAAACCGATGTTAGGACCTTCAGGCGTCTCAATGGGGCACATTCTTCCATAATGAGAGTAATGTACGTCACGCACCTCGAATCCGGCACGGTCTCTGGACAGACCGCCAGGTCCCAATGCGGAAAGACGTCTCTTGTGGGTCAGCTCACCCAGGGGGTTGTTCTGATCCATGAACTGGGACAGCTGGGAGCTTCCGAAGAACTCCTTAACTGCGGCAGTTACGGGCTTAATGTTGATCAGATTCTGGAGGGAAATCTCCTCCGTGTCATGGGTGGTCATGCGCTCGCGCACCACTCTTTCCATTCTGGAAAGGCCGATGCGGTACTGGTTCTGCAGGAGTTCACCAACGGCACGGATACGTCTGTTGCCAAGGTGATCGATGTCGTCATCCTTGCCCAGACCATACTCCAAATGCATGTTATAGTTGATGGACGCGAAAATGTCCTCGACGGTGATGTGCTTGGGAACCAGCTCGTGCACGTTTTTCTGCAGGGCGTCACCAAGCTTCTCGGGATCGTCGCCAAACTCGTCCAAGATCTTTTGAAGCACGGGATAATAAACCAGCTCGTGAATGCCGAAATCTCTGGGATCACAATCCACGAAGTTGGTAAGATTTACCATCATGTTGGAAAGAACCTTAACGTTTCTCTCCTCCGTCTGGATCATAACGTAAGGCACTGCAGCGTTCTGGATCTCGTCTGCCAGTTCTGCGGTCACCTTCGTGCCGGCAGCAGCGATCACGTCACCGTTGATGGTGTCGATCACGTCCTCCGCAAGGATCTGATGACGGATCCTGTTGCGAAGAGCCAGCTTCTTATTGAACTTATATCTGCCGACCTTTGCAAGGTCATAACGGCGGGGATCAAAGAACATGGCCTTGATCAGGCTGTCAGCGCTCTCAACGCTAAGAGGCTCGCCGGGACGGATCTTCTTATAGAGCTCGAGCAGGCCTTCCTCATAGTTGGTGGCAGGGTCCTTCTCAAAGCTTGCCTGGATCTTCGGCTCATCGCCAAACAGCTCTACGATCTCCTCGTTCGTGCCAATGCCAAGGGCACGGATCAGCACGGTGATGGGCACCTTTCTGGTACGGTCTACGCGAACGTAGAACACGTCGTTGGAATCCGTCTCATACTCCAGCCATGCGCCGCGGTTCGGGATCACGGTGCAGGAAAAGAGCTTCTTACCAAGCTTGTCATGGGTGATTCCGTAATATATTCCGGGGGAACGAACCAACTGGCTTACAATGACACGTTCCGCGCCATTGATGATAAAGGTGCCGGTTGCAGTCATCAGGGGCAGGTCGCCCATGAAGATCTCATGTTCCACGATCTCAGGCTCTTCTTTGTTGATAAAGAGACGAACCTTAACCTTCAGGGGAGCGGCGTAGTTTGCATCTCTCTCCTTGCACTCTTCAATAGAATACTTGACGTCATCTTCACACAGCTTAAAGTCTACGAATTCAAGACTCATGGATCCGCCGTAATCCACAATGGGAGAGATGTCATCGAAGGCTTCCCTTAAGCCCTCGTTCAAAAACCACTGATAAGAATCCTTCTGGACCTCGATCAGATTGGGCATCTCCAGCGTTTCTTCCCGTCTTGAGTAACTCATACGCGTGACCTTGGAGCCTGGAATTGGGCGTATTCTGTTCTTTTCCATTTGACGTTTCACCCCGTTCTTTCTGATTTCATGTCTCTTATTTTGGGCATTTTTGCGCACAAAAAGCCCAATACACGACAATAGTGCGTTTATCATGATATCACAAGGGAGATTTTAAGTCAAGAACTTTTTTTGATTTGCAGAATAGAACTTTTGAATTTGTAGAATAGAATGGCCCCGCCACGTGAGCGGGGCCGGATTGTAATTTAGTTTGAAATTACTTAAGGGTAACCTTAGCGCCAACTTCCTCAAGCTTCTTCTTGATCTCTTCAGCCTCTTCCTTGGTTGCGCCTTCCTTAACCATCTTAGGAGCGCCGTCAACCAGATCCTTAGCTTCCTTCAGACCAAGGCCGGTGATCTCACGAACAACCTTAATAACCTTAACCTTCTCAGCGCCAACCTCGGTCAGCTCTGCGTCGAACTCGGTCTTCTCCTCAACCTCTGCTGCAGGACCAGCTGCTGCTACTACAACGCCTGCTGCTGCGGATACGCCAAACTCCTCCTCGCAAGCCTTTACAAGATCATTCAGTTCCAGAACGGTCATCTCTTTGATCGCATCGATCATTTCCTGAGCTGTTAACTTAGCCATTTTCATTTCCTCCATTTTCTTTTCATCATTCATCAGTGTTATGCCGGACGGTCCGGCTGTTTGGTTGTCTGCGACAATTCCAGCGGAATTATTCTGCAGCAGCTGCGCCGGCGCCGCCTTTTTCGGCGATCTGATTCAAGACGCGAGCAAAATTGGTGATGGGGCTCTGCAAGCTGCCAAGCAACTTGGAGATAAGCACTTCCCTGGAAGGAATGCTTGCGATTGCCTGCATACCCTTTGCATCGTAGAAGTTCCCTTCCACTACGCCAGCCTTGATCTCCAGCTTGTCAGCCTTCTTAGCGAACTCAGCAAGTACTCTCGCGGGCGCGGTTGCGTCGGTGGTGGAGATTGCTGCTGCGCTGGGGCCTTCCAGGTAAGGAGTCAGGGACTCGAAGTCAGTTCCCTTGAATGCACGAACCATCATGGTGTTCTTGTAAACCTTGTAAACAATTCCTGCTTCACGCAGCTGCTTACGAAGCTCGGTATCCTGCTCAACGGTAAGTCCGCGGTAGTCTACCAGAACAACAGACTGGGCATCCTTGATGTTTGCGGAAATCTCTTCCACAACGGGCTGCTTTAACTCAATCTTTGCCATTTTGTTACCTCCTTTTAGATTTTGTTGCCGAAAGGAGTATCAAAAAAACCTCCCTGCAAAGACAGGAAGGCATGAAATCAAACTGATCACTCACTCTCCTCGGCAGGCGTTTTTGTGCTTATGCCTCCTTTCGCTTACGCGATTTCGGCACCTGCTGTCTTCGGCATGGTTCTTCGAACCTTGATTAGAATATCATGTCACGCCCCGCACGTCAAGGGGTGAATTAAAAAAACATCGAAAGAGCCTTCCGAAACGGAAGGCTCTGATGATTTCTAATCATTCACTAGAACTTTGCTACGCTAACCTTTACTCCAGGACCCATGGTGCTGGTCAGGGTGATGCTTCTGAGGTACTGGCCCTTCAGTGCGCTGGGCTTAGCCTTTACGATCGCATCCATCAGTGCGTTGAAGTTCTCCTGAAGTGCTTCCTCGGTGAAGGATGCCTTACCAACGGGAACGTGCACGATGTTGGTCTTGTCAAGTCTGTACTCAATCTTACCAGCCTTGATGTCAGCGATTGCCTTGGTTACGTCCATGGTTACGGTACCAGCCTTAGGGTTGGGCATGAGACCCTTAGGTCCCAGAACCTTACCAAGACGACCAACCACGCCCATCATGTCAGGGGTAGCAACTACAACGTCGAAGTCAAGCCATCCATCGTTCTGAATCTTGGGAATCAGCTCATCGCCGCCCACGTAATCAGCACCTGCAGCCTCTGCCTCGTTCACTTTGTCTCCCTTCGCGAAAACCAGCACCTTAACGGTCTTACCAGTTCCGTTCGGAAGTACAACAGCGCCACGGATCTGCTGCTCAGCGTGACGTCCGTCACAACCGGTTCTGATGTGTACTTCGATCGTCTCATCAAATTTTGCAACTGCGGTCTTCTTTACCAGTGCAATTGCTTCATTGGGCTCGTAGAGGGTTGCGCGGTCAACTAACTTTGCAGCCTCTGTATATTTTTTACCATGCTTCATTATTCTTCCTCCATATAGGTTCTAACGACAACGTACGTTGTCTCCCAAAATTATCAGTTACTCTTCTACAACGATACCCATGCTGCGTGCAGTACCAGCGATCATGCTCATGGCTGCCTCGATGCTTGCTGCGTTCAGGTCAGGCATCTTCAGCTCAGCGATCTCTCTAACCTTTGCCTTGGAGATCGTAGCGACCTTGGTCTTGTTGGGAACGCCTGAACCGGACTTGATGTTGCAAGCCTTCTTCAGGAGAACTGCTGCAGGGGGAGTCTTCGTAATAAAGCTGAAGCTTCTGTCTGCGTAAACGGTGATTACAACAGGGATGATCACGTCACCCTTATCTGCTGTTCTTGCGTTGAACTGCTTGGTGAATTCAACGATGTTGACACCATGCTGACCCAGTGCGGGACCAACCGGGGGAGCTGGCGTTGCCTTGCCGGCAGGAATCTGTAACTTAATGTATCCTGTAACTTTTTTTGCCATGTTGGCACCTCCTATAATGTGGTAACTCGGCGCAGTGTGCGGGGATCCGCTCCTGCTCCCACTCTATATTTCGCAGGGCATGCCCTGAAAAATATCATTGTTTTGTGACTTAATCGATCTTCTTTACTTCTGCAAAGCTGATCTCTACGGGAGTCTCTCTTCCAAAGAGCTCCACGTTGATGGTTGCGGTCTGCTTGCCCATGTCGAGCCTCTGCACCACGCCAACCGTATCTTTCCATACGCCCGCAATGATCGCGATGGTATCGCCCTCTGCGAAATCGATGGAAATGCCTGCTGCCTTGCCGCCTTCGGTCTGGATTCCAAGAGAACGGATCTCCAGGTCAGTCAGGGGAACGGGCTTGCTTCCCGGTCCTACGAAGCCAGTCACGCCGCGGGTATTGCGGACTACGTACCAGGTGTCGTCATTCATGTCCATGTTGAGAAGTACGTATCCGGGGAACATCTTCTTCTGAACGACGCTCTGCTTTCCGTTCTTAACCTCCACAACGTCCTGCAGGGGAACGCGAACCTCGAGGATCTGTTCAGCCAAGTGAGGATTGTTCTCGATCGTTTTCTCAATATTGGCCTTGACCTTATTCTCATAGCCGGAATAGGTATGAACTACGTACCACTTTGCCTCTGCCATATAATCAACCTCTCCTTATCGAATCTTTGTGACGTCAGGAAATGGACGTCAGGAAATTAACGCCAAACTTGAAACCATAATCAAGAATGGCAATGATAACTCCCAAAACAATCGAGATGACGGTGACTACGACCGACTGCTTAATCGCGGACTTTCTGTCAGGCCAAGTAATCTTCTTATATTCAGACTTTAAACCCTTCCAAAAACTGGGCTTAGCCTGCTTCTCTGAAGAATCTCCCATAATAACCTCCTAACAAAGTGCTTCTTCGTCGTGCTATGATTATTTGGTTTCCTTGTGAAGAGTGTGAGTCTTGCAGAATCTGCAGTACTTCTTGGTCTCCATTCTGTCAGGATGAGTCTTCTTATCCTTGGTAGTATTGTAGTTACGCTGTTTGCATTCGGTACATGCCAGAGTGATTTTTGTACGCATTTTTCTACCTCCACGTATCTTTGATCATACACATTTTTAGTCAAAAAAAAAGAGCTAAAATTCTTCTCGCTTGACTACTATATCACGTACCGTGACAATTCGTCAATCATTTTTTTAGCCCTTTTATAAATTCTTTTTGCTTTACTTCATATTTTCCACGAGTTCCAAGGCAGAGGCGATGACTTTGTCCATGTCGTAATAGCGATACTGTCCAAGCCTTCCGCCGAACAGGACGCCCCGTTCACGTTCCGCAAGCTTTTGGTAGCCGGCAAAGAGTTCATTGTTTCTGTCATCGTTGATCGGATAATAGGGTTCGTCGCCGCGCTTCCACTCTGCAGGGTACTCACGCGTGATCACGGTGCCCTCCCCCTTGCCGAACTCAAAATGCTTGTGCTCGATGATCCTGGTATAAGGCACCTCGCGCTCCGTATAATTCACCACGGCGTTACCCTGGAAGTTGTCACAGTCCGGGAGCTTCTCCTCCTCAAAGCGCAGGGAACGGTACTGAAGCTCTCCAAGTTCATATCCAAAGTACTCGTCGATCATGCCCGTGTACAGTACGTTGTCAAATGTATCCCCGCGGTCAGAGCTCTCAAGCTCTCCGCTGCAGTTCACGCCGCCCCTTCCCGGCACCTTTGCTCCGGTCGAGGCAACAAATTCCTTGTAGCTCACGCCAAGCTTCACGGGCGTTCCCTCAAGCAGCTTTTCGACGATCGCCGTATAACCGCCCACGGGGATTCCCTGCCATCTGTCCGTAAAATAATTGTTGTCATACGTAAAACGCACGGGAAGTCTTCTAATAATGAAGGAAGGAAGCTCCTTACAGTCCCTCCCCCACTGTTTCTCCGTATAGCCCTTTACGAGCTTTTCGTAGACGTCGCGCCCGACCAGCGACAGCGCCTGCTCCTCGAGATTGCGCGGCTCCGTTATGCCACACTGCGCCTTCTGCTTCTCAATGATCTCCTTCGCCTCACTTGGAGTGCGGATTCCCCACATCTTACTGAAGGTATTCATGTTAAAGGGAAGATTGTAGAGTTCGTCCCCATATACGGCGATGGGGGAATTCACGTAATGATTAAACTCCGCGAACTGATTCACGTAATCCCATATTTCCTTATTAGAAGTATGAAATATGTGAGCGCCGTACTTATGTACCTGGATCCCCTGCCACTCCTCCGTATAAACGTTGCCGCCAAGATTCTTTCTTTTATCTATGCAAAGGCATTTCTTCCCCGCCTTTTTCATCTCATGGGCAAAAACCGCCCCAAACAGACCCGTCCCCACAATCAAGTAATCGTATCTCAAGTTGCACCTCACTTATCCGTCGTCTTTGGTTTTTTCTTTACAGCCTTGTACTTTTCAATCTGCGCGAAGTCATCCATGAGGGCCAGGATTTTTTCCTTCCCCTCCTCATTTAGCTTCATATAGTTCTGCATCACCCTGTTCTCCAACACCAGCGCGCTTAAGGATGCATCCTTTTCCAAATAGGAAAAGTCTACGGGATTCAAGCTCAGCTCCTCGCACATTTTCATTACCGTGCCGTATGCCATGCCTTCCACGCCGCGATCAAGCGCCGTCACGACCGTGCTGTAAGGAATCCCAAGTTCCAAAGCAAACGATCTGACGCTCTTGTGTTGCCGCAAGATTTCTTTTCTAAGAATTTCTGCTTTTGTCACGTAACCACCGCCTTCAAAAAACAATACGCGAATAGCATATCACGTTCCCCGGCGTCACCACAACCTTTTTTACGAAATTTCATCAAAAAATATACTGTTTATTGAATCCCGCATTCGCGGAATGCAAGGAGTGCAATAACGATCCCATATGCAAACGCAACGTAAGGCACGAATGCCACGGGCTCGCGCAGGTTTCCGCGCTCATTTACGTTTCGCCGGATCACCTGCACGGCCGCCAACGCCCCAAATGCCGTCAAGGCAAGCATGAGATACTCCTCCATTCTCCCCCCAAAGGCAGCAAGCGCGACGACGGCACAAAAGAACGCATGACAATCTGCCAATCCATATGCTTTGGAAAACAAACCGTATTGGAGCAATCCAAAGAAGAACAATTCCCCGAGATACTCCCAAGGCCGGTCCTGGCGAAGGCACAAGGCGGCCAATCCCGCACCCAGCGCGATCCACCAGAAAAACCGGTGAACCTGCTTCCATTTACGGTCCTCCGCCGCAGCACCCAAAAAGGCCACTCCGTGTATTACAAGAAAAATCCAAGCTAATGCTTCCCTCATGTCTTTTCTTTCCGTATCGTCATCGTAATCTTGTCCTGAGCTCTTCTAACACGCTGCCTGCCACGGACAAATGCGGCCTGCATTCCAATGTCATTTCTCCTTTATAAGCCCGGACCGTGATCTGCCGTTCCCCGTCTCCTTCCAAATACAAAGGAATCATGAATTCCATTTCTTCCCGCACAAGTTCCAAGGGAATCTCATAGGAAAACAGCCTTGGCAGGTCCGGATTGTCTTCTGCAAAGCTTTCCGGCCATTCAATTTCCAGCTTCCTGGCAAATCCCTTCACGGTGACAATCAATATTCCTGACTCTCCCCTTTGAAAGATGGGATCGTGCGGTGAAAGCATGCGGACGATCTTTGCCTCCAGCGCAAACTCCTGGACCTTCTTCTCCCAGACCGTCTCATTTCCAACGCGGTCCCTCGCCTTTACAAGGATCCGTACGTCACCGCCATACAGATCCTCCTCCGGCGAAGGCAGGATCCTGACGTGGCCGTCCGCCTCCGGATAAAACGTCTCCGTCCTTCCATGATCCATATTCACGATTTCCACTTGAAAGGAAGCCGTCCCGCTCAGGGCATCCTCAGCCCAGAGTTCCATCAGCGCAACGTCTCCCCCTTCCTCGCTCCCGGCAAACTGATCCGGGATGCTTTCCGTTCCGAATATCAGGGGGCCCTCTCCGTCCCCCGTAAGGAGAATGGAGTTCCTTTCGTCCGCCGCCCGCTCCGAGCGTACTTCCTCATCTTCCATCCTTACGCCGGCACCGGGCGTTACCCGCATCTGCTTTCCATTTCCCGCAAAATCCATGGTAAATCCTTGCGTGATCAAAACCTGTTTCATGCCATCCTTCCGAAGCGCCTGCGCGTAGTTACCGGGCCGAAGGGTACCCGTACCCGTCCTTTCCCGTGCAAGCGCCTCCGAAGGGATCGTCAGCTCGCCTGCAGATTCCTCACCGCGCGGTACGAAAATGGTGATCTCACTCCCTGCGACCGCGGATGTCATGCCTGAATCTTCTATGTCTGAATCTCTGGCCAGGAATCGAAGTATGTCGATCTGCTGCTTTTTCCCCTTTTTAACTTCCGCCATAAAAGCCAGCGTAAATGGCGTCACGCCGTCGGCCTTGACAAAAAAACCTCCCTCGCCGTCCCCTGCAACGCTCCCGTATTCCGTGCCGTCAACCAGAGAGCAGATCTCTATGGGCGCAGTAAGAATCTCCCGCTCCGTCAGCGGTCTTCCGGCATCCGGTTCCCATATGGCATACAGCCGGATGATTCCCATTCCCGTTGCCGGATCATAATTCTCCTCTGACAGGTTCAAGACCGCCTGCCCGTCTCTGAAGCTTTCCCCGCTCCCGTCAGGCTCTGTATTCCATTCGGCGAATTGCCATCCTTTTCTTTCATAAGCATTTGGCGAAAGTGCTTTTTGTGCTCCGACGTCCTCCCCTTCATAGAGCTCTTCATTATTATATAAATGAAAACTCGGCTGCATTGCTCCTTCCGCGTCGTCCGCATTAGGCAGGTACAAGATTTGATAACGGTTTACGGATATCCCCTTGCAGACATGCCTCACTTCCGCGCCTTGCTCCATGTGATTACAGGTCGGACACAAGTAATAATAATCCAGATCCAGGTTGATCGTCGTCAGTCTCCCCACCACGTCACGGCTGAAATAAAACAATATGGATCCCACGATCCCGCCGCAATCCTCACAGTATGGGTTCCAACCGGAATAATAGCTGGAACGACACCTGTTCCCTCCTCCGGGTACCCCGTGAAAACCAGGTACCTCCACGTGAATGCACTGAGCATGGGCGTGCCGCACCTTCCAATGGCTGATGGGCACGATGCCATGTCTCTCATAGGAATACGCATGCTCGCCGCGCCCGGGCTTCTTGGGCTCCCGCTTTTCTCCCGTGATCACTTCCTCCCCCATGGCATACCAACAGGCAGGATTCACGGCGTTCCGCGCATCCCCTGGCCTGGGAAGCGCCTCTTGGATCGTCCACGCCATGCCATCCGGCGAAAACTTGATGAGGGGCTCCGGGGTACCTGCGCCATGTAAGATCCGCGCCGGCAGCAGTGCTACCAATGCCGCGAGCAAAAGAAATTTTCCCCACCGAAAAAAACACATCCGTTTATTCAAGCATATCCCTCCCGTCATTCCCAAGCCTTCACGACTCTAAGCGTTCCCTTTTCGAGACGTGAATAAAACTCTTCCACGTTCTCCTTGTCCAAAAAGACGTTGATCCTCTGCGCCGAGCCCGCAAGGTCCGCGTTCTCAATATATCCTCCGCTGGCGTTAAACACTTGTTGGACATAGACGTTTTCCCAGATCAAAACCGTTTCCCCGTCCTCTTCCGACGCATAGACGTGGATCCTGTCTCCCGCCCGCAGGACGCCTCCCACAAGCTGGCTGAGATCCTCCGCGCGAAACCCGGCGATCACTGGTTCCTTCATGCCTGCCGTGACCTCGTTGATCGTTTGGAACATTCCCGTCGTCAGCATGGCCCCCTGATCCACGTGACCGGCGGCAATCCATCCCGCGATCTCTTCCGTCTTACGTATCGCCGTCTCGGGAATCAGCTTTGCGTCCATCTCGGTCACCACCAAGTATTCTCCCGCATTTTCCTCCGTGATCAGTTGTCCCTTCGGAACGTCCTTCGCGGCAAAGCAGACTTCCCCCTTCTCATATTCCGCGAGCATGCTCTTTTCTGCCTGCAGAAGCGCCGCGTAAATCGCCGCCGTCGCCAGAAACGCTGCAAATATGGCTCCCGTCCAAAGCTTGACTGCCTTGACTGTCCCTGTTTCCGTCTTTTTCCGTCCCATGTCTTCCTCCTTCCTTTATTCTTCTCCCGCGACGTCGACCAGCTTTCCCTTTCTCGCGGGAATCTCCATTCCAAACAATCCCCTAAGAACGTAGCTGACCTCTCCGTAAACGCCGGTCTTTTCCACGGGTATTCCGTTTGGAGCCAACACTTCCCCTTTCCTTCCCGTGACCGTCTCTTCCCTTCCTCCGTCCAGCCTGCGGCTTACGACCACTTCCCCCGTGACGTTATAGACGGTGTAGTTTTCAACCGTGACCATTCCGGAAATCAGCCTTTGATTTTCGCATTCCCATGCCTCATTCAATCCGAGATTTGCCTTGAGCGCCTCGCGGTATCTTTCATATGCCTCCCTGTCATCCGCGATCCTTACCGCGTGCGTCCTTCCATATTCCCGGACGTCGATCAGTGCCGACGCAAGGCCGGATGCTGCCAGCGCATCCTCCAGATAGCGGCTTGAGGACCGGATCATCTCCATCTGCAAGAATCCGAAGAGCAACACGCCCAAAAACAGAATAAAAAATAAGCTTGCGCAAAGCGTAACCTGTCCTCCGTCCCCGCTTACGTTAATGCTTTGCCGTTGAGACCCTCGTCTCCTCCACTTCATACTTTCCGTCCACCTTCCCCGTGATCATCAGCCGGATCCGCGCACCGTAACCGACCGGCGCCTTCGTCGTTCCCTCCAGGCTGACGTTCTGAATCCCCTGCACCTCCAATTCCTTTCGGAGAAGCTCTTCGTCCGCATCCGTGAGATACCCGACCGTCTCCATGCGAAGCACGTAATTTCTTGCCAGTTGCCCCATTTCCGTCTTCTTGTTGACTAGCCGGACGCAGTCCATAAAGTAAGTCATGACCGTCACCATGGCCAAAATGCAGATTCCGACGGACAGGAGGTCGCCTATGCTCCCCTCCTGCCCCGGAATCCTTTTTTGTGCCGCCAATTTCCTTCGAAGAAGGCCCATGCGGCTCACCTCCTAGGTCCTGGTTCCGGACAAGATGTTAGTTGCTTCCCTTGTCATGGACGCCACAATGGATTTGATAAATTCCGAAAGGCTGTTCTTCATAACAACGCACAGAAGAAGCGCGATAATACAAAGTCCCACGGTCACCAATATGCCGTCGATGCCGGGATCCGTCGCCATTCCCCTTTCCTTTACTGCCACCGCCCTTCTTGCCAGGGCCTCCCTTGTCCGTCGCCATCCCGCATACGTGGCAGCTCCCAGCCTGCTGCCCAAAAGCCAAAGCTTCAAAGTCTCCAAAATCTCCATGATTTCCTTCATATCGTAATCCTCCTTATATATGATTGTCTTGTTGTTTTCCAGCTTAAGTCCTTCCCCTCACGCCTAGAAGTGCAAGGCCGCCGCAAACATTTGCGTCACGCAGGCATACAGGATCACTCCCATGATCGCCACGAGGATCCCTAATTGATAAAACGTCACGCTGCGGTCCAGTGCTTCCTTTTTCTGACTCAACACGGATGCCTCCATGTCCTTGATCTGCTCGGATAAGTCATTTAGCAGTTCCACGGATAGCCCGGATTCCATCGCCTGCACAATGATCATGCAAAGGGAATCCACATATCTGTTGTCAAACTTTTTCTGAAAGCTCTCCAGCGCCGCCCCAAGGTCGGAGTGCATCACCAGGTCACCCGAGAGTTCCAAAAGCGCCTGCTTTAGGCGCCGTTCCCGGACGCTACCGTAAAGCTCGGCCAGGGCATCCGTCACGAACACGCCCGCCCTTGTCTGGATCTCAAGGGAATGGTAAGTATGCTTTAGGTCAGGCAGCATTTTCAGATTATCCTTCGCATTCACGTAATGGATCAGTCCCCCCGGCAGACAGAAAAAAGCAACCCCCGCCACGATCCCGTACGTTGGCGCCATCACGGAAAACGCCATAAACCCCGCCGTTCCAAGAAAAATACGGCTAACCTGATATGCCAGCGGTCCAAACTTCTCTCCCACGTGATACCGGGCTCCGTTTCTCGTGAGCCACTGTTGCGTCTTCTCATACCAAGCCAGGTTTCTTCCCTTCGTCGCCATCCGCTGTATCATTCCGTCAAAGCCCTGGCGCCCGGCGCCCTTCGATAACCCCGTAAGTCCCAGCGTCATCACCCACGTAAAGGTTATGCCGCAAAGCACCAGCCCGCATATTTCCACTGCATTCATTTCCCTGCCGATCATGCTCCTTCTCCCTCAACTCCCCAGGCGATATGCCTGCATCAAAAACAAAAATGCGATTCCGCCGACGATCCCAAGTGCCACGCGCCCCGGGATGGAGGTAAACAGAATGCTCCAGACTGACGTCTCCAGAAGACCGTTTACCGTGATCAGCGCAAACACGGACATTCCCAAAAGCAACGTCATGTTGATCCCCGCTTCCCGCAAAAGGCTCTTCCTCTCCCGCACGCTCTTTAGATAATCCCTCATGCTCCTCCGGCTAAACTGCACCAGCACGGAGAAATCCGCACTGTACCTGCTGCTGACCTCAATGTTGCGCACAAGCTCCTTGAATTGTGGATGCTCGATCCTCTCCGCCATGGACAGCAAAGCCATTCCCACGTCACCCGTGGTCTGCGCCTCGACGCAGCAACGCTCCAGCGCGCTCCTCAGCGGCTCGTCCATGAACTTGCTGATCTGGCTGAACACGGCGACCACGTCTCCCGCCGTCACGCTGTAATTCCCCAGGAAATCCAACAGCTTCATCAAATTCTCATTGACGGCGCGCATCTCCAAGGCCTTTCCCAGCGTGATCACGCCCCACTCAGCCAAAAGAAGTAATACCACGCCCAAAAGTCCCGTCATCAAGCCGCCCATGGCGGTGCCTGCAAGAAAACAGCCCGCGCCTGCCAATATCGTAAGTAACACAAAGCTCTCCGCCCCCAGAAAAGGGAACCTCCGGAGCAGCCCGCCATAGCATAGCTGTCTTTCCAGGAAAAACCAAAAGCCTTCTTCCTTCTCCAGTCTCGTCAGCTTGCTCCGGCTCAGAAGCAGGCGTTTTCTTGCCGCCTCGTCCACGCTGCTCTTTGTTCTTTGCAGGAGCTTTTGCAGCAGCCTAATCCTCCCCATGCGGTAAAACGCCAGGAAGCATCCGGTCCACAGCGTGACCAAGATCGCATGGCGATAAATTTCATAAAAGTCTCTCATACTTTAGATCCCTCGTCTCCCGATTCCAGCCCGTACAGGCAAAGATCTCCTTCACCTTATAGTGCTCCATGAACACCACCGTCTGAAAACAATCCATCATCTTCATCAGTTCGTCGCGGTTGTACTTGCTCTCATACAGGCAATAGTCCACAAGCTTTTCCAGCGCCTTTTCCGCGGAAGGGGCGTGGATCGTTGCGGCGCACAGCTGCCCCGTATATGCCGCGTTCAACAAATACAATGCTTCCTCGCCCTTCACCTCGCCGATGATGAAAAAATCCACGTCCATGGTAAGCCCCGCAATGCTAATGTCCTTCAGATCGTAGTTTACCTGGCTCTCCCCGGCTCCCGGCAGGGAATGCAAAAACATCATGTCTGGATGATACATGGTGGTCAGCTCATCCGCCTGCTGCGTCACAAGCACCGCCATATTATCCGGCAGCGTCTCCTTCAGCGCATTGAGAAGCGTCGTTTTCCCGGAAGAATTCCCGCCGCAGATCAGCGTGGAACCGCTTCGGAAGCGGAGCGCAAGTAGCTCGGCCGTCTCCCTGCTCAGCATCTCCCTCTCCATCAGCTTTTTCAGCATGGGAAAGTCCTTCGGCACCTTCCGGATGCACAGATAAGGCTGATCATAGGTGTTGACCAGCGGCATGGAGACCGTGAACCGCAGGATAAAATCCGGATGACTGTCATTGTCCGTAAACCTCTGAATGGCATTCACGTTCGATACGTTCACCTGATTCTTGGTCGCCACGTAGTCGACAAACTGCCGGTATTCCTTCTCAGACGCAAAGCTCACTCCCGCGTCCATCCGCCTTCCAAGGCGCTTGATCCGCACGTTGTCATACGCAACCACCCGTATGTCCGACACGTCCGCGTCATCAATGAGCGGTGACAGAATCGAATACCCAAACACGTATTGTTCAAAGCTCTGAAGGAGCCTTTCCTGTTGCTTCGACGACATGGGATAATAATGGGCCACGTGCCCGCGCACCTCGCCCAGAAAGTCCTGCCGGCTCATGCTTCCCCTTCTCACCTGCATCAAAACGTTTTGCTTCTGCGTCAGATAATCCTGCACCAGGTCCATCAGCTGGTCCTGCCCTTCAGGTTTTGCCTGATACTCCGCCTTTTCTTCTTTCATCCTTCCTTTCTCCTTCCAAGTACGTTCCGCCGCTTTGGCTTTCGTCGTCAGGCGCTTTTAGCGTCCTCATGCGGAAAACGGCGCCATTTTCCTGATTTTTGGGCGCAAAAAATACACCTGTCAAACTAAAAAATTAATTGGGAAAAAACGGCTGAACAGCCATGATTTAGAACCCGGGGATCATCGTCCCGTCGAGGTAATTGCAACTTTACACCTAAAAAGAACCGCTGTCAATACGTTGACGGCGATTCTTTGTTTTTCGTCCTTTTGACGAATTTGGGGCTCTCATCTCATTATGAAAACGGGGGAGGATTCAGAAATCATATGGAGTCGACACACGTCAAAAGGACGTTAAGCCCTAACTGATTTTTTCTTCTTTACATAAGATCTCACTGATGTCATTCCAGTTCTTGACCCTCGTGATCCTGTCCCCCTCCAAATTCTGGTTATAGGGAGCATCATACAAAAGCACTTGGATCCCATTGCTTGCCAGCACGCCGGCAGTCACGGGATTGTCGTCGATCACTACGTCCACCTGGTTTTCCAGGCAATGCATTAATTCATACCAGACGACGCTCTCCTCGTCACAATAAAACAAGTCATGAGGGTAAAATCCATTTTTCTGCAGCCAGTTATTCAAGAATCTCCGGCTCAAGTATCCCATCAGGGTTCGCGAAGTGATCTCCCTTCTGGAAGTGATCTGGTAGATCTTGTGCCCATTCTTCAACAGACTGTCATACACCTTGTCCGCCTGCGGATAAGGCGGATATTTCCTGCAATAATACGGGAAAAACCAACGCATCCTGAAGAAGAAGGCTTGTCTCTTGGAAGCGTGAAACATGTCCTCTACGTCATATGCGTCCGGGTTGGCGGGAGCCCTCCTGAAAAAGCGCTCCCCGTACTTACGCATAAACTCGGGCGTATTTAAAAGGACGCCGTCCACGTCTACTCCTATGTTCATTTACAACACCTCTTCCATCCTACAATTTAATTTTCAATTTCTTAGATCCCAAATTCCGCGCCCTGATCGGGATACCATTCCCTGGTTGAGATCCCGCAATGGACTGGGAAGGATTCCTCTTCGGAACCATATGCGTTCGGGAAAGAAATGCCCATGTCCTGGAAGAACTGAACCGTTTCCATTGAGCACGGCGCCGTTCCGCAGCCTAGCACGTGGATGTTTCGTCCAAATTCCGAGGCATAGAAGGGTCTCATCAAAAGCTTCATCTGATATCCCGTATGCCTGCGCAGATAGGACGTAACGCCCCTGCAGCTTGCATACAGCATCCTGACACCCTTGGAACGCTTGGAAATCTCTTCCTCCATTTTCTTCCGGATGGCGTCATATGACTTCGGGATCATCACCAGGTGCGTCGGTTCATAGGTCCGAAGTCCCATCATAAGATCCTCTGAACTGAATTCCGGAACAAAGGCCATCTCCGAGCCGAGCTGATAATTAATAAAAAGCATGGTATAACCTGCATCCTGCGTCTGGGGCAAAACGTGTAAAAAGCGGCTGTGATCATCATATGCCGCATGGGCTGCCGCGGTGTCGGCAGAATGCATCATGGCCTGATACGTGATCTCCGATCCCTTTTTACATGCCACGTCGCCGGAGGAAAAAATAATGGCCATCACGTTTTCATCTCCGTACTCAGCGGTTTTCTCCCTCTCCTTCCGCTCAGGATTCAGCAACCCAAAATCCATCTGATCGGAAATCAGACGGAATACGGGAACGGATGCGCGAAGCTCCCTGTCCAAAAGGGCGTATCTCTCTTCTGCGATCACAACCGCCGACGGGTCCACGTAACGAAGGAGCTTATTCTGCTCCTCCACCGGCAGGGAAATGTCCGGCAAAACTGCCACGTAACCCAGATAAGATAACGCGAGCAGCATCATCGCACTCTGTGCTGACGGTCTGGCAAGCACTGCCACGCGCTCCGTCTTTCCGATTCCCTGCGCCTCAAGCGCTTCCCCCACCTGCATTGTCATCTCGCGAAGCTGCCCGTAGGTGTACCTCTCCGCATACTTTTCCGATAAATAATCAACGATCGCCGTCTTCTCCTCATATTTCTGAAACACGGCATCCATCCGCTTTACAAAATCTTCCCGCAAATATGTTTTCATTTTCATTCTCCGTCTTAAGTTTCTTTAGTCCATCATCATGGCATCCAGGAGTTCGTCGCAGGTCGCATTGATGACGTGCGTTCCGTCTGACCATACGATCCTGTCGCCGCAGGCTTTGGCCGTTGCGAAAAAGCCCACGTCCGTCAGCCGCGAAAACCGCAGAGTTTTCACCCGCTTTATCATGTTCACGACCGCAACGCTGCCGTTCTTAAACTGCAGGACCAAAAGAAATCCGGGAAGCGGCGTTACTTCACTTAAAATCTCCTCCATTACGCGCTCCTCCTTTCTATTCCATCATACAAGCATGACGTTCATCGCACATCACCCGAATGGGTAGTTTTTGGGTAATTTTTTTCATCACCCATCCCCCTTTCCCCAAAAGGTTCCCCCCAACAACACGAAAAAAAGGCAAGGGTTTGATTCTCCCTTGCCGTTTGGATCCGTGCCCGTGCACGATCTTATTCTCGTCACGCCTCTGGTTATCTTAACATGTCCACCAGCTTGCTTCTTCTGTCAATGTTCATTTTTTGGAAGGCGATCTTCAGATGATGCTTCACCGTGTTCTCCGAAATGTTGAGGCGCCTTGCGATCTCTTTATTATGCAGGCCCTTGGCGGCAAGCTCCGCAACCTCCCTCTCGCGATCCGTCAGTTCTTCCTCCTCCGAGCCCTGCTCCTCCAGCATGGCAAAGATATGGCTCTCGTCCGCCCGGTTATACCGCACGTCCAGCGCCTTGATCTCGCGGATGGTCTGTGCATGCTTTGAGGCAATGCCAGGCATCAAAAACAGCACTTGGAAATACTTCCTGAAGCAAGCCAGGAAGGTATAATTCTTATCCTGCCCCGCCAGCGAAAGGGACTTATCCAAATACTCCGATGCCTTTACGATCCTTCCGATCGCCAGATAGCAAAGCGCTAGTCCGCAGTACATAAAATTCCGCGTGGACGTGGAGATCAGTCTCTCATCCAGGCTCAGGGATGCTTCCACGGAGGCGATCGCCTTGCTGTACTCCTTTTTCAGAAGGAGGTCCGTGATCCTGCAGGTCTTGATCATAAAGGTGGTGAAGGTCAGGTCAGACAACTGGTCCGCCTCCCCCTGGGTCCACAGAGCAGAGCGTCCCGTCTCCATCATCAGGCCCAACAGATATCCGCGCACCGTTTCCACCATGTAAACGTTCAGCATCTTCCCTTGCAGGAAGGGGAAGCCCTGTGCCTTGTTCTCCAGGTAATCTATGGCCTTCTGCAGCCCCAGCATGTTGGATCGGTAAATGGAATTGATGCCGAGGAGCAACGCCGCGCCATAGGCTGCCGGCGCATTACCGGCCTGCTCCGCCAGGAACGCCGCCTTGTATGCCTGGATGTCCGATTCCTCAAACCTTCCCTGCACGGAATATGCCTCGCCGCGATAGATCTCAGCCGCGCCGGCCGCGTGATCATTCGTGAGCCGGTTGTAAAGCTTCATCACGCGATCCATCACGTCCGCCGTCTCGAGCATGGTCCCCGGCTTTGAATACAACAGATACCACATGGAGGTGCAGCCAAACAAGAAGGGCTCCTCCTTTACAAACAGCTCCGACGAACGATCCAGCAATTCCTCCGCCCGCTGATATTTCTTTTCCATATTTTCCAGATCCGGGAAATCGCTAAAGGCATCCAGCAGATACCATTCCCCCAGCAGCTGTTCGTCGCCAATCCCCTCTAATAACCCACGGATCCGCTTCATCTGCGTCTCAAATTCCTGAAACTGGCAGCCTGCGTACAATCCATAGCAAAGTCTCAAAAGGGACAGGGGATATTTCTTCTGAATCTCCTCCGGACAGCGCCGAAGCACGGTCTTCGCCAGCGTAGCATAAGAGACGCCGTCAAAATCCTCCGTGATCAGGCATACCAACCGGCACTTTAGAATGCTCTCATCGTCATCCGCGTGAAAGAAACAGTTGACGGCCGCCCGGTCCATGCCATTCTTTTGATATACGATGCCGGATTTCCGGTAAACCTCCCTGCGGAAGCTCTCATCCGTCTCCAACAACTGATTCTGAAGAAACCGGAGCAAAATTTCATGCGGATACAGTTCCCTCTTCGCCTGCTGATGGCGTACCAGCGGGATCCTCAAAAACAGTTGCCTTAGTTCCTCTCCACGGATTTCCTCCGGCTGAAGCTCCTTCACGATCCCTTCGGAAAGTCTGTCAAACAGGCAAAACCTTAAAAGCGCTTCCTGTTGTTGAGGTTGCAGGCGCTTCCAGAAAAATTCGTGCAACAGGTCTTCCATGTCCTTGATCTCAACGGCTCCCTCGCCCTCTGACTCATTCTCAAGGCAGAGCGCAACGGCCGCCGCCCAGCCGTCAGTCCGCTGGCGGATCTCCCGGATCTTCTCAGTCGTCACCTTCGTCCCAAGCTGCTTTGCAAACGCCTCCACGTCCCTCTCGTTCAAAAGCAGGTCCCTGCTGTGGAAATAACAAATGGACCCTTCCAGGGAAGACAAAACGTTTCTGTGCCGCCCAAAGTTTTGGGAAATAAAGATCGTCCGCAGCCCGTCCCTGTCGCGTTTGGCCAGGCTGTCCAAGACCTGCGGCTGCCAATTGGCTAGGGCAAACTGAAAATTGTCAAACACAAGGGTCAGCGGCTCCTTTACCTTTAATTCCATCAGGATCTTGGCCGCCTGCTCCGCATTGCTTCGGTTCAGATATCCCAGATCCTGCAGCTTGCCAGCGGCAATCTCGTCCACCTGATGGATCTGACGGATGAACCAACGGAAACTGCTGTCAGGGAGACTCTCCACCGCCGTATACCAATAAACCGGCTCCTCGCTTCCGTCCAGGATCCTGTGCACGGCCGTGGTCTTTCCGTAACCCGCCGGCGCCTCCAATATGGAGAGCGGACAATCCAGTATTCTATCCAGTTTTTGCAACAGTTCTTCTGAAAAATATAACTGTTCCATCAGTTTCGACCCCTTTAGCAAATTCTAATTCTTGATTTTTGCGACAAATATGATATGATGTAATAAGAGTTTTTAGAAGTTCAGGCATTCTGCATTCCGATTTGGACGTAACAGAGAGGAGAACCTCATGGAATTATTATTTCTTTTGGGCGGCGGACTGCTGATCATCATCATCGCAGTGGTGATCGCCGTGGTCAGTTCCGTAGTTAGCGCCGTGGCGGCAGATCAAGATGACGGAGAAGATTGATAACGATCTCCGTCATCTTTTTTGTTACAATCTCTCGGCACGCGCCCCTAAGCACATTTGTCTTTATTCCAACTCATCAAGCGCGCCGTACGTCACGGCCCGAAGCTTTCTTACGATCTGCACGTTTCCGAAATCTCCCCGCTGCACGAAATACAGGAATACCAGCTGGTCCTTGGGATCCATCACAACGAAATTGCCGGTCCAGCCGTCCCATCCGAAGACGCCTTCATTCCCGAACAACCCTTCCGTCACGGGATCTAGCAGCGTTCTCATAAGACATCCGTATCCAAAGCCATCCACCGCATTCCAGTACAGATTATCCTTTTGCGCCTGCGTCAAAGCATCCTTTTGCATAAATGCCACGGTCCTGCTCCCCAGGATCCGCCTGCCGTTATAAACGCCGCCCTGGATCATCATCTGCGCGAAGTGCGCATAATCATCCAAGGTCGAAACAAGCCCCGCGCCGCCGGATTCAAAGGCCACGTCCTCCCCGTAATAAACAGCGAGGTGACAATCCAGGGAAGGCGCGATCTTCCCCTGCTTCTGATCATAAAGATATATCTGCGCAAAGCGGTCCTTCTTCTCCTTGGGCACAAAGAATCCCGTATCCTTCATGTCCAGGGGCTCAAAGATCTCTTTTTTCAAGAACTCACCGTACCGCATTCCGGACACGGCTTCCACCATGGCGCCCAGAACGTCAGCGGACAAGCCATACATCCATTTTTCTCCAGGCTGGAAGCAGGTTGGGATCTTTGCGATCTCCCGCATATAGTCCCGCGTCGTGACCGTCTCTCCGTGAAGCCGCCTGTCCACCAGCTCCCCGAACAGCTTCGCCATGCGCCTGCCGGGCTCATGCCCCTCGTCAGGATAGGGAATGCCCGAGTTCATGTTCAAGAGATCCCAAATGGTGATCGGACGCTTTAACGTCACCTCCTGCCCGTCTTCCCAAACCTTCGTCTCCCAAAACTCCGGAAGATAATACGCAACCGGGTCATGCAGGTCAATCAGTCCGCGCTCCGCAAGGATCATCACCGCCACTGCCGTCACCGGCTTTGTCATCGAGAACAGCCGGATCATCGTATCCCGCGCCATGGGACGTCCCTCTTCCTTATCCGCCATGCCATAGGCCCCGTAATAGATTTCCTTTCCATTATGCAAAACCAATGCGCTAGCCCCCGGCAGATTTCCCGCCTCCACCTCACGCAGCAGCACCTGATCCATCAACTCTTTATAATTCTTCATCTCACGTCTCCTTTATCACACAGTTTCCCAAAATCCCACTTCATCACAGCGAGATATGTATCTTTTTGATTTTCCGCTGTTAAAAATCTTGTGCCTGCTTGGTTTTCTACGGCGAGATTTACATTTTTTGATTTCCCGCTGTCAAAGATCTTCCGTCTACTCGGTTTTCTACAGCGAGATTTACAATTTCTGATTTCCCGCTGTTTCAAGCATTCTTCTTGCCCGATTTTGCGAAGGGAGCCACCTCTATAAACCCCAATTTGCAAATCAGCAACCATCCCTACAAACCCCGATATACGAAACCACCCCGTCAAAACCGAACTTTGGATTCCAGCCACACAAAAACACCTGTCAGCCATTACTATCACTATAATGGATGACAGGTGCTTCGGTCAACGGATTTTTCCGTAACGAAACATTCCGCCTCACATATTCAATTTATCACGGAAGTCCACTATTTCTTTTGCGCAACCTTAGGCAACCAATTATTGTTTCAAGGTAACCTCAATCCGCCAATTACTTCTTCTGCGCAACCTCAAGCCGCCAATTATTTCTTCAGCGTAACCTCTAGCCACCAATTACTTCTTCAGCGTAACCTCTGGCAACCAATTACTTCTTTAAGGTAACCTCAAGCAGCACAACGCTTCTTGCGGGAAGCTCGAAGGAAAGGCCGTCCTTGGTGATGGTAACGGCGTCGAAGTCGGCGCCCTGTACCTTGTTCGGAGCCTTGAAGGTATTGTGTGCGTCCATCTTGCCAGTCACGATCTGACCCTTAACGGACTTCACCTTACCGCTTGCGAAAGCGATCTCCATGGCCTCGGAAGCATCCAGGGACATGTTCGTCATGGTAACGTAGAGCTTACCATTCTTGTCAACGGTCACGGACTCCGTCAGCTTCTTTGCCTTCAGGTCGCCGATGCCCGCCTCGCTGTTTCCGGTGAGGGTGGACTCTACCAGGTCATTATCCTGATGTACCTTGTACAGGTTGAATACGTGCCAGGTCGGGGTCTTGATCATCTTCTTGCCTTCTGTAAGGATCACGGATTGCAGTACGTTCACCATCTGTGCGATGTTAGCCATCTTTACGCGGTCACAGTTCTTGTTGAAGAGGTTCAGGTTGATGCCAGCCACAAGCGCATCCCTAATGGTATTCTGCTGATACAGGAATCCGGGATTGGTTCCGGGCTCCACGTCATACCAGGTGCCCCACTCGTCAATGATCATGCCGATCTTCTTGTCGGGATCGAACTGATCCATGATGGCACCGTGACGCGCGATCAGCGTCTCCATAAACATGGTCTTATCCATGGTGGCATACCATTCTTCCTTGGAGAACTCCGTTGCGGATCCCTTGTGCTCCCATTTACCGCTGGGTACCGTGTAATAATGCAGAGAAAGACCGTTCATGAAGCCAAAGCCATGATCAAAGCAGGTCTCCAGCACCTTTTCGGTCCAGTGATAGTCATTACTGTTTGCACCGCAGGCGATCTTTGCGATGGGATGCTCATGATCATAATTGCGGATATAGGTCTGATATCTGCGGAACAGGTCTCCGTAATACTCGGGGCGCATGTTGCCGCCGCAGCCCCAGTTCTCGTTGCCGACGCCAAAATAATCAACCGTCCAAGGCTCCTCATGACCATTTTCCTTACGCTGGTCAGCCATGGGGGACACGCCCTTAAAGGTCATGTACTCCACCCACTCGCTCATCTCCTGAACGGTGCCGCTTCCCACGTTGCCGTTCACGTAGGTCTTACAGCCAAGCTGGCGGCAGAGCTCCATGAATTCATGGGTGCCAAAGCTGTTGTCCTCAACAACGCCGCCCCAGTGGGTATTGATCATCTTCTTGCGCTTTTCCTTAGGACCGATGCCGTCCTTCCAGTGATACTCGTCTGCAAAACAGCCGCCGGGCCAGCGAAGCACGGGAACCTTGATCTCCTTCAATGCTTCCACCACGTCCTTACGCATGCCGTTCACGTTCGGGATGTCAGAATTCTCCCCAACAAAAATTCCCTCATAAATGCATCTTCCCAGATGCTCAGAAAAATGTCCCTGCAGTTCGGGATTTACGTGTCCCTGCTTTACCTCAGGATTAACAAATAATTTTGCCACGCTGTTTCCTCCTTTATTTCATCGTAAAAACGATTTATTTTCAATTCTTAACTATACTATATCTGTAATTTCGGAGAAATGCAATGCTTTTTGGCAAATTTTATAAATCGTTTTACCCTTTCTTATCACATTCCTGAAACAATCAAAAAAGGAGCCCTGAATCCTCAGCACTCCTTCCATCAAAACTCAATTGATGCTCTCCAAAACGTATTGTAACACGCTCTTCCTGTCCGTGACAATCTTTACTTGACAGAAAAGTCCGCTCATCAGGGAAATCGTCTCGCCTTTCTTGTTGGTCAGCGTTGTCGCGTCACAGTCGATCCAGACCGGGAAATAAGACATGCCGCTGTTTTGGTCAAATTCCGCCTCCTTGGCAATCTTGCAGATGCGTCCGGTGAGGGTTCCGTATTCCGTGGAGGGGAAGGCTCCAATCTCAAACTTTACTTCCTGCCCCTCGCGGATCTTTCCAATATCAGTGTTCAGCACAATAGCCTGCGCCTGAAAGGTCTTTTGTTGTTCCGGATAAATTTGGCCAACCTGGCTGTCGGCATACAGGATCCCGCCAGTTTCTAATTTGTCTGATGCGTAAAAGTACCCATCGTCTTTCGCGCGAATGACAAATTTACCATTGACAAAATCTTCCGCAGCAATGCCCTGGGTAAGTTCCCGATACTCCTCTTCCAGCGTTTGGAGTTCCTTTTGCACGCTTGACTTTTCATTCAAAACGCTACGCGCAAACGTGATCTTGTCAGTCTTGACCTCTTCCAACTGAAGGAGAAAAAGTTTTTTCCGGATCTGGAATTCTTCAAAAAAGAGGTTGTCCTTCATGGCGTCAAGCTGCGCCGCGTCAAGCTCCTCCATCGTCACCGCGTCGCCATTCAAAAACCCGTTATATACCTTCAGAATGGCCAGATGCTCCTGCGCTTTCCGCAGCTTTTCATAATCATCATTCATGCCATTGTCATTTGACAGGCTTTCCAATTCCAGCAGCGCGTCACCGCTTTGCACTCTTTGTCCGTCCGAGACGCAAACCTTTGTGATCCTGGCGTTATAGTCACAATTCACCGCCACGCGATCCCCCGTATCCAGAATAACGCCGTCGCATTCCGTGACTTCGTCGATCTTGGAAACGGTCATCCACAGAAGGGAGATGATAGTGATTCCAAACAAAACGTATACAAATCCCACGATCGCAGGATTTGGTTTTTTCTCATAAATCTCCGTACTTTCCGAGAGATTTTTCATGTCTATTATGATCGGTTTCAACTCGCTACCCCTCCATGCCGTCGCCCAGAGACTGCTGCCTTACAAGCTCCGCGTATTTTCCATTCATGGCGATCAGTTCCTTGTGCGTTCCCTCTTCGATGATCCTACCCTTTTGCATGACAAAAATTTTGTCACAATTCTTGATCGTGCTAAGCCGGTGCGCGATAAAGATTGTCGTCACGTCCTTTGCGTATTCGTGAATCGTCACGTCCAGCGCCCTTTCCGTAATGGAATCGAGATTGCTGGTCGCCTCGTCAAGGATCAGAACGTCCGGCTTTTTCAACATTGCCCTTGCAATTGCCAGTCGCTGTCTCTGACCACCGGATAAGTTGGCTCCGTTCTCTTCCAGAAAAGTTTCATATCGAAGCGGGAGCTCGTTGATGAAATCATGGGCCTGCGCCATCTTGGTCGCTTCCACGACTTCATCCATCGTCACGTCATCCATGCCCAGGGTCAGATTTTCATAGATGGTCCCGCTGAACAAGAAGGTTTCCTGCGGGATGTAAGCAATTCTTTCACGCAGCGCCTCGATCTGGATGTCTTCAATGCTCCGGTCGCCAATCAGGATCTCGCCTTTTTCCGGCGCATACATGTGCAAAAGCAGCTTGGAAAGCGTCGTCTTGCCGGAACCGCTTTCTCCCACAAACGCAACGTTGCTTCCCCTTGGAATGTCCAGGGTAATGCTTTCCAACACAAGCCGCCTGGTACCATATCGGAAATCCAGATCACGGATCTTTATGTCTCCCTTGAGGGTTTCCGGCACGGCCTTATGCAATTCTCTCTCCGTCTTTTCTGCCTCCAGGTCAAGGATCTCGCCCAATCTGTCCGCTGCCACCACGGCAGTCTGCATTTGCGGCTGTAAATCGATCAGGTTCTTGATGGGATCCAAAAAGTATACCAGCAACGCATTGAACGTGATCAGGCCGCCGGCCGTCATTTCGCCGTTGATGACGCTGACCGCGCCAATCCAAAGAATGACCACGCCGCCGATCAGCTCCACGGTCGTTTTTAATCCTTCCTGGACGTTGCCTACCCAAGAAAGCTTGAAAATGCTTTTCAATAGCCTTACAAATTTGATTTCCGTGTTAAGCTTTGTCCTGCGCTCCGCATTATAAGCCTTCACCGTCTGAATGCCGTTTAAAGATTCCACCATGTAAGACGTCAGCTGCGCGTTATCCTCCATCACGTGTTCATTCAGTTTACGGTACCAGTCCTTAAAGACCAAAACGATAACGGCGTAGAGCACCACCATGACCACCGAAACAAAGAAAAGCTTTACGTTTTGCGTGCATAAAATGACGGCGCCGGCCACCACCATCAGGGTGTCGATCATGATCGTCAGGGTCGCTCCCGAAATGGCATCCCGGACCTTTCCTGCATCCGTAAAACGGGAAATGATCTCGCCCACTTTTCTTGTTCCAAAGAAATTCATGGGCAGATCCATGACGTGACGGTAATAACCAAGGAGCAGGGAAATATCGAGCTTTTGGCTCAGGTACAACATCATGTGCGCCCTGATCATGCCGAGTGCAACCTTAAAAAGACTCAGCAGGATCATGCCGATGGAAAGCGCCGTCAGCGTTTTCATCAAACCGCAGGGCAGAACTTTATCGATCAGCGCTTTGAAATAAAAAGCGCCCAACATCCCAAAAAGCGTATAGATCAAAGACGCCAGGAATATATAAAGAAAAAGATTCCTTTGAGGCAGCAGAAGATGGAAAAACCGGCTGAATAGCCCCTTGGTCTCCACTCCCTTTTTGAACGTCTCATTTTTTGTTAAAAGAATCAGCACGCCGCTCCACGCATACTCCGGCGGCCTGTCTTCCGTACCAGTCTCTCCAAAGAATTCCTCTGGTTTTAGTTTTACGATTCCCTTGCCGGGGTCGGCGATCACGATCTCTTTTTTAGTGATCTTATGCACCACGACGTAGTGCATAAGATTCCCGTTCACGATCATATGTGCAATGCAGGGGAGTGGAAAATCCGAATAAAAATCCTCTTTTTCGCCCTGTACGCCTTTTGCGGTAAAGCCAAGGCTTTCCGCTGCCTTAACCATGCCATACGCATTGGTTCCCTGCGTATCCGTTCCGGCAACCTCGCGGATTTTCGTGATTCCAATCTTATATCCATTCTGTTTACAGATCGTTGCCAGACATGCCGCACCGCAGTCCGTTACGTCATGCTGCTTTACGCAATAATACCTCATGAATCCCACCCCATACCATTATTCTCTCCGGCGTTAAGCCAGGGAGCTTCGTTTGTTTCCAACCCTTTTATTCTATGACAAACGATGATTGTACGTCAATGATGTCAAAACGGGCTAAGTCATGCCGAAGCATGCTCAGCCCGCCTAAGTCTTCTCATATTCAGTTTTTGCTTTTAGCACCCAAAAAGGCGTCTCATTACTTACGAAACAAGTGCCTAATTAATATGCCTTACCCTTGTAGTAATATCTGATGCCGCTGTTGCTGGATACCTGAACCAGTCTGATGAGGTTCCAGTTTGCATCATAGCTGGGAACATAGTAGAAACCGCCATTAACGTTCATCATTTCGTTCTCATTCATTACGTTAAACATATTACTCTTCCTCCTCTTAAATAAACTTGAATTGTTTTCAATTGCCTGCGCATGACAAATTGAATATTATAAAATGGTTACGTGTCGACTAAAACCAAATTATACCAATAGGCCAATCCCTAATCTAGATTTTATTATGGGTATCCACCGTTAAAAAATCAACCAGATATGGATGAACGACGTATTTTTTTGATGAACGACGTATCGGCTCTATTTATTTCTGTCGATCGTAATTTTTTTGATAAAGGAAAAATATGCTTCTTTTACGCTTTGATAATACTTCCTTCCAATCGGCACGGAGCTGCCATTCGTCATCTGCAGCGCCACCCCGATCATTTTCTCAACGTATTGAAGGTTTACCAAATAAGATTTGTGCGTCCGCAACATGGTTGTTCCCTTCATCTGCGCTTCCATGGCTTTTATGCTGTCATATCCCGTGATCTCATCTTTCTTTGAATAAACGCTGACGTAATTCCCCTGGGCCTGGATAAAAAGAATCTGATCCAGCTTCAAATAACAATCTCCGTCTACGGTTTTAAATGAGACGTCAATGTTCTCCCTGTTTTCCCGGACCACGGTCTTAAGGCAGGTTTCCACGCCGATCCTGTCAACAGGCTTCTCTAAAAAGGCCAGCGTTTTCAGGTCAATGGTTTCCCATCTCAGCTCCTTATGACTTGTCACAAAAACAATCCGCCAGATCCGTTCATTCCCGCGAACTTTTTCCATGACCTGAAGGCCATCCATCCCAGGCATTTCAATGTCGAGAAAGAGCAAATGAATCTTATCGCCCTGATAGGCAAGCACTTCTTCCCCGGACGCAAACTCTATGAATTGACATTCTTGATTTTGCGCATCCAAAAAAGAACCACATAGTTTTTTTACGTGGTCACGATACGCTTCTTCGTCATCGCATATGCCAATGGTGATCATTTCCCCCTCCGCGCCAATAGAATTCCTTTCTTTTATTCTACATGATAAGAGGGAAAAACAAAAGACTTTTTCAAAATTGCGCAATTTAAAAACACCACTTATTATAAGTGATGTTTTTAGTAACCCTCATGATTTCTCCGGCTCATGACTTGGTGTTTATTTTCCTCCCCCCAGAAGAATCCACAAAAGCTCCCACCAATCGAGCTGAGCCGAAATAATGCTTTCACCAAACATCGTTCCTCATCCCCCTTTTTACAATTTTATTATGGGAATGCCCCAAGAAAAAATCAATAAAATTTGGATGAACGACGTTTTTTTTTGATGAACGACGTTTTTTCCTGATCAAAGGATGATTTCCACGGTGAAAACGCCCTGTTCCACGCTCTTATGAAATTCACCATGAACTTTATCAACGGTATTCTGGATATTCAGCAGTCCAAACCCATGATTCTGAAAATCACTCTTTGTGGTTCCATAATGACTCTTCGGCTCTAAATTCTGCCGACAAGAATTTGAAATGCGAATGCATATCCGATCACGGAAAGTGCCGCAAGAAATCTGGATTTTTTTCTCCCTGCCCTCCTCCACTTGTCTCGTTGCTTCAACCGCATTACTCAAGAGATTGGAAAAGATGACGCAGAGATCAAAAACTTCCAGTTCCGTATGTCCAAGAAATCCACCGTCCCATTCCCATTGAACGCCTTCTTCCATCGCTTTCTGATGCCATTCGCTGATGATCGCATCCACGGCTCCCACGCCGGTAAACTTTTGAACCTCAAGCTTTCGCGTTTCCGCACGCATTCGCTCGACGTAGGACTTTAATTGCGGCAAGTCATTTGTTTGAATGCACTGCTCCAATGCCGTCAGATGAGCATTTATGTCATGGCGAAACCTTCGGATTTTCTGGTCACTTTCCATGATTTCCTTGATATGCGCCTCTTGCCTTTTCAGCGCCAGCTGATAGTACTCATTTTCCATCTTATATTGCATGGCATGATTTTCAATGCTGGTTTGCCAGAAGATCAGAATGACAAAAATAAGCCCAACAATTACCCAACAAATGGACAATTGCAACGTCCAGTCGGAAAACTCCGTTTTTCCTTCCATCACTCCCTGCGATACCGCAATGATGACAAACAGACATCCCGCGCCCACAAGGGCAATCGCGTACTGTGGAATGCCGAACCTCACCATCTCTCCCTCTACGCGTAGTCCTTTGAAAAGGAGAAAGAATATAAAGAATAAGAACGGGAAAAAAAACTGCATCAACAGACTCCATAAATTGGAATCGATAAAAGCCTGGTATGGGATCTTAAACACGAATGTCATAAGATAACTGCCCAAAATGTTGACCGCGCCCGGGACAAAAAAAACCATGGGAGACAGTAAAAGCGCCGTGATGCGCTTTTCTTTTACGAGAATGATGAGCGCCAAAATGGTAACGATGGTTATGCCTGGTCCCTTAAATGCGAACTCACCGGTCAAGTACATTGCCAAAACCAACAGGCAGGAACCGCCGATCACGGCAACCGATAATTTTGCGTTCCTATGAAATGGCACGCGCAAAATCCATCTGTAAACGACGTAATAGTTTAGAAATGCCATCAGAAAACTCGCAACCCACACAATCATTTTTTGCCTCTTTCAAAAGTCCGCAACCCGATTACCCCAGATCATCTTCTTACCCAACCGCACCATTTTAAAAATACACTAGTTTCGCAAGTCTGGCAAGCAAAAAAGGAGCCCTGCCAGGCAGGGCTCCCAAAAAAGTTTCCGTTTTCGTTTATCTTACGCCCAAGGATTCTCGGTGATGTAAGGAACGGACTTCGGCTGGTTATAGTTCAGATCCTCTACGGGAACGCCGATGAACTTGAATACTTCATACAGAGCCTTTCCGAAGTGACCGAATGCCACTGCGCCGTGATGAGGGAAGTTCTTTTCGATCAGCACGTGACGATAGAATCTGCCCATCTCAGGAATAGCGAATACGCCGATGGAACCGAAGGACTGGGTGCGAACGTCCAGAACCTCGCCCTGTGCGATGTAGCTGCGGAGCTTGCAATCAGCGGTGGACTGCAGACGGAAGAAGGTGATCTTTCCGGGAGCGATGTCTCCCTCGAGGGTTCCGTTGGTAACCTCGATGGGAAGTGCTCTTGCCATGATCTTCTGATACTTCATCTCGCAGAATGCCAGCTTCTTGGAGCAGGTATTGCCACAGTGGAAGCCCATGAAGGTATCCTTGTGGGTGTAAGGGAACTTGCCCTCGATGGACTGCTTGTACATGTCAGCAGGTACGGAGTTGTTGATGTCAAGGAGGGTAACTGCATCAGCACTTACGCAGGTACCGATGAACTCGGACAGACATCCGTAAATGTCAACCTCACAGGATACGGGGATGCCCATACCGGTAAGACGGCTGTTTACGTAGCAGGGAACGAAACCAAACTGGGTCTGGAATGCAGGCCAGCACTTGCCGGCGATGGCAACGTACTTTCTGTAGCCTCTGTGTGCCTCTACCCAGTCAAGAAGAGTCAGTTCATACTGAGCAAGCTTCTCAAGAACCTCAGGCTTCTTGTTGCCTGCGCCAAGCTCAGCTGCCATCTCAGCAACCTTTGCAGGGATTCTTGCGTCGCCGGCATGCTTGTTGAAGGACTCGAACAGATCCAGCTCGGAGTTCTCTTCGATTTCAACGCCCAGATTGTAAAGCTGCTTAATGGGAGCGTTACAAGCAAGGAAGTTAAGGGGTCTGGGACCGAAGGAAATGATCTTCAGATCGGAAAGTCCGATGATCGCGCGAGCGATGGGAACGAACTCATTGATCATGTCAGCGCACTCCTCAGCGGTGCCAACGGGATACTCAGGGATGTATGCCTTAACGTTGCGAAGCTTTAAGTTGTAGCTTGCATTCAGCATGCCACAGTATGCGTCGCCACGGCCGTCCTGCAGGTCTGCCTGGCTCTCCTCTGCAGCTGCAACGAAGATGGAAGGACCATCAAAGTGCTTAGCAAGAAGAGTCTCAGAGATTTCAGGGCCAAAGTTTCCAAGATATACGCAAAGTGCGTTACATCCGGCTTTCTTAATGTCTTCAAGAGCCTGAACCATATGGATCTCACTCTCTACGATACAGATGGGGCACTCATAAATGTCAGCTGCGCCGTACTTCTTGGTATACGCATCGATCAGGGCCTTTCTTCTGTTAACGGACAGGCTCTCAGGGAAGCAGTCACGGCTAACAGCAACAATACCAATTTTTACCTGGGGTAAATTGTTCATGTGGTAGTTCCTCCTTCAATTCACGTGTTTTGTTTTCGTGTGTTTTTGTTTATTTGTAACCCCGCGTCAAGTATTCTCGCAGCTTGCGCAGGGATACGATCATTTTATCTGCAGCGTCCGCTCACTCGGACCGTCCGCCTCCGAAATGCCCTTGGGCATCCGGCATTACAGGGTGCAGTTCTCGCCCTTAAGGCCGATGAAGCTGCCAGCGTCAAGACCGCCCTCGGCATGGCCGATGAGCCACTTGTTCACTGCGGTGATCAGAGCATCCTCGCTGGGTGCAGTTCCGTCAGCATTTACCTTTGCGTGTGCGGTCTTCAAAGGATAGTTGGTTCCCTTCGGAAGAACGATCGCCACCTGGAAGCCGGCGCCGTCCACGCCGCAAGGCGCATAGTGAAGCGTCGTAGCGAACACTTCCACTGCAGTGCCTGCAGGTACAAAGAATGCCTTTACGTTGGAAGTGTCATAGGTGAAATCCGGAGCAACGTCAGCGAGCAGGCCGAGCATCAGGATCGCATCGGTGGCAGCTACGTTGATCTCGGAATCACGGTGATACTCCAGAGCGTTCAGCTTGTTGTTATGGCCGTTGCAGTAACCGATCTGGATGGGCATTTCGCCATAGGTGGTCTCGGTCAGCGCCTTCATCACGGGAGTTGCCTCCAGGGAAGCCACGCTGGGCTCATAAACCACGCCATCGGGAAGCTCGGTCTTCTTCAAAGCCTCTACCAGGGGAGCAAAGTCCACGTTGGTAACGACTCTGCCATACTTACGGAATTCAGCGTCATTTACGGACAAAATTTTCATGACTTGAGTAACCCTCCTTTTAGGTTAGTTTTATATTTGCATCCACGGATTGCTCCGTTGCGATGCAACTCTCGCAATCCTGCAAACATTCGGCATCCGCTGAAATGCTTGTTTGCAAGCATTTCGCTACTGCCTCATGTTTGGACGGGTCCCAAGGTCAAAATCTCGTTCGTGCAAGCACGTCTCGATTTTGGACCTTTGTCCCCTAGATGCATCACTTCGTAATGATGTCAAAAACGGGCTTGCAGGCAGGATAGATCTCCTTGAACTGCTGATATCTCTCCTCATACTTTGCAACCAAAGCGGGATCGGGCTCAACGGTGTCAACGATCTTCACAACCTTTGCAGCGATCTCTTCCACGGAAGCGTACTCGCCGTTAGCCACTGCAGCCAGCATTGCGCCGCCCATTGCAGGACCTTCCTCGGACTCGATCACGTCAACCTTCAGGTTCAGGATGTTGGCGATCATCTTCTTCCACAGGGGGCTCTTAGCGCCGCCGCCGCAGATCTTGGTTCTCTCAAGGTTGATGCCAAGGGACTTTGCAACTTCCAGGGAATCACGGAGTGCAAATCCTACGCCTTCAAGCACTGCCTGCGTCATGTCTGCGCGGGTGGTGTCCATCGTCATGCCGATGAAGGTTGCCCTTGCGTTCGGGTTATTGTGAGGAGAACGCTCGCCCATAAGGTAAGGCAGGAAGTAAACGTGGTTCTCGCCAAGCTTCTCGATTGCCTTCTGCTCTGCTGCGTAATCCTTGGTCCCAATGATCTCATCCATCCACCACTTGTTGCAGGAAGCGGCGCTGAGCATGCAACCCATCAGGTGATACTTGCCGTCCGCGTGAGCGAAGGAATGGAGCGCGTTGAACTTGTCCACGCCAAAATTCTTGGAAGAGATAAAGATGGTGCCGCTGGTTCCGAGGGAAATGTTGCACATGTTGTCTCCAACGGTGCCGGTTCCCACAGCAGCTGCCGCATTGTCGCCTGCGCCTGCAGCAACGATGCAGGTAGCAGGAATGCCCAGCTCTGCAGCGATCTCAGGAAGCACGGTGCCAACCTTCTCATAACTCTCATAACACTTTGCAAGCTGGCTCTCCTTGATGCCACAGATATCGCACATCTCCTTGGACCACTTGCGGTTCTTTACGTCGAATACCAGCATTCCGGATGCGTCGGAAACGTCCGTGCAGTGCACGCCGGTCAGCTTGTAAGCGATGTAATCCTTGGGAAGCATGATCTTTTCGATCTTTGCGAAATTCTCAGGCTCCTTATTCTTTACCCAAAGGATCTTGGGTGCGGTAAAACCGGTAAAGGAAATGTTCGCGGTGTACTCGCTGAGCTTGTCCTTACCGATCACATTGTTCAGATAATCACACTCTTCGAAAGTTCTTCCGTCATTCCAAAGAATCGCGGGACGGATCACGTTGTCATCCTTGTCCAGAATTACAAGTCCGTGCATCTGGCCGCCAAAGCTGATGCCGGCTACCTGGGACTTGTCCGCGTCCTTAATCAGCTCCTTGATGCCGATCTTTGTTTGCTCCCACCAATCCTCGGGTTTCTGCTCAGACCAACCTGGATGAGGGAAGTACAGGGGATACTCCTTTGATACGATGTTTTGGATCTTGCCGTCGCTGTCCATCAGCAGAAGTTTTACGGCAGAGGTACCCAAATCCACTCCAATATATAGCATGCCTTCCTCCTTCTTTCCGTCTTCTCGGCACTCCCGGCTCATCAAACGATTTACGACTGATCTCCTATCCGTTCTTTTTTTCGGGAAACTGCGCAAAGACAGAATTGTAATCATTAAATATTATAGATTTTCTTAGCGGAAAACACAAGCGTTTTTTTCGAAAAGACTTATCCACTTTTTTTGTGGATAACGCGTCATTTTCTGTGGATTATTCCACGTGCTCCTTTTGGAAGAAACAGAGTTATCCACAATTCAAAAAAGTTTTCCCGACACACTTGTCATACGCAAGATGTTGTATTATAATAGTGTGGGTTACAACTAAATCTAGTTTTTCTTCGGTCTATTCTCACAAGGAACGCCCTCTAAAACAACACTCGAGTTGAATTACCCGTCATTTTTTACGTAATAAGCTGTCATAAATTAACCGGGAGAAAGCAAATGAATCGTTCCGATCAAAGCAGAAATGCATACATGCTCTGCGGTTCCCTTGCAAAGAAGGGGTACCTGCGCTGGTGGCACTCCTTCTCTGGAATCAGTGCCGTCACGGGGATCCGTCGCTTTTTCTTCGTTGAATATCTGATCTTGAATCCCGTTCCGGGCAAACAAAAAAAAGACAGATCTGCCATTCCCTCCTACGTAAAGGTTTCTGCGGGAATCTTTCCGGACGCGGACTCGCCCGGACTTCAGCTTGCCTCTTATCACCCGATCACGGCGGCTAAATATGCAAAGAAACCCTTATATTTTCAGGTTGGTGACAATGTTTTGCGCGAGAACCGCATCGTCGGCCGGATCGAGGAGGCTCCCGCCCCCAAAAATCTCAGCGAACCGGATCCTGAGGAACAGATCATGGAATGGGATCTGGAGATCCATAAGACCATCGCCTGCCATACCGGGTTCCTCGCCTCGCCTTTCTTAAGCGCGCTCAATGCCTTGGACAGCTTCTGGCACGGGGAGGGCATCAAAACCCACTATCGCGGCAACGTTGTCGTAAACGGTGAAACCTTTGAGATCTCCCCCGATGATTGCAGCGGCTATGCCGACAAGCACTGGGGACGAAGCTATAACAAACCTTGGCTTCAGCTTGCCTCCTGCAATCTCATAAGCGAACGCACCGGGAAGCCCTTAAAGCACTCCGCTCTTGCCATAGACGGCTGTTGCCCGAGATTCCTCTTCTTCCGTTTTAAGCCCAAAATGCTTTTGCAGCTGACCTACACCGGAGAGGATTTCTGTTATTCCTTTGCCAGGATCCTGCAGCGCCCCCGCCTGAAATGGGGAACAAAGGAGACAAAGGATGCCGTCACCTGGCACGTAAAGGCCGGGAACCGCAGCTCGCTGGTTACGCTGACCCTCCAGTCTCCCAAGCAAAAAATGATGGCGCTGTCATACGACGAACCCGATCCGGCCCTATCCTCGCCGCGCCTGAAAGCGGGCTGTGAAGGATACGGCACGCTGGATCTTTACCGCATCACGCCAAGCGGAAAGGTATGGCTCGACACGCTGACCATCCAAAATGCCCTGTGTGAATTTGAAAAACCAGTCAAAAAGGCCTCCGCTCATTGACGAGCGAAGGCTTTTTCTTGTCACGAAAAGGAAATAACGTTATAATAAGGGCTCAGACGAAACGTAAGACTCAGGATTTAGGAGGAAGGAATCATGGAAGGAACGTATCGCGTCCCTTGTTTGTATAATACGGCGACCCTGCCAGGCTTTTTGAAGGCCCAGGTCCCCGGTTCAAAAAGCATCACCAACAGGGCTCTTTTGCTAGCCATGCTGGCTGACGGAACCTCTACCCTGCGCGGCGCCTTGTTTTCCGACGATTCCAGACATTTTGCCGAGTGTGCCAAGTCGCTTGGATTCGAAGTGGAAACAGATGAAGCTAACGCGATGATCAAGGTGACGGGCTGCGGCGGCATCGTTCCCAAAAAAGAAGCCTCCCTCTACGTCGGAAGCGCCGGAACGGCTGCAAGATTCCTGACGGCATGGCTTGGCGTCACCCACGGAACCTATCACTTGGATGCGTCAGCCCAGATGAGACGGCGCCCCATGGCTCCGCTCCTTCGCGGAATCGAGACCCTTGGATGCGAGATCACCTGCGCTGAAACGCCGGATTGCTTTCCCTTTACCTTGCATTCCCGCGGCTTCCAAAAGGATTTCGTCAGCGTGGACATTGAGCGCAGCAGCCAGTTTTTAAGCGCCCTGCTCATCTCCTCCTGCCTGTCACCCTCAGATTTCACCGTGGAGGCCGTCGGCAGTCACGGCATGGCTTACGTGGACATGACAAGAAAAATGATGGCTCAGTTTGGCGTACGCTGCGATGCCGTTTCACAGGATACCCCTCAGCCATCAGATTCCGCTGACGTGACTCCGGCCAAGCGCTTTGTCACGCCTGCCGGCCAGAAATACCGCGCCCTTGACTATCAGATCGAGCCCGACGTCTCTGGCGCAAGCTATTTTTACGCGCTTTGTCCTTTGCTAAACCTTCCCGTCCAGGTATCTCACGTGCACTTTGATTCCCTGCAGGGAGACGTACAATTTCTGCGTTTCCTGGAGCAATTGGGCTGTCACGCCGAGGACCGGCCAGAGGGCATACTGCTTACGCCCCCCAAGGACGGTTCTTACCCCGGCATCGTCGCGGACATGAGCGCCTGCTCCGACCAAGCCATCACGCTTGCCGCCCTGGCGCCCTTTGCGACCAGTCCCACCACCATTACGGGGATCGGCCACGTGCGCTTTCAGGAAAGCGATCGCCTGAGTGCCATCGAGACGGAGCTGAAGAAAATGGGGATCCGTTGCGAGACCACGGAAGCCTCCATCACGATCTGGCCGGGCTCTCCCCAGCCAAGCCTTGTAAAAACCTATGAGGATCACCGCATGGCCATGGGATTTACCCTAATCGGCCTTCGAAGCCCCGGCATCGTGATCGATGATCCGGCTTGTTGCAACAAAACGTTTGAAAATTATTTTGAAGTCTTGGAAAAGGTACTTTGCATTTCCCCTTCCTCATGCTAAAATGTACTTATAGTATTTGGAATCGTGATTTGAGCAATGAAAATATTTAGAATCTCCATGGGATCGATACGGAAATAAAACGTGCAGGAGGCAATTACAGTGAGCAAGAAAAAAGTTGTTGTTTCCCTTGGGCATGAAGCCCTTGGACATACCACCTTAGAGCAACAGGGCGCCGTAAGACAGACCGCCAAGGCGCTGGCAGACCTGGTGGAGGCTGATTACCAGCTTACCATCACGCATTCAAACGGACCGCAGGTAAGCATGATCCACAAGGCCATGACGGAGCTGCGCCGCGTTTATACCGATTACACCCCCGCACCCATGTGCGTTTGTTCCGCCATGAGTCAGGGCTACGTGGGTTATGACATTCAGAACAGCCTGCGTTCCGAGCTTCTTTCCCGCGGCATTTCCAAACCCGTGAGCACCATTCTGACCCAGGTGACCGTGGATCCTTATGATGATGCATTCTACGCGCCGACGAAGGTGATCGGCCGCTTCATGTCCCAGGAGGATGCCGAGACGGAGCTGAAAAAGGGAAATTACGTGAAAGAATATCCGGGCAAAGGTTTCCGCCGCGTAGTGGCCGCACCTAAGCCCATTGACATTGTGGAATTAGAGACCATCCGCACCTTGACGGATGCTGATCAGATCGTCATCGCCTGCGGAGGCGGCGGCATTCCCGTCATCGAGCAGAAGCACATTCTCAAGGGCGCTTCCGCCGTGATCGAGAAGGATGCCATTGCGGGAAAGCTTGCAGCAGACCTTCGCTCCGACGAGCTCATCATCATGACCGACGTTGATTGCGTTTACAAGAATTATGGCAAGGAAAACCAGTCGCCCATCTCTTCCATGACCGTGGCTGAGGCGAAGGCGTACGCAGAAGAAGGACAATTTGAGGCAGGCACCATGCTTCCCAAGATTGAAGCCGCCATTACGTATCTTGAAAAGGTTCCCGGAGGCAAAGTCCTGATCACCAACCAGGCAAGCATTGATGATGCCATCAAGGGAAAGGCCGGCACCGTGATCACGGCGTAACGTAAAGCATAACAAAAAAGGAGTGCAACGCACTCCTTTTTTTATTGCTAAACACGTCCTCATGATCGATTTAACGTCATAATTTACTGGATAATGCGGCGCACGCCCACCATATCCTTTCGGTAGGTTGCATTGCTCACCTTGATGCCGTCCTTTTTGTTGCTGGCGTGAACGATCTTTCCTGAACCGATGTACATTCCAACGTGACCGTTATAACAAACAATGTCGCCAGGCTGGGCGTTCTCATAGGCAACCGTCGTTCCGTCATTTCTCTGCTGCCCGGAAGTACGGGAGAGGGAATATCCAAATTTCGCGTACACGGAATACATAAAGCCTGAGCAGTCCGTGCCGTTCGTGAGGCTCGTTCCGCCTAGCACGTAAGGATTACCCACAAATTGCAACGCGTACTTCGCAATTTTCTTTCCCAGGTCACTTCCCGCCGCGTTGTCTACGATGGAGGAATAACTTGTCTCCGTGATCGTTCCCACGTCTGCGGCCTGCCCCTGCTTTTGCTGTTGCTGAAGCTTCTTGATCTCTTTTTGCTCCTGCTGGATCAAAGTCTTTGCGACGTTGGCTTCCTGCTTCGCCTTTTTGATCTCAGCCTCAAAGTCGGCGCTCTCCTTTTTCCTTTGCGCAAGCGCCTTGTCAAGATCCGCCTTTTGCTTTTCCAGTTCCGCTTTTGCAAGCTCCACTTCTTCCTTCGCCCGCGTAAATGCGTCCTTTTGCGTCTGTAATTCCTGTTTTTCGACCTCTAACTTCTTCCACAGATCCAGCGTGATCTGTTTCACGTTCTCAAAATCAGAAAGCTTGCTCCTGTCATACGTATAGAGCTGTTCCACATAGTCCATCTTGTTTAGGAGTGCAGAAAGTCCAATTCCCTGCATGAGCAGGTGGAAGAAGGATACGTTCCCCGTCTCGTAAATCCTCTTGGCACGGACCTGCATGTCATCCTTCTGTTTTTCCTCCCGTGCCTTCGCCGCAAGGTATTCCTGCTCCGTCTGATCGATCTCATCCTGCTTTTGCGTGATCTCGCCTCTCTTTATCTCGATCTCCTTTTCCATTTCCGCGATCTCATCCTCCCGAAGGGCGATGCACGTCATGGTATTTAGGATCTCCGCGTTCAGATCGTCGATCATTTCCTCGATCAGGCTTTGCTTATCCTTTAGGTTCTCCGCCTTTTTGTTGGCTTCCTCCAATTCCTTCTGATGCGCCTTGATCTGCTCCTGTAACTCCGATATGGTGCTGGCGTGAACGGAATTGGACGCGAACGGACACAGCACTGCGATTGCCAGTGCCGCAAGCAGGCCCATGATCCATTTTCTTCCGTTTCTCTCCATTCGCATCCTTGGTTCCCCGTTAACTAGTGATTTTATTTCTGCGATGCCAGATCATAAAGATACTCAAATGCCAATTGATAATGATAGCTCTGTCTGAAATCTTCCATGGAGGATTCACCGAGATAATCCGCAATGGAAGAAAGGCCGGCATTTGTGGCATACTCCTGCAAAATCTTGTTCAATTCTTCATCGTCGATGCAAAGTCCCTGCTTCTTCGCCAACGCCTGCATAATCAGATCCTCACGTGCCGCAATGACGGAATGCTCGTCAAGAAAGCTCGTCAAATCCTGTCCAAAATACGTCTGCACGAGCGTTTCAGGATCCGTTGCCATCTGGAAGGCCTGGGTAATGAAATAATCATTGATCTGATTACGGTAATAATCAATCCATTCTTGCGGAACTTCCTTTACCTCACACATTTCCTCAATGAAGGTTTCCAATATCTTTTCCTGATAATCGCCATCGCTTTCCGATTGATATAATTCCGTCAGATAGTCACGGATGTACTGGCGAAGTCCCTCAACGGTATCTACGTTCGGAACGATCCCTGCAACGTGCTCGTCCTTCATTTCCTCAGGAATGATGCAGTTTACGGTCACGGTGAAAACAACTGCCTGTCCTGCAAGCTCTTCGCTGTGATATTCCTCAGGAAACGTGAGGTTTAAGTCAACCGTCTCTCCCGGCATAACGCCGATCAGACCAGATTCAAAACCGTCTATGAAGCTGTGCGAACCAATGGTGAGCGGCGCACCCTGTGCCGTTCCTCCGTCAAAGGCAACGCCGTCCTTCTTTCCAACGTAATCAATGTTAACGGTATCCCCGTTTACCACGGCGCGATCCTTAATTCCCTGATCTGCGGGGAAATGATTGTAATAAGCATCCTTGAGGATCAGCTCAACCTCTTCCTCATCAATCTCCACGGGATCTCTCTCAACGCGGAAATTCTGATAATCCTTGATCGTTACGTACTTGTCAAGATCCATGTCCTTCGCATAGGTACGACCTTCGGTAACCTTTATTGGTTCCGCAGTCGACGCCGGATCCTGGACTCCCGTCTCCGTAACTTCGGTTCCGGACGTCGTCGGATTCTCGCCACCCGTTTTCGTCTCACAGCCTGCCAACGTTCCACAAGCGAGAACTGCAGCGCAGATCAAGGCAATCCCGCCAAAATTCTTCTTTTTCATCTCTTTCATAATCCTCTCATTTTTCTTCTGAAGCCTTGCGGCTAACTTCCATTTTGTATTATAACACCAATACTTGCATAATTAAAATGAAAATTACGTGAACTTTAAAATTATCAAAACCAATTCTTGTGAATTTGCCAAAGCTGTGATATGATGTAATGTAGTTTCTGTATAAAATTGAATAGGGAAAAGGATAGAAAGGATACGTAGTATGATGAACACTAACACGTTTGCTTTCCTGGGCATTAACCCTGGTCTGATCGTCCTGATCGTGGTGCTCGTACTGGTCGTGGCTGCCATTATCGCAATGTACTTCTTGGGAAAGAAGGCCCAAAAGAAGCAGGCCGAACAGCAAGAGCTCATGGAAGCCAACAAAATGACGGTCTCCATGCTGATCATTGACAAAAAACGACTTAAGATTAAGGAATCAGGATTACCGCAATCCGTCATCGACCAGACGCCGAAGATCATGAGAAACCAGAAGCTCCCCATCGTAAAAGTTAAGATCGGACCCCAGATCATGAATCTGATCAGCGATGAGAAGATCTTCGACAACATTCCCCTCAAGAAGGAAGTTAAGGCGACGATCAGCGGCATGTACATTCTCGGAGTGAAAGGCCTTCACGGCAAGATTGAACTCGCTCCACCCAAGAAAAAAGGCTTCTTCAAGCGTGCCATGGAAGCGGCACAGGAAAAAGCCGGTGCAAAACCCGTTAAATAATTCAAAAACCTCGCGGTTTCGCGAGGTTTTTTTGTGTCAATGGGGACGATTCTTTTTGGCACGTTCTCCCGAGCAAATGGGCTCGTCAAGGGAACGCGTCTACTGACGTGCTTTCCTAATCATGATCCTCAGGTCATCCTGACTGATCTCCTGGCAGTCCTGCATCATTTGATAGCGGATCTGCACCAAAATCTCTTCTTCTCCCTGCGCCACGTCAAGCTCTCTCGTGTGGATCTCAAGCCGCATCGTTCCATAGGGCGTGGGATAATCCACCATGCATCCGCACTCCTCTTCTCCCTGCTTCCGGTACGTGAACTCCATCACGTGCTTGGCACCGCCCTTGTCATCCGGAAGGCTTCGTCTCAAGACCACCTCTCCCTCACTGATCTTCAGTCTGCTCGAGAAAGTTACGCCTCCCTTTTTTCCATCCTCAGAAAGCTCCTCTGAAAACAACACGTAATGATGGCCATTTTTATAATAACATTGTCCCTCCGCGCGGTTTACGATCTCTCCCCTTCCGCCCGTGATCTCTATGCTGACCAACCCTTCCATTGCATTTCCTTCCCACGTTCCTAACGCAAGGACACCCGTTCCTTCGGGGCCTTCTTAAAATTCTTCGATGTTGATCGTCTTTGCACTGAGAATCCCATATTTAATAATGGAATTGGCAAAAGTTTTAAACTTCTCCGCGCCGTCACTTACGTAAAACTGATATTTATTCTCTCCGAGGGCGACGGGATTCTCCTTTAGGAGCCCCTTCCTTTCCAGCATTTCCTTCAGTTCCCTCGCTGTTTCGTATGCCGGATTCACTAGCGTTACCTTGTCTCCCATGATTCTGGCCACGGTGGAACGGATCAAGGGATAATGCGTGCATCCCAGGATCAGCGTGTCGATGTCAATGTCGATCAGCTCATTCAAATAACGCTTTGCGATCTCATCCGTCACCGGATCCTCCCAGAGCCCTTCTTCCACAAGGGGAACGAAGAGCGGACAGGCCTTTCCGTATATGGTGACCTCCGGATGGATCTTTTTTATGTACTGGCTGTAAATATGGCTTCCAATGGTTGCCTCCGTCGCGATGACGCCAATCTTCCCGTTTCTCGTCGCCTCGGCCGCCGCCTTTGCTCCCGGCTTTACCACGCCGATGATGGGAACGTCCGTCTCCTTCTCGAGATCCTCGAGGGCATAGGCACTGGCCGTGTTGCAGGCCACCACAATGGTTTTCACCTCATGGGTCTGCAGGAACCGCACGATCTGGCGGGAAAACCTTGTCACGGTCTCTTTCGACTTGCTGCCATAAGGCACTCTCGCCGTGTCCCCAAAATATATGATCTTCTCATTCGGAATCTGCCGCATGATTTCCCGCGCCACGGTAAGTCCGCCTACGCCGGAATCAAACACCCCTATGGGCGCGTCTGCCGTCAATTTTTGTTCCATTCCTTTGTCACTAACCTTTCTATCCTTTTTCCAAAAGGCTTGCCATAATTCCATCAGCCTGCTGTGCCCCTTGATCTCTCCAGGTTTCGCCGAGAGTACGGCGTCCAGCAGTTCTTCCCCCGAAAGGCACTCCTGCTCACAACTCTTGCATACGTCCGCGTTCCAAAACATTTCCGGAAACAAGATCCCAAATGCCAGCCATGCGGCCATCGCAAAGCCTCCAAAACGTGCCAGTGTCTTCCAAACCAGGTACTTACGGCCTCTATCCTCACGCTTCATTTTTCTTTTCCTCCCATACTCCATAGGTTCTTGACTTGAGTATGGGCACGGTTTGGAAAAATGATACGCGTCATTCCGTTATTTCTTTTCTTTTTCCAACCGGATCTGGCGGATGATCGCCTTCTTTTGATTGTCAATGTGAAGTCTCGCAGCCTCACAGGCCGTCTCGCGGTTTTTCTTCACAATGTTCTCATAGATAATGCGATGCTCCTCCACCAGCTTTTCATGCTGGCTAAAGTCTTTCAGATATTCAAAGCGATATCGGTACATCTGCTCCGACAGGTTATTTACCAGCTGGATCAGGCGCTGGTTGCCCGTAGCCTGCACGATGATGTCATGGAGTGCCACGTCCTTCTGCGCCAGGAGCTTTACGTCCTTCTCCTTTTCGCTCTTTCTCGCTTCTTCCGCAAAGGCATCACACGCCTCGGACAAACGTTGCAATTCCTCCTCCGTGATCCTCTCGCAAGCGAGCTCCACGCAAAGCGCGTCCACCGCACGGCGCACCTCCAGCACGTCATTCATGCTCTTTTCCGTGATCTGGGCAACCTCCGCCCCGCGTCTCGGGATCATCGTTACCAGACCTTCCAGTTCCAGCTTCCGGATGGCCTCACGGATCGGCGTTCTGCTCACGCCAAGCTGATCCGCGAGATGGATCTCCATCAGCCTCTCTCCCGGCTTTAATTCCCCCGTCAGGATGGCCTGACGGAGCGTGTTGAACACCACGTCCCTAAGCGGTAAAAACTGATCCATTTTCAGCTGAAATCTCTCTTGCATTTTTCTCGCCTTTCCTATCGCAGTCATGCGGCGTCTTTCCGTCACAATCCCGCATGCGCGGCTCTTTCCGCTTTTGTTTCTGAACTCCTCGGCTTATTCCCTGCCACTTACCGGCTTTGTCACGTAAATCTGCCTTGCAAGCCCAAGCTCCCGGATCTGCTCCCCGGCTGCCCTGGCCATTTCTTCCTTCTCAAAAATCCCAAACGTAGACGGTCCGCTGCCACTCATAAGACTGCCAAGCGCGCCCTGGGAGAGCATGACCTCTCTGATCTTTTGAACCACGGGATGCATTTCCTCCGTGACCGTTGCAAGCACGTTGGCGAGGCGCCTTACAACCCCATCCAAGTCATTTTCCGCGATGGCCCTTTGCATGCCGTCCACGTCCGGATGATCCGTGATCTCATGGCGGTCGATCCGCTCGTAGACCTCCTTTGTCGATACGCCAATCTCAGGCTTTGCAACCAAAAGCACGCACTCCGGCATGGGAGGAAGCTTTGTCAAAACCTCGCCGATTCCTTCGGAAAGCGCGGTCCCGCCCAGGATGCAATAAGGTACGTCCGCTCCGATCTTGACGCCCAGGGTACAGAGCTCCTCCTCCGAAAGTCCAAGATCATACAAAAGATTCATCGCCTTCATCGTACAGGCTGCATCCGTGCTTCCGCCGGCCATTCCGGCCGCCACGGGAATTCTTTTTTCCAGATGCACGGAAACGCCGCCGGCGATCTGAAATCTCTCCCGCATCAGCGACGCTGCCTTATAGATTAGATTATCTTCTCCCAATGGGATCTCTCCGGCATCCGACGTGATCTTGATTTCTCCCGTCGTCCGTTCAAACGAAAGCGTGTCGTAAATCCCCACCGTCTGCATGATCATGCGAACCTGATGATACCCGTTTTCCAGGCGTCCCACCACGTCCAGGCATAAATTGATCTTTGCGTATGCATTTAAACTCAGCATGACTTTTTCCTCTGAATGTATTCTGTATACAAGGATTGTATTTATTATAGTACAATCCTTATGCGTCCGTCAAGCCTTGTACGCAAAAGGCTTCGCGTCAATTTCTTTTTACAACCAAAAGCTTTTGTCCCGGTACTAATTCCTCGCTGGTAAGATTGTTGAGATCCTTTAGGCTTTGAATCGGCACGTAATATTTTTTCCCCACGTTCCAAAGATGTTCCCCGGGACGCACCACGTAGATCGCCATGCCTGGCAAGGATGCCATTTTCTCCTGGTCCAGGGGTGCCTCCGCGATCTCCCCCAGCACCTGCGTTTCTTCTTCATGAAACGCTGAGGCCACAAAGCAAAGAATCGCCTTCACTTCCATCTCCTCACTGCCCTGCATGGTGACGCTAAAGCGTTCCAGCGTAGCCTGGACCCGCTCCGGCACGTCCTCTCCAGCCAATCCCGGGATTTCCAGCACATACTCGTATGGCAGTGTTTTCCTAACGCACCCATAAGGTTTTTCGTCATCCCCCGTGACATAAAGGATCTTGACGCCAAGGCTTCCGCGAAGGCGCAGTCCGTTCTCCGCCGCCAGTACGTCCGTCAGCGACAGGCTTCCCTCTCCGCGGATCAGCTGCAGAGGTTTCGCCACGCCTTCCAGCGTCACGTGGTCCAGAACCTTTGTCTTTCCCGTAACGCTCCTGAGAAGCCGCCTTAAGGAGGCCGTCTTTTTCTCTTCCAGGATTTCTTCCTTCACGCCATAGACGTCCGTAACCACGTCCAATTTCTTCTCTTCATAAACGCAAATCCTGAGCGTGACCGTCATCTCCAGCCCGAAATCCCGCATCTCTCCGTCCAAGTCAGGCTTTGGCGTCAGTTCCCACTGGGAAATGCCATATCTAACGTCAAGCGCCATTCCCTCATGACAGCCGGAGCAGGCGATCTGAGTGCTCTCCTCCACCGTCGTCTCGTAAATCTCGGGATTTCCGTCTTCACTTTCATACAGCACGAACACGCGGACTTCGCCCTGCGCGTAAAGCTGCTCCTCGCCCAGCCGGAAATTCATCTCTCCCAGCTCTGCGCTCTTCCAAAGAATCCTTGCCACGTTTGGTTGACCTGAGGGCAGGGAAAGCTCCTCCTTGATCCGCATCACGTCCCTGCTGCACAACGCCAATTCCGTGTACTCCATGGGCACAAGCCGGATCTGTGCATCCTCCTGCCCAGGGCCGGTAACTCCTATGGGAAGCTCTTCATCCTGAATGGACTGAGCGGACGCCTCCAGTGAAAGGACGGATTGCACGCCAAGCTTTCGCGAGTTGATCATGGATATGGTCAGATCCTCCACCATGCCCGTAACGACAACATCATCTGAAGGAAGCAGTCCTTCCACGCGGATCTTCTCCTCAAACGGAAGTTTTCCCTCCATGCATTCCAGGCGTCCGCCATATTCCTGCGTGTGATACAGGACGGAGAACGTTAATTTCCCGCGCACCGTCACCGCATCTGCCATGGGCTGCACTTCCTCGATCAAAACACTCCCCTTCTCCAGACAGATGGTGTTTACGTCTGGCTTCATCTCGGGAAGATTGACGTCTTCCTCCATGGTGATCTGTAACTGGCCCTCCTTTTCGGTGCCATTCCTTCGTACGTATTGTTTTAGCAACTCCATGCCGCATACCTCCAGCTCTTCCCAGATACCTTATGTATACGCCGGAAGGATTAAAAATATGAGTGGGGCGCGTATGGATTGAGTGCGAAGGGATGGGGCAGGGTAGGTCCGCATGCATCACCCGTGAACAATTAGCCGGCGGTTCTTACTGAATTGGAGACCTATGGCGACGCCATCATTTATAAGCGACGCCGACATAGGGCGAACAATGAAGTTAGAACCGTCCGAGCCGTTCACGGGTGATGCATGCGGACCTACCCTGCCCCTGGCATCCGAAAAATTCAACTTAATACGTGCCCTCCCAGAAAATCATTTATTGAAAGTGAATCGTACAATTACCTGGGAAGTAAGGATAGAATGCTTCAATTGCGTCCCACTGGTCTTTGGTTCCCTCAAAATAAATTTCTTTCAAGGTGCTGCAACCCATAAACGCACCGGCCCGGATCTCGGTAAGGCTGGCGGGAAGCCGGAGGGTTTCCAGCGTGGCGCAATTGATAAAAGCAAACTTGGCAATAATCTTTGTTCCCTCCGGCACGTCGTATTCGCTTGCGCCGGCATTTGGATAACGCATCAAAGTATTTTTGTCAGCGTCAAAGAGCACTCCGTCCTCGGCGTACAAAAACTCACTGCCCTCTTCCACGGAAAAGGAACTGATCTCTCTCTCGCCGGAAAAAAGATAGACGTCCACTTCCATGACTTTCGCCGGAATCACGACCTCACTGCCTTCCCCACGGTATTCTGTCAGCATTCCATGCTTTATTACGTAAAGTCCGCCCTCGTCCCGATCAGAATAAAGCTGTGGTCCGTCCTTCACCACGTCCCGGATGCACGTGGGCATCTGAACGCCATACTGCACGTATTTGCCATTTATCATTTGCCTACCGTCGGAGTCGTGATTTCTGAAGCTATTATAGCTTTTGTTAAAGTATTGGTTTGCCGGAGAATCCATTTTGTATACGTCAAGCCATGATACGTCTATGCAATACCATTCATCATACAGCTTTACCATGTTCCATGCGTGAAAATTGATGAAGCTTGACCATACGTACAGGCTGTCGAGACCCGCTGCATTGCACAGATACTGGAATGTTTTCGCATAACCGTGATCCGTGGCGATTCCGTCACCCAAGGCTCCTCCAAGCCCGCAGGTAATCCCATACCGATACAGGTTATTGCGTGAAGACATGTCACATTCCACGTTGTCACAAATCAGCTGAAGGATCGCCTCTTCCTTTTCCAAGTCATTTCCGCATTTATCGATGACCTTCATCCACTCCTGCGTCTTCGCTTCGATCTTGTCCCGATAGGAATCGATCACTTCGCGGCTTGTAAATCCGTCCACCAAATCCATGTAACACTTATTGTCTTCGTCCACCACAAGCATACCACTGAAGAAAAAGTATTTCGGATAGGAATGATAGAATAATTGCGCCACTGCTTCAGCTTCATATACGCTTAAAGGTCCTAGCTCCAGATTACCAAAATAGCCTTGGGTGATTTCCTTGCCCAATCCATAGGAACCCTCAGGATATCTGATCGTTGAACTCATTCGTGTTTTCGGTTCCTCCGTCCCCCAATAAAAAGCCTCCGCCTGCTTTTTTAGGATATTAAAAAATACCTTTTGTTCAATGCTCAGCTGGTCATAAAAATAGTTGGTATTCCCTTCATATAACGAGTGTCTGTCCGGCACGGAAGTCTCACTTTGCACGCTCGTCGTCTCCACCGTTTCCGTTCCCGTCTCTGGCTGCTTCTCTTTCTTTTCGCACCCTGCCAGCAATGTCATGCCCATGCACAGAGCCATAAACTGAATCAAAAGCTTTGTCTTCCAAACTCTCATCCCAATCCCTCTCTTGTCACCACAAAGTGACAATGGCCGGAATCTGGCTCAGGTTGGCCCGCGGCCCGTATCCGTGAACGGCTCGGACGGTTCTAACTTCATTGTTCGCCCTATGTCGGCGTCGCTTATAAATGATGGCGTCGCCATAGGACTCCAATTCATTAAGAACCGCCGGCTAATTGTTCACGGGTGATGCATGCGGACCTACCCTGCCCCTGGCATCCGAAAAAATCAACTCAATACGTGCCCCTCCTCGGGAATCGTTTATTGAAAGTGAATCGTACAATTGTACTGGAGGTAGGAATCGTAATTTTCAATTGCTTCCCATTGGTCCTGGGTTCCCTCAAAATAGACGTCTTTTAGGGACTCGCAACCCGCAAAGGCACCGATATGGATCTCCGTAAGGCTGGCGGGAAGGTGGAGGCTTTCCAGCTTTGCACAGTTCATAAACGCAACCTTGGCGATCATCTTCGTTCCCTCCGGCACGGTATATTCACTTGCACCTGCATTGGGATACCGCATCAGGATTTTTTTGTCTGCGTCAAAGAGCACGCCATCCTCAGCACACAAATACTCACTGCCCTCTTCCACGGAAAAGGAACTGATCTCCCTCTCTCCGGTAAAAAGAAGGAGATCCACTTCCATGGCTTTTGCCGGGATCACGACGTCACTGCTTTCCCCCTTGTATTCCATCAGCACTCCATGCTTTATCGCATAAAGTCCATCCTCTCCGTCAACCGAATAAAGCTTCGGTCCGTCCTTCACCTCGTCCTGAAGGCACTTCGGCGTCTGAACGCCATACTGCATGTATTTGCCATTTAACATTTGCAGACCGACGGAGTCTTGATCCTTAAAGGTATCATAGCTTTTGTTATAGCACCTGTCCGCCGGCGATTCCATTTTGTATACGTCCAGCCATGACACGTCAATGCAGTACCATTCATCATATAGATTTACCATGTTCCAGGCATGATAACTCTGGGAGGTTGCCCACACAAAAAGGCTGTCGAGTCCCGCTGCGTTACACAAATACTGAAATGTTTTCGCGTAACCGTGATCCGTCGCAACTCCGTCAACCAAGGCACCGCCAATCCCGCCAGTAATTCCATGCCGCAGAAAGTTAATCCTTCTTGACGCGTCATATTCCACGTTATCATAAATCAACTGAAGGATCGCTTCTTCCTTTTCCAGGTCATTTCCGCAATTCTCAATGACCTTCATCCACTCTTCCGTCTTCGCTTCGATCTTGTCCCGGTATGAGTCAATCATTTCGCGGCTTGTAAATCCGTCCAGCAGTTCCATGCAGTATTTGCCGTCCTCTTCCACAAGCATTCCGCTAAAGAAAAAGTATTTCGGACAGGAATGGTAAAATATTTGCGCCACGTTTTCCGCTTCCAATACACTTAACGTGCCAAGCTCCAGATTACCAAAATAACCCTGGGTAGTTTCCTCCCATGACACGCAGGTCCCATAAGGGTAATGAAGCGTGGAACCCACCGGCAATACTCTTATTGTCGGTTCCTCCGTCCCCCAGTAAAACGCCTCTGCCTGCTTTTTTAAGACATTGAAAAATACCTTTTGTTCCTTGCTCAGCTGGTCATAAAAATAATTGGTATTCCCTTCATACGGCGAGTGTCTCTCCGGCTCCAGGGGTTCCTTTTGTTCCCTCGTCGTCTCCACCGTCTCGCTCCCCGTCTCCGGCAATTTCTCCTTTTTCTCGCACCCTGCCATCAACGCCATGCTCATGCACAGGATCAAAATCTTTGCTAAAACTACGTTCCTCCAAGCCCTCATCATGATTCCTCTCTCTATTTCCAAAAAGAGACAAGGGCCGGAATCTGAATCAAGAGAATCCAGATTCCGACCCAGATACTTAATTCACGGCACCGATCAAGTCGGAGAGTTTCTCCACGTGATACTGGCGCATGTAAGCTTCAATGCCTTCCAGGATTTCAACGGTCGCGTAAGGATTAACGAAATTCATGGCACCTACGCTGATGGCGCTGGCTCCCGCCAGGATAAACTCGATGGCGTCCTCCGCCGTGGCAATGCCGCCCATGCCAAGGATCGGAAGCTTTACGGCCTGCGCCACCTGGTAAACCATGCGCACCGCGATGGGCTTGATGGCGGGACCGCTCATGCCGCCGGTTTTGTTTGCTATGGCAAATTTACGCCTGTGAATATCAATCTTCATGCCCGTGATGGTGTTGATGAGAGAAAGGGCGTCCGCGCCTGCCGCCTCCGCCGCCCTTGCCATCTCAGTAATGTCCGTCACGTTGGGAGAAAGCTTCATCATGATGGGCTGTTTTGCATGCTTTTTGAGTTCCGATGTGATGTTGTAGAGCGCGTCAGCCTTTTGTCCAAAGGCGATGGCGCCTTCCTTTACGTTGGGACAGGAAACATTGATCTCCAAAAGCGCCACCGCAGGCTCCTCGCCAAGGCGCTCCACCACGTCCACGTAATCCTGCACGGACTTTCCGCAAACGTTCACGATGATCTTCGTCTTTTCATACTGCTTCAGGAAAGGAATATCCCTCTCCATAAACACGTCAATGCCGGGATTCTGAAGGCCGATGGCATTGAGCATGCCGCCGTAAACCTCCGCTACGCGGGGCGTAGGGTTTCCCGGCCAAGGCACGTTTGCAACGCCTTTGGTCACAACGGCTCCCAAACGATTTAAATCCACAAACTCCCCGTATTCCATGCCGGAGCCAAAGGTTCCCGACGCCGTCATCACGGGATTCTGAAATTCCACGCCTGCAATGCTGGTGCGAAGATCCGGTGCCCAGCTTTCCGCATTCGCGCCTGTCGTCAAATTCAAGTTCTGGTTGTTCCCGCTCATCAGATCTCCACCTCCCCTGCTTCAAATACCGGTCCGTCCGTGCAAATTCTTGCATTGTGCACGTGGGAGTGGTGATCCACTTCCTTCGTCTTTACAACGCAGCCAAGGCACGCGCCAACGCCGCAGGCCATGTGCTCCTCAAGTGAGATATACGCCGGGATTCCCTGCTCCTGCGCATATGCCTTGATGGCGCGAAGCATGGGCATGGGGCCGCAGGCAAAGATCACGTCCGCCGTGATCCCATTCTCGCGAATGGCATCCATCACGTTCCCCTTCGTTCCAACGCTGCCGTCCTCCGTTGCAACGTAAACCTTGCCGTACTGCTCCAGATCCTTCTTCAAAAAGGTCTTCGCGTCGCGATATCCCATGACGCACTGGATCTCAGCCCCGCTTGCGTCCGCGGAAAGCTCCTTCGCCAGCTCCAGCATCGGCGGGATTCCAATGCCGCCGCCCATGAGAAAGACCTTCTTTCCCTTTCCTTTTTCCAACGGGAATCCATTCCCGAGAATTCCCAGGATCTGCACTTCCTCCCCGGCCTGCCAGCCGGAGAATTCCTTTGTGCCTTGCCCCGCAATGCGATATACGATGCGAAGCTCCGTTCTGTCGGCGTTCACCTCGCAAATGCTAATGGGCCTTGGCAGAAGCGCGCTTTTATCCTTCGTAAACACCCCGGCAAACTGCCCAGGCTTAACGTCCTTCGCCAGATCCGTTTTGATCCACAGGTCAAAGATGGACGGTGCGATTTCCTTTTGCGCCGTCACGATTCCCGTCACTTTTTGTTTCATATGCGTCTTGATTCCTTTCCGCGGCCTGAGGGTTTACTCTGCCGCATTCCCCTTCTTTATTTCCTTTACGCTTCTTTCCATAATCTTTCTGGCTATCATGATCTGATGGCCGCATCCCACGCATTTCAGCCGGAAGTCCGCGCCTTCCCTGAGGACGTCCCACTCAAAGCTTCCGCATGGATGCTGCTTTTTCATCTTGATCCTGTCACCCACGTGTATCTCCATGTCATGCCTCCCCCAGATTTACTCTCTCTCCCAATATACCATGTTTCCCATGAGGAAGTCCTTCGTGACTCCAAAAAACTCCCGCAGGAGATTGTGCACCTGCATCGGCGGCCAGGAGTCTGCCGCGAGTCCCTGCACGTGCTGATACCCTTGCGCCCTCGCCAGCTTCTCCGCACGGAACACGTGGAAATCATTGGTGACGATCACCACTTCGCTTTCCGCCTTGTCGAATAACTCCCCGCTGAATTTCAAATTCTCATGCGTGCTGGTGGACTTGTCCTCCTTGATGATCCGCGATGCGTCAACGCCCCGCTCCACCAGATAGTCATACATTCCCTGCGCCTCGGAGATCGGCTCGTTCGCGCCCTGTCCTCCGGAGACGATGACGATGGTCTCCCGGTTCACCTTCAGATACTTGATTGCCTCATCCAGGCGGTATCTAAGCACCACGCTGGGTCCTTCCGGCTTCCACTGCGCCCCAAGTATGATGAGGTAATCCGCGCCATCCTTCGCCGGGGCATAACACCTCGAGAGGATGAGTCCTTCCACCAACAGAAAAATTCCCAATCCAATGCCAAACAAAACCCAAAACGTGCGGATCATCCACAGCGGGATCTTACGACGTATCGCAGGCTTTGCACAAAGAAGTGAGATCAGTCCGCATCCAACACCCATCACGCCCCAGATCAGGAAAAAATAAGATCCGTACCCAAGGCATAGCCCGATGGCGGCGCAATATAAGACGCAAAGCACGCCGAGGACGCCAAAAAAGATGGCTTCGCGCTTCAGAACGCGCTCCCGTCCCCGATCCTTTAACCGGATGATCTTCTCACTCTTCTTCATCGGCACAAATTTTTCTTTCTTACGCTTAGCCATACGCCCGGCTCCCTTCATTCTCACCCACGATACGTAACATTATAGCATAAAAGCAATGCCCCCTCAACTGCCCCGTGCATTAAGATTTTCTAAAGTTTTCCCAAAGGAATCCCTTTTCTTTTACCGTGATTTTTGTTAAAATAAAAGTAGCTAATCTAGCAAATTTTATGCAGACTTGCAAGCGAGGAGGTGCCCTATGAAAACATTAACGGAAATGGATCAGAAAAACATTGAAGAACTTCAGAAAATCATAGACGGCCACAAAAACATCGTGTTTTTTGGCGGCGCAGGCGTATCCACGGAGAGCGGCATCCCCGATTTCCGCAGCGTGGACGGACTCTATCATCAGCAATATGACTATCCCCCTGAGACGATCCTCAGCCACACCTTCTACGTGAAAAAGCCAGATGAATTCTTCCGTTTCTACCGCAACAAGATGCTCTTTACGGACGCAAAGCCCAACGCAGCGCACCTAAAGCTTGCGGAGCTGGAAAAAGCAGGGAAATTAAAGGCCATCGTGACGCAGAACATCGACGGCCTGCATCAGGCGGCCGGGAGCAAAAAGGTTTTGGAGCTGCATGGAAGCGTGCTTCGGAATTACTGTGAGAAATGCGGAAAATTCTATGGTCTGGATTATATCATTGATTCCACCGGCATTCCAGTATGTGAGGACTGCGGCGGACGCGTAAAGCCTGACGTGGTGCTCTACGAGGAAGGTCTTAGCCAGAATACCATCGAAGAATCCGTGCGCGCCATCAGCAATGCGGAGGTTCTCATCATTGGCGGCACGTCCCTCGCCGTTTATCCAGCGGCAGGCCTCATCGACTATTTCTCCGGCGACAAGCTCGTGGTGATCAACATGGCGCCCACGCCCCGGGACAAATTCGCCGATCTCCTGATCCAGGCTCCCATCGGCCAGGTATTCGACGCCATCAAAGTAAATTAAAGAAAAGGGTCGGGATCAAATCCCGACCCTTATTATATTCCACAAACTAAGGAAACCAAGAACACGGTGGCGCTGGCCGCCACGGCCACGGTCACCAGTCCCTTTCCCTTTAAGGCAAGCAGGACGGCTACGGCAACGCCGGCGATCGCCGCGATCACGTAATCCGTCGCGTGAAACACGGCGGGAAACGTCATGGCCATCAGACAGGCGTAAGGCACGTAGTACAGAAAAGACTTTACAAAACGATTCTTGATCTTACCGCGGATCAAAGTCAGCGGAATCATGCGGATCAGGTAAGTCACCACCGCCATCACCAGGATACAAATCCATACGTTCATCTTTCCGGCCTCTCTTTCCCAGCCACGGCTGCATCGTCCGCTTCTCCTTTTTCTCCCTGCTCCTCATCACTCACGGGAAACAACGCCGCGCCAAATACGGCTGCCGCCACCGTGCAAAGAATAATGGAGATTCCGGCGGAAACGCCCTGCAAACAAGGCAAATAATAAAACAGGCAGCTTAAAAAAACTGCAACGCAGGCCACCATCAGCACGGACCTTGACTTCTTTGCCACCGGAATGACGATGGCAATAAACATCCCGTACAACATAACGTTCATGGCAACGCTGACGCTTCTTGGCATGATACCTCCGGCCACTGCGCCGAGGAAGGTCCCCGCCGTCCAACCAACGATTGGCAGACTCTGCAATCCCAACATATACGGAAGCGTCAGGCTCTTTTGATGATTCATCGCCACCGCGAAAATCTCATCCGTATTGCCAAACGCGATCAAAAGCTTTTGCCACAGCGTTACCTTTTCATCCAGCTTTTGCGTGAGCGACAGACTCATCAAGGAATAACGCAAATTGATGATCAGCTGGGTGAGGATCAGCTCCACCAGCGCTCCGCCCGCCGCGATCACGCGAACGCCCGCAAATTCCCCGGCGCTCGTCAAGTTTGACACGCTCATCACGGCGCCCTGCACGGCCGTCATGCCTGCCGTGAGCATCGCGATCCCCAAGCTAAAGCTTACCGCAAAATATCCCAAAGCGATGGGGATCCCATCCCTTACTCCTACCTGAAACTCTTTATTCAAAACCGTATCCTTCCATTTCTTGCGTACAAAAATCCTTAATCAACAAGCATTATTATAGCGAAATCCCCTTTAAGTTTCAATCGAAAGTTTGCGCAAAAAAAGTGGCCGGCGAACCGACCACTTTCTTATTCGTCTATACGTAATAAACGTAATTTTCCTTTCTGGGTGCCGCTTCCCTTGCAGGCGCTGCCGCGTAGCCAAGGGCGCAATGTCCAATTCCTTCGTACTCTCCCTCGATGCCAAGCTTCTTTAAAAGGTTCTTTCCAAAGTCGGATTCAAACTCTTCTTTTGCCCTGTGGATCCAGATGGAAGCAACCCCAAGACTCTCCGCCGCATTCATGAGATTCCCCAAAACTAGGGAACCGTCATAAAGATACGTGGGAACGTCCTTCCTCGCAAGAACGATCAAAACCACGGGCGCTCCGTAGAACGGATCATAATCCTCTCCCCAGCCGGGAGCTGCCTTGCGGTTCTCCACCATCAGTTCATCGCGAAGCTTTTTGTCCGTAACTGCAATGATGATCGGGCTCTGCTTTCCCATGCCGGTTGCCGCATAGGTTCCAGCCCTGACAATGGCCTTCAGTTCTTCGTCCTTGATCATGTCAGGCTTGAAATTCCTGCAGCTCCGCCTCGTCTCCAACACCTTCAAAGTCTCGTTCATTTTGTACCCTCCTTTTTACTATACAGATCCGCCGTTTCCCATACGGCAGGATCAGTTTTCCAGCCTCGATCCTCCTTTATGCGCCATACCCCGAAAGTCCGCGTCTAAGGCGCTCCAATCCATCCATCAGTCGCTCTCTGGGGCAAGCCACGTTCAACCGCAAAAACGGTTCTCCCGCCTTGCCGTACTCAGCGCCGTCCGATACGAAAAGTCCCGTCTTCTTCCGGATAAATTCTGCCAGCTCCACGCTGTTTTTCGTATAGTTTCTGCAATCCAGCCAGAGCAGATACGTGGCCTCGGAGGGCACAAGATGTACCATGGGAAGCTTTTCTTCCAGGAATTCCCGCACGATGCGTTTATTATCTGATAAATATTCCCGCAGGGCATCCAGCCAGGGGCCTCCCTTCGTAAATGCCGCCACGGCAACGCCGCACGCAAACGTATTGGGCTCTGCCACCTCATCCGTATTTAAGCCTCTCCAGACCTTATGCCGGATCACGGGATCCGACGCGAAGACTGCTGCCGTCTGCATTCCCGCAAGATTAAACGTTTTCGTCGGCGCGATGCAGGTAATGCTGTTCTCCCGGCAGGCTTCCGATACGGACGCAAAAGGCACGTATTCCTTCCCCGGATCCGTGAGGTCACAGTGGATCTCATCCGAAACCACCAGCACGTGGTGCTTCTTGCAGAGCTCGCCAATCTTCGCAAGCTCCTCCCTCGACCAGATCCTACCCACGGGATTGTGGGGATTGCAAAGGATCATCATGGTCGTCTGCGGATTCGAAAGCGCCGCCTCAAGCGCCGTAAAATCAATGACGTACTCCTGCTCCGTCAGGGTTATTTCACTGGCACTGCCCCTTGCTTCTTTCACGTTATGGTCTGACATGCCTGCATCCGGCCGGTAACGAAGCGGGCATTGCACCACGTTCCTACCGTTATTTACAATGGAATTGAAGAAAATATTATATACCGGCGTAAGGATCAGTATGTTCTCGCCCACCGTCGTCATCTTACGCACAATGCTCGAGAGTGCCGGAACAACGCCCGTACAGAAGATCATCCAGTCCTTTTCAATCTTGAAGTGATGCCGCGTCTCCCACCAGTTCTGATAGGCGTCATACCACTCCTTGGGCACCACGTTATATCCAAACACGCCGTGTGCCGCCCTCTTTTCAATGGCCTCTCTCACGCAGGGCGCCGTCTCGAAGTCCATGTCCGCCACCCACATAGGCAGCTCGCCTTCCTTTACGTCCCACTTGTATGAATCCGTTCTCCGCCGGTCCACCAATTTGTCAAAATCAAACGTTTCCCCCATACCTTCGCCCTATACCCCTCTGCAGACAATCCTCGTCTTTTCGGGATCGATCTTGTCCTTCTCCAGGATCAGTTCCCCGATCTCATCCGCCGTAATGGTGCCGGAGGAAGGATTCAGGACGCTGTCGATCTTTCCCGTGATCTCTGCCTCCACGCTCGAATACTCAAAGGCCAGCGTGGTGTTCAGAAGCTTGCAGTTTTTCATGACCAGATTCTCGATATAGCACATGCCCTGCAGACTCTCGATGGTACAGTTCACAAAGGTCAGATTCTTCGAGTTCCATCCCAGGTATTCCCCGGAAATAAAGGAATCATACACCGTCACGTTCTCCGCATTCCAGAAGGAATCCTTCGAAAGCAGGCGGCTGTTACGGATTTCCACGTTCTTCGCCCCGTCAAAGGAATAATTTCCGTAAAGCGTAAAATCATCCACCTTGATATTACTGGAATTCATGGCAAAATAATTGCCCTTTGCCGTCACGTGCGAAAGCTCCACGTTCTCGCAGCTCCAAAGCGTCTCCTCCGCATTGGAGAAGGAAACGTTGCGGAGGGTCACGCCCTTACATCTCCTAAAATTCTTGGGTGCGTCGATCGGCGTATTCTCCAGCGTCACGTTGTCCGTATACCAGACGCCGGCCCTTGCCATGTCAAACCAAACGCAGTTTTTGGCCACCACGTTCTTGCAATACCATAACGGGTATTTCCACTTGAACATGCTGCCCTCAAGCTCTATGTCATGGCTCTCCTTCAAAGGGGACTCGCCGTCCGCAAAGGTACAGTCCACAACGCGAAGGTCCCTGCTCATAAAAAGCGCCCGCTCACCCGTCAAGAATTGCTGTTTGATCGTTGTCTTTTCTCCCATGTTCTTCCTCTTTCTTTCTATTTCATCCCATTCGTCCATTTACGTAATTCCACGTCACGCCAGTCGTTTTTAACGGCCGCCCTACCCTTGTTCCTGCGCTACAATGTTATTCAGCCAAATGCCCTTTTTCACAAGCACAAATCCGATGGCGCATTTGATCAGGTCGATCATCTGCACGCAAAAATACAGCGTCAAGATCGGCAATGCCGTATAACGGCTCAGCACGTAGGCCGCCGGGGTGCTGATGGTCCACAGGAACACGCTGTCAAAGCAGAAAGTGATCAGCGTCTTTCCTCCGGAGCGGAGCGTAAAGTACGAAGCGTGCATAAACGCGTAGATCGGCATGCAGCCCGCTCCCACGCGGATAAAGCCCGTCGCCAGCGCACGCACCTGATCCGACGTGTTGTAAAGCATAGGGAACAAGGGTGCCAGGAGCATCAAAACCGCTCCAATGCCAATGCAGGACGTCACTGAAAACGTGATAAGCTTTACGTCCGTATCCATCGCTTCTTCCATCTTTCCCGCACCAAGAAGCTGTCCCACCATGATGGAAATGGCGCTTCCCATGGCAATAAACACCACGTTGAACAGGTTCGTGATCGTGGAGGAAATGTTTAATCCCGCAACGGCATCCAGTCCCCTCAGGGAATAACACTGGTTCAGCACGGCCATGCCCGCCGCCCAGAGGATCTCATTGATCATCAAAGGCAAGCCCTTGATGACGATCTTTCCCACCAGGTCCATCGGGATCGAAAAACTTCGGTACAGTCCCTTCGCAAAAGGAACCCTCTCTGCGTGAAGATGAGTCCAGCCAAATACGATCAGGAGCTGAACGTAACGGGAGATCACCGTTGCGATGGCCGCGCCCGTCACTCCAAGCTCCGGAAAGCCAAAATGTCCAAAGATCAAGACGTAATTGAAACCTAAGTTTACAAAGACGGCCACGATGCCCGCCATCATGGGGAGCCTCGTCTCGCCGCACTCCCTCAGCGTACTCGCGTAGGCTTCCTCAATGCCAAAGGGCAAAAGCCCTATAAGCATAACCGCCAGATACTCTCGCCCGTATTGAAGCGCGGCGTCCAGTGACTGCGTCGTTCCGCCTTCATCATGCAAATACAAAAGGATCAGCTGATCTCCCCATGCAAGAAAGGCCAGAATTCCCAAAATGACAATTCCTATGGCTACGTACAGTTTAAATCTTAGGGCGTGCCGCACGCCCTCATGGTCACCCTTTCCGTAAAACTGGGCACTAAAGATGCCCGCAGCCGACAGGGCTCCAAAAATACCGAGATAAAATACGAACAGGAGCTGATTGACAATGGCAATGCCACTCATCTGCTCCGTTCCCACTTGGCCGATCATGATGTTGTCCAGCAGACTTACAAAATTCGAAATGCCGTTCTGGATCATGATGGGAACGGCCACCTTCAAAACATTTGCGTAAAACTTTTTGTCACCAAATAAATGCCTAAAATTACTCATAAACTTACTTCTTCTCGCGGAAGTTCCTCTTTCCACCTCTCTTTTTCCTTACGTAATCATTCTACACCGCGGACTTCCACTCTGGCAATGTACTTTCTTGCCTTCTCTGCCATGCATTCTAGATCACTTTTTTCGAAGGAACCCTCACAAAGCTTTGGTTCCAAGACGTTTCCGCTCTCCTGATATCCTTGCAGATAAAGGGCCTTTGCCCCGGAAAGCCATTTCCCGATCTCTTCAAACTCATCCGTGTCATGAAGTCCCTTGACGACGGTCGTACGGAATTCATAGGGAATCTTATCCTGCGAGATCAAGAGGGCAACGCTTTGTTCCAGATTCGATACGTCCAGTCCCTGCAAACCCACGGTCCTGGCATACTTATCCTTCGAAGCCTTCACGTCCATGGCCACGTAATCCAACAGGCCTTCCTCCAAAAGGTTTCCAAGCACCTCCGGCCGGTACCCGTTCGTATCAAGCTTCACCAAATACCCCAGTTCCTTAATTTTCCTGATAAATGCCGGAAGATCTGGCTGCAAGGTGGGCTCTCCTCCCGTGATGCAAACTCCCTCCAGGATCCCCTTCCGCTTTTTCAAAAAAGAAAAAACCTCTTCCTCCGTGACCGTCGCATAGGCCGCAGGATTTAATACCAATTCTCCGTTTTGGCAATAGGGACAGCGAAACTGACATCCCCCCGTAAAGACCGTGCAGGCCACGTGCCCTGGAAAATCCAAAAGCGTCGTCTTTTGTAAACCGCAAAGTAACATGTTCCATCCTTCTTTCCGTGCCGGTCCCCGCTATTGCACGATTGATTTTCCGCGCCGCAGACCGCTTCATTCCACCTAATAGAATACCACAAAAAGAAACATCTTGCCAGTACGCAAGACGTTTCCCGTGAAAATTCAAGAATTTTATGGCTTTTCCAGATTTTCTACTTGTGATAAGATAGTTGCAGATTCCAAAGTAGCGTTAGATACTTTTTTTCACTTCCGCCCATTTTCTCCGGAATCTTGAAAACACGGCGGAAATCCCCTCCACAAGCGAAATGACAATGAGCAGGACAAAGCCCAGAATCCTGATCAAGGTACGGTTTTTTCTTTTCTCCATAAATCATGCCTCCTTTTCTCCTTCTCATTGTTGCCCCGAAAGGAGTTTTTTATGACTGGCATTCCTTCCGTGCAGGAAAAATATATGAAAGAGGCCCTGAAACAGGCGAAAAAGGCTGCCGCCCTCGGGGAGGTTCCCATCGGTTGCGTCATCGTTTACGAGGGCAAGATCATCGGCCGCGGCTACAACCGCCGCAATACGGACAAAAACACCCTCTGCCACGCAGAGATCACGGCCATCCGCAAGGCCAGCAAGGTCATCGGCGACTGGCGTTTGGAGGACTGCACGCTCTACGTGACGCTCGAGCCATGTCAGATGTGCGCCGGCGCCATCGTCCAGGCGCGGATCCCGGAGGTCGTCATGGGCTGCATGAACCCCAAAGCCGGCTGCGCCGGCTCCATCCTAAACCTTTTGGAGATGCCAGAATTCAACCACCAGTGCACCGTCTATCGCGGCGTCCTCGAGGAAGAATGCAGCCAAGTCCTCAAGGCCTTCTTCGTCGATCTCCGCAAGCGCAACAAAGCCGAAAAGCTGGGTCACGGGGACGTGTCTACTGACACGTAACTCTTGACAAATCCATAAAAAACAGATACACTAATAAAGCCGTGCATTGTCGGGTTAGCTGTAATGGTGAAATTCGGTCTTGCGCAATGGAAATCTGCGAACCGTGTCAGGTTGGGAACAAAGCAGCACTAAGCGGAATTTTCCATGTGCCGTAAGGTCACCGGGTGGAGTTGCAGTGCGCCTGGCAGTGTGCGGTTTTTCCAGCTTGGCCATAAACGCCATTGTGCACAAAAAGGCTGCTTGCAGACTTTTTTGTGCAATGACGTTTATGAGCTGAGCGCCACTTCATGAGCAAAATCGCCGCATCGCGGCGGCTTCCGCGCAGTGGAAGACATTTTGCGAATGGCGCGGGCCAAGCGTGCATGGGCGCGGGCCAAGCGTGCATGGGCGCGGGCCAAGCGTGCATGGGCGCGCAGTTTCCTTTCTACAACGAGGTACTCTCATGAATGATCCTTTGAGCAAATCGCTCTCCTCCTGTAACCTATGTCCCCGTCACTGCTCCGCGGACCGCACGGCCGGCGGCGTGGGATACTGCGGCCAAACGGCAGAAATCTTTGCCGCGCGGGCTGCCCTGCACTTTTGGGAGGAGCCTTGCATCTCCGGCACGAACGGATCAGGTACCGTCTTCTTTTCCGGCTGTAACCTGCGCTGCATTTACTGCCAGAACCGGGAGATTGCCCTTGGGAATCAAGGCCAGGCCATCAGCGTGGAACGACTCTCCCAAATCTTTTTGGAGCTCCAGGAAAAGGGTGCCCACAATATCAATCTGGTGACGCCCACGCATTACGTGCCGCAGATCCGGATCGCGCTAATCGCAGCAAAAAAGCAGGGTCTCACCCTGCCCATTGTCTATAATACCGGCGGCTATGAGGAGGTCGAAACCCTCCGCACGTTGGAAGGCCTGATCGACGTCTATCTTCCTGACCTCAAATACCGCTCCAGCGCTCCTGCCGCCAGATTCTCCAACTGTCCTGACTATTTTGAGAAGGCATCCCTCGCGCTGAATGAAATGTACCGTCAGGTTGGGGATCCCATCTTTAATGATTCCACGGGCCTTATGGTGCGCGGCATGATCGTGCGCCACCTTCTCCTTCCCGGACAGGTCGGCGAATCCAAGCGCGTGCTTCGTTATCTTCATGACACGTTTGGCAGTCACGTACTGATCAGCATCATGAATCAGTACACTCCCATGCCCCAGATCAAGTCTGATCCTGCCTTTGAGGATATCAACCGCAAGGTCACGGACGAGGAATATGAGCGTCTCCTTACCTTTGCGGAAATGATCGGCATCGAACGAGGCTTCCTTCAGGAAGGCGAAACCGCCAAGGAAAGCTTTATCCCGCCATTTACGGGCGAGGGACTGTGAACCCTTGTCAACGTCGAGGCGATGGTTGGGAATACGTCCACCAACCATTTCACAGCTCCACCCGCATCATGTAATAACCGAAATCCCCTTCTTTTGCAGGCTCCTCTGCCCCTTCAAAGCTCTCAAATCCAAAGAGGATCGCCACCTCTTTCTCCCTGTCATAATATCTTCCCGGCACGCCAACGTAATATGCCATCTCGCCCCTGCGGTTTTGCCTGTGCAGGATCAGGTGACGATACGTAAAATAACCATGCAGCAAAAAGCTATTGTTCACCATGCGGTAAGAACGGTCCTTTAGGATCACGAAATCTCCAGGACTGATCTGCAAATACCGCCTGGCATCGCCAAAGGGCGTGATCGGAGGATAGATGGCGAGAAGCTGCTCCCATTTCCCAGGCTTCAAATTCGCCTGCCGCGCAAACGAAATCTCCGGATCATTCACTTCATCCCGTTTGACAACCGTATCAGTGCCTTGTGCTTCCCGGATCATTGCCCCGCTGATCTCGGCCGGCGCCGTCTCCATGCCTTTTTCCGCTTGCGCCACGTCTTTCCCGTTTTTATTCCGTACTGCCTCTTCTCTAATTTCTGCCTGTACTGCCTCTTCTCTTATTTCCGCCTGTACTGCCTCTCCTCTTATTTCCGCCTGTAGTGCCTCTTCTCTTATTTCCGCCTGTGTTATCTCTTCCCTAACTTCCGCCTGCATCTTCCCGGCCTTGGCCGTGTCTCCAACCGCTTCCCGCGTTCTTTCCCACGTACTTTCCTGCATGCTCTCTCTCGTGCCCTCCGGCACTTTCCTCTCACGCAAAATGCCTATCAGCTGCCTTGACTCTCCAAGCGGTATCCGGATTTCTTCAATCTCCGCGGCAGACATCCCTTGCGTAGCGCCCATGCTCTCGCAACTTAAATTCCGCAGTTCCAGCCGGCCTTTCCCGTTTTGCAAAAAAAGATCACCAAGATGCTCTTCCCGTCCCTCTCCCTGAAGATAGACTGGATAGCTTCCCTGGGCTTGTTCAAAAAGTCCCGACGCCTGCAGTACCAGATTGCAAGTCTTCCCCCAGCATTCGAGCCTTAGGAACCCGGCACCGCGCACCCGTGCTCCCCCCTCTAAATAATCCAAATACTTGATTTTCTGATCAAAATACATAAAAACACCCCCAACATAATTCTATGCAGGGGATGTCCTAATTAGAACGGGCTTTATTCCACGCCGTCCAGATATTTCATGTAATTTGCCACCATCAACGCAATCTTAAATGTCAGCGCGTCATCAAAGGAACGGATATTGAGTCCCGTACTCTCCTGAATGCGCTCAATGCGGTACACCAAGGTATTGCGGTGTACGTAGAGCTGCCTTGCAGTCTCTGACACGTTCAGATTGTTCTCAAAGAATTTGTTCAAGGTGTTTAACGTTTCATCATCCAGTTCCGTCGGTACGTTGTCTCCGAAAATCTCCTCGATGAATATCTTGCAAAGATTCACGGGAAGCTGATAGATCAGGCGTCCGATGCCAAGGGAATGATATGCCGCCACGGATTTCTCCGCATAGAAAATCTTCCCCACGTCCATGGCCATCTTCGCTTCCTTGTAGGATTTCGAAAGATCCTTTAGCTCGTTCACAAGCGTTCCAAGGGAAACCCTAACGCTTATCATGATTTCCGTGCTGACCATGTCGACGATCGTATCCGCGATTGCTTCCAGATCCTTTACGGAAGCCTCCGCGTCCACGCTCTTGATCAGGATCACGCTGTTCTCATCCACGGCCGTCACGTAATCTCCCGTTTGGGAACTGAACATGCCCTTGAGAAGCTCCATCACCATGCCCGTCTTCTCACCGTTGGCTTCGACAAGATAAACGACCCGCGGAACGCTTACTTCGATACGCAGCTTCTTAGCACGGTTGTAAACGTCCACCAACAGCATGTTGTCCATGATCAGGTTTTGGAAAAAACCGTTTCTGTCGATCTTTTCCTTGTATGCGATTACCAAATTCTGGATCTGGCTGACGGCAATCTTTCCCACCATGTAGACGTCATCCGAAAACCCTTTTGCCACAAGAACAAACAGCAGATCGCCCTCATCATAGATCTTCAACAAATGGTGCGCGCCGATTACCTGGCTGTCCGCCGGTGACGCGGCGAAATCACGGATCAGGGCCGCATCTAACTCCATTTCCTCCACCGAACCCGCAACCCACGCTCCGCTTAGATCATACGTGCAAAGGTCTACCTTCGTAATGGCTTTCAATTCATCAATGCTAGTCTGGATGATTTGATTTGAAATCATATGGTTTCCTTCCTCTTGACACTCGTAAAAACCTCCTGCTTCGCAGGAGTCGCTGCTGCGCAGCTTCTGTTTTTATTTCGTTTACGCTCGGGTGAAACCAAATACCCTGCTCCGCAGGGTGCTTGGTTTCCTTCCTCGCTAAAAATGAAAGGGGTGCTGTTTCCAGCACCCCTAAAAGATTCTTACTAGTTGGTAATAATCTTCTCAGTATCTCTGTCGAATACGTGAATCTTCTCAACGTCCAGAGCGAACTTAACGGAATCGCCAGGTCTGGAATTGGTACGAGAATCAACTCTTGCAGTCATAGGGAACTCATCCAGATCGAAGTACAGATATACTTCTGCACCAAGCAACTCGTATACCTTAATGGTAGACTCGAAGGTGCTGTGAGGAGAATTCTCAATGAACATCTCGGAATCATATACGTCCTCAGGACGGATACCGAAGATAACCTGCTTTCCGTCATAACCGCCCTCGATCAGCTTCTTGGACTTAGCGGGAGGAAGAGGAATGCTCTTTCCAGCGATCTCAAGATTAGCGGTATCACCCTCTACTGCTACGGTAGCGGTAAGGAAGTTCATCTGAGGAGATCCCATGAATCCTGCTACGAACAGGTTCTGAGGCTTGTCGTACAGATTCTGAGGGGTATCAACCTGCTGGATAACGCCATCCTTCATAACTACGATTCTGGTACCAAGGGTCATAGCCTCGGTCTGGTCATGGGTTACGTAGATGATGGTGGTGCCCAGTCTCTGATGCAGCTTAGCGATCTCGATTCTCATCTGTACACGCAGCTTAGCATCCAAGTTGGACAGAGGCTCGTCCATAAGGAATACCTTAGGATTACGAACGATTGCACGACCCATTGCCACACGCTGTCTCTGACCACCGGACAAAGCCTTCGGCTTACGATCCAGAAGGGGAGTCAGGTCAAGGATCTTAGCAGCTTCCTTTACCATCTTATCGATCTGATCCTTGGGAACCTTTCTCAGTTTCAGACCAAATGCCATGTTGTCGTATACGGACATGTGAGGATACAGAGCGTAGTTCTGGAATACCATTGCGATATCTCTGTCCTTAGGCTCTACGTCGTTAACGACTCTGTCGCCGATCTTCAGTTCACCAGAGGAAATATCCTCCAGACCTGCGATCATACGAAGGGTGGTGGACTTACCGCATCCGGAAGGTCCTACGAAAATGATGAATTCCTGATCTGCGATCTCAAGGTTGAAGTTCTTAACAGCCTCAAATCCGTTGGGATATACTTTGCAGATGTTTTTCAGTGATAAACTTGCCATTGTGAATAACTCCTTTCATCTCGCCTTTGCCATATTGTAGTTTATTTACAGACCTAACAAGCTAATGATAAGTATAGCAGAAGGGGCTTAGCTTTGACCATAACCGATTTCACCAAACTTTTTCGCTTGAATTGTATGAATTGCTAAGCGGTCAGACTCAAATTGGCAAATTGCATAATACAATTCAAACGTTTTTGGTTATTCTTACTATTGTCTATTTCTTTTCTTCCTTTGCAGCATCCACGATTACTTCGTCGCTGAAGATATGCTCGTCCTCGCTTCCGGGATTCTCTGGCACATAGCCTGCGGCAATGGCTCTCTCCATCATCTGGTCTTCCATTCTCTTGAAGAATTTATTGTAGAGGAACGCGCAACCGCATGCGGGAAGTATCATTCCAAACAATACCACCAGCGGGAACAGCTGAATGACAAAGAGACCAAGCGCCAGAGGAGCCACCCAGAGGATTGCCATGAGGATCAGCTTTGGCATCTGCATGACGGCCATGATCAGCGTGTTCTTAAAGGTTCTTGCGATGGTATTGTCAAACTTGGACAATACGGGATAGATAAACAGGAACGTTGCACTCGCAAGCAAGACGCTGGCCAGAAATACGATCTGCATGATCAAGCTGGGATTCGAATCCGGGGACATGTAAACGATGTAGAAATCGGCGCCCAGGATTGCCATGACGACTATCTGGATCAGCCAGATGATCGTTGCCTGCCGGAAATTCTGCGTAAAGGACTTCCAAAAGCCCTTCCATACGTAAATCTCCTCGCCGCGCACCACCTTCAAAGCCATGTAGTATAAGGCCGTAATGGATGCACCAACGGTGATGACCGGAATGCAGAAGATCAATGCAAGCATGTTCAAAAACATCAAGTCTGCAATTTTCCCCAATCCCTGCATTAAGGGACTGTCTGGATTTAAGAATTTCATGATTCATTTCCTTTCCGTCAAAAAAATTTTTCCATAAAAACGACTGGGATCCCGGATGGATTCGCCTTTGGCTTAACCTGCGAAAATCCCAGCTTTTTATAAAATTCCACTGCATATGGCGAGGCCAAAAGAGAAAGGTACCGCTCTCCGACCTCATTTTTCAAATATTCGCAGAGGGCACCCATCATCGCCTTGCCAATGCCACGCTTATGGTGCGATTCCTCGACAAAGAGAAGCGACAGATGATTCACGTTTCGAAGGCTTGCCACGCCAACGATTGCCTCTCCCTCCAATGCGACGGCCATCTGATACCGTCCCTCCAAAAATGCCTGCTTCAATCGTTCGTCCGTAATAAAATTGTGAAAACTCTGCACTCCTTCCGGCGTGCAGTCCGGGGCGTCAAACCTCAGGAACGTCTTCCAGACGAGACTCATTGCGCCGTCCCATTCGTCCCTTCCAGCCCACCTGATAACGTAATCCATCCGGCAATGTCCTCCATTACCTGTCCGCGATCCAGCTCGTTCAGAATCTCATGCCGGTCGCCCGCATACATTTTCAGCTCCACGTGGAACATGCCTGCATTCCGCAAGGATTCGCATGCCTTCCGCACGCCTTCCCCATAGGCACCGACGGGATCCTCCGAGCCCGAAACCATCAGCACCGGAAGGTCCTTGGGAAGCTCCTCCAGATTTTTCTTCTTGTACAGCCTGTTTATGAGTTCAAACAGACAACGATATCCGTTGACGGTAAAATGAAATCCGCAGAGCGGATCCACCCGGTAACGATTGACCACTTCCTCATCCTTCGAAAGCCAGTCGCTGGGCGTTCGAGGATTCGGGATTCTCTTGCAATAACTGCCCATGGCAAGCTTGTCGAGGGTTCTGCTCAAGTGCTTGTCCCCGTAGATCAACTCCATGCACTTGGACAGGATTCTGACAAACGTAACGGCCGGTTTCTTCTCCATGCCCGTTCCCATAATAATGGCACCCTGAATGCCCGTCCCGTAACGGAACAGATAGTTCCTCAGGATATAGGATCCCATGCTGTGGCCCAAAATAAAGTAAGGCACGCCAGGATACTGCGCCTGCACGGTTTTTTTCAGACGATGCACGTCGCGCACAATGACGGTCGCAGGATCCATTGGACAAAAATACCCGTACGTGTCTCCTTCACCCACGGACAAACCATGTCCCAAATGGTCTTCGCCCGTCACAAGAAACCCCCGCTCCGTAAGGAACGCGGCAAAATCCTCGTACCTCGCCATATACTCCGACATGCCGTGAATGATCTGAACGATGGCCTTCGGCTCCCCTTCCGGAACGTACTTGACCGAATATAGCTTGTGGATGCCGTCTCTGGAATCAATCGTAAATTCTTCCTTCCTCATAGCGTAACCCCGTCTTTCCCGGATCCCGTTTCCGTTATCCGACAAACCATCCATTACGCCGCTCCGTCTTACCACGCATTCTGGAGCGCCGCACGTCCCAAACTCCCATGATTTATTGTAACCCATAATCCCTGAAAAAGGAATAGTCTTTACCAAAATTTTAGAATATGGACGTGGAAAAAACGTGAAAATATAAGCCCTGCGGCCGGACGACTTGCGACGTCGCCTTTATCCGCAGGGCTTTTTTATGATTTACGTTATTAGCAGATCTCTGCGCCCGCAGGCATGTCCTTCTCGGGAGTCATTAGGGAAAGCTTACCCTCCGCGTCTTCCGCGCAAAGGAGCATGCCCTCGCTCATCAAGCCAGCCATCTTTCTGGGTGCAAGGTTCACAAGAACCATGACCTTCTTGCCCACCATTTCCTCGGGCTCGTAAGTGCCGTGAATACCGGAAAGGATCTGCTTCACCTGGCTTCCGACCTTCACCTTGCTGCAAAGAAGCTTCTTGGAGCCCTTTACTGCTTCGCACGCAAGGATCTCACCCACCTGGAACTGCAGCTTTGCGAAATCATCATAGGTGATCTCCGGCTTTGCCTCCACGTCGATCGCTTCCTGCGCGGCGTCGCCCTTTCCGTCAACCTCCGCCTGGGCTCCTGCCTTTGTTCCGGTCAGCTCCGCCCACTTTGCATCTGCCTCTTCCTGGGTCATTCTGCCAGCCTTTACAAGATTTGCGAAGGCAACCTTCTGATGCTCAAGGAATTCCTGACGCTGACGTGCCTGTACTTCCTCAGCCTTCTTCAGGATCTCTTCCTTGTCCAGTCTTGCGAACAGGATCTCCGGCTTCTCCGTCACCTTGCTGCCCTGGTTTGCTCCAAAGGTTCCAAGCTGATCAAAGTCGCGAAGGGAGATACCCAGCTGCTCAGCGATCTTTCCGGCCGTTGTGGGCAGGAAAGGCGCCAGCAGGGAAGCACCGATGATGATGCCCTCGCTGAGGTTATAGAGAACGGTAGCAAGGCGATCCTGCTTTGCGGGATCCTTTGCAAGCACCCAAGGCTCCGTCTCGTCAATGTATTTGTTCAGTCTCTTAAATACTGCAAAGATCTCCGTCAGGGCATCTGCCACGTGAAGCGTGTCCATGAGCTTTTCCACCTTCTCATAGGCCCCCGTCACCACTGCCTTCAAGTCATCGTCGATCTCCGGAACTGCCACGCCCTTGTCTGCCACGGCACCGCCAAAATACTTGTTGCTCATGGCAACGGTACGGTTCACCAGATTGCCCAGGGTGTTAGCAAGATCAGAGTTCACGCGCTCCGTCATCAGCTCCCAGGTGATCGTTCCGTCATTTTCATACGGCATCTCATGCAACACAAAGTAACGCACGGCATCCAGACCAAAGATGTTGATCATGTCATCCACGTAGATCACGTTACCCTTGGACTTGCTCATCTTCTCGCCGCCCTGAAGCAGCCAGGGATGTCCAAACACCTGCTTAGGCAAGGGCTCGCCCAGTGCCATCAGGAAAATGGGCCAATAGATCGTATGGAAGCGGATGATGTCCTTACCGATGAGATGCAGGTCTGCAGGCCAATTCTTCTTGTAGAGGTCGCTGCTGTTGCCGTCCGCGTCATAGCCGATGCCGGTAATGTAGTTGCTCAGGGCGTCAAGCCATACGTAAACCACGTGTTTCTCGTCAAAGTCCACGGGAATGCCCCACTTGAAGGAGGTTCTGGACACGCAGAGATCCTGCAGGCCGGGAAGCAGGAAATTGTTCATCATCTCGTTCTTTCTGGACACGGGCTGAATGAACTCAGGATGCGTGTTGATATGCTCGATCAGGCGGTCTGCATACTTCTTCATCTTGAAGAAATATGCCTCCTCCTTCTCATCATGCACGGCACCGCCGCAGACGGGGCACTTGCCTTCCTTCAGCTGCGTTTCGGTATAGAATGCCTCACACTCCGTACAATATTTGCCTTCATAGGAGCTCTTGTAGATGTCTCCCTGATCATATAATTTCTTAAAGATCTTCTGGATCTGAAGCTCATGATCCGCGTCCGTCGTGCGGATAAAACGGTCATAAGAAGTACCCATCATGTCCCAGAGAGACTTGATGGTGCCCGCAGTCTTGTCCACGAACTCCTTCGGGGTCATGTCCTCCTCAATGGCACGGGTCTCGATCTTCTGTCCATGCTCGTCACTTCCCGTCTGGAAATGCACGTCAAAGCCGTCTGCCTTTTTATATCTGGCAATGGCATCAGCCAGAATGATTTCATAGCAGTTGCCAATGTGGGGCTTGCCGGACGTATAGGCGATGGCCGTCGTAATGTAGTATTTTCCTTTGCTTGTCATAATTTCCTGCCTCCTTAACTTTATGTGAACCGTGAGTTATTTTCCGTTTACTCCATGTTTGTTGCTTTTTTCACATTGCCCCACTTGAGAAAGCAACACATATCTGCCTTTACTTCTGCCATGTTGCCTTTTCAACCACTTGCGAACCAAACAAACAACATAATTCCTCATGCATGCCTCTACATGTTGCTTTTACCTACTTTATGCTTCAAAAAAGGCAACGCGCGGCGGCATTTGTCATGCTTTTGTTGCGTTTACCTCCCGTAAGGGATCTGTCCCTTCTGGCGAGGTATTTCTCGGAAGATTCTTGCTTTCTTTGCCTCCCGCGAGGATTCCGTCCCCCCTGGCGGGGCATTCCTGCCAAACTGCAGGATCCGGACCTTGAGTCTCAATAAAGAAACGCCTCCCCACGCGCGAATCCTCGCACGCAAGAAGGCGTCATTAACGCTGTACCACTTCTCTTCACCTGCGTCCACGGGCGCAGGCCTCATTGAATTCTTTAAGACGCATTCCGCCTGCGTTCCTAAAGAATCCTTACCGCCATAACGGGCGGTTCCCGTCGCAGCCTAACCCATTCCGTACCTGTTTGCGTCTCCCCTCCGGGATGCAAGAGCACGTTAATACGCTCGGTGCGCAGCTCGTGAAGCCATGTTCCTTTTGTTCCGGCTCCGCTTCTCCCAGCTTCTGAAGCGTTCTCTGGAAAGCCTTTCCAAAAGTACTCTCTTCGTCATTGCCTTTCATGACGTATTTGTCTGTTTTCTTACCATAGCACGTCGCAACCCGCAAAGTCAAGCCCTTTGAGTGAAAACGTCCCTTGGCTTCCCGTCAATTTCCGTTTTTCTCACGGATCGCGAGATTCATTTTCTCAGCAAGATCCTTATTATACTTCATAAATCCGAGCCAGATCAAAATGGTGATCACGATCACGCCGATCACCGTGCATACGCAGGCCGTCGTCCCTGCCTCCACGGGAATCCAGCCAACCTTCAGTGCCGCGAAGAAATATACGGCAAGACCGATCCCCAGATGGATCACGGCCGCCAATGCCTTCGGCACGTTCTCCATGCGATAGAGAACGCTCGGGACGCCAAAGCCAAGGCCCGTTGCCACGCAGGCCAGCGCCATTTTCGTAAACTGATAATTGCTCGTCACAAAACTTCCCTTTCCAATCTGATCAAAGATCACGCCCACGATCAAAAAGATCGTCGCGCTTAACGCGATGGAAATCACCGTCGATGATACCATATTCTTTAAAGTCTTCATAGTTTTTCCTCCTTTTTGAAATTCATTCCAGATTCTTATTTGCTTTTTGAAACGTTTCTAGATTCCCAGATACTTTCTTAGTTCCGGAACGTATTTCCTGGAAATATATTCCTTTTCGCCATTTTTTAAGTGCAAAAGCATCACTCCGTTGAAGGAAGGCTCCACGCTTTCCAGGAACTTTAAGTTGATGGCCGCGGACTTAGACACCTGCATGAAATTCTTTCCAAGGATTTCCAAAAGTTCATACATCCGCTTTCCGACGCGGTACGTCTCCTTCCCGGCAACCACGTACACCTTCTCGTTTTCCACGCGAAGCAGCGCGATTTCTTCAGGTTTCAGTATCACCATGCGTTCCTCGCGGTTGCCGATCAGCATCCCCTGGGAATGCTGGAACTGCGAAATTTCCTGCGCGAGCTCCGAGATTTCCGGCGTCAGTTCTCCTGCGTGGATCACTGCGTAAGGCTCTGTAATGCTTTCAGAGATATTCAACTCCACTCTCACGTAAAAACCTCCCGTACCAAGCTGCAGATCTGACAGCCCGTTTTCATAAAACCCTTTCTTGTTGTAATGCCACGTATCGGTTCCGATGATTGCATGTTAGCATGCCAAACGACATTTGTCATTATGATATCGGTAAGTGGCAGAAAAAAAGAGGCAAGATGCGACTTTCGTCACTTCTTGCCCCAATCCGATCATGAATTCTGCATTTCGTCACTGGAATTCCCGATCCCCACAAGATACTCCGAAGGGATTACGTAGCCATTTGCCTGGAGTTTTCTAATATAGTCCACGTTCCGGAGGCGGCGTTTTGACTCTTCGAGATACTTTGCATTTGACTTGGCTGCAAATCCCAGCGCGATCCAAATGGAGAGTCCAAGGCAGGCAACCGCACCAATGGCGCCAACGATCACAACCGTCACGACCAGCGTGCTGTAATAATTCTTAACGTGTGTCGTGTAATAGAGCCAGCCTCCGCTGATCGCCGTCACCGCCACAAGAATCAAAAAGGCCTTCAGATAATAGCCCGGGTTCGTGCTCTTCGGATCAAAACCCTCAATTGCTACCTCTCGCCATCTTTTATCCAAATATTCCTGCTTGCATCTCGGGCAGAACCGGATCGGACTGCCATACGCCCAAGTATTGCTCTGTTCCCTTGTTTTCTCGCCGCACTTAGGGCAAGTTCCCTCCAAATAGGAAAGTCCCATGACCGTCTTCCTCCCGTCTTTTTCCCGCTTCTTGCTTTCTCCTCTGCCTTTCGCCTGGTTCCTGCTTCCAGCGTTTTCCTACTTCATCTTCTTCATGGCCAAGTACCACTCCAGGTTGCGAAGTTCTTCATTCTCCGCCCTGCTTTCCGCCTCCTCCAGCGTCAGCGGCGCGCCAAGCACCACGTCATCCCCCGGCTGCCAGTTGGCGGGGGTGCTGACGTTCTCCGCGTCATGCAACTGCAAGGATTCCACGATTCTCTTGATCTCCGGCAGATTTCTTCCCGTGCTCATGGGATAATAGAGAATGGCACGGATGATCCCCTCGGGATCAATGATGAATACGGCGCGCACTGTCTGCGTCTTTGCCACGGTCTGCAGCATGCCGTATTTTTTTGCCACGCTCATGCTAATGTCCGCAATGATGGGGAATGCAAGCTTTACCGCGCCGCTTCCGTCCAGGTCGATCCCCTCGATGCTCTTGGCCCAGGCCAGATGGGAGTGCAAGGAGTCGATGGATAGCCCGATCAGTTTTGTATTCAGCGCCGCGAACTCGCCTGCCATCTTCGTGAAACCGATAAACTCCGTCGTGCAGACTGGCGTAAAATCGGCGGGATGCGAAAACAGCACCACCCAGCTCCCCTTATAATCCTCAGGGAAATTCACCTTTCCCATGGTCGTCATTGCCCTAAACGCAGGCGCCGGATCTCCGATCATCGGCATTCTGCTCATTTCTTCCATTCCTTCCGCCATTTCCTTTTCTCCTTCCCCAAGCGTCATGTTACCAAATTATTTAAATTCTCACGTGTCGCCGTTCCCGCATTTCAGAATCCCAATGTTTTACCCATTTGTCACGTCATCTTTTGGGGTATTTTCAAGGAATCTTTCATGATATACCCAGGCTCTTTTTCTTTTGGGTATCATGGAAAAGAATTTTCTCTTTTACCCAAATCCTCAAAGTAAACCCACGTTGCAGACATGCATTATAATCATGCGCCCCAAGCATACAAACACAAAAGAAAGACATCAGCACGCAACACACCTGATCACTTCTTCGGATTCACGTTTAACCGAACATGACGGGCACGAATTTCTCTACGCATTTAGTCCAGAACACCAGGTCATGAATGCCGGCGTCCTCCCAATACGTATGCTCCACGCCCTGCTCCTCTAAGAACCGGTGCATTGCGCGGTTCGGCTCGATCAGGAAATCCTCCGTGCCGCAGGCCATAAAGATCTCCGGAAGCTTTCTTCCTTCAACCTTTAATTTCTTCACAAGTGCCTCCGGATTGTTATCACTCTCAAGTACCTTTGATGGTTCTCCGAAACACTCGCGGTAATATTCATAGTTGCACATGCCATTGTCATATCCGGGGGTCATTCTTGCCACCTCGTGCTGGATCAGTGCTGAGGACCATGCTGCCGCCTTGCCAAAGGTTTCCGGGCTGTGCAGCGCCGCGTGAAGCGCGCCGAAGCCGCCCATGGAAAAGCCCATGACGTAAGTATCCTCTGGCCCCTTCGCGAGTCCAAAGGTCTTTCTTACGTACTCCACCAGTTCCTTCTCCAGGAAGGTTCCGTACTGATGTCCCGTGGACAATCCGTCGATCCAGAAGCCATTCTCTCCGGAGGGCACGACGATCGCAAAATTATACTTTGACGCCAGTTCTTCCGAAACCCAATTCCATGCGTCACCCGTATAGCCATGGAGCAGGAACAGGGTCTTCATGCCCCTCTTCGCATACTTTTCCTCCATCGGAGGCGCGTCATATCTGGGATCATTGGGTAAAAACATTTGAAAACTCACGTACCTCCTGAGACAATTTGAAAAAATCCTGATGGTAAGACTTGCCACGTTATTTCCCTCCTGTCACGTTTATTTTTCCGCTTCGCCTTAGCAATCCTATTGATTCGCGTTAGCGATAGCTGCCGTACTTTGCCTTGAATTTCTCTTTATTTTCATACATGGCTTTATCCGCGCGTTTCACGACCTGGTCCACGCTGCTGTCATTCTCCGTAAACTCCGCCATGCCGACGGATGCGGAATACCGCTCCCAGGGATCCTTGTCCAGCTGTCCGTAAGCCCCCATAAAGGCCTCCGTGATCTGCGTCATGCGAAGGAGCCGGCTCATGTAATCTTCATTCCTAAGTACCACTACAAATTCATCACCGCCCACGCGGAACACGGGCGATCTCTTGTAGATATTACAAATGATGTTGCAACATCCTTTGATGTATACGTCACCATATTTATGTCCGTATTTGTCATTCACGTATTTCAGATTGTTCAGATCCACCATGACGATGGCAAACTTTGCCGTCTGATCGGCGATCTCCTGGGTCAGTATGTCGATCAGTTTATTGTACGCCGCCTGATTGCCAACCCTCGTAAGCGCATCCTTGTAGGCAGTCTCGCTGATTTGGTCGAGCTTTTCCTCCTGCTCCTGGATGTTGCTCTTGGCACGGCTGAGATTTGTCATGTAATAAAGGCTTTCCTTCATCACCGACATGAATTCATAATACAATTCCTCGATCTCACTGGCCGTATGAAGGTTCAGTTCCTCCATCTTCTGCACGTTCTGGAAACGGTCGCTCTCCGTCACGTAGGTAAAGTCATGGGCGCAGTCCGACATTTTTTGGAGCGGCTCCGTGACGCCCTTTCGCACGATCCAGGCGTCGATCATCAAGACGCCTGCAACGACAAGCCCAAAAAACGCCAGTATTGCCGCAAGGAACGTTATGTTATTCTCATATACCTTATCCATGGAAAAAGTAACGCAGACGTGACATTGACAGCGTCCCTGATCATCCAGGACCGGCCGGAAGTACGTCAAAAGGCGTCCCTCTTCCGTCTTTCCCGTCGAAACGGAAAGTTCTTCCCCTTGGATCAGGTTCTTAAAATGTTTTTGATAGGGCGCTTGCAGTTCGATCACCATGCCCGGCGCTCCGACCGCCTTTGCACCGGCGTCCTGCATGTTGAAGATCACGCGCCCTCCCGCCTCTTCAAAGCGCAGAACGTAAGCATAAAGTACGTCCGGATAGCTTTCCTTCAATTCCTGAAAGCCTCTCCTAAGGACGTCATATTCCTCCAGTTCCCGGTTCTTTTCCAGATACTCCGTCACCTTATTCCCGTCAAGCTGCCGCGCGATCAGGCTCGTCATTCCCTGGGCAATGCGGGTATAATCATTGATCATCTGTTTCCGGAACCAGAAATAAGAGATGGGGATCACCATGAGCACGATCAATAAACCACTGATCATATACGTCAGTGGCAAGCGAAAAGACAAGGATTGGCTTTTCTTTTTGATCCTGCTAAGTCGTTCCCCCATTCCAAAAAAGCTCCTGCGTTCTCCCTCCTCCCCAAAGGAGGGTAGTGAAAGAAAGGAGGGATGCTCCCTCCTTTCCTTATGTTCTACATACCGTCCGGCATCAGACCTTCGCCATGACGCCGCTCATTATTCCACGTGCATTTTTTCTACAAACAATCTCGTGTGTTCTTCCGGATTACTGCCAAATACGGCCGATCCGGCCACGATCACGTTGGCTCCGGCCTCAAGGATCATCTCCAGATTGCTCTCTTTGACGCCGCCGTCAACTTCAATGTCAAGTTCCAGTCCCAGTTCGTTTACGCGCTTCCTCAGCTCTCGCACCTTGTCCACGCAATCCGGCATCAGGGACTGTCCGCCAAAGCCCGGCTCCACGGTCATGATCAGCACCATGTCCACCAGATTTAAGAAAGGTTCCAGCGCCGATACCGGCGTCGCGGGCTTGATGGTGATGCCCACCTTCTTTCCAAGGCTTCGGATCTTTTCGATCACCCCTAAGGGATCCTCCGTTGCCTCCAAGTGGAAATTGATCATGTCCGCGCCAAGGCTTGCAAAGGTTTCTATATAGCGCTCCGGCTGAACGATCATCAAATGCACGTCCAAAAGGAGCGTCGTCTTTCTCTTCAATGCTTCTAAAATGGGAATTCCGAAAGAAATGGAAGGAACAAACACTCCGTCCATCACGTCCACGTGAAGGTAGGAAGCTCCACCCCTTTCCACTGCGCGAACCTGTTCTCCCAAATTCCAAAAGTCCGCTGCAAGAATCGATGGCGATAAATAATTTTTCATCTCTTCCTCTCAAGGACGCGCCGCCGTGTTTCAGGCAACGCGTCCGCCTTTTTTATGACCGCAGGATTACAGAAAAGCCTTAACGGATTTGTATACGCCCTCAGCGTCCAGACCATACTTAGCAACCAGTGCGCCAGCGGAACCGGACTCGCCGAATACGTCCTGCATGCCGATCTTCTTCACGGGCGTAGGGAGCTTTTCGGAGAGGCAATCGCAAACTGCACTGCCAAGTCCGCCGATCACGGAATGCTCCTCAACGGTAACAACCTTGCCGGTCTTCTTTGCGCTGTTAATGATGATCTCCTCGTCCAGGGGCTTGATGGTGCAGATGTTGATAACTTCAGCGTCAATGCCGTCAGCAGCGAGCTTCTCAGCTGCGCCCAGGGCGGAATCTACGCAGATGCCGGTTGCCACGATGGTAACGTCCTTACCCTCGCGAACCACGGTACCCTTGCCAATCTCAAACTTGTAATCAGGCTTATCGTTGATCACGGGAACTGCCGCACGGCCAAAACGGATGTAAACGGGGCCTTCATACTCCAGGGCCGCACGAACTGCCGCCTTTGCCTCAATGTCATCAGAGGGAACCATCACTACCATGCCGGGAATGGTTCTCATCAGGGCGATGTCCTCGTTACACTGATGGGTTGCGCCATCCTCACCAACGGTGATGCCGGCATGCGTTGCACCGATCTTCACGTTCAGGTGGGGATATCCGATGGAGTTACGAACCTGCTCATAGGCACGACCTGCAGCGAACATTGCGAAGGAGCTTACGAAGGGGATCTTTCCAACCAGGGAAAGTCCGGCTGCAACGCCCATCATGTTACACTCAGCAATACCGCAATCGATGTGACGATCGGGATATGCTTTTCTAAAAATACCAGTCTTGGTAGCCTCTGCAAGGTCTGCATCCAGAACTACCAGATTGGGGAATTCTTCTGCCAAATCTTTCAACGCGTTACCGTAGCTTTCACGGGTAGCGATCTTCTTAACGTCTGCCATTTTTCTCTACCTACCTTTCCACGTTAGTTAAGGCTAGCGCCGATCTTCTCAAGATCAGCCATAGCAATTGCATATTCCTCATCGTTAGGAGCCTTGCCGTGCCAGCCGCACTGATTCTCCATGAAGGAAACGCCCTTACCCTTCGTGCTGTGTGCTACGATGGCGGTAGGCATGCCCTTGGTCTCCCTTGCCTCCTTGAAGGCTGCGCGGAGCTGGTCAAAGTCATGTGCGTCGCAATTGATTACGTGGAAATTGAATGCCTTGAACTTCTCGTCGATGGGATAAGGCGAGCAAACCTTGTCGATGGGTCCGTCGATCTGCAGGCCGTTGTTGTCAACGATCACCACAAGATTGTCAAGCTTTCTGAAGCCAGCGAACATAGCTGCCTCCCAAACCTGACCTTCCTGGATCTCGCCGTCGCCGAGCAGGGTGTAAACGCGGAAATCCTTGTTTCCAAGCTTTGCGCCCAGTGCCATGCCGACAGCTGCGGAAATGCCCTGTCCAAGGGAACCGGAGGACATGTCTACGCCTGGAATGTGAATGCAGGGATGACCCTGCAGGTAAGAACCTAATTTTCTAAGAGTGGTAAGATCCTCAACCGGGAAATACCCTCTGTTTGCCAATGCGGAATACAGACCAGGAGCGGTGTGGCCCTTGGAAAGTACGAAACGGTCCCTGTCCTCCTTGTCCGGATTCTTGGGATCAATGTTCATCTCCTCAAAATAAAGATAGGTGAACACGTCTGCTGCGGACAGAGATCCGCCGGGGTGACCCGCCTTTGCGCTGTGAACTGCGGTCACGATTCCCTTACGAACTTCGTTCGCTGTCTTTTGCAGCTCTAAATTGTTCATGGTTTCCTCCATTCTGCCGCTTTGCGGCGGCCTTTTATTATAGTATTGCGTAACCTTTTATCCATTGGCTACTAATTTACCCAACTTTTAGAATAACGTAAACCTTGCGAAGTGTCTACACCATTCTTGCCCGACGCTTCCGCATCCTTGCGGACTTCCGGCACGCGCTCTTTTGCCGCACCCTTGCGGACTTCCGGCACGCGCTCTTTTGCCGCACCCTTGCGGACTTCCGGCACGCGCTTATTACTGCTCCTTCTGGCCGTAATAAGCGTTGGCGCCGTGCTTGCGGTAATAATGTTTGTCCTGAAGCTCCTGAGGTGCGGGCTGGATGCGGGGATTGATCGTCTCCGCGCGATATGCCATCTTGGCAACCTCCTCGAGAACCACCGCATTGTGAACGGCTTCCTTCGCGTCCTTACCCCAGGCAAAAGGCCCGTGATTCTTGCACAGAACTGCCGGAACCGCCATGGGATCCTTGCCCATGCGCTGGAATTCGCTTACGATCAAAAGACCCGTGTTGGTCTCGTACGCATCCTCGATCTCTTCCTTGGTCAGGCACCTGACGCAAGGCACCTCGCCATAGATGTAATCCGCATGCGTCGTACCGTAGCAGGGAATGCTTCTTCCCGCCTGTGCCCAGCTCGTGGCATAGGATGAATGGGTGTGCACCACGCCGCCGATCTCCGGAAATGCCTTGTACAGCTCCTGATGGGTGGGGGTGTCGGAAGAAGGATTGTATCTTCCCTCGATCTTATTGCCGTTCAGATCCATCACGACCATGTCTTCCGGCTTCAGCTTCTCATAGGGCACGCCGCTGGGCTTGATCACAAAATAGCCCGTTGCCCTGTCGATGGCGCTCACGTTACCCCACGTAAACGTCACAAGCCCATACTTAGGCAAATCCATGTTCGCCTCATACACCAACTGCTTCAATTCCTCTAACATCTTTTTTCCTTTCTTGTTGCCCTTTTCTTCCGCCTTGGCCATTTGGGGCAACAATTTCTTCCTTTTCTTCAGCTTTTGTTGCCCTTTTCTCCCGCCTTGGCCATTCGGGGCAACAATTTCGTCTTTTTCTTCAGCTTTCGTTGCCCTTTTCTTCCGTCTTGGCCATTCGGGGCAACAATTTCTTCCTTTTCTTCAGCTTTTGTTGCCCTTTTCTTCCTTTTCGGCCATTCAGGGCAACAATTTCTTCCTTTTCTTCGGCTTTTGTTGCCCTTTTCTTTCCTATCGGTCATTCAGGGCAACAATTTCTTCCTTTTCTTC